>NZ_JBIDCA010000008.1:0-469502 GCF_043204345.1 Streptomyces sp. NPDC047917
GCGCCCGCTCCTGGTTGGGGCCGGGGCGGGGTAAGCCCGCGCGGCACGGGGCTTTTCGGGGCGGGGGGCGCCCCCCCCCGGGGGCCCCCCCCCCCCCGCGGGGGGGGGGGGGCCCCCCCCCGGCCGGGGTCAGAAGGAGATCTGGTTGATGGTCTCCGCTATCGAGTTCATGAACCTGTTGATCGACGGCGCCATGCCGGTCGACGCCAGGAAGAAGCCGAAGAGCGCCGCGACGATCGCCGGCCCGGGCTTGATCGAGCCGCCCCGGATCAGGACCACCAGGATGATCGCCAACATCAGCACCACAGACAGTGAAATGGCCACGACTGCTCACACCCTTGGTCGGTCCGCCTTGCCGGCCCGGAGGTGTGCGGCCTAGCACTCCTCCGTCCCGTCCATCGTGCCACCAACTCCCCTGTGGTCGCTGCCGGGTGACGGATCGAAGTGACGGGATCGCGCCATCCTTGCGCCCCGCGCGCACTCGGGGCGCACAGCCGCACGAGGGGTCGCACTGCGCCCGCCCCCGCCCCGCGGGCCCGCGCACAGCGTTCCGCATTCCTGTGATTGAACTGTGAATCGATCATTCACAATGGCTTGCGAATGTGACGGTTTCCATACCCACACACTTCATCCACATGCAATTCCAAGCTTCAGGTGCGATTAAATTCACGGCCCTCAACTGCCTGCCGATATGCACCATTTAAGGTGGATTAATCGGTGCATAGCGGGCGGTTGCTGGTGGTTTCACTTTCGATTGGGGCAGGAACGATCGATATCTCGGAGCGGTTTTACGAATTGCAATCGGGGCGTCTAAGGTGCGTGAGATGTTCCACGCTCCGAACGTATTTCAGAGGGCCCCGCTCCCATCGGCGACCCGGGAGTCGGAGCCCAGACACCGAGGGACGACGACAGCCACCGCGCCACCCACCGCGCCGGTGGCGAACAAGCCGCCGGGCGCCGCACCGGCGAAGCGGCGTGATGCCTACTTCGACAACGTCAAATACCTGGCCATCGTGCTCGTCGCGGTGGCGCACTCGTGGGAACCGGTGATGGACGGCAGCCGGACCGCCCGGGCGCTGTACATGGTGGCGTACACCTTCCACATGCCGGCGTTCATCATCGTCTCCGGTTACTTCTCCCGCTCCTTCGACATGTCCGCCGCGAAGGTGAAGCGCCTGGTCACCGGCGTCGCCGTGCCCTATGTGGTGTTCGAGACGGCGTACTCCCTGTTCAAGCGGTACGCGGACGACGCGGCCGATCAGTCGATCAGCCTGCTCGACCCCTGGTACCTCACGTGGTTCCTGATCGCGCTGTTCGTCTGGCGGCTCACCACGCCGATCTGGCAGGCGCTGCGCCATCCGCTGCCGGTGGCGCTGGTCATCGCCGTACTCGCCTCCGTCTGCCCGACGATCGGCGACGACCTCGATCTCCAGCGTGTCCTGCAGTTCCTGCCGTTCTTCGTGCTGGGGCTGCGACTGAGGCCCGAGCACTTCGAGCTGGTGCGCCGGCGTGAGGTGCGGACGGCCGCGCTGCCGCTGTTCGCCGGGGCCCTGCTGTTCGCGTACTGGGTGGCGCCCCGGATGCAGCTGGGCTGGTTCTACCGCAGCAACAGCGCGCAGGAGATGGGCGCGCCGTGGTGGTCCGGCGCCGTGATGACCCTGGCGATGTTCGGCTGCGCGCTGCTGCTCACCATCGGCTTCCTGGCCTGGGTGCCGCGCCGCCGCATGTGGTTCACGGTGCTCGGCGCCGGCACGATCTGCGGCTATCTGCTGCACGGCTTCCTGATCAAGGGAGCCGGGTACGCCGGGGTGTTCGACGTCTACGACTGGCTCGCGGCCCCCGTCGGCCTGGTCCTCGTCTCGGTGGTCGCTGCGGTCGCCGTGACGCTGATGTGCACACCGCCGGTGCGGCGGGTGCTGCGCCCGGTGACGGAGCCGGACATGGACTGGGCGTTCCGGCGGGCCTCCGCCCGGCTCTGAGCCGGGCGGAGAAGTGGATCAGCCCTTCACCGTGTTGGCTTGAACCGATTGCTCGGCGGGCGATTCGCCCGGGGTGAGCCCCAGCATCGCCCGTACCTGCGCATACTTCTCGGTCAGCCGGGTACGGGTCGCCGGTTCCAGCACGGCGAGGCGGGCCGGGTCCGCGTTGTGCGCCAGGTCGGACTCCTTGACCAGCAGGGCGCCCGGGGTGTCCAGGATGCGCCGGGTGTACGCACGGAGGTCCTCGCCGTCACGTCTGGTGACGGCGAGGACCATGTCCTTCACCTGCTGCGGCAGCGCCGCCTCCGCCAGCCACCGGGCCGGCAGCGCGTCGTCCTCGACCGCGTCGTGCAGCCAGGCCGCGGCGATCTGGTCGTCGCTGCCGCCCCGGACCCGTACCCCCTCGGCGACCGCGGCGAGGTGTTCGGTGTACGGGCGTCCCGCCTTGTCCCGCTGCTCGGCGTGGGCCTCGCGGGCGATCGCCTCGACTTCGGCCAGGGTCAGATGGGCGTGCGGCTCGGTCATGGGCCGACTCTACGGACGGGCCTCCGTCCTGCGAAGGGCGGCCCGGGCCGGGATCAGGGCGGCGGCGAGGCCGAGGCCGATGATCGCGGCGACGAAGGTCCCGAGCAGGGCCGGCGGGATGTACGGCGACTCACCGGTCAGGCCCTTCATCATCGGGAAGAGCGTGGCCAGGGCGATGGCGATGCCGAGCGCGGCGCCGGCCACGGTGACCAGCAGGGCCTCCCAGCGGATCATGCCCATGACCTGGCGGCGGGTGGAGCCGACCAGCCGCAGCATCGTCAGTTCGCGACGGCGGTCCAGGACGGTCATCACCAGGGTGTTGACGGCGGCGACGGCGGCGAACCCGCCGAGCACCGAGGCCATGACGGTGTTGGCCCAGGCGTTGAGTTCGCGGTCCCTGTCCTGTGCGGCGGCGTAGCCGGAGCGGTCGGTGACGGTGCCGAGCGCGGTGAGCTTCTGTGCGGCGGCGGGAGTGGCCCGCACCAGCACGTCGGAGACGTACGACGAGGTCAGGTGGGCCTTCAGATCGGCCGCGGGGAACGTGACGAGGCTGGTGCCGAGGCCGCGTCCGTAGACGGCGACGATCTTCGGGGACGCCTTGGTGCCGTCCGGCAGGCGCAGGGCGAGCCGGTCACCGGTGCCCAGATCCGCCGAGTCGGCGAGGGTGGTGTCGACGGCGACGGTGCCGGGCCGCAGACCGGTGAGCGATCCGGTCCTGACGTCGAGGTCCTGGACCTCGGCGAGGTCGTCGGCGGAGCCGGTGATCCCCTGGGCCGAGGTGCTCTGGAGCCTGCGGTCCCCGCCCGATCCGGTGGGCACCAGGACGGAGCTGCGGAGCAGCCCGACGGCGGTCGTGACACCGGGTGTGGCGGCGGCCCGTTCGGTCGCGTCGGAGGCGAGCCCGCCCGGGGCGGAGACGATGTGGTCGGCGGTGACGGCGTCACGCTGCTGGTGAGCGACCACCCGCTCCTCGCTGGTCTGCATGAAGACGAGTGTGGAGGAGAAGGCCATGGCGAGCACGATCGGAGTGATCGCGGAGGCCAGTCGGCGCGAGTTCGTCATGGAGTTGGCGGCGGCCAGCGAGCCCGACGCGCCTGCCGCGCGCAGCGGGAGGCCGATGAGGGCGGCGCAGATCCGGGCGATCAGCGGACCGAGCAGGCCGACCGCGAGCATGAAGAACATGACGACGCCGAGTGCGGCGTTCGCCGCGTCCTCGCCACTCGTGGACGCGGCGACGCCCGCGAAGACTCCACCGCCGACGAGGGCGGCGATACCGAGCGGGGTGCGGATCCAGCCGAACGGGGGGTGTTCCACGGCGGCCTGTGCGAGCGCCTGCCCCGGCTTGCTCTTCGACGGCTTGCGGGCGGCGAAGTATCCGGCGCACAGCGCGGTGAGCATCGTGGCGGCCGTGGCGACGGTCAACGGCAGCCAGGAGACGCGCAGACCGACGGGCCCGGGGATGGCTCCCCGGTCCTGGAGCTGCCCGAACCACCAGTGGGCCAGGGCGATTCCGGGCAGGCAGCCGAGCGCTCCGGCGAGCGGGGCGACGAGCAGGGATTCGGTGGCGATGGAGCGGCGCAGCTGGCGCGGGGTGGCACCGATGGCGCGCAGCAGGGCGAACTCGCGGCTGCGCTGGCCGACGGAGAGGGCGACCGTACCGGCGGCGGTGAAGACGGCGACCATGGTGGCGATGCCGCCGAAGGATCCGCCGAGGCCCACGAGGACTTCCGAGGCGCCCGCGAGTCCCGCGTCCTCGACGGCGCCCCGGCCGTCACCGGTGTGGACCTGGGCGGTGGCGGTGCGGCCGACGGCATCGCGCACCTGGCCGGCGAGGGTGTCGGTGGTGGTGCCCCGGGCGGCGAGTACGGCGATGGCGTCGACCCGGCCGGGGTGGCCGGAGAGCTCGACGGCCTGCCGGTCGGTGAACCAGACGGTGACGTCGGTGGCGGTGGTGCCCGCGACGCGGAACTCCCGCGCGCCGGCGGGGGTGTCGAGGGTGATCTGCTCGCCGGCCCGGGCCCCGGTGGCGGTGGGTACGACGACTTCGCCGGTACCGGGCGCCTCGCCGGTGAGCAGCCGTGTACCGGTGAGGGCGGCGGAGCCCCAGCCGTGAGCGGTGAGGGAGGTGCCGCCCTGTCGTACGGAGTAGCTCACGTCCCCGATCGCGGCCGCCGCGCCGGGGGCCGCGGCGATCTTGCCCACCAGGGATTCCGGGAGTCGCGCGGTGTCCGGTACGGGTTGGGCCGCGTCGTACGAGCCCTCGCCGGTGCCGACCGTCATGTGGACCCGCTGGTCGGCGGCGACCACCACGGGGGCCTTCGCGTAGCGGTCCGCGGGGACGGAGGCGCGCAGGCCGGTGTCCAGCAGGATGCCGCAGGCGGAGACGACGGCCGCGGCCAGCAGGAGCGCGACGAAGGTCCCGATGAACGACGAGGGTTTGAAGCGGACGGCCGCGCGGGCGAGGCCGTTCGGGGCGTGCGGGCTGAACATCAGGCTGCTGCTCCTGCGTGGGCGGGGACGGTCCGGGCGGTCAGTGCGGCCATCCGGGCGGCGACCTGCGCGGCGTCGGCGCGCGGCAGGCGGTCCACGATCGCGCCGTCGGCGAGGAAGAGCACCTGGTCGGCGTAGGCGGCGGCGGCCGGGTCGTGGGTGACCATGACGACGGTGGCGCCGAGGCCGTCCACCGCGTTGCGGAGCAGGGCGAGGATCTCGGCGGCGGTGGTGGTGTCGAGGGCGCCGGTCGGCTCGTCGGCGAAGATCACGTCGGGGCGGGTGACCAGGGCACGGGCGACGGCGACGCGCTGCTGCTGGCCGCCGGAGAGCTGGGAGGGGCGGCGGCCGCCCTTGTCGCCGAGGCCGACCCGGGTGAGCATCTCGGCGGCGTCGCGGCGGCCGCGGGCGGAGCCGGTGCGCTGTCCGGCCAGGCGCATCGGCAGGACGACGTTCTGCTCGACCGTGAGGGACGGCAGCAGGTTGAAGGACTGGAAGACGAAGCCGAGGCGGGTGCGGCGCAGTTCGGTGAGCCGGTTCTCGCTCAGGCCGGTGATCTCGGTGCCGCCGAGGCGTACGGAGCCCTCGGTGGGGCGGTCGAGTCCGGCCGCGCACTGGAGGAAGGTGGACTTGCCGGAGCCGGAGGGGCCCATCACGGCGGTGAAGGTGGCGCGCGGGAGGGCGAGGTCGATGCCCCGCAGCGCGTGGACGGCGGAGCCGCCGCGGCCGTACTGCCTGCGGACACCGCGCAGTTCGACGGCGAGGTCCACGGGCGCGGGCCCGTGGTGGAAGTCCGCCGTGTACTGCCCGTCCTGCGCGCGCTGCCTGCTGCGTCGCAGCCCCATGATGTCCGCCTTCCGTTGCTCGACGGCCGCTTCTTCGACCGTGATTCGAACCTACGGAGCCGGGCGGATCGGGAACATGGCGGCTGCTGGCGGATCGAGGGTGGGGAAAACCCCAGGTCCGCCCGGGGGAAGGCGGATCCGGGGAGGTCGGGGCGGGGGTCCTGGGGCCGGCACCCGGCGGGGCGGACAGCCGACGCCTTGAAGGGGCACACAGTTGCAAGGTCAATCGTTCGGTAAACTAATTACTGACGCTTTCTTGACACTCTCTTGACTTGACGAAGGACTGGGCTCATCGGACACGCAGACACGCTCATCGCCATGGGCGGCGCCTTCCTGGCCGCCGCCGTTCTCGCCCGCGTCGGCAGCCGCATCGGACTGCCGACCATCCCCCTGTTCATCCTGGCCGGAATCCTGCTCGGCCCGCACACCCCCGGGATCGTGCTCGTCGCCGACCCGCACGAGCTGGAGATGCTCTCCGCGCTCGGTCTGGTGCTGCTGCTCTTCTACCTCGGCCTCGAATTCCACCTCGACGACCTCAAGACCGGCGGCCGCAAGATGGCCGTCGCCGGTGGCACCTATCTCGCCCTGAACGTCGGCGCCGGGCTCGGCTTCGGCTTCGCGCTGGGCTGGGGCACGTCCGAGGCGCTGGTCCTCGCCGGTGTGCTCGGCATCTCGTCGTCCGCCATCGTCACCAAGGTCCTGGTCGACCTGGGCCGGATCGGCAATCCGGAGACCAAGCCGATCCTCGGCATCATCGTGGTCGAGGACGTCTTCCTCGCCCTCTACCTGGCCGCCCTCCAGCCCATCCTGTCGGGCGCCGACAGCCTCTCCGCCGCGGCGGTCGACGGCGGCAAGGCCTTCGGCTTCCTGCTGCTGCTCGCACTGGCCGCCCGGTTCGGCACCGCGGTCATCGGCAAGCTGATCAACACCCGTGACGACGAACTCCTGGTCATCTCCTTCCTCGGTGCCGCGGTCCTCGTGGCCGGCGTCTCGGAGTGGTTCGGGGTCGCGGACGCGATCGGCGCCTTCATGGTCGGCCTGATGCTCGGCAGCACGGCCTCCGGGCCACGCATCCTCAAGCTGGTCCACCCGCTGCGGGACGCCTTCGGCGCGATCTTCTTCTTCGCCTTCGGGCTCTCCATCGACCCGGGCGATCTGCCGACCGTGCTCTGGCCGGTGCTGGCCGCCGTCGCGGTGACCCTGGTGATGAACGTATGCGCGGGAATCGCCGCCGCGAAGGTCTACTCGTTCGGTCCGCAGGCCACCGCGAACATCTCCACCACGCTGGTGGCGCGCGGCGAGTTCGCCCTGATCCTCGCCACGATGGCGGCGGCCGCCGGGCTGGACGAGCGGCTCTCCCCGTTCATCGCGGGCTACGTACTGCTCCTCGCGGTCCTCGCGCCGCTGGCGGCCGGGCGCTCGCACTGGCTCGCCCGCATCCTGCCGGGCGGGCGGGGCCGGGACGAGGACAGCGACAGCCGATCCGGGAAACTCCCGGTCCCGGCCTGAGCGGCACCCGTGGCGTTCCGGGGGCAGGGAGAGCGGCTTCGGCCCGCTCGGCCCCGTGCCCGGAGGCGCCCGTGCCCGGAGGACCCGGTGCCGGTGTCGGTGCCGGTGCCGGTGTCGGTGTCGGCGCCCGTGTCGGTGTCGGTGTCGGCGCCCGTGTCGGTGTCGGTGTCGGTGTCGGTTCAGGACCTGCGCGAGAGCAGCAGCAGCGCCCGGTCGTCGTTGACGTCCTTGGCACACGCCTCGATCAGATGCCAGGCCGCGCCCTCGAACCCGGTGGCGACATAGCGGTCGGCCTCGCCGGTCAGCCGGTCGATGCCCTCCGCGATGTCCCGGTCGGACGCCTCGACCAGGCCGTCCGTGAAGAGCATCAGCACGTCGCCGGGGGCCAGCGAGCCCTTCACGGCGTCGAACTGCGCCCCGTCGTACACCCCCAGCAGCGGCCCCTCGGCCGCCTTCTCCTCCCACTGGCCGCTGCCCGAGTGGAGCTGGAGGGCGGGCGGGTGGCCGGCCGACAGGAGTTCGTAGTCGCCCGATTCGAGGTCCAGGACCAGATGGATCGAGGTGGCGAACCCCTCGTCCCAGTCCTGGCGCAGCAGATAGCCGTTGGCCGCCGGCAGGAAGCCGTGCGGGGGCAGCGAGCCGAGCAGCCCGCCGAAGGCGCCGGACAGCAGGAGGGCGCGGGAGCCCGCGTCCATGCCCTTGCCGGAGACATCGGTGAGCACGGCTTCCAGGGTGCGCCCGCCGTTGGTGCGGGCGGCGACGACGAAGTCCCCGGAGAAGGACTGCCCGCCCGCCGGGCGCAGCGCCATCTCGCGGTGCCAGCCCTGCGGCAGCCGGGGCAGGGCGCTCTGGACCCGGATGCGTTCGCGCAGGTCGAAGAGCATGGTGCCGCCGCGCCGCCACGGCACCCCGACCCTGGCCCGGAACTGGGCGAGGATCAGTCCGAAGAAGCCGCAGGCCGCGACCACCAGGACGATCCCGGGGGTCACCCGGGCCGGGCCGTCGCCGTACGGGCCCAGCGCGACCGACTCCACGATCAGGGCGGTGGCGGCGGTCGCGTACAGGCCCAGCAGACTGGCCGGGCGCAGCAGCAGGCCGCCCGCGACGATCGGCAGGACGAGTGCGGCCGGGGAACACCACACCGCGTCGAAGAGGGTGGCGCAGGTGATGGCCGGAATCGTGAGCAGCAGACCTGCCAGCGCGATCCAGTCCGATCCGTCGCCGCGGAAGTAGTCGACCCCGGACTTGCGCAGCGCGATGCGTGCCCGGTGCGCCGATTTCCGCAATCGGGCCGGGTACGTGTCTGCTCCTGCGCGACGTGCCATTGCGGGGACCTTATCCACCCGGCCGCCCGAGGTGCAGGGGGACCCCGCGACAATGCGTTCGAAATCGGGTCGCCCCCAGCGCCTTGCCCCTGGTAGGCATGGCCCATGACTACTGAGCTTCGCGTACTGCGTCCGTCCGAATGGAACCAATGGTTCGAGTGTCTGGAGCTGGCGTTCGGCGGGGACCCGGAGACGCCCGAGGAGCGCGAGCTGTTCGAGCAGCTGACCGAGCACGAACGGTCGCTCGGTATCTGGGACGGTGACGACGTGGTCGGCACGGCGGGGGCGTTCAGCTTCCGGGTCGCCGTGCCGGGTGGGGCGCTGGTGCCCGCCGCCGCGATCACGATGGTGAGCGTCGCCTCCACGCACCGCAGGCGTGGGCTGCTGACCTCGATGATGCGCCGGCAGCTGGACGACATCCGCGCGCTGGGCGAGCCGTTCGCCGTGCTGACGGCCTCGGAACCGGCGATCTACGGCCGGTTCGGCTACGGTCCCGCCTCGCGGCAGATGTCCATGACGATCGAGAAGGACCGGATCCGGCTGGACGTGCCGCCGGGCACGGACGAGGTCCGGCTGCGCCACGCGAAGCCGGACGAGGCGATGGCCGCGTGCGAGAGCGTGTACGAGCGGCTGGTCTCCGGCCGTCCCGGCGTCCCGGTCCACGGGCCCGGCTGGGAACGCAAGCCCATGATCGACCCGGTCTCCGGCCGCCAGGGCTCCTCGGCACAGCAGTGCGTGCTGGCGGAGCGGGACGGGGAGATCGTCGGCAATGTGACGTATCACATCAAGCCGGAGTGGGAGCCGTCCGGTCCCAAGGGCACCATCGTGGTCAACGATCTGGCCGCCCTGGACCCGGCGGCGTACGCGGCGCTGTGGCGGTTCGTCTTCGAGATCGACCTGATGACGACGGTCGTGGCCCGCAACCGCCCGGTCGACGACGCGGTGCTGCACCTGGTGTCGGACGTGCGGCGGTGCAACATCCGGGTCCGCGACTCGCTCCACGTGCGCCTGGTGGAGCTGGGTGCGGCGCTGGAGGCCCGGACGTACCGGGGCCCGCTGGACGTGGTGTTCGAGGTGGCGGACGCGTTCTGCCCCTGGAACGAGGGGCGTTGGCGGCTCACGGCCGACGAGAAGGGCGTCGCGTCCTGCCGCCGGACCGACGACCCGGCCGATCTGGAGCTCTCGGTACGGGAGTTGGGCTCGGCCTATCTGGGCGGCGAGTCGCTGAGCTCGCTGGGGCAGGCCGGGCGGGTACGGGAGCTGCGGGCGGGCGCGCTGGCGGAGGCGTCGTCGGCGTTCCTCTCCGACGTGGCGCCGTGGCTGCCGCGGGGGTTCTAGGGGCCTTCCAAGGGCTGTCCCGCAATTCCTGGCGGGACAGCCCTCAGCGCTTCTGGCACCCCGGGCACCAGAAGAGATTGCGGGCGGCGAGGTCGGCGGTGCGGATCTCGCCGCCGCAGATGTGGCAGGACTGCCGGGCCCTGCGGTAGACGTACACCTCGCCGCCGTGGTCGTCGACGCGCGGCGGGCGGCCCATCGCCTCCGGCAGGTGCTCGGGACGGACCGTGTCGATCCGGTTGTTCCGCACGCCCTCGCGCATCAGCACCGCCAGGTCCGCCCAGATCGCGTCCCACTCCGCGCGCGTGAGGTCCCGGCCGAGGCGGTACGGGTCGATCCCGTGCCGGAACAACACCTCCGCGCGGTAGACGTTGCCGACCCCCGCGATGACCTTCTGGTCCATCAGCAGGGCCGCGACGGTGATCCGGCTGCGCGAGATCCGCAGCCAGGCCCGCTCGCCGTCCTCGTCGGTCCGCAGCGGGTCCGGTCCCAGGCGCTCGTGTATCGCGCGCTTCTCGGGCTCGGTGATCAGCGCGCAGGCCGTCGGGCCGCGCAGATCCGCGTGGTGCTCCTCGTTCAGCAGTCGCAGCCGGACCGTATCGGTGGGCGGCGGGGCCGGGACCGTACCGAATCCGAGCTTGCCGAACAGGCCCAGGTGGATATGGACCCAGCCGGCGCCGTCGAAGCCGAGGAAGAGGTGCTTGCCGTGGGCGTCCACGTCGGCGAGGGGCCGGCCGTCGAGCAGCGCGGCGCCCGCGGCGAACCTGCCCTGCGGGCTGCTCACCCGCACCGGGCGCCCGGCGAACCTGTCCCGGTGGTCCGCGGCGAGGCGGTGGATCGTGTGTCCCTCGGGCACGGCGTCGGCTCTCCTCGGTGGGTGTGCGGGGGCGGACATGGCTGTGCCGCCGGGGGCACCGGCGGCACGGGGGTGGAGGCCGGTCAGCCCTGCTGCGGGTGGTGGGCCGGGATCGGAGGGAGCTCGCCGGTCGTCTCGTACGCCGTCAGCATCTCGATGCGACGGGTGTGACGCTCCTCGTTGGAGTACGGGGTGGCGAGGAAGATCTCGACGAACCTGGTGGACTCCTCCACCGAGTGCATCCGGCCGCCGATGGCGACCACGTTCGCGTTGTTGTGCTCGCGGCCCAGGGCGGCGGTCTGCTCGCTCCAGGCCAGCGCGGCACGGACGCCCTTGACCTTGTTGGCGGCGATCTGCTCGCCGTTGCCGGAGCCGCCGATCACGATGCCGAGGCTGTCCGGGTCCGCGGCCGTCCGCTCGGCGGCACGCAGGCAGAACGGCGGGTAGTCGTCCTGGGCGTCGTAGATGTGGGGGCCGCAGTCGACGGCCTCGTGGCCCTGGGCCGTGAGCCACTCGACGAGGTGGTTCTTGAGTTCATAGCCGGCATGGTCCGAGCCGAGGTACACGCGCATGCTCCGAGTGTGGCACGTGCGACGCGGGGTAGCCGCCATCGGGGTCGGAACCTTCCGGCCGTCCGCCCGGGACCTGCGGCGGACCCCGGGTGACCGCGCCGCGCACGGATTCCGTGTGAGCGCGGCCACATGGGCAACGATCGGGTCAACGATTCGGAGGAAGGGGTTCCGCTTCTACCGTTCGCCGGGCTTCAATGCATCACTCGCTGTCGCACCCCACTGCGGCGGCCGGGCGCGCATCGCGTGATCCGAGAACGTAAGGATTCGATCCATGACGTCGCAGACGACCACGGCCGGGCCGGTCGACCGGCCGGCCGAGCCGGACTCCCCCCACTCCCCGGACGGTCTCAAGCCGGGACTCAAGAACCGCCACCTCTCGATGATCGCCATCGGCGGTGTGATCGGCGCGGGTCTCTTCGTGGGCTCCGGCGCCGGTATAGCCGCCGCCGGACCCGCCATCCTGCTGTCGTACGCGCTGGTCGGCCTGATGGTCGTCTTCGTGATGCGGATGCTCGGCGAGATGGCCGCGGCCCGCCCCAGCTCGGGCTCCTTCTCCGCCTACGCCGACCAGGCGCTGGGCCGCTGGGCCGGTTTCTCGATCGGCTGGCTGTACTGGTTCTTCTGGGTCGTGGTGCTCGCCGTCGAGGCCACGGCGGGTGCCAAGATCCTGGAGGGCTGGGTGCCGGGCGTCCCACAGTGGGCGTGGGCGCTGATCGTGATGGTGGTGCTGACCGCGACGAACCTGGTCTCGGTCGGGTCGTACGGCGAGTTCGAGTTCTGGTTCGCCGGGATCAAGGTCGTGGCGATCGGCGCCTTCGTGGTCGTCGGACTGCTCGCCGTCTTCGGGGTGCTGCCCGGCTCGGACAACCCCGGCGCGGGCTTCGCGCACCTCACCGACAGCGGCGGGTTCTTCCCCGAGGGGCCGGGCGCCATCCTCACCGGTGTGCTGATGGTCGTCTTCTCCTTCATGGGCAGCGAGATCGTCACCCTCGCCGCCGGTGAGTCGGAGGACCCGCAGCGCGCCGTCCAGAAGGCCACCAACAGCGTGATCTGGCGGATCGCCGTCTTCTACCTGGGCTCGATCTTCATCGTGCTCACGCTGCTGCCGTGGAACGACGCGTCGATCGTGAAGGACGGCAGCTATGTCGCCGCCCTCAACTCCATCGGCATCCCGCACGCCGGACAGGTCATGAACGTCATCGTTCTCACCGCCGTGCTGTCGTGCCTGAACTCCGGCCTCTACACGGCCTCCCGGATGGCCTTCTCGCTCGGCGGCCGCGGGGACGCGCCGAAGGCGTTCGCCCGGACGAACAAGCGGGGCGTGCCGCAGGCCGCGATCCTGTCCTCGGTGGTCTTCGGCTTCGTCGCGGTGTTCTTCAACTACAGGTGGCCCGACACCGTCTTCCAGTTCCTGCTGAACTCCTCCGGTGCGGTCGCGCTGTTCGTCTGGCTGGTCATCTGCTTCACCCAGCTGCGGATGCGCGGCATGATCCTGCGCGAGTCGCCGGAGAAGCTGGTCGTACGGATGTGGCTCTTCCCGTACCTGACCTGGGCGACCATCGCGATGATCTCGTTCGTCCTGGTCTACATGCTGACCGACGACAGCGGACGTCAGCAGGTACTGCTCTCGCTGCTCGTCGCGGCGCTGGTGGTGGCGATCGCACTGGTCCGCGAGGCCAGGAACCGCCGGAACCGGGCAGCCGGTAGGACACCCGCCAATACCTGACGGCGGTTGTCAGGTTTACCGGAAAGGCTCTCCCCGCAACGCCACCGAGCGAGCGATCGGAGAGCCTTTCCATGACCACCACCGCCCCGTCCGGCTTCCAGACCGGTTTCGCCATCCGCCCCGACCTCGTCGTGGAGGCCGCCCACGCCGAGGACGTGCGCGCCGCCGTGGCCGACGCCGCCGCGCGCGGCCTCCGGGTCCACGTCCACGCCACCGGCCACGGACAGCCCGGCGCCATCGAGGGCGGGGTCCTGATCAGCACCCGCCGGATGGACTTTGTCGAGATCGACCCGGTCCGCCGCACCGCCCGGATCGGCGCGGGCGTCACCTGGGGGCAGGTGATCGAGGCCGCCGTGCCGTACGGCCTCGCCCCGCTGAACGGATCGTCCCCCTCGGTCGGCGCGGTCTCCTACACCCTCGGCGGCGGGCTCCCCGTCCTGGCCAGGGAGTTCGGATACGCGGCCGACCACGTGCGCGCGCTGGACGTAGTGACGGCCGACGGGGTGCTGCGCCATGTCTCCCCGGCAGACGAGCCCGGTCTCTTCTGGGCACTGCGCGGCGGAGGCCACCGGCTCGGCGTGGTGACCGCCATGGAGATCGGCCTGGTGGAGGCCGGGCGGCTGTACGGCGGCTCGATCGCCTTCCACGGGGACGGGACCGCCGCCGAGGTGGCCGGCCGCTATCTGGAGTGGACCCGCACCGTGCCGGACACCCTGACGTCCTCGCTGGCGGCGATCCGCTACCCCGACCTCCCGCAGCTGCCCCAGCCGCTGCGCGGGCGGTACGTGATCTCGGTACGGGTCGCGTACACCGGCGGCGCGGCCGAGGGCGAGCATCTGGTCGCGCCGCTGCGGGCGATCGGTCCGGCCCTCGCGGACTCGCTGCGGGAGATGACGTACGCCGAGAGCCACACCATTCACAGCGACCCGCCGTTCCCGCACGCCTACTACGGCGACAGTGTGGTGCTCGACGGCCTGGACGGGGACCTCGCCGCGCGCGTGCTGGAGCTGACCGGGCCGAAGGCGCCGATGATGACCGTGGTCCAGCTCAACCACCTGGGCGGCGCGCTCGCCGCCCGGCCCGCCGTGGACAACGCGGTGCCCTACCGGGAGGCCGGGTTCCTGCTGCGGCTGCTCTCACCGCTGGACGGTACGGACGTGGCGTCGGTACGGGCCCTGTACGCGGAGGTGGCCGGGCTGCTCGCCCCCGGTGCCCTGGGCCGGTCGCTCGGCTTCTCCTTCGGCGGCGGGGACCGGACCGAGGGCTTCCACGACGCCCGGACACAGAAGAGGCTCGCCGGTCTGGTGTCGCGTCACGACCCGGCGAGCCTCTTCGGGGGGAGCTACGGGATCAGCCCCGGCGGCCGATGAGCTTCCAGGCCGCGGGCAGCGCGCCCATGGCCAGCGCGGCCTTCAGCGCGTCACCGATCAGGAAGGGCACCAGGCCGGCCGCGATCGCGGCGCTCGCCGACATGCCGGTGGCCAGCGCCAGGTACGGGACGCCGACCGCGTAGATGATCGCGGAGCCCAGCACCATCGTGCCCGCGGTGCGCAGCACGGAGCGGTCACCGCCGCGGCGGGCGAGGCCGCCGACCACGGAGGCGGCGAGCAGCATGCCGAGGACGTAGCCGAACGAGGGGAAGCCCATTCCGGAGGTGCCCTCGGAGAACCACGGCATGCCGGCCATGCCCACCAGCGCGTACACCGCGAGGGAGAGGAAGCCGCGGCGGGCGCCGAGCGCGGTGCCGACGAGGAGCGCGGCGAAGGTCTGGCCGGTGACCGGGACCGGGGAGCCGGGGACCGGCACGGCGATCTGGGCGGCGATGCCGGTGAGCGCGGCGCCACCGAGGACCAGGGCCGTGTCGACGGCGTAACGGTGCCTGGCGGCGGGCAGCAGGTCGGCGAGGACCGCTCCGGTGCGGGCAGGGGCGGCGGCAGCAGTGCTCATCGGGACTCCGCGGGGGTGAGGACAGGTGGGGACAGACTGAGCCCGACGTTAGCCCACGGGTTAACGACCGATCACCATCAGTGGCCCACAAAGCGTTGACCGGGGCGTTGGTGGGGTCCGCACAAAGAACGGTACGCAACGGCGGGGCGGCGTGACGCTCGTCACTGAGCCGGGCACGGAGCGACCCGGATCCGGGCGGGCCGGACCTGCCGGGACGGACTGTAGGTTCCCGCCAAATCCGCCCGGGGCCTGCCGCCGATTCCGCCGGGGCCTGCCGCCGATTGCGCCCCGGGACCGCCACCGGCATCCGCCCGGGACCGGCGCGGACACGGGGCGCGGACACACGGGGCGCCGCCCCGGCCCGCGGCCCGCGGGGGCGCCGCACGTGTCCGGGTGCGCACCTTGTGTGAGCATCGTGCCCGTATAGCGGACAGTGGTTCCCACTCGGCGGTACGCGTGCTCAGACTGTGCGCGCACGTCCCCCCACGTACCACCCGTGCGTCCCCCACGTACCACCGATCGAACAGAGCTTGTCCATGTCTCGGAATTCCGCGTCTCCCCCCACCGGCTCCCCGGCCGCCGTCTCCGACACCGGGGCCGATTCGGCTCTCACCCACGGGCTCAAGCAGCGTCATCTGTCGATGATCGCCCTGGGCGGGGTCATCGGCGCCGGACTCTTCGTCGGCTCGGGCGCGGGCATCGCCGCCGCGGGCCCGTCGATCATCATCGCGTACACCGTCTCCGGGCTGCTGGTCATGCTCGTGATGCGCATGCTCGGCGAGATGTCGGCGGCGAACCCGGCGTCCGGCTCCTTCTCCGTCCACGCGGAGCGGGCGATCGGCCCCTGGGCGGGGTTCACCGCCGGCTGGGCGTTCTGGGTGCTGCTCTGCGTCGCCGTCGGCCTGGAGGGCATCGGCGCCGCGAAGATCGTCACCGGCTGGCTGCCCGGCACCCCGGAGTGGGCCTGGGTCGCGCTGTTCATGGTGGTCTTCCTGGGCACCAACCTGGCCTCGGTGAAGAAGTTCGGCGAGTTCGAGTTCTGGTTCGCCACCCTCAAGGTCGTGGCGATCACGCTCTTCCTGGTCCTCGGCGTGCTGGCGATCCTCGGGGTGCTGCCGGGCACCGACGCCCCCGGCACCGAGAACCTCAGTGGTGCGGGCGGCTTCATGCCGAACGGCGCCGAGGGCCTGGTGATCGGGCTGCTCGCCTCCGTCTTCGCGTACGGCGGTCTGGAGACCGTGACCATCGCCGCGGCCGAGTCCGAGAACCCGGTGCGGGGAGTCGCCGGTGCGGTGCGGACGGCGATGTGGCGGATCGCGCTGTTCTACGTCGGCTCGATGGCGGTCGTCGTCACGCTCGTCCCGTGGGACGACCCGAAGGTCGTGGAGGTCGGCCCGTTCTACGCGGCGCTGGACCACCTCGGCATCCACGGCGCGGCCGAGATCATGAACGTGGTCATCCTGGTCGCCCTGCTCTCCGCGATGAACGCCAACATCTACGGCGCCTCGCGGATGGCCTGTTCACTGGTCGGCCGGGGCCAGGGCCCGAAGCGGCTCGGCCGGATCTCCTCGGGCGTCCCGCGCACCGCGGTCCTGGTCTCTTCCGTGTTCGGTTTCCTGTGCGTGCTGCTCAGCTACTGGCGTCCCGACGACGTGTTCCCGTGGCTGCTCAACATGATCGGCGCGGTGATCCTGGTCGTCTGGATCTTCATCGCCGTCTCCCATCTGATCCTGCGCGCCCGGCTGGAGCGCGTGGCGCCCGAGCTGCTGGTGGTACGGATGTGGTTCTTCCCGTTCCTGACGGTGGTGGCGCTCCTCGCCATGGCTGGCATCTTCTTCCTGATGCTCCGCCAGCCGGACACCCGGGACCAGCTGCTGGCCACCGGTGTCATGACCCTCGTGCTCTGCGCCGTCGGTGTCGTACGCCAGCGCCGGGCGGCGGCCGTCAGCGGCTGACGCCGGGTGCCTCCGGTGCGCAGGGCACGTTGAGGGAGAGCAGCGCACCGCCCGCCTCGCCGATCCGCACCTCGCTCACCGCCGCGTTCCGCAGCTGCGGGAAGACCCGGCGGTAGGAGCCCAGCGGAATCGACAGCAGTTCGCACAGCACCAGCCGCAGCAGGGTGTTGTGCGCGACGACGAGCACCCGCTGCCCCGGGTGCCCGTCCGCGATCCGGCGCAGCGCCGCCGTCCCCCGGGCCGCCGCGGCCCGGGGGTCCTCGGCCCCCGGAAAGGGGTGGGCCACCGGGTCGGCGCGATACTCCCGGGCCCGTTCCGGCTGCTCGGCCGCGAATTCCGCCAGGGTGCGCCCCTCCACCTCGCCGAAGTCGCATTCGCGCAGCTCGTGTTCGCGCCGGGGGACGAGGCCGAGCGCCTCGCACGCGGGCTGCGCGGTCTCGATCGCCCGGCCGACCGTGGACGTCCAGATCGCGTCGACCCCGTTGCGGGGCGCCCAGTCGCCCAGCTGCCGGGCCTGGCGGCGGCCCTCGTCGGTGAGGGCGATGTCGCTGACCCCGGCATAGCGGTTCTCCGCGTGCCAGACGGTCTGCCCGTGGCGGGCGAGCAGCAGGGTGGCCGGGCTCCTGGTCATGGCTTCTCCGTTCGGGTCCGGGCAGTCATGGCTTCTCCGTTCGGGTCCGGGCAGTCATGGCTTCTCCGTTCGGGTCCGGGCGGTGGCGCGTGGTCACGGCCGTTCCGCCCGGGTGCGGGCGTGGGCGGCGACCGGGCCGGGGAGCCAGCCGCGTCGCTCCAGTTCGTCCACCAGCGTGAGGTACGGCTCGGTGTACCACGCCGTGCGCACCGGGTGCGGGTGCAGCACGTGGCGCAGCCGCACCATCGCACCCGCTGTCCTGATCAGGCTGGTCCCGGCCCCCGCACCGTACGCGGCGAGGACGGCCATGCCGAGGGCGGGCTCGCTGTACTGCGGGATGTACACGGACCGGCCCAGGATGTCGGCGCGCAGTCTGCTCCAGTAGCCGCTGCGGGCCGCGCCGCCGGTGAAGGTGAGCCGGTCGTACTGCTGGGCGCCGAGCAGGTCGAGGTAGTCGAAGCAGAGCCGTTCGACCAGGCCCACGCCGGTGAGCAGGGCCAGCCAGTGCTCGGCTTCGGAGGCGGGCTCGCCGAGCAGGAACCCGGTGGCCTCCGGCGCCACGAAGGGGAACCGCTCCCCCGTCGCCACCAGCGGATACGCCACCACCCGCGCCGGTTCGTGATCGCGGGCCAGCGCGTCCATGCGGATCGGGTCCACGTCCGGGAAGGCGGCGGTCAGCACCCCGCCGCCGACGCCCGAGGCGCCGCCCGGCAACCAGCTCCCGTCCGGCGCGCGGTGGTTGTAGACGACCCCGGCCGGGTCCTCGACCGGCGACGAGGTGACCCCCTTCAGCACCAGCGTCGTACCGAGCACCGAGTTCCAGGAGCCGACGGCGAGCGAGCCGGAGGCGAGCTGCGCCGCGCACCCGTCCGTCATCCCGGCCACGACGGCGGTGCCCGCCGGGATCCCGGTCTCCTCGGCCGCCGCCCGCCCCACCTCGCCGATCCGCGTGCCCGGCCGCACCACGTCCGGGAAGATCCCGTCGGGCAGGCCCAGCTTCCCGAACCGGCGCCGCGGCCAGTCGTCCCGCTCCAGGTCGTAGCCGGTCTTCAGGGCATGGCTGGAATCGGTGGGCAGCGGCGTCCCGGCGAGCCGGGCCAGGACCAGATCGGCCTGGTGCATCACCCGTACGGCCTCACCCGCCCCTGGCCCGTGCTCCTTCAGCAGCCACATCACCTTGGGCAGCGCCCAGCTCGGCGGGGCCTTGGCCCTGGCCGCCTCCGCGACGGCCCGCCCGTCGTCGTACATCACCCCCGGGGTCAGCGGCCGCCCCTCCCGGTCGCCGAGCAGCACGGTGCCGGAGGTGGCGCAGACGGCCAGCGCACGCGGCGCGGGGCAGTCGCGCAGCGCCTGCCGGCTGGCCGCGCACAGCGCCGTCCACCAGTCGAGGGGCCGCTGCTCATGCCGTACCCCGTCACGTCTGCCCGTGAGCGGGGCGGAGCCGCTGCCGAGGATCTCGCCGTCGTCCGCCGCCACCACCGCCCGGACGCTCTGCGTGCCGAGATCGATGCCCATCCACATATCGGTCCCCTCTGTGAAGTTCTCACTCTGCACCGAGAATTTCCGTTGCGCGAGGGATTGACGGCCAACTTTCGTTGTTCCAAGCTCTGTTAACCAGTCGATTCAACGTGTGAACGGGCACCCCCCCACCCATCTCCGGCCGGACCGTGGAGGTCACGGATGGACATGCACGCGCACGACCGGCGACGGTTCCTCGCCCTCGGTGCGGTCGCGGCCGCGTCCGCCGCCCCGCTGCTGACCGCGTGCGGCGCGGGCTTCGGCGACGGCGGTCCGAAGGGCGGCGGCTCCGCGGCCGACGACGTCACCGGCCCGTTCGACTGGAAGCGGGCCGAGGGCCGGACCGTCAAGGCGCTGCTCAACAAGCACCCGTACACCGATGCGCTGATCGCCGATCTGAAGGCGTTCACCGAGAAGACCGGGATCAGGGTCGAGTACGACGTCTTCCCGGAGGACAACTACTTCGACAAGCTCACCGTCGACCTGTCCAGCGGGCGCGCCTCCTACGACGTGTTCATGCTCGGCGCGTACATGGTGTGGCAGTACGGGCCGCCGGGCTGGCTGGAGGATCTCGGCCCCTGGATGCGCAACTCCTCGGCCACCGGGGACGACTGGGACCGGGAGGACTTCTTCCCCAACCTGCTCGCGGCCGACCAGTGGTCGCTGGAGGCGGGGGCGCCGCTCGGGCAGGGCGGGCAGTACGCGCTGCCGTGGGGCTGGGAGACCAATGTCGTCGCGTACAACACCGAGGTGTTCAAGAAGCTCGGCCTGAAGCCCGCCGAGACCTTCGACGAGCTGCGCGAGATCGCCGGGGCGATCACCCGCCGGGCGCCGGGCGCGGGCTTCGACGGGATGTACGGGGTCGCGGTGCGCGGCTCGCGCAGCTGGGCGACGATCCATCCCGGCTTCATGACGATGTACGCCCGCAACGGCCTGAAGGACTTCACCGTCGAGGGCGGGAAGGTGAAGCCCGCAATGAACTCCCCGGAGGCGGTCGCGTTCACCCGGGACTGGGCGGAGATGGTCAGGAAGGGCGGGCCGCCGTCCTGGACCTCGTACACCTGGTACCAGTGCTCCGGCGACCTCGGGGCGAAGAAGGCGGGGATGCTCTTCGACGCGGACACCGCCGCGTACTTCCAGGCGGTGGAGGGGGCCTCGCCCGCCTCCGGGAAGATCGCCTTCCACCCCGGCCCGAAGGGCCCGGGCGGCTCGCTCGCCACGAACATGTGGATCTGGTCGCTCGGTATGAACGCCCGCAGCCGCAACAAGTCCGCCGCCTGGCTGTTCCTCCAGTGGGCGACCGGCAAGGAGCACCTGCGCAGGGGCGCGGTCGAGCACAACCACATCGACCCGGTGCGGAAGTCGGTGAGCCGGGACGCCGCGTATAAGGACAAGATGCGGGCGATCCCCGGGTTCATCGAGACCTTCGAGACGGTCGTCGACGAGACGAGGATCCAGTTCACCCCGCAGGAGCAGTTCTTCGACGCGACGACCAGCTGGGCCGCCGCGCTCCAGGAGATCTACGGCGGGAAGAACGCCTCGTCGGTGCTGAACGGCCTGGCCGGCGATCTGGCGTCGAAGGTCGGCTGACCGGTGCCGGGACGCGCGGCCACCGTGCCGGAGACCGGCCGCGGGGCGGCCGCCGGCCAGGGGCCCGGGAAGCGGGTGGTGCGGGCGGTTCCGGCGTGGCGCCGTTCGCTGCGGCCGTATCTGCTGATCGTGCCCGCGCTGCTGCTGACCGGCGGGATCCTCTACCCGTTCGGGCTCGGCCTCTACTACACGCTGTACGACTTCGCGGCGAGCAGGCCGCAGCCCGACCTGGTGGGCATCGGGAACTACCGGCGGATCCTCACCCAGCCGGCGTTCTGGGACTCGGCCCGGGTGACGGTCGCGTACGCGGTCGGCGCGGCGGCCGTCGAGACGGTGCTCGGAGTGTCCGTGGCGCTGCTGCTGCACCGGTCGAGCCGGGTCGGGCGGGTGCTGGAGAAGATCCTGATCCTGCCGCTGATGATCGCGCCGGTGATCGCCGCGATCATGTGGAAGCTGATGCTCCAGCCGTCGGTCGGGGTCATCAACCATCTCCTGGAGCCGTTCGGCCTGGGCGGTGTGCAGTGGACGGACACCCCGACGGGCGCGCTGCTCTCCTCGATCACGGTGGACGTGTGGGTCTACACCCCGTTCGTCGCGATCCTCGCGCTGGCCGGTCTGCGCTCGCTGCCCGCCTCGCCGTTCGAGGCGGCGGCGGTCGACGGGGCGGGCTGGTGGTTCACCTTCCGGCGGCTGACGCTGCCGATGCTCTGGCCGTACGTGCTGGTCGCCGTGATCTTCCGGTTCATGGACTCGCTGAAGGTCTTCGACATCATCTACGCGCTGACCGAGGGCGGGCCCGGCGACTCGACGATGGTGCTCCAGATCCGGGCCTATCTGGAGGCGATCCGTTTCCAGCGCTACTCGTTCGGGATCAGCTACATGATCGTGCTCTGGGCCGTGGTCTACCTGGTCACGATGGTGCTGGTGCGCTATCTGGGCCGGATCCAGAACCGGGCGGCGGAGGTGCCGGGATGAGGCGCACGGTGCCCCGCGTCGGCGCGGAGGCGGACCGGTGAGGCGCAGAGTGCTCTCCGTCGCCGCGGATCTGGCGCTGATCGGCTACTTCGTCTTCGCGCTGTTCCCGGTCGCGTGGATGGTGGTCCTGTCGCTGAAGCCGACGAACGAGCTGTTCAGCACGTACTTCTCGTTCACCCCGACCCTCGACTCGTACCGCACGGTGCTGGGTGCCGGGGGCGACCAGGGGGTGCCGTTCCTCCGGTTCTTCGTGAACAGCCTCGTCGTGTCGCTGGGCGCGGTCGCGCTGTCGCTGGTGATCGGGCTGCCCGCCGCGTACGCCGCCGCGCGGTGGCGGTTCCGCGGCTCGGAGAACCTGATGTTCACCCTGCTCTCGTTCCGCTTCGCGCCCGAACTCACCGTGATCATCCCGCTGTTCGTGCTCTACCAGCGGCTGGGGCTCTTCGACACGTACGTCGGCATGGTGTGGGTGCTGCAACTGGTGACGCTGCCGCTGATCGTCTGGATCATGCGGTCGTACTTCTCCGATCTCTCCCCCGAGCTGGAGCAGGCGGCGCTGCTGGACGGTTACACCCGCAAGCAGGCGTTCTTCAGGGTCGCGCTGCCGCTGGTGAAGCCGGGGATCGCGGCCGTCTCGCTGCTGGCGTTCATCTTCGCGTGGAACAACTTCGTCTTCCCGCTGATCCTCACCTCGTCGAACGCGCAGACGGTGACGGTCGGGGCGCTGTCCTTCCTCGGCGGCGACCGGCCCAAGTACAACCTGACGGCCGCGGCGGCGCTGGTCTCGGTGGTCCCGCCGCTGCTGCTGGCGCTCACCATCCAGCGGTACCTGGTGCGCGGGCTGTCGTTCGGGGCGGTGAAGTCATGACCGGCCGGGCGGCCATCGCGCTGCGCGGTGTCAGCAAGCGGTACGGGAAGCACACCGCGCTCGACGGCCTGGACCTGGAGGTGGCCGAGGGCGAGTTCTTCTGTCTGCTCGGCCCGTCCGGCGCCGGGAAGACGACCACGCTCAAGACGATCGCGGGCCTGGAACAGCCGCAGGCCGGGACGGTCGAGCTGGACGGGGCGGACATGGCGGGTGTGGAGCCCTACGACCGGGGCGTGGCCATGTGCTTCGAGTCGTACGCGCTCTACCCGCACCGCACCGCGTACGACAACCTCGCCTCCCCGCTCCGCTCGCCGCGCCACCGCCTCCCCGCGTCCGAGGCGCGCGAGCGGATCGGGGAGATCGCCGAGCTCCTGGGCATCGGCGCCCTGCTGGACCGCCAGGTGGGCCGGCTCTCCAACGGTCAGCGGCAGCGGGTGGCGCTCGGCCGGGTGCTGGTCCGGCCGGCCAGGGCGTTCCTGCTCGACGAGCCGCTGTCGCATCTGGACGCGAAGCTGCGGCAGGCGATGCGCGCGGAGCTGCGGGCGATCGGCGCGGTCCGGCGCACGACCACGCTGTACGTCACCCACGACTCGGTGGAGGCGCTGGCGCTCGGCGACCGGATCGGGGTGATCAGGGACGGCCGGATGGTGCAGACCGGCACCCGCGAGGAGCTGTGGCACCGCCCGTACGACACCTTCGTCGCCCGGTCCTTCGGCCGGCCGCGGATCAATCTGCTGCCCGGCACGGTGACGACCGAGGGGCACTTCCGGTCGCCGGACGGGGCGTACGAGCTGCCGCTGACGGTGCCCGCACCGCCCGGGACCGCCGTCCAACTGGGCGTACGGCCCCGGGACATCGGCCTTTGGGGTCCGGCGGGGGGCGGCACCGGGCGCCCGGACCTGGAGCTGACCGGCGCCGTCCATGTCACCGAGCTGCTCGGCCGGGCCACCGAGGTGACCGTGCGGATCGGCGGGCAGCGGCTGTCCCTCGTCGTCCCGCGCGCCGAGGCGGCCGGACTGAGTCCCGACCGGCCGGTCCGGCTCTCCGTACCGCCTGAGAGTCTGCTGCTGTTCGAGGCCGACCGGCCGGCACGTCCAGGACGAAGGATCAGCACGTGAGCAACGTTCCGCAGCGGGGCCCCGCCCCGCGCCAGGCATCCATAGCCGAGTACGTCCTCGCGCAGGGCGAGGTGAGCGCCGCAGAGCTGGCGGAGCGCTTCGACGTCAGCCTGATGACCATCCACCGCGATCTGGACGAGCTGGAACGGCAGGGCATCGTCCGCAAGTTCCGCGGCGGCGTCACCGCCCAGCCGTCCGGCGTCTTCGAGTCGAACGTCTCCTACCGGCTGAAGACGATGCGGGCCGAGAAGGCCGCCGTCGCCGAGCGGGCCCTGAAGCTCATAGAGCCGGGCATGGCGGTGATGCTCGACGACTCGACGTCCACGCTGGAGATAGCGCGCAGGCTGCGCTCCATCACCCCGCTGACCGTCGTCACCAACTTCCTGGAGGCGATCAACCTGCTGTCGCAGGAGCGCGGCATCCATCTGATGGGCCTCGGCGGGGACTTCGACCCGCTGCACTCCTCGTTCCTCGGTGTCTCCTGCGTGGAGGCGGTGCAGTCGCTCCAGGTCGACATCTGCTTCACCTCGACCTCCGCCGCGTCCGGCGGCTTCGCCTACCACCAGGAGCAGCACATCATCGCCGTGAAGCGGGCGATGCTCGACTCGGCGAGCCGCAATGTGCTGCTGCTCGACCACTCGAAGCTGGGCCGGGTCGCCCTGCACCGGCTGGCCCCGCTCTCCCGCTTCGATCTGCTGCTGGTCGACGACGGGGCGTCCCCGCAGGCGCTGAGCGAGCTCGACGAGCACAAGGTGCCCTACGAGGTCTGCTCCACCGGACGGGACTCCGGAACGGGGGACGGCGATGACGGGTGAGGGTGAGGCGGCGGTGAGGGATGACTGAACTGGCCCTGCGCGCACTGCGCAAGACCTACACCGGGCGGGGCCGAGCCGCCGTCGAGGCCGTCCGGTCCATCGACGTCGAGCTGCGCTCCGGCGAGCTGCTGGGGCTGCTCGGCCCGTCCGGCTGCGGCAAGTCCACCACCCTGCGGATGATCGCCGGCCTGGAGACGGTCACCGGCGGCGACATCCTCATCGGCGGCTCGTCGGTGGTACCGCTCCCGGCCCGGCAGCGCAACATCGGGGTGGCGTTCGAGAACTACGCGCTGTACCCGCCGCTGACGGTCGCGGAGAACCTCGGTTTCGGGCTGGCCGCCCGGGGCGGGTGCGGCCGGGCCGAGATCGGCCGCCGGGTCGCCGCGATGGCCGGACGGCTCGGGATCACCGACCTCCTGGACGCCCGCCCGGCCGGGCTCTCCAGCGGCCAGAAGCAGCGGGTCGCCCTGGCCCGCGCGCTGATCCGGGTGCCCGACGTGCTCCTCCTGGACGAGCCGCTCTCCCATCTCGACGCCGGCCAGCGGGACACCACCCGGCGCGAGCTGAAACGGATCCAGCGCGACAGCGGCCACACCACCATCCTGGTCACCCACGACCAGGAGGAGGCGCTGTCGCTCGCCGACCGGATCGCGGTGATGCGGGACGGCGAGATCCAGCAGCTCGGCACCCCCGAGGAGATCTACGACGCCCCGGCGAACCTGTTCGTCGCCGACTTCGTCGGGGAGCCGGCCGTCAATCTGCTGCCGGGCACGGCCACCGGCTCGGGCGCGGTGCGCCTCTCGGACTCCGTACGCGTTCCCGTACCGCACCGGATCGCGGCGGGACGCGCGGTGGTGCTCGGCATCCGCCCGGAGGATGTGCGCCTGGACGACACTGGTGCACGGGCCCGGGTCGCCGCCCATGAGCCCCTGCTGGAATCCGGCATCGCCACGCTCTCGCTCGACGGGGTGGCGGAGCCGCTGGTCGTCGTGACCGGTCCGGAGGTACGGCTCGACCGGGACGACACCGTACGCATCACCGCCGATCCCCGGCACGTCCATGTCTTCGACGCCCAGACAGGAGACGCTCTGCGATGACCCGCCCCCAGACGGTCCGCCCCGCCACGAGGATTCTGCTCGCCGGTGACCACTTCGTCCGCAACTCGCTGCTCGCCGAGGCCGTGCACCAGGCGCTCGGCCCGACCGGCACGGAGCCGCAGCTCACCGAACTCACCCTGCCCTGGCCCCTGGAGCCCTTCGGCAAGGTCGCCGAGGTCGACGAGGCGAGTGATGTCGAGGACGCGCTGATCGCCGCCCTGGACGGGGTCGAGGTGTGCGTGACCCAGATGGGCCCGTTCACCGAGCGGGTGCTGGCCGCCGCCCCCGACCTCCGGCTGATCGTGGTCTGCCGGGGCGGCCCGGTCAATGTGAACGCGGCCGCCGCACGCGCCCGGGGCGTACGGGTGTGCTTCGCGCCGGGGCGCAACGCGGCGGCGACCGCCGAGTTCACCGTCGGGCTGATCCTCTCCGCGCTGCGCCGCATCCCCGAGGCCCACCGTTCCCTCGCCGCGGACGGCCGCTGGGACGCCACCCACTACACGTACGAGAACTGCGGCCTGGAGCTGGAGGACACCCCGGTCGGCCTGATCGGGTACGGCGCGGTGGGCAGCCGGGTGGCCCGGGTGCTGTCCGCGTTCGGTGCCGAGGTCGAGGTGTACGACCCCTATGTGCGCGGCGACGTCCACGGCATGCGCGCCGCGTCGCTGGAGGCGCTGCTGTCCCGCTCCCGGGTCCTCACCCTGCACGCCAGGCTCACCCCGGAGTCCCGGCACCTCATCGGCGCCCGCGAGCTGGCGATGCTGCCGCGCGGCGCGGTGCTGGTGAACGCGGCGCGGGGCGGGCTGCTGGACACGGACGCGCTGTGCGACGCCCTGGACTCGGGGCAGTTGCGGGCCGCGGCGCTCGACACGTACGAGCAGGAGCCGCCGCCGCCCGACTCGCGGCTGTTCCGTACCCCGCGTCTGCTGATGACCCCGCACGTGGCGGGGGCCAGCCGGGCTGTCGCGGAGAAGGCGGCCCGGATCGCGGCGGCCGAGGTGGCGCGCCATGTGCGGGACGAGCCGCTCGCCCACGCGTTGTGAGAGGAACCGTGACGATGACCGCAGGCACGACGAGATACATCGGCGTCGATGTCGGCACGTCCGTGGTGAAGGCCGCCGCCTTCGACCCGGGCGGCCGCACGCTGGCCGTCGAGTCCCGCCCGGTGGGGCTCGCGATCCACGGCGGGTCCGTGGAGCAGGACATGGACGAGGTGTACGGCGCGGTTCGCGAGGTGCTGGACGCGCTCGGCTCCGACGGAGCCGGGTTCGTCGGCCTCACCGGCCAGGGCGACGGTGTCTGGCTGGTCGACGGGGCGGGCCGGCCGGTCCGCAAGGCGATCTCCTGGATGGACGGCCGGGCCCATGAACTGGTCGGCTCCTGGCTGGCGTCCGGGGTCTTCGAGACCGTCTACCGGCGCACCGGCAGCGCGATGTTCCCCGGTTGCCCCGGCCCGCTGCTGGCCTGGCTCGACCGGCACGAACCGGCCTCGCTCGACGCCGCGGCGACCGCCCTGTACTGCAAGGACATGGTGTTCCAGCGGCTGACGGGGGTCCGGGCCACGGACGTCTCCGACGCGTCGATGCCGTTCCTGGACCCGGTGACCCGCGCGTACGCCCCGGACGTGGTGGCCGCGCTCGGCCTCGCCCACCGGGCGCCGCTCCTCGCCCCGGTCAGCGACCCGGTGGCCACCGCCGCGCTCCCCTCCGGATTACGGATCTCCAACGGCCCGTACGACCTGCCGGCCTGCGCGCTGGGCGCGGGTGTCACCCGCCCCGGCGACGGGCTGCTGATCGTCGGCACCTGTCTGGCCTCGCTGGTGGCCACCGAACAGCTCGACCTGGACGGCGAACCGGCCGGCCTGCACATCTCCACCGACCGTCCCGGCCACTGGCTGCGCGCCATGCCCGCGATGGTCGGCACGGCGGCCCTGGACTGGGTGCTGACCACCACCGGCGTACGCCACGCGGAGGTCGACGCGCTGCTCGCCACCACCGCGCCGGGCGCGAACGGGGTCCGGGTGCTCCCCTACTTCGCCCCGTCCGGCGAACGCGCCCCGTTCGTCGAGCCGAGGCTGCGCGCCGAGTTCACCGGGGTGTCCCTGGAGACCACCCCCGCCGATCTGATCCGCGCCGTCTGCGAGGGCATCGGCTTCGCCGCCCGGCACTGTCTGGAGGCCGCGGGCCTCACCGGCACCCTCGCCCTGTGCGGCGGCGGCACCCGCTCCCCCGCGTGGATGCGGCTGTTCGCCGATGTGCTGGGCCGGCCGGTCCGGATCGTGGAGGGCGAGGTCGGCGCACGCGGCGCGGTGCTGGCGGCGGCGGAGCGCTTCGGCGTGGAGCTGGACACGGCCGCGTGGACGGCCCCCACCTCGATCGTCGAACCGGACCCGGCGCACGCGGCGCACTACACGAAGGCGTACGAGGACCACCTGAACCGGCTCGCTCAGGCCCGCACGCACGCCCGCGCCTGAGCCTGCCATTCCCGGACGCGACCCCGGACCTACGTCGAAGGGCTGATCATTTTCGACCCCTCCTGCTGTTAGCCTGCTCTTGCATATAGGTTGCAATAACAACAGGACAGCAGCTGGAGGGTTCGACCACATGGCCACGTACACGCTTCCGGAACTCCCGTACGACTACGCGGCGCTCGAACCGGTCATCAATCCGCAGATCATCGAGCTCCACCACGACAAGCACCACGCCGCCTATGTGAAGGGTGCGAACGACACCCTGGAGCAGCTGGCGGAGGCCCGCGACAAGGAGGCCTGGGGGGCGATCAACGGGCTTCAGAAAAGCCTCGCGTTCCACCTCTCCGGCCACATCCTGCACTCCATCTACTGGCACAACATGACCGGTGACGGCGGCGGCGAGCCGCTCGCCGCGGACGGTGTCGGCGACCTGGCGGACGCGATCGCCGAGTCGTTCGGCTCGTTCGCCGGCTTCAAGGCCCAGCTGACGAAGGCCGCGGCCACCACGCAGGGCTCCGGCTGGGGCGTCCTGGCGTACGAGCCGGTCAGCGGCAAGCTGATCGTCGAGCAGGTCTACGACCACCAGGGCAACGTCGGCCAGGGCTCCGTCCCGGTCCTGGTCTTCGACGCCTGGGAGCACGCCTTCTACCTCCAGTACAAGAACCAGAAGGTCGACTTCATCGAGGCCATGTGGGCCGTCGTCAACTGGCAGGACGTGGCGAAGCGTTACGCGGCCGCCAAGGAGCGCGCCGACGTCCTGCTGCTCGCCCCCTGACCGGAGGACGCCCGGACGTCCTGCCTCGTGATCGTCTTCTCAACCTTCACCGGGCAGGCGGATGAAGGGAGAACCCCCGCCTGGACGTGCAGGCGGGGGTTCTTCTGTGTGTTCGAGGGGTCAGGCTGCCGCGGCGCGCCCCAGCAGCGTGCTCAGCACCTGCTCGGCATGCGTCCAGAGCACCGCCCCACCGGCCTCCGGCAGCAGGTGCCGGACCGCGCCCGGGATGCGCTCGGTCAGTCCGGCCCCCTGGTCGGGCGAGTGGCCGGTGTCCTTCTCCCCGTACCAGAGGTCGACGGGTACGGCGATGTCCGTCAGTGCGATGCCCCAGCGCCCCATGGCCAGGACGGTGTCCCGGGCGTAGCCGGCCGCTCCCTGCGCGAAGGCCTCGTCGAGCGCGCGCCGGTAGGCGGCCGCGAACGCCGGCTGCTGATAGACGGCGAGATCGCACTCCGGGCTGCCGGACATGACCATGTCCCACATCGCCTGTGAGCTGAACCCGGCGAAGACCTGCTCGGCGGCGGCCGGGTCGAGGACGGCGAGGTCGACCAGGCGCCGGAGTTCGCCCGGCAGGGCGTCGGCGAACCGCGGCTCGGCGATCTCGTCCCCGCCGGAGACCACCGCGAGCGCCCGGACCGCTCCGGCCGCGGCGCACGCCAGCGCGAACGGCGCCCCTTGGGAGTTGCCGACCATCAGGGGCCGCCCCAGGCCGCGCAGACCGGCGAACGCGCGGACGTCGTCGACGAAGTCGTCGAAGGTGCGGCCGGGCAGGGGCGAGGAGGCGCCCAGGCCGGGGCGGTCGACGGAGATCAGCCGCACGCCGAGCGCGTCCAGCACCTCGGCGCCGAACCCGAGGTGCCTGCTGGTGGCCGCCCCCGGCGAGAACAGCACCGGCACCCCGTCCGCGGGCCCCCACTCGGCCCAGCCCAGCGACCGCCCTCCCGGGAGCTGCTCCGTACCGCTACGAACCGGGTTGATCACGTACAAATCCATGCATCCGATCATGGCCGGGTCCATCGTCCGCGTCCAAGGGTTTTCCCGCCGACCGCAGACCAGGCCAGGCAAGCCAAGCGGGCCGGGCCGGCCGGGTCCTTTCCCCGGACACTCCCCGCCTCTCTGACCGCTCGTCATGATCGCCACAAGCATGTCAGTTGGCTGCGGCCCGGTGGCCGGTGCGTTCATCGGTGCGGCTCAGGGGGTGACGGCGGCCGGCCAGGGGACGTCGGTCTCGACCGGCGCGGCGTAGTCGATGCCGGGCACGGCGAATCCGTACAGCCGCTGCACTTCGGCGTGGAACCAGCCGAGGTCGGCGAGCTCGGTGATGTTCCCGGTGGTGGCGGTGTTCCACCGCTCGGTGACGGCCGCCTGGACGTCAGGGGCGAGTTCCCAGGTGTCCAGGCGCACCCGTCCTTCGTCGTCGAGGTCGAGCGGACGGGCGCCGGTGAGCTGGTCCCACAGGTCGGTGAGCTGGCCGATCGGCGGGACCATGGCACGGCCGAGAACACCGTGGAGCAGCCCGACGTACAGGGCGATGCCGGGGATCGCGGTCGAGGACTGGGTGACGGCGGCCGCGTTGACCGAGGTGACCGCGCGCCCGCCGACCAGCTTGCCGAGCCGCTCGTCCAGGGTGCGGGCGGTCTGTTCGAGGTGGGACTTGGCGGCACCGATGGTGCCCTGCCGGTAGATCGCCGCCGTCAGCGCGGAGCCGATGTACGAGAGGGCCGCGGTGGTGAATCCCTCGGCGAGCAGTCCGCGGTCGGCGAGATGGTCGATCCACCGCTCCCAGTCGGTACCGCCCATGACGGCGACGGTCTGCTCGATGTCGTCGCCGTCGGCCGGCTGCGTCCCGACCTCCCGCACCTCACCGGTGCCGCCGTCGTCGAAGACGAGGGTCTTGGTGCGGTACGCCTCGCCGATGGGCTTGAGGACGGAGGCGTACGTGGTTCCGGTGACGGGGTCGGTACGGCGCGGGGCGGCCACCGAGTAGATCAGGTAGTCCAGACGGCCGTCGAACCGCTCCTCCAGCACCTGGGCGACCTGGTTCTTCATCTCGTCGCAGAACGCGTCCCCGTTGAGGAACACCATGTCGTGACCGTGCCGACGGGCGAGCTCGGCGGTCGCGGCCGTGCGGTACCAGCCGGCCGTACCCGTACGCCGCCCGGGGGCCTTCTCGAAGCAGACCCCGATGCCGCGGATCCCGGCACGGGCGAGACCCGCGATCGTCGCGGCCAGCCCGTACCCGGCGGAGGAGCCGATGACCAGCGCCACGGGTGCCCGGTCGGGCGCCCGGGGCGGGGCGGGGACTGCCCGCCACATCTCCTCCACCAGCCGCTCACAGCCCGCCGGATGGGAATCGAGGAAGAGGAATCCGCGGTTCTTGGGGGCGATGACGTGTTCGCTCATGGATTCGGGTCCTTACGGATCGGCACGGACGAGGAAGCGGCGGCCGCGAGGGCATGCACCGCGCCCTGCAAGTCTGCGACGGTGCGTGGACGGGTGATCACCTCGCCGACGACAGTATTGCCCGGCAACTGTTGGAGGCTTCCCCCTGGGGCCTTCCCCGGAGGCCCCAGGGAAGGCCCCGGGGGCGTTCCTCCGGACTCGACCGCGCGGGACACCGGCTCAGTCCGGATTGCCGAGAACGTCCCTGGCTGCCGAGCGGAAGCTCTGCACGGCCTGGTAGAGGACGTGTTCCCGCTCGGCGGCACCGGCGGTGTCCGCTGCCTTGCGAGAGGCGTCCCCCGCGTGAGCGTTCCTCACCATCCGCCGCATCACGTCGGAGAGGTCACCGGATGCCCGGGCCACCCGGTCGGCTTCCTGCACCATGGGAAGCGGCCCTTCGATGATGACGACTTCGGCCACACGGTGCACCTCACGTGCCAGGGTGACGAAGTGCTGCACCTTCTCGTCGACCTCCCGCAGGTCAGGACTGTCCGGCCGGAGTACGTCGAAGACGGCGTCCATGGCCAGGTCGCGATCGTGCAGAGCGCCGAGGTAGTCCGCGTAGGCGTCCCTGCGGTGCTGCCTGCGCCACTGGGCGTACTGCGAGCGTGCCACGGCACGCCCGTTCACGAGCGCCGCGCCGAGGGTGGCGAGCGAGCCGACGGCGGCACCGAGCAGCGCGGCGATTCCAGCATCCATGAGCGCATTCTGCCCCCGCTTCACCGCAGTCGGGAAAGGGCGGCAAGAGGAGCGGGACGAGGGGTCCCGTGTCCGGGCGGACCTGTGCGGTCGTCAGCCGGTGACCAGCGCCATCATCAGCCCGTCGTACCCCTTGCTCCCGACGGTCTGCAGCGCGGTCGCGCTCAACGTCGGCTCGGCGGCTACGAGTTCGGTGAACCGGCGCACACCCTGCACCTTCGGGTCGGCGCTGGTGCCGTCGACCACCTCTCCGTCGCGCACGACGTTGTCGGCGACGATCAGGCTCCCGGGCCGGGTCAGCTTCAGGGACCAGGCGAGGTAGTCGGGGTTGCTCGGCTTGTCGGCGTCGATGAACACCACATCGAACGGCCCGTACCCCTCCTCCGCGATCTCCGGCAGCGTGTCGAGCGCCCGGCCGACCCGGATCTCGACGACGTCCGCGAGCCCCGCCCGCTCGATGTTGGCCCGCGCCACCTCCGCGTACGCCGGATCGGCCTCCAGCGTGACGACCCTGCCGCCCTCCGGCAGCGCGCGGGCCAGCCAGATGGTGCTGTAGCCGCCCAGGGTGCCGATCTCCAGCACGGTGCGCGCACCCTGGAGCCGGGCCAGCAGGTTCAGCAGCTTGCCCTGGTTGGCCGCGACCTGGATCGCCGGAAGACCCGCCCCGTCACTGGCCTCCACGGCCGCGTCCAGGGCTTCGTCCGGGCCCACCAGCAGTCCGTTGAAGTAGTCGTCGACCTCGGCCCACCGCGCGTCCGTCATGGCTTCCCTCTCTCCGGCCCAATGAGTTCCCAAAAGGAACCTACATCATGCGAGGTGGATGCGATGATGAGCGCCATGGACACGAGCCCGGCCCCCGCCGACCCCACTGTTCTGCACCCGATGCCCGGCCAGCCCCGGGTCGTACTGCTGAAGCCTCTGGTGAAGTCCGAGCTGATCGAGGTCGGAGACTTCTCGTACTACGACGACCCGGACGACGCGACCGCGTTCGAGACGCGCAACGTGCTGTACCACTACGGCCCGGAGAAGCTCGTCATCGGGAAGTTCTGCGCACTGGGGACCGGGACGCGGTTCATCATGAACGGCGCCAACCACCGGATGGACGGCCCGTCCACCTTCCCGTTCCCCTCCATGGGCGGCTCCTGGGCCGAGCACTTCGACCTGCTCACCGGGCTGCCGGGCCGGGGCGACACGGTCGTGGGAAACGACGTCTGGTTCGGCTACGACGCCATGGTGATGCCCGGCGTACGCATCGGACACGGTGCGATCATCGGCGCCGGCTCGGTCGTCACCTCGGACGTACCCGACTACGGCATCGTCGGCGGCAACCCGGCCCGGCTGATCCGTACCCGCTACGACGAGGAGACCGTCGCCCGGCTCCTCGCCGTCGCCTGGTGGGACTGGCCCACCGATCACCTCACCCGACACATCCGCACCATCATGTCCGGCAGCGTCGACGCCCTCGAAGCGGCTGCCCCGGAGGGGACACCATGACGATCACCGTCCGCGAACTGGCCTACTACCCGGTCAAGGGCTGCGCCGGGACCACGGTCGACTCCGCGCAGGTCCTCGGCACGGGGCTGGCACACGACCGTACGTTCATGGTGGTGGACGCGGCCGACGGCTCCTTCCGCAGCCAGCGCACACACCCCGCGATGGCCGCGATCAGGGTCGGGGTCCTGGACGGCGGGGCGGCGCTGGCCCTGACCGCCGAGGGCGTCGAGCCGTTGCGCCTGGACGTGGACCGCGACGGCGCGCGCCGTGACGTCAGCATGTTCGACCGCCCCCTCGGCATGGCCGCCGACCAGGGGGACAAGGTCGCGGAGTGGTTCTCCGACGCGCTCGGCGTGAAGTCCCGTCTGGTGCGGGTGCTTCCCGGCTTCGACCGGGACGGCTGGGGCGACACCCCCGGCAAGGTCAACTTCGCGGACGCGCACGCGGTGCTGGTCACCTCGACGGCCTCCCTGGACGGCCTCAACGCCCGCATCACCGCCCGGGGCGACGCGAAGACCGTCCCGATGAACCGCTTCCGCCCCAACATCGTCCTGACCGGCGACGACGAGCCCCACTTCGAGGACCGGGTGCGCCGGATGCTCCTCGGCACGGTGGAACTGGCCCACTCGACCCGGGCGACGCGCTGCGCCGTCCCCATGGTCGACCAGGCCACCGGCCACCGCGCCGGTCCGGAACCGATCCGCACCCTGTCGACGTACCGCCGCGAACCGGAGTTCAACAACAAGGTCAGCTTCGGCGCGAAGAACGCGGTGGTCTGCGAGGGCGTGGTGAGCGTCGGGGACGTGGTCGAGGTCGCGGAGTGGCTCGGCGCGTAGGTACACCGGACGTCACGCACTCGGGACCGGAACACCGCCCCTGTTCCCTTGTGGGTTACAGCGGATTCGGTCTCCTGGTGGCGAGGCGGGTGAGCCACATCCCCGGCAGGCAGAGGGGCGAAGGGAGTCAAACGGCGATTTTTGGTTTGTCTCTGTAGCCAATCGGCATATCAGGCCGTTTGGGTGATCTCTCCGAGCAGCAAAATTCCCCTCGCAAGGTTCGAGGTAAGGGGACAGGAAAATGGCTGACTGGAAGAACGTCTCCGGTGGTCTCACTTCGATCTCGGTCGGGTCCAGGACTCACGTCTGGGGCGTGAACTCCCTGGGCCAGATCTACCGCTACACCGGCCACGACTCCAACCCGTGGGTAGGCATCCCCGGCAAGGCCGTCGACATCGGCGTAGCGGCCGACGGCACCGTATGGCACGTCAACTCAGCAGGCGGCATCTACCGCTACACCGGAGACCAGGGCTCCACCGACTGGGTCTCCGTCCCGGGCGGCCTGACCCGCATCTCCGTCGGCTCCAGGACCCACGTCTGGGGCGTGAACTCCCTCGGCCAGATCTACCGCTACACCGGCCACGACTCCAACCCATGGGTAGGCATCCCCGGTAACGCCGTCGACATCGGCGCGGCGGCCGACGGCACCGTATGGCACGTCAACTCAGCAGGCGGCATCTACCGCTACACCGGAGACCAGCCGAGCTGATCCCGGCCATCGAGGGGAGTGGGGCCACGCACACCGCGTGGGCCCACTCTTCCTGGCGGCGGACGCTGTCGGGGAAACGTGTATGCGTACGGGATCCCCGCCGTGCAGGATGGCCTCGGAAAGCGAGGTCCCGTGGATGAGTTGAGGCGATTTGGTCAGGCAGTGGTCGCATGGGCGGCCGGCGGGGCGGGGGCGGACGCGGCAGCCGTGGAAGCGCGGGAACTGGCCGGTGGTGTGCGTACGGTCGTGCTCGTCGAGGGGGGCAGCGACCAGGTCGCGATCGAGGCACTGGCCACGCGCCACTGCCGCGACCTCGGCGCGGAGGGCGTCGCGGTCGTACCGCTCGGCGGCGCGACGAGCATCGGGCGCTTCCTGAACGTGTGCGGCCCGCCGGGGCTCGGCCTCCCGCTGGCGGGACTCTGCGACATCGGCGAGGAGCGGCACTTCCGGCGCCACCTGGAGCGGGTCGGGCTCGGCTCCGGCCTCACCCGTGCCGGACTGGAGGCCCTCGGTTTCCAGGTGTGCGTCGCCGATCTGGAGGACGAGCTGATCCGCGCCCTCGGTGCCGACGAGGTACGGCAGGTGATCGAGGCCCAGGGCGAGATCCGTCCGTTCCTCACGTTCCAGGGCCAGCCGGCACAACGGGAACGCCCCGTGGAACACCAACTGCGGCGGTTCATGGGCACACACAGCGGCCGCAAGGCGCTCTACGCGCAGGCGCTGATCGGCCACCTGGACCTCAAGCACGTGCCCCGGCCCCTGGAACGCCTCCTCGCGGACGTCTAGCGCATCCGTCCCCGGGTGGCGTCGGCCCCCGAAGGCCCGCACCTTGCGGGCGGGGCCGCCGTGTTCAACGAGTCCGGCTCCCCGTGCGGGTCCTGCCCGTGGCCGGGGTCGCCGCGGTCCTGTGGCTGCCACGGTCGCTTCCGGCGTGTCGGGCCGCAGCCCGGCCGGTCGGGCATCGGCCACCGGATCCGGGGTCTTCCGTTTGGATCGGGCCGGATCGAGCCGGATCGGGTCGTGCCGGATCGGGGAGCGGGGTCCGGTGTCGTGCGTCGCAAGGCGGAGGAGGGAACCAGCGGGGTCTCCCCTGTTCGAGCGGAGCCGGGAGCCCGGGGGAAGGCGCGTCGGCGACCGACGACAACGCGGCGGGGCGGGGCGCGGCACCGGGGCACACGAGCCCGGCCGACCCGAACGGGAGGCCCCAAGGGCTGTCCCGCAATTCCTGGTGGAACAGCGTGCGGCGTCGGATGCGGTGCATCGCAAGGCGGAGGGACGTCCACATACTGGATGTATGTGGATGTTCCGACAACGCGGCGAGGTGCCGTAGCTGTCGTCGCACGCCCGCCAGGAATTGCGGGACAGCCCTTAGCATGACGGCCATGGCGTTCACGGCATTCATGGCAGAGGCGCAGGTCGGAGCGGCGGGACGGACGCTGCGCGGCATTCTCGACGTTGCCCGGGGTGCGGACGGTACGGGCCAGGAGGAAGAGGGCGCCGCTCTGCGGGCGGTGGAGCGGGGGCGGCCCGCGCGTACGGTGGCGGCGAAGGTCGCCGCGGCCGGCGGGGCCGATGGGCAAGCGGCCGCGCTGCTGCGGGAGTTGGCCGGGCGCCACCTCGGCTCCGACGTGGGCCGGTGGCGCGGCCTGTACGACGCGCTTCCCGGGTACCGGGGCGGCCTGCCCGCGCTGCTCGCCGAGCAGCCGACGCCCCTGGAGCCCGGCGACACGCTCCGTGCGCCCGCACCCCGCAGCGTCCACACCACACTCGGTCTGCTCCTGGAGCACGCCGAGCCGTGCGATGCCGCCGCGGCCCTGGCCGCGCTGCCCGAGCGGGCGACGACGGACCTGCTCGCCGGTGGGGCACCGCCCGCGCCCGCCCTCGTCGCCGCCGTGCTCGACCACGGCGACCGCCGTTCCCGCGCCGCGCTGGCCCGCCATCCCCGGCTCGACACCCGGGTGCTCGCCCGGCTGGCCGCGATCGGTGACGCCCGGGTCTCGGCCGCCGTCTACCGCAACCCGCGCACCACCGCGTCCCTGCGCCGTACCATCGCGCACCGGACCGCCACCGTCCCTCTCGACGGCGCGCTGCTCGACGAGCTGACGGCACCGCACGGCGATGTGCCGCACTCCTGGCTGGCGCCGCTGCTCGGTTCCGGCGACCCGAGGCTCGTGGTCCTCGCGCTGCCGGTCGGGTTCCGTCAGGTCGCGCAGCAGTACGCGCTGGTGCGGATCTGGGAGCGCGGCGGCCCGGACGCCGTACGCGCCCTGCTCGCCGACCCTGCCGCGACCGCCTGGCTGAGCCGGGCCGTCGTGACCGCGGTGACCGGGGCCCTGTCCGGCACGGACGACGACAGGGACGGCGACAGGGGACGCGACAGGGGAGGCGCCGCCCTGCGCCGGCTGCGGGCGCAGGGCGAGCCGTACGAGGACCCGGCCCGGCTGCCCGCGCTGCTGGCCACCGCGCGGGGCACCAGCACCCTGCGCGATCTGCTGGCCGAGCCGTACGCACACGATCTCGACGCCCTGGCCGCGACCCACGCCGCGGCCCCGTTCATGCCCAGGGCCTGCGAGGAGCTGGCCCGCCACGAGGCGGCGGACGACACGCAGCGCCTGGCGTTCCGGCTGAGCGTCCTCAACGAGCCGTGGCGGGCCGGCGGACGCCGCGCGGGCAACAGCACACCACCCGCGCGACGCCTGGCCGAGGAGGCGCTCGACGACAGCGCGACCCGCTGGGCGGAGGGCATGGCGGGTGCGGGCCTCCTCGACCCCGTCGAGCTGGTACGCACCGCGCGGCCCGCCGTCCACGCCATGGCCGCGCTCGCCCGGCTCGCCGAACGGAACCTGCTCGGCGGGGCGACCGCCACCGAACTGCACGCACTGGCCGGGGCCCACCTGGGCGAACGACCGGACGCCTGGGCGGCGCTCGACACCCTGCTGCCCGAACACCCCGGCACGGTAGCGGAGTTGATCGCCGGGGCGGGAGCGGCCCCCGCCGAGGAGGCCGCCGTCCCTGCCCCACCGGCCGCGGTGCCGCCGCCCCGGGCACCCCTGAACCGAGTGGACCGGGTCCACGCCCTGGCCGCCCTCGACCTGCTGTACTCCCTCGGCCCCGCCGCCGCGCCACGGCCCGCCGCTCCGGAACTCCTGCGCGCGCTGACCGTGTACGACTGGAGCGACGCGCCCGGCCTCACCACCCCGGGCTGGTTCGCCGACGCCTGCGCCGCCGAGGGCATCCCCGCGTCCGAGGACGGCTTCGCGTACGCCGCGCCCAGCCTCGCCGAGCTGCGCGCCGAGCTCCCGGCGACGCACGGATCGGGCGCGCAGCTCACCGAACACGCCTACCGACAGGGCGTGTTGCCCGCAGACGAACTGATCGCCCTGCTGCCCGCGCACCGGCTGCTCGCGCTGCCGCACGACTGGCGGCGGCTGGCCTTCGCGGAGGCCTGGCGGTCCGCGCTCGCCCGACGGCTGCGCGCCGAGCTCGGCACCGACCCCGACGCGTGGCTCCGTCTGGCCGCGACGGTGACGGAGTCCGAAGCCGCCGCGGAGGGGCTGACCTGGGCGGAGCTGCTGCGGCGCGCGCAGTCGCGGCCGGGTGGAGCCGTCCCGGCGAGGGGCGGCGGGCCGCTCGTACCGAAGCCCGGACCGGGCACACCCGACGAGGCGATCAAGCTCCTGGAGCGCGGCAACCACCTGTGGACATGGCCGGAGGGCACCCTGCTCTGTCTGGCGGACGCCGAGGTCGTCGATGCCGTGCTGCCCCGGCTCGGCCCCGACGGGCCCTGGCTCCTGGCCGCGTATCTGCTGCGGTACGACCGCACGCCGCGCCGGGCCTTCGACCGGCTGCTCGCCGGACGCGACCGCGACGCGCTGCGCGTCCTCGCCGAGCAGGCCCGCTGGATGGGGCGGAGCGGATCGGTGGAACGCCTCGTCGACCTCGACGACCCCGACGTGGACCTCGCTCTGCTGCGGCAGGGGAGCCCCCGGCGCACCGTCCACCGGATCGTGACCCGCTCACGGCCGGTCGCGGGGAGCACGTCGCTGGGCGGCCGGGTGCTGGCCGACTGGCGCGCCCGCGGCTCCGCCCGCCCTGCCGGGGGCCTGATGTGGCTCTGTTCCGCCGAACCCGACCTCGTCGAGGAGCTGCTCGCCAAGGAAGGCACGAAGCTCGACGTCGCCCATCAACTCCTCGGCTGTCTGCGGCTGCTGGAGCACGGTGGCGCCGACCGGCTGGCCCGTGTCGCGGGCTCGGACCTGCTGGGGCGGGCCGTCGCCACCGTGTGCGCGAAGGCGCTGGCCGCCGCGGGCCCCGCCGGCGTGCTCCGCGCCCGGCTCGACCGCGAACTGGCACCGGGCAAGCTCGTCGCGAAGCTGCGGCGCGCCCGGCACGCCGCGTTCGCGCGCGACGTCGTCGAGTCGCTGCCGCCGGGCGAGGCCGTGGACTGGGCGGCCCTCGAAGCCGCCCACGCCGAGGACCCGTTCGCGTACTGGTCCGACGTGGTCCGCCTGGACGAGGTGCCGGAGGAGGTCCGGCTGCGGCACGCGGCGCTGCTGCCCGAGCCGGGACCCGACGGCCTGTCCGGGAGCGTGCGGCTGACCCGGGAGCGGGCCCGGTACGGGCTCGGCGGCCCGTTCCACTGCGCACCGGCCACCCAGCTGGACGGCCTGCTCGCGGCGGGCCTGCTGAGCGGCGCGGACCTGTTGTGGTCGGCGGCCCCGGCCGCCCGGATCCTCGCCTACCTGAGCGGAACCGCCCGCCGCACGGACGCCCCGCCCGAGGCCGCCGCCGCCCGGGCCGGCCTCGCGGAGCTCGTACGCTCCCGGCTCGGCACGGACGGGGCGGCCTGGGCCCGCGTCGCCGAGCGCCTGACCGGGCACGCGCCCGAGTGGGAGCCGATGTCACCGGTGGCCGCGCTGCTGGACACGGCCGGGACCGGACGACCCGCCCGCGGAGCCGTCGGGTTCGAGGAGTGACACCCGACGGGGCTGCGGTCCCATACGTTCGCCGGGTGCGGAGTGGCCCCGCGTCCCCTCACCCTCCCCCCTGGGCCCCCACCAGTACGTCCCCCGCCTCCGTCCGGAAGTAGAGGACGGAGCGGCCTGCTCGGCGGCGACCCGCCAGGCCCGCGTCCAGGAGGATCTTGAGGTGACGGCCGACCGAGCCGAGGGCCTGGTCGGTCAGGGCGGCCAGTTGGGTGGTGCTCTTCGGGCTGGAGAGGAGGACCAGGACCGATGCCCGCCCCGGGCCGAGGAGGCGGGACAGGCTGTCCGGGACCCGGGCCCGTCCGCGTCGGCGAGGGTGCCCGAACAGGGGTAGACGAGTGCGTAGCGCTCGGCCGCGTCGTCCCAGGAGGCCCAGCCGGAGCGCTGGGTGACCGGGACGAACAGCAGCCGTACGCCCGAGAGTTGCTTCGGGGGATAGTCGTGCGCGTTGATCCGGAGCCGGCTCCCGCCCAGCCATCGCATTCCGGGGCACAGGCCGCCCAGGGCGGCCGCCCAGCCGCCCTGGCTCAGCTGTCCGGTCCGCGCGACGATGTCCGCCTCGATGATCCGGCGGCGGCGCGGCCAGTCCGGCAGGACGGTGCGCAGCCAGACCCAGTGCAGGACGTCGGCGGCCCGCCGGGCCAGGTCGTCGCGGTCCAGGAGCGGCGGGAGGGGGCCGCCGCCGAGCGCCACCGTCAGGTCCGCCCGGGCGCGCTCGGGGGTGGTCGCCCGGACGGGGGCCGGGATGCTCACCATGCAGGGCGTCGCGGCGGCGCTGGCCGGCACCGTCGCCCAGTGGACGTCCCCCGCGACGGCGATGACCGTGATGGCGGCGGCCTCGATCACGGTCACCCTGGCCCTGACCGCGGCCGGTCGCCGGGCCGCGGGCTCCACGGAGGCGGCGGATAGCCTTGCGGTCCATGGGACTTCGGAAGCGGTGGACGTCGCGGGTGCTGCTGATCGACGGGCATGAACGACTGCTGCTGTTGTGCGGCAGGGACCCGAGGCGGGAAGGCGCCCGGTGGTGGTTCACCGTCGGCGGCGGGGTCGAGGACGGCGAGGACTGCGTGCGGACCGCGTTGCGCGAGGTACGGGAGGAGACCGCACTGAGCCTGCCGGCCGACCGGCTGGGGCCGGTGGTGTGGACGCGGCGGACGTTGTTCGGCGTGGACGGCCAGGGCTTCGACCAGTACGAGGAGTACCGCGTGGTCCACGTGACCGCCGCCGAGGTGGCGGCGATGCGGGTGGAGACCGACGAGGCCCGCTACGGCCATCGGTGGTGGACGGTGGACGAGCTGGCGACCACCCGGGAGACGGTCTGGCCGAAGGGGATGGGCGATCTCCTGCCGCCCCTGCTCGGGAGGCAGGAACCCGGTCCGCGAGCCCCGCTGCATCTGGGCGATTTCGACATCGTCGAGGACAAAGACGTGGACAAGGACGAGCACGGTGCGGTGCCGGACGGCCGCCCGGCACCGCACCGCCCCGTACGGGTCAGTCGAAGATCGGGCCCTGGGTCCGGGTCCGCTTGATCTCGTAGAAGCCGGGGATCGACGCGACCAGCAGCGTGCCGTCCCACAGCTTCGCCGCTTCCTCGCCCTTCGGGGCGGGGGTGACGACCGGACCGAAGAAGGCGATCTGCTCGCCGTCCGCGCCCGGGACGGCGATGACCGGGGTGCCGACGTCCTGGCCGACCTTGTCGATGCCCTCCTTGTGGGAGGCGCGCAGCTCGGTGTCGTACGCGTCGGAGTCCGCGAAGTCCGCCAGCTCGACCGGCAGGCCGACGTCCTGGAGCGCGGCCACGACCGCCTCGCGCGTGGCGCCCTCGCCCCGGTTGTGGAAACGGGTGCCGAGCGCGGTGTAGAGCGGGCCGACGACCTCGTCGCCGTGCTTCTGCTGGGCGGCGACGACGACGCGGACCGGGCCCCAGCCCTTCTCCAGCAGCTCCCGGTACTCCTCGGGCAGCTCGTCGAGCCTGTCCTCGTTGAGGACGGACAGGCTCATCACGTGCCAGCGGACCTCGACATCGCGGACCTTCTCCACCTCCAGCATCCAGCGGGAGGTCATCCACGCCCAGGGGCAGAGCGGGTCGAACCAGAAGTCGACAGGGGTCTTCCCGGTCGTCGCCGTGCTGTTGTCGGGCATCGTCTCTCCTCGTAAGGGCGATCGCGTCTGTGCGCAGAACGTTCTTGGAGGCACCCGCCATTCCCGTACGCCGGGCCGAGTGGCGGCATGGGAGGATCAAAGTATTCGAACGTGACACAAAGGAGTGTGCCCGTGCCCGGTGAGAACCTGTCCCGCGACGAGGCCCGCGAGCGGGCCGAGCTGCTCAGCGTCGACGGCTACGAGATCGATCTCGATCTGCGGTCCGCCGTCGGCGGGCCCGACGGGGACGGGGACACCGCCTCCGGCCCGCGGACCTTCCGCTCGGTGACCACGATCCGCTTCCGCAACGCGCGGGCGGGGGCGTCGACCTTCGCGGATCTGGTGGCGCCTGCCGTGAACGCGGTGACGCTGAACGGACGGCCGCTCGACCCCGCCACCGTCTTCGACGGCACCCGGGTGGCGCTGGACGAGCTGCCGGAGGGCGAGAACGTCCTGGTGGTCGACGCGCAGTGCGCGTACAGCCGGACCGGCGAGGGCATGCACCGGTTCGTGGACCCGGAGGACGGCGAGGTCTACCTCTACACGCAGTACGAGCCGGCCGACTCGCGTCGCGTCTTCGCGAACTTCGAGCAGCCCGACCTGAAGGCCCCCTTCCGCTTCCAGGTGACGGCGCCCGAGGGCTGGACGGTCCGGAGCAACGGGGCCGAGGAGTCCCGGGACGGCGAGGTCCGGCGGTTCGCCGAGACGAAGCCGATCTCCACGTACATCACGGCGGTCGTCGCCGGTCCGTACCACTACGTGACGGACTCCTACAGCCGCACCTTCGAGGACGGCACGACGCTGGAGATCCCGCTCGGCGCGATGTGCCGCAAGGGCCTCGCCCGGCACTTCGACGCGGACGACATCTTCCTGATCACCAAGCAGGGCCTGGACTTCTTCCACGACAACTTCGACTACCCGTACCCGTTCGGGAAGTACGACCAGGCGTTCGTGCCCGAGTACAACCTCGGCGCGATGGAGAACCCGGGCTGTGTCACGTTCCGCGAGGAGTACATCTTCCGCGGCAAGGTGACGCGGGCGGCGTACGAGAGCCGGGCCAACGTCATCCTGCACGAGATGGCGCACATGTGGTTCGGGGACCTCGTCACCATGCAGTGGTGGGACGACCTGTGGCTGAAGGAGTCGTTCGCCGACTTCATGGGCGCCTTCGCCATGGTCGAGTCGACCCGTTTCAAGGACGGCTGGGTCACCTTCGCCAACAACCGCAAGTCCTGGGCGTACCGCGCCGACCAGCTGCCGTCCACCCACCCGATCACGGCCGACATCCGTGACCTGGAGGACGCCAAGCTGAACTTCGACGGCATCACGTACGCCAAGGGCGCCTCGGTGCTGAAGCAGCTGGTGGCGTACGTGGGGCGGGAGGCGTTCCTGGAGGGCGCGCGGCGCTACTTCAAGAAGCACGCCTACGGCAACACACAGCTGGGCGATCTGCTGTCGGTGCTGACCGAGACCTCGGGGCGGGACATGGCCGCCTGGTCGCGGTCGTGGCTGCAGACCGCGGGCGTCAACTCGCTGACCCCGGTGGTGACGTACGACGCGGCGGACCGGATCACGGAGCTGGCGGTCCTCCAGGAGGCGGCCGAGTCGCACCCGGAGCTTCGGCCGCACCGGGTCGCGGTCGGCCTGTACCGGCGCGCCGCCGACGGCGACCTGGTGCGCTACGCCCGCGCCGAGGTCGACGTGGCCGGGCCGCGCACGGTGGTCACGGAGCTGGCGGGGGCCGAGCGGCCCGAGCTGATCCTGGTCAACGACGACGACCTCACGTACTGCAAGGTCCGTTTCGACGAGGCGTCGCTGGCCACGCTGCGGGCGCACCTCGGCGACATGACCGACCCCCTGGCACGGGCGCTGTGCTGGTCCGCGCTGTGGAACATGACCCGGGACGGCCTGATGCCGGCCCGCGACTTCGCCTCCCTGGTGCTGGCCTTCGCCGGCCGGGAGTCCGACATCGGCGTGCTCCAGATGCTGCACGCCTGGACCCGGACCGCGCTCACCCAGTACGCGGCGCCCGGGTGGCGCGAGGAGGGCGGCCGAGCGCTGGCCGAGGGCGCGCTGCGGGAGCTGCGGGTCGCCGAGCCGGGCAGCGAGCACCAGTTGGCGTGGGCGCGGTTCTTCGCGTCGGTCGCCGATGCGGAGGCGGACTTCCGGCTGCTGTCGGGGCTGCTGGACGGCTCGGCCCGGATCGACGGGCTCGACGTCGACCAGGAGCTGCGGTGGGCGTTCCTGTCCCCGCTGGCCTCGCACGGAGTGGCCGACGAGTCGGTCATCGACGCCGAACTGGCCCGCGACGACACGGCGTCCGGCAAGCGGCACCAGGTGCGGTGCCTGGCCTCGCGGCCCTCCGCCGCGGTCAAGGCGCAGGCGTGGGCGGGCGTCGTGGAGTCGGACGCGCTGTCCAACGCGCTCGTCGAGGCGACGATCGCGGGCTTCGCCCAGTCCTCGCAGCGGGAGCTGCTGGCGCCGTACACGGGCAAGTACTTCGACGCGATCGAGCGGGTCTGGGCCGAGCGGTCGATCCAGATCGGGGTGATCGTGGTCAAGGGCCTGTTCCCGGCCCTTCAGGACGACCCGGCGACGCTGGCCGCCACGGACGAATGGCTGTCCGCCCACGCGGACGCGGCGCCGGCGCTGCGCAGGCTGGTGCTCGAAGCCCGGGACGACCTGGCGCGGGCGCTGCGGGCGCAGGCGTGCGACACGGGCGCGGCGGAGGCCGGGGCGGCGGCCGGGCTCTGAGGACGCGGAGTGGGCAGGGGCGGTGCGGGGTCGGCTTGTCCGGCCCGGCACCGCACCGGCCCGTATCGCCCCGGCCCGGCACCGTCCTGGCCCGTCGCCCCTGCCCAGCACTGTCCCTGCCCGTATCGCCCCGGCCCGCGCCGCACTGGTCCCGCAGCGCGCCGCACCGGCCCGCGCCCCGGCCCGCGCTCCGGCCCGCGCGGTCGTAAGGGGGGCGGGCCGGGCCTTTTCGGTCGTCGAACGCGCGCACTTTAGGACGGCGTTGTCCTGAATTGTCGACGAGCGTGTAACAGGGGTTAGCGCCGCCACGTCGTGCGGGATACCCCGGAACATGACCAAGAACACCCCGCCCTCCGCGGCCTCCCCCTGCCACCCCCGCAGCACCGCCGATCTCAGCCAACGCGTGCTGTCCGCAGCGCAGTTGAAGACGCGGGGGGTGTCCGTCGCGGAGGCCGCCGCGCGCTGCGGGGACGGCGGGCCGTGGCAGCAGCCGCTGCCCGGTGTGTACGTACTGCACCCAAAGCCGCCCACCGGCGAGGAACGGCTGCGCGCCGCCCTGCTCTACGCCGGCCGGCCACCGGCCTCCGGCCGGCGGAGCGTACCGGCGCAGCCGGGCCGGGAGGCGGACCCGGGGTCGGGGTACGGCGCGGCCATGATCACCGGGCTCGCCGCGCTCGCCCTGCACGGGTTCACCGCCGCCCCGCCGCCCGCACCGGCGGACGCCGTCGACGTGCTGGTGCCGCGCACCCGGCGGCTGCGCCCGGTCGGGTACGTACGCCTGGTGCGCGCCGCCGGAACGCCCCGCGCCGAGCAGTTGCGCGGCCTGCCCGTGGCTCCCGTGGAGCGGGCACTAGCGGATGCGATCGCCGGACTCGGGGACCCACTGGCCGTACGCGGGCTGCTCATCGAGGCGGTGCGCGGCGGGCACTGCGAACCGGCCGTGGTGGTACGGGAGTTGAGCCGCGCCAAGCTGCTGGGGCGACCCCAGGTGGTGGCGGCCGTCGACTCCTTCCTCGCCGAGGGCCGGGCGCTGGCCGAGGGCCGGCTCTACGACCTGGTGCGGACGTACGAGCTGCCTGAGCCGTTGTGGAACGTGGAGCTGCGGCTGCCCGGCGGCCCCCTGCTCGGCGGGGTGGACGCCTACTGGCCCGAGCAGGCGGTCGCCGTGGAGCTGGACACCAGGGCGCCGCGGCGCGGCGGGCCCGGGAACGGCCGGTACCGGGAGGAGCACGAGGCCCGGTGGTCCGCGTACGCCGCCCGGCGGGAGCACCTGGAGCGGCTGGGCATCACCGTCGTCCACCTCACGCCGGGAAAGCTCCGCGACGCGGGCGAGCAGCAGGCGGTCGTGGTGCGTACGGCGCTGATGGCGGCCGCCGACCGCGAACCGGCCGCGCAGGTGACGGTCCTGCCGCGTTGAGCGACGCCCTGTGGTGATCCCGCCCGTCCGGACGGGGCCTCCGAGCGGAGCCACCAGGCCGGAAACCACCGGGACGGACCGCGGAGACGAAGTCACGGAGAGGGAGTTGCGCATGCGGAACTGCGAAAGCAGGACCGCGGAGAACGGCGGAGCGGGTCACAGGCGCCACTTATCCACCACTTCGTCCCTGATGGCGCATCGGTAACGGTGGCGGGATTCTGCCATGTCCTCATCTCGCCCCCTTCAACTCTCCACAAACCCCTGTCATTTACGAAAGGGTGAGCGGTCATCCGGTACCGAATTCCGGACTCTCTCTTTCATATCCAGGGATGCTGATGACCTCCGAATCCCCCAGTTCCATACCCGGGGCGAGACGCGCGGCCCGAGTCGCGGCTGCCGCCGGTCTGGTGGCCGCGCTGGCCGCCACCGGTGTCGCCCCCGTCTTCGCCGCCGACGCCCCCGACACCGCGCCCGTCAAGTCGGCCGCCGCCGGGGACGCCACGGCGAACAAGCTCGGCACCAACGACGAGCAACTTCTGGCCAAGGCCAAGGCCAAGGGCGAGAAGAACGTCACGATGATGGTCGCCACCGCTCCCGGTGCGACCGAGCAGGTCGCCAAGCAGCTGGACGCCGTCAAGGGCTCCGTGCTGGGACGCGCGTACGACAAGCTCGGCTACGTACGGGCCACCGTGCCCACCGCGACCGCCGAGGCGACCATCAAGGCGGCCGCCAAGCTGCCGTCCGTCCACGGCATCGATCTCAAGCAGGAGATCAAGCTGGACGACCCGACGCCGACCGCGGACCGGGCGACCGGCGCCAAGGTCAGCACCAGGTCGACCGGCTCCTACCCGGCGCCCGGCAAGAAGACCCCGGCGAAGAACCCGTACAACCCGTCGTTCGAGACGGGCGCGGTCGACTTCGTCCAGCAGCATCCGAAGGCCGACGGCCGCGGGGTGACCATCGGTGTTCTCGACTCGGGTGTCGACCTCGGTCACCCGGCGCTGCAGAAGACCACCACCGGTGCCCGCAAGATCGTCGACTGGGTGACCGCGACCGACCCGGTCAGCGACGGCGACGGCACCTGGCTGCGGATGACGGACGCCGTGTCCGGCCCGACGTTCACGTACAAGGGCAGCACGTACAAGGCGCCCGAGGGCGACTACCGGATCAAGCTGTTCGCCGAGTCCGCCACCAAGGGCGGCGACATGGCGGGCGACCTGAACCGCGACGGTGACACCACCGACGTGTGGGCGGTGCTCTACGACCCGGTCACCGGCACCACCCGTGTCGACCTGAACAACAACGCGGACTTCTCCGACGACGCCGTGCTCAAGCCGTACAAGGAGAAGCACCAGGTCTCCTACTTCGGCAAGGACGACCCGCGGACCGATGTCGTCGAGCGCATCCCGTTCGTCGTCGAGACCCGCAAGGACGTCGTCTACAACGCGGCCGGCGACACCTCCGACTTCGTCAACATCGGTGTCATCGAGAGCGAGCACGGCACCCACGTCGCGGGCATCACCGCCGCGAACGGCCTGTTCGGCGGCAAGATGAACGGTGCCGCGCCGGGCGCGAAGATCGTCTCCTCGCGTGCCTGCACCTGGGACGGCGGCTGCACCAACATCGCGCTCACCGAGGGCATGATCGACCTCGTCGTGAACCGCGGTGTCGATGTCGTCAACATGTCGATCGGCGGCCTGCCGCCGCTCAACGACGGCAACAACGCCCGCGCCGAGCTCTACAAGCGGCTCGTCGACATCTACGGCGTCCAGCTGGTCATCTCGGCCGGCAACGACGGTCCGGGCGTCAACACCATCGGTGACCCCGGCCTCGCCGACCACGTGATCTCCGTCGGCGCGTCGATCTCCAAGGAGACCTGGGCCGCCAACTACGGCTCCAACGTCACCAAGAAGTACGACATGCTGCCCTTCTCCTCGCGCGGTCCGCGTGAGGACGGCGGCTTCGCGCCGATCCTGACCGCTCCGGGCGCGTCCATCAACACCACCCAGACCTGGCTGCCCGGCGGCCCGGTCAAGGAGTCGGGCTACTCGCTCCCGGCCGGCTACTCCATGCTGCAGGGCACCTCGATGGCCTCGCCGCAGGCCGCGGGCGCCACCGCGCTGCTGCTGTCCGCCGCGAAGCAGAAGCACATCGAGCTGCCCCCGGCCGACCTGCGCTCCGCGCTGACCAGCACCGCCACCCACATCAAGGGTGTGCCCGCGCACGCCCAGGGTTCCGGTCTGATCGACATCGTCGGCGCCTGGAAGCAGATCGAGAAGCAGGGCACCCCGGCGCACGAGTACTCGGTGAAGGCCCCGGTCGACACCGCGATCGACTTCGCGCTGAAGACCCCCGGCTTCGGAACCGGCCTGTACGACCGTGAGGGCGGCCTGAAGGCCGGCCAGAAGAAGTCGTACGACGTCACGATCACCCGCACCACGGGTCCGGACAAGGCCGTCAAGCACAAGCTGTCGTGGAAGAACAACGACGGCACCTTCAAGCTGACCGGCCCGAGCACCGTCTCGCTGCCGCTGGGCAAGCCGGTCACCGTCAAGGTCCAGGCGAAGCCGGGCAGCGCGGGCGTGCACAGCGCGATCCTGAAGGTGGACGACAGCAGGACCGCCGGTGTGGACCAGCAGATCCTCACCACGGTGGTCGTCTCCACGAAGCTGGTGAAGCCCGGCTACGCGTTCAAGGCGTCCGGCTCGGTGCAGCGCAACGGCACCACGTCGTACTTCGTGACCGTGCCGGAGGGCGCCAAGACCCTTGAGGTCGCGATGAGCGCGCTGCGCTCGGGCAGCCAGACCCGCTTCATCTCCCTCCACCCGTACGGGGTGCAGATGGAGGACAGCGGAACGCCGTTCTGCTACCCGAACTACGAGAACCCGGCCAACACCTGCCGTCCGGACGTGCGCTCGTACAAGGACCCGCAGCCGGGCGTCTGGGAGATCGAGGTCGAGGCACGGCGCACGTCGCCGCTGCTGGACAACCCGTACAAGCTGGATGTCTCGCTGCTCGGCGCCACCTTCGACCCGGCGGTGCAGACCATCGCCGAGGCGAAGATCGGCACCCCCGCCTCGGTGAACTGGAAGGTCACCAACAACGCCGGCCCGCTGGAGGGCAGGCTCAAGGGCGGCTCGCTGGGCTCGGCCAAGGTCGACAAGCCGTCGATCAAGACGGGTGACACCCAGGAGTACACCGTCACCATCGGTGAGGGCGTCGAGAAGCTGGACGTCAACATCGGCGGCACGGCGGACGCCAACGCGGACCTGGACCTGTACGTCTACCGGGGTGACACCGAGGTCGGCAAGTCCACCACGGCGGGCTCCGAGGAGGCCGTCAGCCTGGCGAAGCCGGCCGCCGGCACGTACACCGTCGTGATCGACGGCTACGACGTCCCGGCCGGCACCACCACGTACGACTACCGCGACGTGTACTACACACCGTCGCTCGGCACGATCAAGGTCGACGAGTCGAAGGCCGTGAACCTGGCCAACGGCGCCTCGGCGCAGATCGGTGCCGAGGTCTCGGTCGCCTCCGCGGCCCCCGAGGGCCGGCAGTTCTTCGGCGAGGTCCACCTGGTGAACGGCAAGGGATCCCCGGCCGGTACCGGCAGCGTCGTGATCGAGAGGGTCACGAAGTAACGGTCACCATGTGATCCGTACGACAGGCACGACGGTGGGGCGGGCGCTCGGCAGAGCTCCCGCCCCACTGCCGTGTGCCCGGCCGGGCGGGCACTGTCCGTACCCCGGACAATGGATTGGACAAGAAAGCCGTGGACATACGCATCATGGAGCGGCAACCGTCTCAGTTCGAACGTTCGAAGGAGTCCCCGTGAAGGTCGGAATCGTCGGCGCCACCGGTCAGGTCGGCACAGTCATGCGCAGCATCCTGGCCGAGCGGAAGTTCCCGGCCGACGAACTGCGGCTGTTCGCCTCCGCGCGGTCCGCGGGCTCGACGATCGAGTGGGAAGGCCGGGAGATCACCGTCGAGGACGCCTCGACGGCCGACTACACCGGGCTGGACATCGTGCTGTTCTCGGCCGGTGGCGCCACGTCGAAGGCGCTCGCCGAGAAGGTCGCCTCGCAGGGTGCCGTCGTGATCGACAACTCCTCCGCCTGGCGCAAGGACCCCGAGGTCCCCCTCGTCGTATCCGAGGTCAACCCGCACGCGATCGCCGACCGGCCCAAGGGCATCATCGCCAATCCGAACTGCACCACGATGGCCGCCATGCCCGTGCTGCGCCCGCTGCACGACGAGGCCGGGCTCGACGCACTGGTCGTCGCCAGCTACCAGGCGGTGTCCGGCTCCGGGCTGGCCGGTGTCGCCGAGCTGCACGGCCAGGCGGCCAAGGTCGTCGCCGAGGCCGACCGGCTCACCCACGACGGCGGGGCCGTCGAGTTCCCCGAGCCGGGCGTCTACAAGCGTCCGATCGCCTTCAACGTGCTGCCGCTGGCCGGGGCGATCGTGGACGACGGCTCCTTCGAGACCGACGAGGAGCAGAAGCTCCGCAACGAGTCCCGCAAGATCCTGGAGATCCCGGAGCTGAAGGTGTCCGGCACCTGCGTCCGGGTGCCGGTCTTCACCGGCCACTCGCTCCAGATCAACGCCCGTTTCGCCCGTCCGATCGGCGTCGAGCGCGCCTACGAGCTGCTGAAGGACGCGCCGGGCGTCGAGGTCTCCGAGATCCCCACCCCGCTCCAGGCGGCCGGCAAGGACGTCTCGTTCGTCGGCCGGATCCGGGCCGACGAGACCGTGGAGAACGGCCTCGCGCTCTTCGTCTCCGGCGACAACCTGCGCAAGGGCGCGGCGCTGAACGCGGTGCAGATCGCGGAGCTGGTCGCGGCGGAGCTGAACGGCTGACGCCGGACGGACACGGGAAAGGGCGGCCACCGGGTGCGGTGGCCGCCCTTTCGCATGTCCTCGGTGTGCGTCAGAGGGCGAGGTGGCGTCGCAGGGCGGCGTCGATCTCGGCCAGACGCTGGCGGGGGACGGTGCCGACCCGCTTCAGGACGCGGTCCGGGGTGACTGCCCGGACCTGCTCGCACTGGACCTTCGAATCCTTCGGCAGACGACATTCGTCGGCTCGGAGAAGGACCTGGAACGTGAGAACACGGGTGGTGTTCGACGTCAGGGGCACGACGGTGACGACGCCTCTGCCATTGAGCTCGACCGACTGGTTGGCGGCGTTGTTGGACACGATCACGGCCGGCCTGACCTTGTTGGCCTCGCTGCCTCTGGCCGGCTCCAGATCGACCAGGTGGATGTCTCCCCTACGCATCGGCGATTCCGTCCCCGACCGTGCGGTCCCAGAGCTCGGCGTCCTCGCTCGCGTCCCACTCCTCGAACGCCTCCGTGTACTCCGCCTCCAGGCCGGCGGCACGCAACAGCTCGATCGCGGCGTGAATCACCGCGGACCGGGAATCGGCCTCGGTCTTCACGGCGTACTCGTCGACGAAGGCGACATCCTCCTGCGGAAGACTCACACTGATCTTCATACCCTCGATGCTACCGCAGTAGCCAACCCGTAGCCACCCCACTCCGGTGCACGACGTGGAAGGATGACCGGAAACGTCACATACCAAGGAGATGACCGCGTGCCTGGCACGAATCTGACCCGCGAAGAGGCACAGGAGCGGGCGCGCCTGCTGACCGTGGACGCGTACGAGATCGATCTCGACCTCTCCGGAGCGCAGGAGGGCGGCACCTACCGGTCCGTGACCACCGTGCGCTTCGACTCCGCCGAAGCCGGTGCGGAGACCTTCATCGACCTGGTCGCCCCGGCCGTGCACGAGGTCGAGCTGAACGGCAGGTCGCTGGACGTCGCGGCCGTGTTCCGCGACTCGCGCATCGCGCTGCCGCACCTGGTCGCGGGCTCCAACGAGCTGAGGGTCGTCGCCGACTGCGCGTACACCAACACGGGCGAGGGCCTGCACCGCTTCGTCGACCCGGTCGACCAGCAGGCGTACCTCTACACCCAGTTCGAGGTGCCGGACGCCCGCCGGGTCTTCGCGAGCTTCGAGCAGCCGGACCTGAAGGCGACGTTCCGGTTCACCGTGACGGCTCCCGAGGGCTGGACGGTCATCTCGAACTCTCCGACGCCCGAGCCGAAGAACAACGTCTGGTCCTTCGAGCCGACGCCGCGCATCTCGTCGTACATCACGGCCCTGATCGTCGGCCCGTACCACTCGGTGCACAGCAGCTACGAGAAGGACGGCCGGTCCGTCCCGCTCGGCATCTACTGCCGTCCGTCGCTGGCCGAGTTCCTCGACGCGGACGCGATCTTCGACGTCACCCGGCAGGGCTTCGACTGGTTCCAGGAGAAGTTCGACTACGACTACCCGTTCGCCAAGTACGACCAGCTCTTCGTCCCGGAGTTCAACGCCGGCGCGATGGAGAACGCGGGCGCGGTCACCATCCGCGACCAGTACGTGTTCCGTTCGAAGGTCACGGACGCCGCGTACGAGACGCGGGCCGAGACCATCCTCCACGAGCTGGCCCACATGTGGTTCGGCGACCTGGTCACCATGGAGTGGTGGAACGACCTCTGGCTGAACGAGTCGTTCGCCACGTACACCTCGATCGCCTGCCAGGCGTACGCCGAGGGGTCGAAGTGGCCGCACTCCTGGACCACGTTCGCCAACTCCATGAAGACGTGGGCGTACCGCCAGGACCAGCTGCCCTCCACACACCCGATCATGGCGGACATCCGTGACCTGGACGACGTGCTGGTCAACTTCGACGGGATCACCTACGCCAAGGGCGCCTCGGTCCTGAAGCAGCTGGTGGCGTACGTCGGCATGGACGAGTTCTTCAAGGGCGTCCAGGCGTACTTCAAGGCGCACGCGTTCGGCAACACCCGGCTGTCCGACCTGCTGGGCGCGCTGGAGGAGACCTCCGGCCGCGACCTGAAGGCCTGGTCGAAGGCATGGCTGGAGACGGCGGGCATCAACATCCTGCGCCCGGAGATCACCACGGACGAGAACGGCCACGTCACGTCGTTCACCGTGCTCCAGGAGGCCCCGGCCCTCCCGGCCGGCGCGAAGGGCGAGCCAACGCTGCGGCCGCACCGCATCGCCATCGGCTGCTACGAACTCGACGGCTCCGGCAAGCTGGTCCGTACGGACCGGATCGAGCTGGACGTCGACGGGGCGCGCACGACCGTGCCGTTCCCGGCCGGCACCGCCCGTCCCGCGGTGATCCTGCTCAACGACGACGACCTCTCGTACGCGAAGGTCCGGCTCGACGAGGAGTCGCTGCGGGTCGTCACCGAGCACCTCGGCGACTTCACCGAGTCCCTCCCCCGCGCCCTGTGCTGGGCCTCCGCCTGGGACATGACCCGCGACGGCGAGCTGGCCACCCGCGACTACCTGGCCCTGGTGCTCTCCGGCATCGGCAAGGAGTCGGACATCGGCGTCGTCCAGTCGCTGCACCGCCAGGTCAAGCTGGCGCTGGACCTGTACGCGGCGCCGGAGTGGCGGGAGGCCGGGCTGACCCGGTGGACCGAGGCCACGCTCGCGCACCTGCGCGCGGCGGAGCCGGGCAGCGACCACCAGCTGGCCTGGGCCCGCGCCTTCGCGGCGACGGCCCGCACCCCGCAGCAGACGGACCTGCTCCAGTCGCTGCTCGACGGCCGGGAGACCATCGAGGGTCTGGCCGTCGACACCGAGCTGCGCTGGGCGTTCGTCGAGCGGCTCGCCGCGGCCGGTCTCCTCGAAGAGGACGAGATCGCCGGCGAGTACGAGCGTGACAAGACGGCGGCGGGCGAGCGCCACGCGGCGACCGCCCGCGCGGCACGCCCCACCGAGGAGGCGAAGGCGGAGGCGTGGGCCTCGGTCGTCGAGTCCGACAAGCTGCCGAACTCCCTCCAGGAGGCGGTCATCATCGGCTTCGTCCAGACCGACCAGCGCGAACTGCTGGCCCCTTACGCGGAGAAGTTCTTCGCCACGGTCAAGGACGTCTGGGACTCGCGCAGCCACGAGATGGCCCAGCAGGTCGCGATCGGCCTCTACCCGGCCCTCCAGGTCTCGCAGGCCACCCTGGACGCCACGGACGCCTGGTTCGCCACGGCGGAGCCGGGCGCGGCCCTGCGCCGCCTGGTGTCGGAGTCCCGCGCGGGCGTGGAACGCGCGCTGAAGGCCCGCACGGCCGACGCGGCGGCGGCGACGGCGTAACGCGCCGGACGGTGAAGCAGTGAGGGGCGCCTCCCGTGACGGGGGCGCCCCTTCTTCGTGCTCCGGGCCGCGTGGTGCTGGATACCGCCCGTCGGACGGGCGCCGTCGCGCAGCCGTCCGACGGGCGGGAGCAGGGGCGCCCGGGGGCCGGTTAGGCGCCCGACTCCTCGTAGCGGCGGGCGAGTTCGGTCGCGCCGGATTCCGTCAGGCTGCCGTGCAGGCGCATGCGGGCGACGCCGCCGTCCGGGAAGGCGTCGAGGCGGACATGGGTGACGATCGCCTGGGCGCGGAGCGGGAAGCGGTGCGGGGTGTCGGGCTGGAGCCGGGTGCGGGGGATAATCTCGAACCATTCGCCTCTCTCGCCGTTGCGGCCCTGGAGGGCGATCCAGCCGGCCGAATTTCCCTTGAGGTAGGCCGTGTCGATCTCGATCGCGCGGACCGCGCCCTGGGCGGGCAGACGGAAACGCACCCAGTCGTTCGTGTCGCGGACCCGGCGGCGGCGGTTCTCCCAGCCGTCGTCCATCTTGCGGGAGGTGCCGGGCAGGATGATCTGGGTCGGCGAGGAGTAGAAGCGGTCGGAGGCGTCCTCGTAGCTGCCGCCGTTCAGGACCGAGATCAGGTCGAACGTGCCGAGCGTGGCGAGCCAGGACGGGTCGGGGAGGACCTCGCCGTGGACGCGGAGGCGGGCGATGCCGCCGTCGGGGTGCTGGCACAGGCGTACGTGGGTGTAGCGGCGGCCGCCGGTGATCTCGAAGCCGTTGGCGGCGTGGCCGCGTACGGGGGTCGGCGGGACGATCTCCTCCCACTTCACGTCGTCGGCGAGGAGTTCGGCGGGGCCGGGCGAGCCCTCGACCGAGGTGGCCTGGACCGAGACGCGCTGCGGGTAGTTGCCGCGGAAGTGGGCGGTGTCGACGACGATGCCGCGGATGATGCCGGGCGCGCCGAGGCGGATCAGCGCCCAGTCGTGCTCGTCGGGGGCCGGAAACGGGTGCTCCGCGTCCGCGCCGCGCCGGCGGCGGGTCTCCCAGCCGTCCATGATCTTGCCCTTGTGTCCGAAGTGCTCGGGGTCGAAGACCGCGCGCTCCCGGAGCAGGAGATTCTCGCGCTGGGCGAAGAACTCGTCGTTGGCGGCGATCACGCCCGCGCCGAGGCGGCGGTCGGCGAGGTCGACGAGCTCGGTGAAGGGGAGGCCGGTGGTCCGGTAGTCGGCGTACGGGTCACCGCCGCTGTACGGGGCCGCGTCGTTGGCGTGGGGGTCCTCGTGGTGGTTCTCATTCTGGTCGAAGGTCATGCGCCTACTGTCACGGCGGAAGAACCATCAGGTCCAGCGAAAGTTTTTGCACTGTTCATTCAGTGGAAGTGAATGATTCGGCGGTCGTGGTGAGCGCGGCGAGAACCCTGGCCACCGCGGGGCCCCGCTCGGCGCCCCGTCGCACCGCCGCCACCACATGACGGCGCGGCTGGTCGGCGTCGAGCGCCCGCATCACCACACCGCCCCGGCTGCGGCGTTCCGCCGACGCCATGCGCGGGACCAGCGCCACGCCCATGCCCGCCTCGACCATGGCCAGGATCGCCGTCCAGCCGGAGGCGCTGTGCGCCTGCTCGGGCACGAACCCGGCGGCCTCGCAGGCGGCCGTCGTGATCTGCGACCAGGGCCCCGAGCCGCCGAAGATCCAGGGTTCGCCGGAGAGGTCCGCCAGCCGGAGGGCGGGCGCGGCGGCGAGGCCGTGGTCCGCGGGCAGTGCCACGTCCAGGGGGTCCACGAGCAGCGGCAGTACCGCGAACCGGGGATCGCGGGCCGTCGGGGCGTGCGCGGCGAGGGACAGCGCGAGGTCCACGTCACCGGCGACCAGCAGCTCGTACGCCTGGGCGGCCTCCGCCTCCCGCACCCGCACGTCGGGCCCCGGGCGGTCCTCGGCCCGCAGCCGCTGGATCGCCGGTACGACGAGGGCGGACACCGCCGTGGAGAACGCCGCGATCCGTACCTCGCCGGCCTCGCCGCGCAGATAGCCGGTCAGTTCGGCGTCGGCGCGCTCCAGTTGGGCGAACACCGCCTCGGCGTGACGCAGCACCAGGTGTGCGGCGTCGGTGAGCCTGACCCGTCTGCCCTGGGCCTCAAGGAGCGGGACGCCGAGCTGCCTGGACAGACCGGAGAGCTGCTGCGAGACCCCGGAGGGGGTCATCAGCAGGGCCTGTGCGGTGGCGGTGACCGTGCCCCGGTCGCGCAGGGTGCGCAGGATGCGGAGCTTCTTGACGTCCCACTCGATCATGGCCGCAACCTACCCGGCGCCCCGGACGGGGAGACCGGTCGCGGACATGCGTGTGCGCCGCGCGGTACTCGGGGAGTACCTGCGGCGCACTCGGGACGGGCGTGGAGCGTCAGGCCTGCTTCTTGGACTTGTCCAGGACCATGACCAGGCCCGCGATGACCAGGAACAGGACGATGGGTGCCACGACGTAGAGGCCGATGGTCTCCATCGCGCTCAGGCCGGGCCCCGGGTCGTCACCGTCGTCGCGGGTGAGCGCGAGCGCGGGGGACGACATGAGCAGCATCATCAGCGTCGTTCCGGCCGCGACGGCGCCGGCGCGCATAGCGTTCTTCTTGTCCACGGTGCAAACGTAGCGAACGCCCGTGAGGGGCGCGCGCCCGGGGGTGCCGTACGGGGTTCGGGGCGGGATCCGGGGCTGAGTTCGGGGCGGGATCCGGGGCGTGGTCCGGGGTGGGATCCGGGGTGGAGTTCGGGGCGTGGTCCGGGGCGTGGTCCGGGTGGGGTTCGGGGCGTGGTCCGGGGTGGAGTCGCGCGTGCCGAAACGGGACTGACCGCGGGCCTCGCCGCGGCCGGATCGCGGGACTGACCGCGGGCCCGGTCACCGGGCGCACTCCGGATGGTCCCCGCGTCGTTCGAAGACCTCCATCAGCCGGTGCAGGCGGGGCGCGGCGGCCAGCTCCTCCAGCGTGACCGGGTGGCCCTCCGCGTCGGCGACGGGCAGGCGCCAGTTGGGGTACTGGTCCCAGGTGCCGGGGAGATTCTGCGGGCGGCGGTCGCCCAGCGCGTCGGGCAGCCAGACGCCGGTCATGCGGGCGGGGGTGCGCAGCAGGAAGCGGTGCACGGCGCGTACGGCGCCCTCCTCGTCGCCCTCGCCCTCGGGGAGCAGGCCGAGTCTGGAGAGATACCCCAGCCATTCGGTGGTGTCCGCCGCGTCCGCCGTCAGCTCCTGGTCCAGGGGGCCGGTGAGCAGGCCCAGGCGGTGGCGCAGCGTCACATGGTCGCCGCTCAGCCGGGCCGCGGTGGACGGCAGGTCGTGGGTGGTGACCGTCGCCAGGCAGTCCTCGCGCCACTGCTCGGGGGCCAGCGGGCGGCCGGTGCCCGCCCAGTCCCGCTCGAACCAGAGGACGGAGGTGCCGAGCACCCCGCGCCGGGCCAGCTCCTCGCGCACCCCGGGCTCGACGGTGCCGAGGTCCTCCCCCACGACGACCGCGCCGGCCCGGTGTGCCTCCAGGACGAGGACGGCGAGCATCGCCTCGGCGTCGTGGGTGACATAGGTGCCCTCGGTGGGCGGGCGCCCCTCGGGCACCCACCAGAGCCGAAACAGGCCCATGACGTGGTCGATGCGCAGGGCGCCCGCGTGGGCGAGGAGCCCGCGCAGCAGTCCGCGGTACGGGGCGTAGCCCGACGCGGCCAGGACGTCCGGGCGCCAGGGCGGCAGGCCCCAGTCCTGGCCCCGGGCGTTGAAGGCGTCCGGGGGCGCGCCGACGGACATGCCGTGCGCGAGGGCGTCCTGCTGGGCCCAGGCGTCGGCGCCGCCGGGGTGCACGCCGACGGCGAGGTCGTGGACGACGCCGACGGACATGCCCGCGTCGAGCGCGGCGCGCTGGGCGTCGGCGAGCTGACCGTCGGTCAGCCAGGCGAGCCGGCAATGGAGGTCGACCCGGTCCAGCAGCTCGCCGCGGGCGCGGGCGGTCTCCTGGGAACGGGGGTCACGCAGCCCGGCGGGCCAGGTGTGCCAGTCGGGGCCGTGCACCTCGGCGAGGGCGCACCACAGGGCGTGGTCCTCCAGGGCCTGCCCCTGCCCGGCCAGGAAGTCGCAGTACGCGGCGCGGCGGCCCGGGCCGAGGGGCACCTCCCGTACGAGTTCGAGAGCCTGCCGCTTGAGCTCCCAGACGGCGTCGCGGTCGATCAGGGCGCCCTTGTTCAGGACGGTGTCGCTGAGCGTCGCGGCGTCCTGCCGCAGATCGTCGAGGGCGCCCCGGTCCGTCACGTGCCCGTACTCGGGGATGGACTCGATGTGCAGGTGCACGGGGTCGGGGAAGCGGCGCGAGGAGGGGCGGTAGGGCGACGGGTCGGAGGGGCGGCCGGGCACCGCGGCGTGCAGCGGGTTGACCTGGACGAAGCCGGCGCCCAGCGTCCGCCCGGACCAGGCGGCGAGGTCGGCCAGGTCGCCGAGGTCGCCCATGCCCCAGGAACGGGCGGAGAGCAGGGAGTAGAGCTGGACGAGGAAGCCGTGGCTGCGGGCGGGCGGCCGGGGCGCCCGGGGCGGGGCGACGACGAGCGTGCCGGAGCCGGTCCGGCCGCCGGGTGCCCGCACGGCCAGCCGGTGCACCCCGAGCGGCGGCTCGGTCCACCAGGCGGGGGCCGCGGGCGCCTGCGCACCGGCCTCCGGCACCGTGCCCGTGCCGCTCGCGCCCCGGTCGCCCCCGGGGTCCGTGCGCCCGCCGGCGGGGCCCCACGCCGAAACGGCCGGATCCGGTCGGCCGGCCGGAACGCGCATCCGCGGGGGCGGGTCCGAGCCGGGGTCCTCCAGGTGGATCTCCAGCGTGGTGCCGGGCGTAAGGCCGGTCAGGGCCTCGGGCAGCGGCTCTCCCGTCCACACCACCAGCGTCGGCGGGAGCAGCCGGGAGCGGGCCGCGGACTCGGCCGCGGCGAGCGACTCCCGTACCGCCTCGGGTGTGGCGGCGTCCACGCCGAGCGCGGCGAGCACGGCGACGACCGTGTCGTCGGGGACGGACGCCGTCGCATCGGCGGACGGCGAGTAGGAGGTGGCGACGCCGTGCAGTGCGGCGAGCCGGGACAAGCCCATTCAGACTCCTGGGGACTCCGTGCCCCATGCGCCGCCGGACGTGGCCGGCTCGCTGGTCAGCGGGGCGTATACGGCGAGCGGGGGTTCGCTGGTCAGGGGGGTGGCGTCGGCGAGCGGCGGCTCGCTGGTGAGGGGTATCGCGTCGGCGAGCGGCGGCTCGCTGGTCAGCGGGCCGGTGCGGGGCGCCGGGACCAGCGGCACGTCGGTGCCGGGAGCCGGGGGCGCGGCGGCCTCCGGCACCTGTCCGGCGAGGGCGGAGAGCAGAAGCTGTGCGGCGGCGGGCATGGCGGCCTCCTGGCCGTGGGGATACAGGACACAGCAGACCTACCCGGCGGGCTCGACCACAGACGTAGGCGTCATCACAACGAGTCCAACGTGCCCTGGGTCACATTCCGTTCCCCCCGGGCCGGTTCCCCGCAAGTTGTCCGCTCTTTTCGGCCATCCGGCGTCATCTTTCGCGTCCGCGGCCCCGCCCGGCCACGGCCCGCCCCATCTGCGACTTCGGGCATTTCCGGCACACCACCCACGCGCATTGACACCCTCGCGCGCGGGTGGTGGGCTCGGAGCCCACCGGCCCGAACGCCGGGGACCACCGGCGGGAACGAGGGAGACGGGCGATGCGGCTCAGGCGCGGAAAGCAGGCGACGGCCATCGCGGTCGCCGTGCTCGGCGGACTGCTCTCCACCGGAACACCGGCCGCCGTCGCGGCCCCTTCGGCACCCGGCTCCCCCGCCGTCGCCACCCCCGACCGCGCGGACGACGCGGGGCTGCCCGCCGTATGGCCCCGGCCGCAGTCCGTCGAGGCCGCCGGGCAGTCCGTACCGCTCTCCGCCGAGGCCACCCTGGTCGCCGGCGCGCACGCCGATCCGTACGCGGTCGACGCGCTCCGGCAGGTACTGCGGGACGCGGGCGTGCGCACCGTCCACGAGGCCCTGCCCGGCCGCGGCCCGGTCATCAGGCTCGGCGGCGACGGCGCGCGCGACGCGCTGCGCACCCTGCGCGCCCCGGAGCGCGGCGATCTGCCCTCCGGGGGCTACCGGCTCGCCGTCGGCAGGGTCGCGGGCCGGGACACCGTCGCCGTGGACGGCGTCGGCGAGGACGGCCTCTTCCACGGCGTGCAGACCCTGCGGCAGCTGATCCGGGACGGAAACGTCGCCGGGGTCACCGTCAGGGACTGGCCGGGCACCGCCGTGCGCGGGATGACCGAGGGCTTCTACGGGCAGCCGTGGACCCGTCAGGAGCGGCTGGCCCAGATCGGCTTCATGGGGCGCACCAAGCAGAACAGGTATCTGTACGCGGCGGGCGACGACCCGTACCGGCAGGCCCGCTGGCGCGACCCCTACCCGGCCGACCGGCGCGCCGACTTCCGGGCGCTGGCCGAGCGGGCCCGCGCCGAGCATGTGACGCTCGGCTGGGCGGTCGCCCCGGGCCAGGCCATGTGCATGTCGTCGGCCGGTGACGTGAAGGCACTGACGAAGAAGATCGACTCGATGTGGGCGCTGGGCGTGCGGGTCTTCCAGCTCCAGTTCCAGGACGTCAGCTACAGCGAATGGCACTGCGACAGCGACGCCGAGACCTTCGGCAGCGGCCCCCGGGCGGCGGCCACGGCGCAGGCCCGGGTGGCCGGCGAGGTGGCACGGCACCTCGCGGACCGGTATCCGGGTTCGCAGCCGCTGTCGGTGATGCCGACGGAGTTCTACCAGGACGGGTCCACCGACTACCGCAAGGCGCTGGCCGAGGAGCTGGACGACCGGGTCCAGATCGCCTGGACCGGGGTCGGCGTCGTGCCGAGGACCATCACCGGCGGGGAACTGGCAGGCGCCCGCGCCGCGTTCGGGCACCCGCTGGTCACGATGGACAACTACCCGGTCAACGATTACGCCCAGGACCGGATCTTCCTCGGCCCGTACACCGGCCGGGACCCCGCGGTGGCCACGGGTTCCGCGGCACTGCTCGCCAACGCGATGGAGCAGCCCTCCGCGTCCCGCATCCCGCTGTTCACCGCCGCCGACTTCGCCTGGAACCCGAAGGGCTACCGGCCGCAGGAGTCCTGGCGGGCGGCGATAGACGATCTGGCGGGCGGCGACGCCCGCACCAGGGAGGCGCTGCGCGCGCTGGCCGGGAACAGTGCGACGTCGGTGCTGGGCGGTGACGAGTCCGCGTATCTGCGCCCGCTGCTGGCCGCGTTCTGGAAGTCCCGCGCGACGCACGACGTGGCGGCCCGGGACGACGCGGCGCGTGCGCTGCGGGAGGCGTTCACCGTGATGCGGGAGGCCCCGCAGCGGCTGAAGGGCCTGGCGGACGGGCGGCTGGACGACGAAGTGCGTCCGTGGACCGAGCAGTTGTCCCGGTACGGCCGGGCGGGTGAGCTGGCCGTGGACCTGCTCCAGGCCCAGTCGCGCGGCGACGGCGACGCCGCCTGGCAGGCGTCGCTGGCCCTGGAGCCGGTGCGCAGGACGGCGAAGGCGGACGGCGCGACGGTCGGCAAGGGGGTCCTGGGCCCGTTCCTGGACCGGGTGCGCCGGGAGGCGGACGCCTGGACGGGCGCGGACCGCGACGCCGGTACGGTCACCAGGGCTCCGGGCAGCTACACGGTCCGGCTGAACCGGTCGCGTCCGGTGGAGGCCATAACGGCGATGACCCTGCCCGGCGGCGGCACGGTGGCCGGCGCGGCGCTGGAGGCGCATGTGCCCGGTGAGGGCTGGCGCCGCCTGGGCCCGCTGTCCGGGACCGGCTGGACCCAGACGGCGGGCAGGGGTCTGCGGGCCGACGCGATCCGGATCAGCTGGCCCACGGGCGGCCCGTCGATGCCTCCGGTCGTCGCGGGCCCGGTGGCGCCGATGGCCCCGGGGAGCAACGCCGCCGGGAACACCTCGGTGCCGGCTCCGCGGGTGCACGCGCTGGTGCCCTGGTTCGGCGACGAGCCCGCGGCCCGGCTCGATCTCGCGCGCGGCGAGACGGACGCCGAGATCGGCGGCGGGCCGCAGCGGGTCGACGCGCGGCTGGCCGCCCGGCGCCCCACCGAGGTGCGGGGCGCGCTCACCGCGAAGGCGCCCAAGGGCATCAAGGTGGACATCCCGAAGCAGACGAGGGTGCCGCGCGGTTCGCGTACCGAGGTCCCGGTCGAGATCACGGTCCCGGCGGGCACCCCGGCCGGGGAGTACGAGGTGCCGCTGAGCTTCGGCGACGAGCGCAGCACGCTCACCGTCCGGGCGTTCCCGCGCACCGCGGGCCCCGATCTGCTGCGTAGCGCCACCGCGTCCTCGTCCGGCGACGAGACCCCCGACTTCCCGGCGTCGGCCGCCGCCGACGGCGATCCGGAGACCCGCTGGTCCTCACCGGTCGAGGACAACGCCTGGTGGCAGGCGGAACTGCCGCGGACCGCGCGGATCGGCCGGGTGGTGCTGAACTGGCAGGACGCGTACGCCACCCGCTACCGGCTCCAGGTCTCCTCGGACGGCCGCAGCTGGCGCACGGCGGCGACCGTCCGGGACGGCAGGGGCGGGCACGAGTCGGTCCGGATGGACGCGAAGGACGCCCGCTACCTCAGGGTCCAGGGCGATGCCCGGGGCAGCGAGTTCGGCTATTCGCTCTGGTCGGTGGAGGCGTACGCCGTCGCCGGGACGGAGTAACGATCCGGGCCCCTGCCGCCCGCCGGGACGACGAAGGCCCGGATCCCTCAGGCAGAAATGCCGTCGATCCGGGCCATGGCGTCGTCCGCGCCGAACGGTTGCAAGTACGGCAACCAGCGCGGGTCCCGGTGTCCCGTGCCGATGATCCGCCAGGCCAGGCCCGTGGGCGGGGCGGGTTGCTGGTGCAGCCGCCAGCCGAGTTCCGGCAGGTGCCGGTCCGCCTTGACGTGGTTGCAGCGGCGGCAGGCGGCCACCACGTTGTCCCAGGCGTGCTGTCCGCCGCGACTGCGCGGAATCACGTGGTCGACGCTGGTCGCGGCGGCGCCGCAGTACATGCAGCGCCCCCCGTCCCGGGCGAACAGCGCCCTGCGGGTCAACGGCACGGGCCCCCGGTAGGGGACGCGTACGAACCGCTTCAGGCGGACGACGCTGGGGGCCGGGACGGCCCGGGTGGCACTGTGCATGAAGGCGCCGGACTCCTCTAGGCAGATGGCCTTGTTTTCGAGGACGAGGACGAGCGCGCGGCGGAGCGGTACGACGCCGAGTGGCTCGTACGACGCGTTGAGAACCAGGACATGCGGCACGGTGGATGCCTCCTTGTACGCCGGCGGCGCGTGGCTCGCGCCGGGACGATCCGATCTCAGTCTCTACTCCTGCCTGGTCGGAGCGCCACCACGTGCGGGTAACGGGCCGGGAGGATTTTCCTCCCGGCCGCCCGCCGCCCGTGCCGCGGCCGTGCGGCGCAAGCGGGTGCTCCGGCGGCGCTGTCCGGGCGGCCGCGCCCGATGTGCGATCGGCCACGGACGGCCGCACCGGCCGCTCGCCGCAGCCGCTTCCCGGCCCCGGTGTCCCCCGTGAGACGTGTCTCTCCCCTCGGTCACGGCAACGGAGTACTCACGATGCCCCGTTAGTGTGGTCGGGCCGTCGTCGCCCACCTGGAGGTCCCACCGTGTCCCTGTCCGCCCTGTTGGCCGCAGCCCCGTCACCCGAGCCCGGCAGCTCGTTGGACGAAGCCGCCAAGCAGGCCGGCGACGCCGCGGGCTGGGTGGAGGAGAACTGGTCCACCTGGCTGAACACCAGTCTGCGCATCATCCTCATCGCGGCGATCGCGATCGTGTTGCGGACGGCGATCCGGCGTGCTCTGACCAAGCTCATAGAACGGATGAACCGCAGCGCCCAGGCGGTGGAGGGCACCGCGCTCGGCGGGCTGCTGGTCAACGCGGAGCGCCGCCGCCAGCGCTCGGAGGCGATCGGTTCGGTACTGCGTTCGGTCGCGTCGTTCCTGATCCTCGGCACCGCCGCCCTGATGATCCTGGGTGCCTTCCAGATCAACCTGGCCCCGCTGCTGGCCTCCGCCGGTGTGGCCGGTGTGGCGCTCGGTTTCGGCGCGCGCAACCTGGTGACCGACTTCCTCTCCGGTGTCTTCATGATCCTGGAGGACCAGTACGGCGTGGGCGACACCATCGACGCGGGCGTCGCCTCCGGCGAGGTCATCGAGGTCGGCCTGCGGGTCACGAAGCTGCGCGGCGACAACGGCGAGATCTGGTACGTCCGCAACGGCGAGGTGAAGCGGATCGGCAACCTCAGCCAGGGCTGGTCCACGGCCGGCGTCGATGTGACGGTGCGCCCCACCGAGAACCTCGACACGGTCCGTACGGTGATCGCCGAGGCCGCCGCGGCCATGGCCAAGGAGGACCCCTGGAACGAGCGCCTGTGGGGCCCCGTGGAGATCCTGGGCCTGGACTCCGTGCTCCTGGACTCGATGACGGTGCGGCTGAGCGCCAAGACGATGCCGGGCAAGGCGCTGGGCGTGGAGCGCGAGCTGCGCTGGCGGATCAAGCGGGCCTTCGACGAGGCGGGCATCCGCATCGTCGGCGGCGTCCCGGCCCAGGCGGACGAGCCCGCCAAGGCCGATCCTTCGGCCTCCGTGGCCGCTCCCTCGGCCTATGCCTCGGCCACCTCGCCGCAGTCGCTGGCCACGGCCCCGATCAGTCCGCCGAACATCTCGAAGTAGCCCCCGGCCCTGCGGGCGGCCGACGGGCGGGCGGGTCCCCGACCCGGTTCACCGGCGGCCCGATCGGGCATGCGCCACCATGGACCCGGAGATTCCGGAAGTGACCGAGGTAACGCTTTGGTTGCCACCGGGGCACTGCCCATTGACGCCCCGGTGACGTGCGCATACCGTCCTCTCACCGAATAGGAAACTTTCCTAACAGAGGGCAGGTGCAGCGCTCATGGCCGGAACCACACCGGGTACCCCCCGCGTTCTGCGGGCCATGAACGACCGGGCCGCCCTCGATCTGCTGCTGGAACACGGCCCCCTGTCCCGGACCAGGATCGGGAAGCTGACCGGGCTCTCCAAGCCGACCGCCTCGCAGCTGCTGGCCCGTCTGGAGGCGGCCGGGCTGGTCGTCGCGACCGGAACGGTGGCGGGGCGCCCGGGGCCCAACGCGCAGCTGTACGGGGTGAACGCGCGAGCCGCCCATGTCGCGGGCCTGGACGTGAACGCCCGCCGGATCGTCGCCGCCGTCGCCGATGTGACCGGCGAGACGGTCGGGAACTTCGAGCTGCGCACCCCGGGGCGGCGGGCCGAAAGCGTGGTGCGCCAGGTGGCTCAGGCGCTGGACGGGGCGGTGAAGGACGCCGGGCTCACCCGCGGCGATGTGCACCGGGTCGTCATCGGCACCCCGGGCGCCTTCGACCCCGGGACCGGGCGGCTGCGGTACGCCTCGCACCTGCCGGGCTGGCACTCCCCCACGCTGCTGGAGGAGCTGGCCGCCTTCCTGCCGATGCCGGTGGAGTACGAGAACGACGTGAACCTGGTCGCGGTGGCCGAGCAGCGGCTGGGCGCGGCGCGGGGGCACGACGACTTCGTCCTGCTGTGGAACGAGGAGGGGCTCGGCGCCGCCCTCGTCATAAACGGCCGGCTGCACCGCGGCTTCACCGGCGGCGCCGGCGAGGTCGGTTTCCTGCCGGTGCCGGGCGCCCCGCTGGTCCGTCAGGTCACCAAGGTGAACGCGGGCGGCTTCCAGGAGCTGGCCGGCGCCCAGGTGCTGTCCCGGGTGGGCCGGGAGCTCGGCATCGACGACGAGCTGATCCGCGCCTCCGGCACCCATCACGAGGTCGCGGCCCGGCTGCTCACCCGCGCCGCCGAGGCCGCGGAGGCCGGCGAGGAAGGCCCGTACCCCCGGCTGCTCGACCGGTTCGCCACCGGCCTCGCGACCGGCCTGGCCTCCATGATCGCGGTGCTCGACCCGGAGATCGTCGTGCTGTCCGGCGATGTCATCGCGGCCGGCGGGGAGCCGCTGCGCTGCCGGGTGGAGGCGGAGCTCACCCAGCTGGCCGCCTCCCGTCCCCGGCTGATCGCCGGAGAGGTGATGCGCCGCCCCGTACTGCGCGGCGCGCTGGAGAGCGCCCTCGCCACCACCCGTGACGAAGTCTTCGACACGTCCCGCTGAACCCTTCTCGGCCCGCCCGTTCCCTCCGTACCCCTGCCCCATTCCTTCACCGGGAGACCGCCATGTCCGGAAACCGCCGGAAGACGGCCGCCGCGCTCGCCGCGACCGCCGCCATATCTCTGCTCGCCTCGGCCTGTACGGGGCAGAGCAACGGTGCCAGTGATGACCCGTCCAAGGAGACGACCATCAACTTCTGGCACGGCTGGGTCAACGCGAACGAGGTCGCGGGAATCCGGGCGACGGTCGACGCCTTCGAGAAGGCGCACCCCAACATCCATGTGAAGGTCATCGGCAACATGACCGACGACAAGATCAACCAGGCGCTGCGGGCGGGCGGTTCGAAGGCCCCGGACGTCATCTCGTCGTTCACCACGAACAACGTCGGCAAGTTCTGCTCGTCGAAGGCGTTCGTCGACCTCAACCCCTTCCTGAAGAAGGACGGGATCGACCCGGACAAGACCTTCCCGAAGGCGATGAACGAGTACACCCAGTTCGACGGGGTGCGCTGCACCGTGCCGCTGCTCGGTGACGCGTACGGCCTCTACTACAACAAGGACGCGTTCGAGAAGGCCGGCATCAAGCGGCCCCCGCAGACCTGGTCGGAGCTGGCCGCGACCGCCAAGCGGCTGACGAAGACCAAGGGCGACTCGTACGAGCGGCTCGGCTTCATGCCGAACTACCACGGCTACGAGTCGACCACCGAGCACTACCTCGGCGGCTGGGACCCGAAGTACTTCGACGCGGACGGCAAGTCGAACATCGCCAAGGACCCGGCGTTCGCCGACATGCTCAGGACCCAGAAGAAGCTGGTCGACGACCTGGGCGGGTACGAGAAGCTGGAGAAGTACCGCACGTCGTTCGGTGACGAGTGGGGCGCCAAGCACCCGTTCCACACCGGCCAGGTGGCCATGCAGCTGGACGGCGAGTGGCGGCTCGGGATGGCCGAGGAGGCCAAGCCGAAGTTCGAGATCGGCGTCGCCCCGATGCCCGTCGCCGACGACGAGGCCGACACCTACGGCAAGGGCTATGTGACCGGCACCATCGCCGGGATCGCCGCCACCTCGAAGAAGCAGAACGCGGCCTGGGAGCTGGTGAAGTTCATGACGACCGACACCGACGCCGTCGTGAATTTCGCCAACGCCATTCACAACGTGCCCTCCACCCTGGCGGCGCTGAAGTCGCCGAAGCTGAAGTACGACCCGCGGTTCAAGACCTTCCTCGACATCGCCGGGAACCCGAAGAGCACCACCACCCCGCCCTCGGTGAACGGCGGCGCGTACCTGGTGTCCCTGCAGAACCTCGGATTCGACATCGAGAAGGGCAATCAGAAGGACATCGAGGCGGGTCTGAAGAAATCCGCCGAGGAGATCGACGCAGCCATCGCGCAGGCGAAGTAGCGCCGCGATGACCACGTACACACTCCGCGCGAAGCGCCGCCGGTCGGCGCTTCGGACAGCGGCCTTCATGTCGCCGTGGCTGATCGGGTTCTGCGTCTTCTTCGCCTACCCGCTGATCTCCACCGTCTACTTCTCCTTCACCTCGTACGACGGTTTCACGGCCCCCGAGTTCAGCGGGCTGAAGAACTGGGCGTTCGTCTTCAACGACTACCCGCTGTTCTGGCCGGCGCTGCGCAACACGCTCTGGCTGGTCGTGGTCATGGTCACCTGCCGGGTGGTGTTCGGCCTCGGTGTCGGGCTGCTGATCACGAAGATCAAGACGGGTGCCGGGGTCTTCCGGACCCTGTTCTACCTGCCCTACCTGGCCCCGCCGGTCGCGGCGACCCTCGGCTTCGTCTTCCTGCTCAACCCGGGTACCGGGCCGGTCAATTCGATCCTCGGCGAGATCGGGCTGCCCACGCCCGGCTGGTTCACCGACGCCGCCTGGTCCAAGCCGGCCCTGACCGCGCTCGCGGTCTGGGGGGTGGGCGACCTGATGGTGATCTTCATGGCCGCGCTGCTCGACGTACCGAAGGAGCAGTACGAGGCGGCGGAGCTGGACGGGGCGACCGCGTCCCAGCGGTTCCGCTTCGTCACCCTGCCGAACATCTCGCCGATCATCCTGTTCGCGGTGGTCACCGGGATCATCCAGACGATGCAGTACTACACCCAGCCGTTCGTGGCCGGGAAGGTCGCCTCGGGCGTGCTGGGCGGCTCCGGGCAGCAGTTCGAACCGGGCTATCCCGACAAGTCGACACTGACGCTGCCGCAGGTCGTCTACAACCTCGGTTTCCAGCGCTTCGACTACGGCTCCGCCTGCGTGGTCGCGCTCGTTCTCTTCGTACTCGCCATGGCGTTCACCGCACTGCTGATGCGGCGCCGCAGCGGACTGATCCAGGCAGGTGAGTGACGTGGCGCAGACTCTCGACGCCGTGAAGACGACCGGCCCCGCGACCGGCCCGGCCACCCCGGCCGAACGCGTCGCGCGGCGCAAGTCGATGCTGAACTGGATCGCGGTGCACGCGCTCGGCGTCGCCGCCGCGCTCTTCTTCGTGCTGCCGTTCGTCTTCCTGCTGCTCACCTCGCTGATGAGCGACCAGCAGGCGCTGACCCGCGATCTGTGGCCGCACCCCTTCGAGTGGAGCAACTACCGGCGGGTCTTCGAGACCGACGGCTTCCTGATCTGGTGGCGCAACACCCTGCTGTACGCGGGGCTCGGCACCGTCCTCACGGTCGTCTCGTCGCTGCCCGTGGCCTACGCGCTCGCCAAGTTCCGCTTCCGCGGCCGGCATCTGTCGCTGATGCTGGTCATCTCGATGATGATGCTGCCGCCGCAGGTCGTCATCATCCCGATGTATCTGTTCTGGGCCAAGCAGCTGGACATGTCCGGCACGCTCTGGCCGCTGATCATCCCGATGGCGTTCGGCGACGCGTTCTCCATCTTCCTGCTGCGGCAGTTCCTGCTGACCATCCCGAACGAGTACCTCGACGCGGCGAAGGTCGACGGCTGCGGCGAGTTCCGCACCCTGATGCGCGTCGTGGTGCCGATGGCCAAGCCGGGCATCGCCGCCGTCGCCCTCTTCCAGTTCTTCTACGCCTGGAACGACTACTTCGGCCCGCAGATCTACGCGTCGGAGAACCCGGGTGCCTGGACGCTCAGTTACGGCCTGGACTCCTTCAAGAGCGCACACCACACCGACTGGAACCTGACCATGGCCGCGACCGTACTGGTCATGGCCCCCGTGATCCTCGTCTTCTTCTTCGCCCAGAAGGCATTCGTCGAGGGCGTCACACTGACCGGAGTAAAGGGCTGACCTATGAAGCTCGCAGTAGTTGGTGGCGGGTCCACCTACACACCTGAACTGATCGACGGTTTCGCCCGGTTGCGGGACACGCTGCCCATCGAGGAGCTGGTGCTCGTCGACCCGGCGGCCGACCGCCTGGAACTCGTCGGCGGCCTCGCCCGGCGGATCTTCGCCAAGCAGGGCCACCCGGGGAGGATCGTCACCACCTCCGACCTGGACGCGGGCGTCGCCGACGCCGACGCGGTCCTGCTCCAGCTGCGCGTCGGCGGCCAGGCCGCCCGCAACCAGGACGAGACCTGGCCGCTGGAGTGCGGCTGCATCGGCCAGGAGACCACCGGCGCCGGCGGCCTCGCCAAGGCCCTGCGCACCGTGCCGGTCGTCCTGGACATCGCCGAGCGGGTCCGCCGGACCAACCCGGACGCCTGGATCATCGACTTCACCAACCCGGTCGGCATCGTCACCCGGGCGCTGCTCCAGGCCGGCCACAAGGCCGTCGGCCTGTGCAACGTGGCGATCGGCTTCCAGCGCAAGTTCGCGCGGCTGCTCGACGTCACCCCGGCCGAGGTGCACCTCGACCATGTCGGGCTCAACCACCTGACCTGGGAGCTCGGGGTGCGCCTCGGCGGCCCGGACGGCGAGAACGTGCTGCCGAGGCTGCTCGCCGAGCACGGCGACGCGATCGCGGACGATCTGCGCATGCCCCGGGCGATCACCGACCGGCTCGGCGTCGTCCCCTCGTACTACCTGCGTTACTTCTACGCGCACGACGCGGTCGTGCGGGAGCTCGGCACCAAGCCGTCCCGGGCGGCCGAGGTGGCCGCGATGGAGAAGGAACTGCTCGCCATGTACGGCGACCCGGCGCTGGACGAGAAGCCCGCGCTGCTCGCCAAGCGCGGCGGCGCCTTCTACTCGGAGGCGGCCGTGGACCTGGCGTCCTCGCTGCTCGGCTCCGGCGGCTCCGCGGTGCAGGTGGTCAACACCTACAACCGGGGCACCCTGCCGTTCCTGCCGGACGACGCGGTGATCGAGGTGCAGGCCCGGGTCGACGGCACGGGCGCGACGCCGCTCGCCGTGCCCGCGCTGGACCCGCTGTACGCCGGTCTGATCTCCAACGTGACGGCGTACGAGGACCTCGCCCTGGAGGCCGCGCTGCTCGGTGGCCGGTCCACCGGGCGGGAGGCCGGGCGGAACGCGGTGTTCAAGGCGCTGCTCGCGCACCCGCTGATCGGTCAGTTCGAGTACGCCGAGGCGCTCACCGACAAACTGATCGCGCACAACCGGGAGCACCTGGCGTGGGCGTGAACGCTTCGGTCCTCGCGATCGACGCGGGGAACAGCAAGACCGACGTGGCACTGATCGGCGCGGACGGAACGGTGCTGTCGACAGCCCGCGGCGGCGGCTTCCAGCCGCCCGCCGTGGGCATCGAGGCGGCTGTCGACGCCCTCGGGACGGCGGTCGGGCGGGCGCTGGAGCAGTCCGGCGTACCGGTCGGCTCCGTCACGCACGTGTCCGCCTGTCTCGCCAACGCCGACCTCCCGGTGGAGGAGGAACAGCTGGCCGCCGCGCTGCTCGCGCGGGGCTGGGGCGCCACCGTCGAGGTGCGCAACGACACCTTCGCGATACTGCGCGCGGGGGTGGACGAGCCGCGCGGGGTGGCCGTGGTCTGCGGCGCGGGGATCAACTGTGTCGGCATGGTGCCGGACGGGCGGACCGCGCGGTTCCCCGCCATTGGCCGGATCTCCGGTGACTGGGGCGGTGGCGCGGGGCTGGCCGAGGAGGCGATGTGGTTCGCCGCGCGGGCCGAGGACGGGCGCGGTGAGCCGACCGAGCTGGTCCGCACGCTGCCGGGGCACTTCGGGCTCGGCTCGATGTACGCGCTGATCGAGGCGCTGCACCTGGGCCGGGTCGAGTTCGAGCGGCGGCACGAACTGGCTCCGGTGCTCTTCGCGACCGCGGCGGCCGGGGACGCGGTGGCGGGCGCGCTGGTGGACCGGCTGGCCGAGGAGGTCGTCGCGATGGCCTCGGTCGCGCTGGGCCGGCTCGACCTGCTGGACGAGCCGGCGCCGGTGGTACTGGGCGGCAGCGTACTGGCCGCCCGCCACCCGCAGTTGGACACGAAGATCACCGGACTCCTCGCGGCGCGCGCCCCGAAGGCGGTCGTCCGGGTGGTGACCCAGCCGCCGGTGCTGGGCGCCGCGCTGCTCGGCCTGGACCACACGGGTGCGGCGGCCCCGGTGCACGAGAGGCTGCGCGCGCAGTACGGCTGACGCGTCGTCCGCCGTCACGGGCCTGTCCGTCGGATCAGGGTCGCCACGACCCCGGCCATGATCCGACGGACAGGCCCGAGGGGCGTCCCCCGGTGCCTGTGCGCCGGGGGACGCCCCTTGCGTACGGGAACCGATCAGTTGTCCCGGACGTGTTCATGAGTGGGGAGATCGGCCCGCATCGGGTACTGGTCCGCCGATCGTCTTGATCGGCGGCGCAGGCCTTGATCGAATGCGGGGTGACCGCAGTCGTACGCGCGTGAGCGCGTCCGTGGGCCGATGCAGGATCCGGACGTTCCAGGTGTGGACGCCGGTCCCTGCGGCCATACTTCATGGCCGGGCACCAGCCCCCGATCGGCCGGGGGCCGGGCCACCGTCAGTGACCGAGGGGGAGGTCGAGTGACATACCCGCCGAATGTACGCACGGCGCCGGAACACGAGCAGGCATCGCCGCCCGCGCCCGCGACCGTACCCGCTCCGCCGCACCGCGGCGTGCTGTCCATGACGGCCGGCCGGGTGCGGGCAGCGGCCACCACCGAGCCGGGCAGGCTGCAGATCATCGGGGCCGTACTGGCCCTGCTCGTCGTGGCGTTCGGGGCCGTGACGGCGTTCGAGGTCGCCGACCGGGAGTCCGCCGCGAGCGACGTGGTGGGCCGCAGCCAGCCGCTGAGCGCCGACGCGGCGGCCGTCTACCGCTCGCTGGCGGATGCCGACACCGCCGCGGCGAGCGGCTTCCTGGCGGGGGCCCAGGAGCCGAAGGACGTCCACGACCAGTACGAGCGGGACATCAAGGAGGCGTCCCGGCTGCTGGTGAGGGCCGCCGCCAACACGGACGCGGCGACGAAGTCCGGGCAGGAGATCGCCACCCTCAACGTGGAACTCCCCCGCTACACCGGCCTGATCGAGCGCGCCCGGGCCAACAACCGGCAGGGCCTGCCGCTGGGCGGCGCCTACCTCCGGTACGCCAACCAGAAGATGAGCAACGTGCTGCTGCCGGCCGCCGAGCGGCTGTACACGGCGGAGACCGGCAGGCTCGGCGAGGACAACGACTCGGCGCGGACCTGGCCGTTCCTCTCGCTGGGGCTCGGTGTGGTGGCCCTGGCCGCGCTGTTCTGGGCGCAGCGGCGCAACTACCGCCGTACGAACCGGGTCTTCAACCACGGGCTGATCGTGGCGACCGCCGCGTCGACCGTGATCCTGCTGTGGCTGGCCGTGGGGCACACGGTCGCCCGGTCCCAGCTGCATGCCGCGGATGTGAACGGGCAGCAGTCCCTCGATGTGCTCAACCACGCGCGGATCGACTCGCTGAAGGCCCGCGCCAACGAGAACCTCACGCTCGTCGCCCGGGGCGCGGTGCTCACCCCGGACGGCAAGAACGACAAGTACGAGTCGGACTACACGACGGACATGAAGGCACTGCGCGAAGCACTGGGGAGCGCCGGGGGGCTGGCCGAGGACGACCTGGGGAAGTCCCCGGTGAAGGCCGCCGTCACCGCCGCCACCGAGTGGCAGGAACGCCACCGGGCCGCCCGCACCACCGACGACAACGGTGACTACGAGGGCGCCCTGGAGCAGATCATCGGGCCGAAGGAGTCGACCGGCCGGTCCTTCCAGCAGGTGGACGACGCGCTGGCGAAGGCGCTCGCCCACGAGCAGGCCCAGTTCACCCGGGCCGCCGAGGACGGGCGCGGGGCCCTGTGGGGCCTGCCCGCCGGGGCCGCCGCGCTGGCCGTGCTGGGTGCCGCCGCCTCGATCGTCGGGATCAACCGCAGGCTCTCGGAGTACCGATGAGAAGGGGAGCGATGACCGACAGGCGCAGGGGCGCGTGGTCCGCCCGGGTCGGGCTGCGCGGCTGGGGCGGGGTGACGGCCATGGCCGCGGCCTGCGCGGTGACGGCCTCGCTGACCCTGCTTCCGCTCGCCCACGGCGGCGCCGGGGCCCTCGGCGGGGCCGTCGCGGGCCAGCGGACCGCGACGGCGATCCAGGCCAAGGCGGACGACTGCACGGACCCGGAGGCGAGCCTCCCGCCGTCGTCCGCCGACGGGCCGAGCATCGAGAGGATCAAGAAGCGCGGCAAGCTGATCGCGGGCGTCGACCAGAACAGCTTCCGCTGGGGCTACCGCAACCCGGAGAACCGCCGGATCGAGGGCTTCGACATCGATCTGGTGCGGGCCATCGCCGGGAACATCCTGAACGACCGCGACGCGGTGATCTTCCGGGCCATCCCCACCAACAAGCGGGCCGAACTCCTGGCGGACGGCAAGGTCGACGTCGTCGTCCGTACGATGACGATCAACTGCAAGCAGGCGCGCAAGGTCTCGTTCTCCACCGCCTACTTCCAGGCCGGTCAGCAGGTCCTCGCGCCGAAGGACTCGACGATCACCGGGTACGACAAGTCCCTGGCCGGCAAGCGGGTCTGCACCGCCAACGGCTCCACCGCCTACGACGCGCTGAAGAAGCAGTCGTTCGGCGCGGTCTTCGAGGACCCGCACGACGGCACCGCCGCGGACGAGAACCAGCTCACCGTCCCCAACCAGCTGGACTGCCTGGTGCGGTTGCAGATGGGCGAGGTCGACGCGGTGGTCACGGACAACGCCCTGGCGGCCGGGCAGGCCGCCCAGGATCCTGCGGTCGAGCTGAAGGGCGACAAGCCGTTCACCACCGAGTACTACGGTGTGGCGGCGAAGCTCGGGGCGGACGATCTGGTGGCCAGGGTCAACCAGGTGCTGGTCGGCTACCGCAGCGGCGGTGCGAAGAGCGAGTGGATGCTGTCCTACCAGGAGTGGTTGGAGGCCGGGCTGCCGGGGATAAAGGGACCGCCGGCCCCCAAGTACCGGAGCGACTGACCGCCGGCTCCGGCCGGGTGAGCGCGATGGCGCGGACCCGGGCGGTGAGGCAGTGGCACTGATCCTGCCGGGCACGTCCCGGCAGCGAGAACGGAGAGGTGATCGATGGGCGCGGGCCCCTTCCCCGGCTATGCGGCCAGGCCCCCCGGCCCGGTCATGGACCGGGACGAGGCGGACCGTGCGCTGGCCCGGCTCGGCGCGGAGCACGAGGCGATCGAGACCTCGCTGCTCGCCCTGCAGGACCACGCGGGCCGCCGGCTCCTGGAGGGCGCCGAGCTGACCGGTGTCACCCGGGAGCGCTGGGCCTCCACCGAGCAGTCGATCACGCTGCTGTGGGGGTATTTCGACGCCTACGCGGGGGCGCTCGCCCAGGCCCGTTCGGTGCGGGCCCGCCGCCGCTACCCCAACCGGGACGATCTGGTGGCCCTGACCGAGCTGCTGCGCGGCCAGGGCGTCACCGTGGCGCACGCGGCGGCCCGCCCCGACCCCTCGGTCAACGGACCGGCCAAGCTCTCCGAGCGGTTCACGCTGGAGGAGCTGGTCGCCCGGATGAACGAGCTGTACGCCCGCTCGCTGGACATGGTCGTGGCCTCCGACTCCGTGTGGTCCGCGCTGCCCGCCCGGATAGATCTGCTCGCCGCCGAGCTGCACCGCACCCGTTCGCTGGCGCACTCCGTGGGAGTGCGGCCCGGTGAGCACCCGGCGGGCGACGACCTGGAGGCGATCACCCACGAGCTGACCACGCTGCGGGTGCAGGTGATCTCCGATCCCCTGGCGTTCTGGCTGCCGGGGCCCGGCAGTTCGGCGCCCGGCGGCGGTCGCCCCGACACGGCGCGCTACGACCGGGCGGCCCGCGCCCTGGACGACGTGCGCCGCGAGATCGAGGCGGTGCTCGCGGTCCGGCAGGACGCCGAGCAGCGCCTGGTCCAGCTGCGCGACGTGCTCTCCCGCGCGGACCGCACCCTGACCGAGGCCCGGTCGGCGCGCGGCGAGGTGCTGGCGAAGATCGCGGCCACCGAGGTGCCCGCCGTCAGCGGCCCGGCGACGGTCCTCCAGGAGCGGCTGGCCGCCGCCTCGGAGTACCGCAGGCACGCCCAGTGGCACCGGCTGTCCCCGCTTCTGGAGACGCTGGAGCGGGAGGCGGAGGAGGAACTGCTGCGGGCCCGCGAGTCGTTGACCGCGGTCACGGCCCCGCTGGCCGTGCGGGCGGAGCTGCGCGGCAGGCTCGACGCGTACAAGGCGAAGGTCGCCCGGCACGGGCTGGCCGAGGACCCGCTGCTGATCGAGCGGTACGACGCGGCGCGCCGGATGCTGTGGAGCGCGCCGTGCGATCTGCGGGTCGCCGGGCAGGCGGTGCTGCGCTACCAGGAGGCGGCGGCCGAGCTGCTGTCCCAGCGCCGGGCGCCGGGACCGGAGGACCGGCGATGACCACAGACGTGTGCAAGGTGGCAGGGCCGCCGCTGCGGCGGCGGGGCGATCAGGGGGACCGACCATGAGTACGCAGTGCCAGCGCCCCGCGTGCGAGGGCAATTACGAGGACATGGGCGGCGGTGAGCTGTACTGCGACACCTGCGGTCTGGCTCCGGTCGTCTCGCCGAACGGAATGGTGAGCTCGCCCGCCACCGGGATCGCGGGCGGCGGTGCGAACAGCCGGGGCAGTCGGGGCAGCAACAGCAGTTCGCGGTCCTCGTCGCGGGCGTCCTCGCGCTCGTCCCGCTCCTCCCGCTCGTCGACCTCGCGGCGTTCGGTGTCGGGGCGGCTCTCGCGCTCGCTGTCCGGCGCCGCCACCTCCCCCTCGGTCTCGGTCCGGTCCTCCGGTTCGTCCTCGGGCGCGTCCGCCCGGGGCAGGCTGGGAGTGGGTCTGGTCGAGGTGCCGGACGTGCCGCGTCCCGACCCGCGCTCGGCGGTGATGGAGAACCCGGAGGTACCGGAGCGGAAGCGTTTCTGTTCGCGGTCCGACTGCGGGGCGCCGGTGGGCCGGTCGCGCGGTGACCGGACGGGCCGCACGGAGGGGTTCTGCACCAAGTGCGGCCACCCCTACTCCTTCGTGCCCAAGCTCCACGAGGGCGACATCGTCCACGGCCAGTACGAGGTGGCCGGCTGTCTGGCGCACGGCGGGCTCGGCTGGGTCTATCTCGCGGTCGACCGCGCGGTCTCGGACCGCTGGGTGGTCCTCAAGGGTCTGCTCGACACCGGTGACCAGGACGCCATGGAGGCCGCGATCTCCGAGCGCCGCTTCCTCGCCGAGATCGAGCACTCCAACATCGTCCGGATCTACAACTTCGTCGAGCACCTCGACCAGCGCACCGGCTCGCTCGACGGCTACATCGTGATGGAGTACGTCGGCGGCAAGGCGCTCAAGGACATCGCCAACGAGCGCCGCACCGCCGCCGGGAAGCGCGATCCGCTGCCGGTCGAGCAGGCGTGCGCGTACGGCATCGAGGCGCTGGAGGCGCTCGGTCATCTGCACAGCCGCAACCTGCTGTACTGCGACTTCAAGGTCGACAACGCGATCCAGACCGAGGACCAGCTGAAGCTGATCGACATGGGCGCGGTGCGCCGGATGGACGACGACGAGTCGGCCATCTACGGCACGGTGGGGTACCAGGCGCCGGAGGTCGCGGAGGTCGGCCCGTCGGTCGCCTCCGACCTGTACACGGTCGCGCGGACCCTCGCGGTGCTCACCTTCGACTTCCAGGGCTACACCAACGTCTTCGTGGACTCGCTGCCCGATCCGGACAACATCGAGGTGTTCCGGACCTACGAGTCGTTCTACCGGCTGCTGGTGCGGGCCACCGACCCGGATCCGGCCCGGCGGTTCGCCTCCGCGGCGGAGATGGCGGAGCAGCTGACGGGTGTGCTGCGCGAGGTGGTGTCGCTCCAGACCGGGCGGCCACGCCCGGCGCTCTCGACGCTGTTCGGCACCGAAGTGCGGGTCACCGACACGGAGTTGTTCCCGGAGCTGATGGGCGACGCGTCGCAGCTGGGGGGCCGGGCCGCGGCTCCGGCCCGGCTCGGCCGCTCCGGGCGGCGCGGCGGGGCGGGTACCGGGCCCCGGGCCGCGGCGCCGACGTCCGCCGCACCGGCGCCGGGCGTGCTGCCCGCGGGCGCCCCGCCCGCTCCCGGACACCCCGCGCCGGGGGCCGCTCCGCTCGCCGCGCCGCCCACCCACGTACGGGCGGGCAACGGTCCGGCCGGGAACGGCGAGGCCCTGGCGTACGCGCAGACGCGGTCCCCGATCCCGGCGCCCCGCGTCCCGGCCGGCGTCCCCGGTGCGCCGGCGCTCTCCCCCGCCCCGGGTGTCCCCCGGCTGTCCAGGCTCGACGTAGGGGCCACCTCGCTGGCGCTGCCGGTCCCCCGGGTCGACGTGAGCGACCCCAACGCGGGTTTCCTCGCAGGTCTGATGACCACCGCCCCGTCCGAGCTGGTCGCCGCGCTGGGCGCGGTGCCGGTGGCGTCGCTGGAGACCCGGCTGCGTGAGCTGCGCGCCCGGCTGGAGCTGAACGACCTCGGTGCGGCCGGGCAGACCCTGACCGCGCTGGAGGGCCAGTACCCGGACGACTGGCGGGTCGTCTGGTACCGCGGCATCACCTCGCTGGTGACCGGTGACAACGAGAACGCGGCGCTGTCCTTCGACGCGGTGTACGACGCGTTCCCCGGTGAGCCGGCGCCCAAGCTGGCGCTGGGGATCTGCGCGGAGGTACTGGGCCAGCTGGACAACGCCGCCGAGTACTACCGGCTGGTGTGGACGACCGACCCGAGCTTCGTCAGCGCCGCCTTCGGGCTGGCCCGGGTGCGGCTCGCCGCCGGGGACCGGGCCGGGGCCGTGGGGGCGCTGGAGTCGGTGCCGGAGGCGTCGATCCACTACACGGCGGCCCGGGTGGCCGCGGTGCGTGCCCGGCTGCGAGGGCGGGCCCCGGAGGAGCCGCTGATCACCGATCTGATGGCCGCCTCGGCGCAGGTGTCGGGGCTGGCCGGTTTCGGTCTGGACGCGGTGCGCCGGGAGCAGTTGTCGACCGAGGTGCTGGGCACGGCGCTCGACTGGGTACTCTCCGGTGGCCCCGCGGCCCGGCCGCCGGCCGGCCCGACCGGGCCGGGCACGCTGCTGGGCAGTGAGCTGGACGAACGGGGCCTGCGCTTCGGGCTCGAACGTTCGTACCGGATGCTCGCCAGGCTTGCGGAGCCCGGCGATGAGAGGATCGAACTGGTGGAGCGGGCCAACCGTTTCCGCCCCCGGACGTGGGTGTGAAAATGTCGCAGAAGCCACAGGAGACGGCCCTGTCGAAGTGCCCCGGCTGCGAGGAGCCGCTGGAGCCGGGGGACCTGTTCTGCGGTGCGTGCGGGTACGACCTGTCGGCCGTGCCCGCCGTTCCCCAGGACCATCCGACGATCGCCATGACCACGTCGGCGGACGGCGCGGCGGAGGTCCGCTTCGACCGGCGGCGCGCATCGGAGGAACCGGGCGGTTCCGACGGGCCGGACGGATCGGACGACTTCGAGCTGGCCGCCCCGGCGCCGTCCGCCGACGCGGCCGCGCCGCCCCCCGCAGCGGCGGCCGGTGCCCCCGCGCCGGCGGCCGCGCCCGACCCCCGTACCCCCGCCGTGGATCCGGTGGCGGCCACCCCACCGGCCGGCGCCAAGCGCTGTGTGGCCTGCCGGGCGGGCAGTGTCGACACCGACGGCTACTGCGAGAACTGCGGTCATGCCCAGCCGCGCGAGCGGGACCACATGGAGCAGGAGCTCGGTTCGGTGGCCGCCGTCAGCGACCGGGGTCTGCGTCATCACCGCAACGAGGACTCGTTCGCGGTGTCGACCACCGCCCTGCCGGACGGTTCACCGGCCGTCGTCGCGATCGTCTGCGACGGTGTCTCGTCGGCCAGCCGCCCGGACGAGGCGTCGGCGGCCGCCGCGAGCGCGGCCAACGAGGCGCTCCTGGAGTCGCTGCCGCGCGGCACCCACCCGCAGCAGGCGATGCACGAGGCGATCCTCGCGGCCGCCGAGGCGGTCAACGCCCTGGCCCAGGAGCCCGCCCGGGCCAGGGAGCACGACCGGCACCGCCATCAGAACGCCCCGGCGTGCACCCTGGTCGGCTCGATCATGGCGGGCGGTCTGCTGATCGTCGGCTGGGTCGGCGACAGCCGTGTCTACTGGGTGCCCGACGACCGCACCAACCCGCCCGCCCGGCTGACCGAGGACGACTCCTGGGCCGCGCAGATGGTGGCGGCGGGCCTGATGAACGAGGCGGAGGCGTACGCGGACGAGCGGGCCCACGCCATCACCGGGTGGCTCGGCGCCGACGCCTACGACCTGGAACCGCACACCGTTTCCTTCAAGCCGGACCGGTCCGGTCTGGTGGTCGTCTGCACGGACGGCCTGTGGAACTACGCGGAGTCGGCGGCCGAGATGGCCGCGGCGGTGCCGGCCGACGCGCATCAACGGCCGTTGCACGGCGCCCAGGTGCTGGTGGGTCATGCGCTCGACGGTGGGGGCCACGACAACGTAACAGTGGCTCTGCTGCCGTTCGCCGTGGAACCTCAGGGGGCAGGATCGGCCTGCGGTACCACGTGAGTCCCGTTCCGTAACACTTGGTTCCGGTTCCGACCGCCCGGTCCGTCACCGCTGCCTTCGTCCTTTTTTTCTTCCCTCACAGCTGTCTTCATCCGACACCTGGAGTCCCAAGGAGCCGACCAGATGGCCAACTTCTCCAAGTCGAACGTGCCGCAGTTCTCCGTCGAGGTGTACCAGAACGAATATCTGCCGGAGGGCGGCCGCGAGGTCAACGCGATCGTCACGGTCACCTCGACCGGGGGCGGCACCACCGGCGGCGTCCCGCTGTCCGGTGCGGCCGCGTCGCCCGCGCACGTTCCCGGGCAGTCACCGAAGGCCGCCGTGGTGATCATGGTCGACTGCTCCGGTTCGATGGACTATCCGCCGACGAAGATGCGCAACGCCCGTGACGCGACGGCCGCGGCCATCGACACCCTGCGCGACGGCACCTCGTTCGCCGTCGTCGGCGGCACGCACGTCGCCAAGGAGGTCTACCCGGGCAACGGCAGGCTCGCCGTGGCCGACGCGCAGACCAGGGCCCAGGCCAAGGGTGCCCTGCGGGCGCTCAGCGCCGGTGGCGGTACGGCGATCGGCACCTGGCTGCGGCTGGCCGACCGGCTGCTCGGCGCGGCCGATGTGCAGATCCGGCACGGCATCCTGCTGACCGACGGCCGCAACGAGCACGAGGCACCGGAGGACCTGCGGGCCGCCCTCGACTCCTGCGCGGGCCGCTTCACCTGTGACGCCCGTGGTGTCGGCACCGACTGGGAGGTGAAAGAGGTCACAGCGATCGCCTCCGCGCTGCTCGGCACGGCGGACATCGTCGCCGACCCCGCGGGGCTGGCCGCCGACTTCACGCGGATGATGGAGAACGCGATGGGCAAGGAGGTCGCGGACGTGGCGCTGCGGCTCTGGACGCCCGTCGGGGTCGAGATCAAGTTTGTGAAACAGGTCGCACCGACGGTCGTCGATCTGACCGGCCGGCGTACCGAGGCGGGTCCCCGCGCCGGGGACTACCCCACGGGTTCCTGGGGCGACGAGTCCCGCGACTACCACGTGTGCGTGACCGTCCCGCAGGCCGGAATCGGCCAGGAAATGCTGGCGTCCCGCGTCTCGCTGGTCCTGCCCGATCCGTCCGGCGGGGCTCCGCAGACCCTTTCGCAGGGCCTGGTCCGAGCCGTGTGGACCGAGGACATGGTGGCCTCCACCTCGATCAATCCGCAGGTCGCGCACTACACCGGCCAGGTGGAGCTGGCCCAGGTCATCCAGCAGGGGCTCGACGCCCGCAAGTCGGGCGACTTCGACGGCGCGACCGCGAAACTGGGCCGCGCGGTGCAGCTGGCATCGGTCTCCGGGAACGAGGACACTGCGAAACTGCTTTCGAAGGTGGTGGACGTCGTGGACGCGGCGACCGGTACTGTGCGACTGAAGGCAAAGGTCGCGGACGCCGACGAGATGACACTCGAAACGCGCTCGACCAAGACGGTTCGCGTCAAGAAGTAGAACCGTTCAACAATCAGCAAACAGCAGGCACAGAGCCACGCAGTCGAGCCGCCCGGACGGAATGATCCACCGGGAGGCGAAGAGCAGAAAAATACGCCGGCCCCCCGGGCCGGCCCAGGAGAGGGGGAAGCGCCGACATGCCGACCTGCCCGAACGGACACCAGTCGGGTTCCGATGACTGGTGCGAGGTCTGCGGCCATCGCATGACCGGCGCGGGCGCGCCTGCGGGCGCGGTCCCCCCGCCGCCGCCTCCGCCGCCCGCCCTCGGTTACGGCTACCCGCCGGGCCCGGGGTCCGACGCGACCCAGGCCGCGGAGCTCTGCCCGCAGTGCCGCACGCCTCGTGAGGCGATGGCACCGTTCTGCGAGGAGTGCCGCTGGAACTTCCTCACGAACACCGCGACGTCGTACACGCCGCTGGCCCCGGCCCACGGCGTTCCGGGCCCGCCGCCCGGACTGAACCTGCCGCCCGGCTTCCAGGCCCAGCAGCCGCCGGCCGCGTCGCAGCTGCCGCGCGACCCGTTCGACTACCAGGGTTCGCGGCCCTCGCAGATGAACCGCCCGGCGGAGCCGCTCTCCGCCGAGCAGGGCAACCGCCCCGGTCCCCCGGCCCCCGGCCCCGGCCCGCAGTCACCGCCGCCCGGCCCGGGTCCGCAGTCACCGCCGCCCGGCCCGGGTCCGCAGTCACCGCCGCCCGCTCCCGGCCCGGGTCCGCAGTCGCCCCCGCCGCCGTTCCAGCAGCAGGGCCCGCCGCCTTCCTTCCAGCAGCAGTCGGCCCCGCCCGCGCCGCCCGCTCCGTTCCAGCAGCAGTCCGCGCCGCCGCCGTTCCAGCAGCAGTCGGCGCCGCCCGCGTTCCAGCAGCCCGGTCCGCCGGCTCCGCAGCCGCCCGCCCCGCCGCAGCACCAGCAGGGCCCGCAGAGCGCCGACGACGACTGGATGCTGTCGCCGCCGTCCCGCACCCAGGGCCCGCAGCAGACGACCCCGGAGCAGCAGCCGCCGTTCCCGGGGCAGAGCCAGAACCAGCCGCCCGCGAGCTGGACCGCGGTCATCGCACCGGACCGGGAGTACTTCCTGGCGATGATGCAGCGCAGCGGCCCCGAGGCGACCGGGCTGAACCTGCCCGCGTACTCCCCGGAGCAGCAGCTTCCGCTGGCGGGCAACCAGATCACGGTCGGCCGCCGCAGGCACAGCACCGGCGAGTCCCCCGACATCGATCTGTCCGTGCCGCCGGAGGACCCGGGCGTCTCGCACCAGCACGCGGTGCTGGTGCAGCAGCCCGACGGCAGCTGGGCCGTGGTCGACCAGAACTCCACCAACGGCACCACGCTCAACGGCGCCGAGGACCCGATCCAGCCCTATGTCCCCGTCCCGCTCCAGGACGGCGACAGGGTGCACGTCGGGGCGTGGACGACGATCACGATCCGCCGCGACTGATCCGCGTCGCAAGCGCCGCAGGCATCGCCCGCGCCACACGCGTCACACGGTCGGCAGTGGCCAGGCGTACGGCCCTTCGGGGTCGTCCAGCCAGGCCCACTGCCGCCCGTCCCTGACCGTGATGCCGAACCTCTCCCGCTCGGGGCGCTTCTCGCGCTGCCAGAGGGAGAGGGCCTCGCGCGGGTCGAGGGTGCCCTCGGTCAGCTCCAGCAGGAACCGGAAGAGGTCGTTCTCGCCGACCCGCCTCGGCACCGCGCGGGTGTGCGCGTGCCGCACGGGCCGCACCGGTGCACCCCGCAGCGGTACGAAGTAGGCGGCCGTGTGCAGGAACCGGCCCTCGGCGTACTTCCCGTGCGCCGCTTCCCGTACCCGCAGCGCGATCAGTCCGGTGGCGAACGGGGCGAGGATCCGGGCGCCCGGCACGCACTGCTCCAGCCAGGACTGCGGTACGCACGGCAGGGTGCAGGTCGCGATGATCCGGTCGTACGGGCCGCGCCGGGGCCAGCCCCGGGCCCCGTCCCCGGTGATCACCGCCGGGTGGTAGCCGGCCGCGGCCAGGTGCCGGCGGGCCGACTCGGTGATCTCCGGGTCGAGGTCGACGGTGGTCACGGCGTCGTCGCCGAGCCGGTGGGCGAGCAGCGCCGCGTTGTAGCCGCTGCCCGCGCCGATCTCCAGGACCCGGTGCCCGTCCTGTATGTCCAGCTCTTCGAGCATCCGGGCCATCAGTGACGGCTGGCTGCTCGACGAGATCAGTTCGCCGTCCCGGATCCGGGTGGCCAGCGGCCCGTCCGCGTACGCGCCGATCAGCCACCGGGCCCGCCGGACCGGGTCGGGGTCCTCGCACCACAGCCGGTCGTATCCGCCGTCCACGAAGTAGTACGGCACGAACAGGTGCCGCGGCACCTCCTCGAAGGCGGCCCGCCAGCCGGGATCACCCAGCGCCCCGCCGGCCACGATGGACCGCACCATCGCCCACCGCTCCTCGGCGGCGGCCGCGGCGAACCGGTCGGTGTGCGCGTCCATACCTCCACCTTCCTGCGCCGGGGGCCGAGTGGCCAGGAACCCGGGCCGGGCGGAGGTCCGGCGGGGCGGCACCGGGGCACGCGAGCCCGGCCTGCTCCGGACGAGAGGGCCTAGGACTCCGGACCTCGGCCGGTGCGTCTGCGACGATGGACGGGTGACAGAGAACCCGCGCGACACGCTTCAGGAGCAGACCTTCTACGAGCAGGTCGGCGGCGAGGAGACCTTCCGACGCCTGGTGCACCGCTTCTACCAGGGCGTCGCGGAGGACCCGCTGCTGCGGCCGATGTACCCGGAGGAGGATCTGGGCCCGGCCGAGGAGCGGTTCGCGCTGTTCCTGATCCAGTACTGGGGCGGGCCCCGTACGTACGGCGAGCTGCGCGGGCACCCCCGGCTGCGGATGCGGCACGTCCCGTTCCGGGTGGACCGGGCGGCGCACGACGCCTGGCTGAGCCGCATGCGGGTGGCCCTCGACGAACTCGGTCTGGCGCCGGAGCACGAGCGTCAGTTGTGGGACTACCTGACCTACGCGGCCGCCTCGATGGTGAACACCGAGGGCTGACCCCCGTCACCTGCGGACCTTCACCGGGCGCGGAATTCGGTCGTCCGTCACCGATAAACGGTCACAATCGCATCAAGTACTCACGCAAGCGGTTTCCAAGAGCCCATGCGCCTTGAAAGCATCTGTGAACGCCGGGGGGCGTGTGTGTTTTGAGGGCCCAGGGGGGCGTGAGTGACGGGTTTCGTCTTTCTCCGGGTGCGGGCCCACCGGCTCCTGCTCTCCGCGGCGGTGCTCGCCGTTCTGCTGACCACCTCGGTGCTGGCCGCGCTGACCGCCTTCTCCGGTTCGGTCGGTGACGCGGCGCTCCGCAACGCCCTCACCCACCGTTCGGCTGCCGACGCCTCCCTCGTGATGTCCTCGCAGGTGGCGCCCGCGCAGCGGGAGGCGGCCGACGTGATCGCCCGGAAGGCGGCCCGCGAGACCTTCGGCGGACTTCCGGTGACCGTCCGGACGATGGAGACGTCGGGGGCGTACGCGCTGCCGCGTGATCCACGGGCCGCCGGCGGCGAACCCGATCTCACCCACTTCGCCTCGCTCGACCGCAGCCGCGTCCGGATCGCCGCGGGCCGGATGCCGGCGGCGGGCGGCGAAAGGCCGGGCGAGCCCGTCGAGGTGGCGCTGCCGCGGACCGCCGCCGAGGCGCTGAAGCTGAAGCCCGGTGCCCGGCTCACCGTCACCGACCGGCTGACCGACAAGCCGCTGCGGATCCTGGTCACGGGCGTGTACGAGGTGTCCGACCCGGCCGATCCGTACTGGCAGCTGGACGAGCTCGGCGGGCGCGGCATCCGCAAGGTCGCCTTCACCACCTACGGTCCGCTGCTCACCGATCCTGCCGCGGCAGGATCCGGACGGATCAGTGCCGGGACGATGTCCTGGCTGGCGGCGGCCGACTTCCGCACGGTCACCACCGGCCGCGTCGACGCGCTGCACGACACCGCCACCACCGCTCCGAAGGCGCTGCTGGCCGCCCCCGAGTTCAAGAGCGGTGCCACCGCCCGGACTTCGCTGCCCCGGGTCCTGGAGCAGATCGACCGGGCGCTGCTGGTCTCCCGCTCCACGCTGATGATCGTGGCCGTCCAGCTGGTGCTGCTCGCCGGGTACGCGCTGCTGCTGGTGGCCCGGCTGCTGAGCAGCGAGCGCGACGGGGAGACCCGGCTGCTGCGGGCCCGGGGCGGATCGCGCGGCCGTATCACGGCGCTCGCCGCGATCGAGGCACTGCTGCTGGCGCTGCCCGCCGCGCTGATCGCCCCGCTGCTCGCCGGACCGCTGACCCGGCTGCTCGCGACGCGCGGCGCGCTGTCCCGGATCGGGCTGCGGGTCGACGGCGGCGCCACCGCCACCGTCTGGCTGGTCGCCGCCGTCACCGCGCTCTGCTGCGCGCTGGCCGTCGTGGCGCCCGCGCTGGCGGCGGGTGCCTCGGAGCGCAGGGCGGGCCGGGCCGTGGCGCTGCCCGCGCCGCTCCGGGCGGGTGCCGACCTCGGCCTGCTGGTGATCGCCGCGGTCGCGTACTGGCAGCTCGACCGGCGGGCCACCGAGGTCGGCGGCGGGGTGCTGAGCGGGGACCGGCAAGGGCGGCTCGGCATCGATCCGCTGCTGGTCGCGGCGCCCGCGCTGCTGCTGCTCGCGGGCACCGTGCTGACGCTGCGGCTGCTGCCGCCCGCGGCCCGGCTGGCGGAGCGCGCGGCCGCGGGCGGCCGGGGGCTGATCGCGGCCCTGTCCGGCTGGCAGTTCAGCCGCCGCCCGCTGCGCAACGCCGGGCCCGTGCTGCTGCTGGTCCTCGCGGTGGCCATGGGCATGCTGGCCGTCGGGCAGCGCGCCTCCTGGGACCGTTCGCAGGGCGACCAGGCGGACTTCAGGGCCGGTGCCTCGCTGCGCGTGATCACCGGCGTCGAGGACGATCCGGTGAAGTCGGGCAGGTACGCGCGGCTGCCGGGCGTACGGGACGCCGCGCCCGCGTTCCGTACCACCACCGAACTCTCGGGCAACCGGACCGCCTCGGTCCTCGCCCTGGACACCGCCCACGCCACCGAGCGGATGCTGATCCGCGACGATCTCGGCGACCGGCCGCAGGAGCGGCTCTTCGACCCGCTCGACCGGCCGAGCCCCGCACGGGCCGGGCTGGTGCTGCCGGAGAAGAGCGAGCGGCTCCGGTTCGACGTACGGATCACCTCGGCCGGCACGCACGGGCGGCAGGGCGACGACCCGGTCCTCGCCGTGCTGCTGGAGGACCGCTACGGCCTGCCCTACCGGTTGTCGGCCGGGACCGTCCGCACCGACGGCAAGGCGCGTCCGGTCGCCTTCGAGGTGTCGGCCGCGGGCGACCTGGCCGTGACCGGCTTCGAGCTGAACGGCAACCGGCCGGAGGGGGAGAGCACGTCGTACGGGTTCGTCGTCGGCGCCCTGCGGACCGTGACGTCCGACGGCACCGAGCAGCCGGTCCGGGTCCCCGAGGGCTTCCGCTGGAACGCCGAACTGACCGGCACCGGCTCCGGCGCCGAGACGCGGCGCGGCGAACCGGTGGACGCGACGGCCTCCGCGAAGACCCCGCTGGCCTTCACGTACGAGACCGGTGCCGCCCCGAACGTGTGGGACTACACGCCCGCCTACTCCCTGCGGGCCACCGCGCCCCGCCCGAAGGCGCCGATGCCGAACGCCATCGTCACCGACACGTATCTGAAGGCCGCCGGGGCGAGGAAGGGGCAGCACGTCGATGTCACGCTGGCCGGTGAGACGGTCCGGGTGAGGATCGTGGACACGGTGCGCCGGCTGCCGACCACCGGCCCCGGGGCGGACGACTCCGTCCCCGGCGGCGGCCCGGACCGCGACGGCGGTGCGCTGCTGCTCGATTTCCGGGCCGTCAACCACGTCCTCGCGCAGCGCCCGAACGCCGCGCTCTCCGCCAACGAATGGTGGCTGGGCACCGCCCCCGGGCAGGCCGCGAAGGCAGCCGCCACGCTGCGGGCGCAGCCGGACACCGATCCGGCGCAGGTCCTGGTGCGGGACGAGATCGCGCGGGAACTGGTCGGTGATCCGCTGGGTGCCGGGCCGCAGTCCGCGCTGCCCGCGGTGGCGGTGGTCGCCGCGGCCCTGGCCGCGGTCGGCTTCGCGGTGAGCGCCGTCGGCGCGCAGCGGGAGCGGGCCGCCGAGTTCGCCGTCCTGCGGGCGCTGGGCACCCCACGCCGCAGGCTGACCAGGATGATCGCCACCGAACAGGGCGTGCTGATCGCGATCGCGCTGCTGGTCGGGACCGTGCTCGGGGCGGTGCTGAACCGCGCCGTCGTACCGCTCGTCGTACTGACCGGGCAGGCCACCGCGCCGGTGCCCGGGGTGCTGGTGCAACTGCCTGCCGGGCAGGTCGCGGCACTGCTGGCGGGCGTGGCCGCGCTGCCGCTGGTCATCGTCGTGTCCCTCGCTCTGCGCGGTACCGACCCCGCGGCCTCGCTGCGCGTCCAGGGGGACAACTGACATGACTCCGCGTTCCGTTCGAGACAGTGGCGCCCCCGCCGGTGCCCCCTGGGTCCGTACCCGGCTGCGCACCGCGCCCGGCACCGCCTGGGCGCTGGCGCTGCTGGTGCTGGTCACGTCGTTCCTCGCGGCCCTCTTCCCGCGCGTGGTGGAGCGCCAGGGGACCGATGGGCTGCGCCACGACATCACCGCCGCCGGCCCCCAGCACAGCGTCCTGGGGCTGAGCAGCCCGCAGCCCAGCCTCCAGATGCCCCCGGCCGAGCGCGAGGGGGCGGTGCGCGGCGCGGCGCTGAAGACCGTCCACGAGAGAGTGCGCGCCGCGCTGCCCGCCGAGGTGCGGCCCGGTGCCGCCGACTCCGCGTACGGCTTCGGCACCAGCCGGACGATACCCGCGCAGGAGACCTGGCTGCCCCGGCCCGACGGGCTCGACCCGCAGCTGAACTACACCACCCTGTCGGACCTCCCGCGCCACGCCGCACTGCGCTCCGGGGCCTGGCCCACCGTGCGTGGCACGGTCACCGAGGACACCGGTGAGGTGGAGGGTGTCGTCACCGAGGAGACGGCGAAGGCGCTGGGGGCCGGGCCCGGCTCGACGATCTCCGTACCGACCCGGGCCGGGGAGCAGCTGACCGTACGGATCACCGGCGTCGTCGCCCCCGGGAAGCCCCGGAGCACCTACTGGTCGGCCGATCCGCTGTTCCGGACCCCGGCCCTGGTGCAGGAGCCGGCCTCGACCCCGCCGCGCCTGGACCCGCCCCGCTACTACTGGACCGCGACTGTGCTGCTGCCGCCGGACGCCGGGCCCGCCCTGCTCGGCTCGACCGGCGAGCCTGAGATGTTCTGGCGGTTCGCGCCGGACGCCTCCGGTCTGACCGCCGCCGATGTACCGGGGCTGCGCTCGGCAATCGCCTCGCTGGAGAGCGGTCCGGGGCTGGTGCGGCTGCGCGGGATGGCCGGTGACAACGCGGCCTTCGGGACCGAACTGGACCAGATCCTCGCCGGGTACGCCACGCTGCGCGCGGCGATCGAGCCGGTCGTCACGGTGGCCGCCGTGGGTGTCGGGGCCGTCGCCGCCGCGGTGCTGCTGATGACGGCCGGGCTGATCGGCGGGCGGCGCCGGGAGGAACTGGCGCTGCTGCGGGCGCGCGGCGGTTCGCTGGCCGGGCTGGGCCGGCGGCTGCTCGCCGAGACGGCGGTGGTCGCCGTGCCCGCGGCGGCGCTGGGGCTGCTGGGCGCGCTGGCGTTCTTCGGACCGGCCCGGCTGTGGCCCTCGGTGGCCGGGCCGGCCGTCGTCGCCGCGCTGGTCTGCGTGGCCCTGCCGCTGGGCTCGGTGCTGCCGCACCGCCGGCCGAGGCTGCCCGGGACCCGCGACGACCTGATGGACGCCCGCCCGTCCCGGCTGCGTACGGTCGCCGAGCTCACCGTGCTGGTGCTGGCGGTGGGTGCGGTGGCCGGGCTGCGGCGGCGCGGTACGGCGAACGGCGGCGGCGATCTGCTGCTCAGCGCGGCCCCGGTGCTCGTCGGGCTGATCGCGGCGCTGGTTCTGGTGCGGCTGCTGCCGTGGCCGCTGCGGCTGGCCTCGCGGGCCGTCGCCCGGCGGCGCGGGGCGGTCGGCTTCCTGTCGCTGGCCCGTGCCGGGCGGAGTTCGGCGGGCGGTGTGCTGCCGCTGCTCGCGCTGCTGCTGGCGTTGACCACGGCGGGGTTCGGCGGTTCGGTCCTCGCCGGGGTCTCGGACGCCCGGGACCGGGCGGCGTTGCTCACGGTCGGCGCGGACGCCCGGATCAGCGGGATGCTCGACACGGCGCCGCTCCCGGCCCGCCTGGTCCGGGAGGTCCGGGCGGCGGACGGCGTACGGCAGGTGGCCGCGGTGCAGGTGATGTCCGAGGTACCGATGCCGCCCGGCGCGGACGGCACCGGCCGCATGGAGAAAACGGTCGTGCTGGGTGTCGACCCCGACGCGTACGCCGGGCTGGCCCGTACGGCGGACCTGGGGGCGTTCCCGGCCGACCGGCTGCGGGCGGGCAGGGGCAAGGCCGGGAGCGTGGTCGTGCCGGTGATCGCGTCGCCGTCCATCGCCGCGAAGCTGGGCGACGGGCCGCGCGACCTGACCACCCCGGGCGGGGACCTCAGGGTGCGGGTGGCCGGGATCGTGCCGCGTACCGCCGCCGTCCCCGACCACGACTTCCTGCTCGTCGACACCGCGGCGCTCACCTGGCAGCGGACCACCACCCTGCTGGTGGCCGGTGACCCCGACCCGAAGGCGCTGCGGGCCATGACCCGGCAGGCGGGCGAGAGCATCTCCGTACGGCTGCGCGCCGAGGAGCGGGCGGCGTTCGTCGACACCCCGATGCAGCTGGGGGCGCGCGGGATCTACGCGGCGGCGGTCGCGGTCGGGGCGGGCTACGCCCTGCTGGCCGTCCTGCTGTCGCTGCTGCGCACCGCACCGGAGCGCACCGCCCTGCTGGCCCGGCTGCGGACCATGGGCCTCCCCACCCGGCAGGGCAGACGGCTGGTCGGCCTCGAAGCGCTGCCGCAGGCGCTGCCCGTGGCCGTCGGCGGGGTGCTGGTCGGCTGGGCGACGATCTCGCTGCTGGCCCCGGGCGTCGACCTCGCGGGGCTCGCGCTCTTCAACGGGCCGGGCACCACCATGCCGGACATCGCCCGGCTGCGGTCCGACCCGTGGTCGCTGACGCTCCCGGCGCTCGGTGTGGTCGCCCTCACCGCCGCGGTGGCCGCCGTCCAGGCCCGGTGGGCCGGCCGTCGCGGACCGAACACCGAACTCAGGGCAGGAGACTCACGATGACATCGCCGTCGGCCGACACCACACTCGCCGAGCTCGAACAGCGCGCCACCGCGCGCCGCGACCGGCCCTCGTACGGGCACGACGCGCTGATCGCCTGCGACCGTCTGGTCCGCATCTTCTCCGCGGACGGGGTGGAGGTGCAGGCCCTCCAGGGCCTGGACCTCCTGGTCACCGAGGGCGAGTTGATGGCCCTGGTCGGCGCGTCGGGCAGCGGCAAGTCGACCCTGATGAACATCCTGGCGGGCCTGGACGTGCCGACGGCCGGGTCGGCGAAGGTCGCGGGCTGCGATCTGCTGTCGATGGGGCCGAAGGAACGGCTCCGCTACCGGCGGGACGTCGTCGGGTTCGTCTGGCAGCAGACCGCCCGCAATCTGCTCCCGTATCTCACCGCCGTCCAGAACGTCACCCTGCCGATGCAGCTGCGCGGCAGGGGCCGGGGCCGGGGTGCCGAGCGGGCCGCCCGCGCCGAGTCGCTGCTCAAGATCCTGGAGGTCGCGGACTGCCGCGACCGGCGCCCCCAGCAGCTCTCCGGCGGGCAGCAGCAGCGGGTGGCGATCGCGGTCGCGCTCGCCAACAACCCGTCGGTGCTGCTCGCCGACGAACCGACCGGCGAGCTCGACTCGGCCACCGGTGAGCAGGTCTTCGCGGCGTTCCGGCGTGCCAACGAGGAGCTGGGCACCACCATCGTGATCGTCACCCACGACCAGGCGGTGGCCTCCGAGGTCCGCCGCACGGTGGCCATCCGGGACGGCCGTACGTCCTCCGAGGTGCTGCGCCACACCGAGGTCGACGCCACGACGGGCCTGGAGTCCCAGGTGGCCCGGGAGTACGCGATGCTCGACCGGGCCGGCCGGCTCCAACTGCCCGCCGACTACACGGAGACGCTCGGGATGGAGCACCGGGTGATGCTGGAACTGGAGCACGACCACATCGGGGTCTGGCCGGACGACGCCAAGCCGTGACGGTCGCGGTGGTGCTGGCCCCAGGTCGCTTCGACCGGGTGGCCGGATGTTCCCGCACCGCGTACGTGCCTAGCGTCGTGCGGGAGTCATTCACCTGATCCGAGGAGCACGATGCGCGTCGCCTCACTGGTCACCGCCGGCCTGGGCCTGACCTGCTTGCTCGCGGGCAGCCTGCCCGCGGCGGCCGCCCCCGACCCGACCGCCCCGACCGCCCCGACCGCTCGCCAGCGGCTCGCCTGGGGCCCCTGTTCGCCTCAGCAGCGGGAGTTGAACGAGGCGGGTGCGCGGTGCACGGAGGTGACCGTCCCGCTCGACTACTCCGATCCCGGCGGCCGGAAGATCCGGATCGCCGTCTCCCGCATCAGGGCCACCGCGAAGCACGGACAGCGGCGCGGCATCCTGCTGTCGAACCCGGGCGGACCGGGCGGGCCGGGGCTCGCCAACACCCTCTATCTGCGCCCCGCGTTGAAGGACGTCGCGGGCCGCTACGACCTGATCGGCTTCGATCCCCGCTTCCTCGGCGAGTCCACCCCCATCACCTGCGACCCCGCCGCCCCGACGCCCGCGCCGGGCCCGGCCACGACCCGCCGCCAGGACTTCGAGCAGTCGGTACGGTCCGCCCGCGACACCGCACGCCGCTGCCTGGAGCACGGCGACAACGCCCGGCTCCTGCCGCACGCCACGTCCAGGAACGTCGCCCGCGACATGGACGCGATCCGTGCGGCACTGGGCGAGCGCAGGCTCTCGTACTACGGCGTCTCGTACGGCGCCGACCTGGGCGCCGTCTACACCCAGATGTTCCCCCGCCGCGCCGACCGCTTCGTCCTCGACTCCTCGACCGACCCGACGGCCACCCAGTACGAACTCTTCCAGCGGGCGGGCAAGCCGCTCGAAGAGGCACTGGACGCCTGGGCCGGATGGGCCGCACGGCACGACGCCACCTACCGGCTCGGCAGGACACCCTCCCGAGTACGGTCGAACGTCCAGCGGCTGCTCGACGGAGCGGAGCGGCGCCCGGTCACCGTCTCCGGCGTCCGGCTCGACGCTCCGCTGCTGCGGCTGGTGCTGCGGCAGCTCGTCCAGCACGAGGAGTACGACCCGGCGCTCGCCGGTACGATGCGCGACCTGATCGACGCGGCCGCGGGCCGGCCGGTCGAGCCCGGCCCGGAGCTCGCCGCCATGCTGGAGCTGCTCGCCTCACCGGAACTGGCGGACAGCATGCTGGGCGGGACCCTGTTCATGTGCGGCGACCGCGGCTGGCCGGCCGGCGGCTGGCCGAAGAACCCGGAGACGTACTGGAAGAACATGGAGCGCAGCCGCACCGCACAGCCCGTCTTCGGCCCGTTCGTCAACGGCATGACGGCCCCGTGCGCGTTCTGGACCAGCACCTCCCGTGAGCCCGCCACGGTGATCGGCAACGGCGTACCCGTGCTGATGCTCCAGGCCCGGCGGGACAACAACGTCCCCTACGAAGGGGGGTTGGCGCTGCATCACCGGCTGACCGGTTCACGGCTGGTGACGGCGGACATCCGCTCGCACGGGGTGTACGGGCGCGGCGTCGGCGGCCTCACCGCCGTCCCCTGCGCCGACGAGTCCGTCAACGACTACCTGCGCGACGGCACGCTCCCCACCGCCGACCTGACCTGCCCGCGCACCGGGGAGGACCGGTGATCAGCAGACGTACGGGCCTGGCGGCCACGGCGGCGGTCCTGCTCACCGGAGCGGCCGCCCCTGCGGCGACGGCCGCCCCCCGACACCGTCCCGGGCTCGGCGACCGCCTCCAGGAAGATGTGGACGCGATCGTGGCCACCGGAGCCACCGGCGTACTGGCCGAGGTCCAGAGCGCCCGCGACCGGACCACGGCCCGCGCCGGCTCCACCGCCCCGGGCGGCCCGCACCACCCCGTCCCCCGGGACGCCTACTACCGGATCGGCAGCGACACCAAGACGTTCACGGCCACGCTCGCCCTCCAACTGGTGGGCGAGGGACGGCTCGCGCTCAAGGACACCGTCGAGCGGTGGCTGCCCGGCACCGTGCAGGGCAACGGCAACGACGGCCGCAGGATCACGGTCGCCGACCTGCTGCGCCAGACCAGCGGGCTCAACGACTACCTCGCCGTCTCACCGGGCTCGGCCGACGCGTTCACCCCGGACGGCTACCGACGCTCGCGGTTCCGCGTCACCACCCCCGAGGACCAGCTGAAGGCGGCACTGAGCCGGCCGCCCCTGTGGGTACCGGACGCGGAACGCCCCGCCCGGGAACGGCGCTGGGGCTACTCCAACACCAACTACGTGGTGGCGGGCCTGATCATCGAGCGGGTGACCGGCAACTCCTGGGCACAGGAGATCCACGACCGGATCGTCGAACCCCTGGGCCTGCGCCACACGTTCACCCCGGGAACCTCGCCGTACGTGCCCCGGCCCACGGCCACCGCGTGCACCTGGTTCCCCGGCAGCACCCGGCCCACCGACACGACGGTGGCCCCCGGTGGCGGGGCGGACGGCTCCGTCATCAGCACCACCCACGACCACGGGGTCTTCCTGCGCGCCCTGATGAGCGGCCGGCTGCTGCGCCCGGCCGAGCTGGCCTCGATGAAGGAGACGGCCGTGGCCGAGGACTGGATCGCGGCGCCGGGAGTCCGTTACGGGCTGGGCATCGCCTGGCGCCCGGTGGCCGGGAGCGACGGCGGGATCTGGTTCCACGGCGGAACCCATCTGGGGACCGTCTCCGAGAGCGGGGTGACGCCGGACGGCTCCCGGGCCGCGACCAGCGCCACGTTCACCCTGCGGATGGGCGACCCGGCCCAGGACGCCCAGGACGCGGCCGCGCGACGCCTGGTGGACAGGGCCCTGACCGGCCTCTAGACCGGGGCCCCGGCGGCACGGCCGCGAGCGGCGGCCGGGCACTCCGCCCGGCCGCGTACGCCCCGGTCCCCGGACCGAACGACCCGTTGCACGACCGGTCGGCCCAGCATGGTGACGGCTGAGGCCGGCCGCTCAGCCCGTGCCCACCGACAGGTTGAGCGTGCCGAGCCCGCTGCCCGAACCGCGCAGGGCGATGGAGCCGAACGGGGTGCGCAGCCGCAGCCAGGACCCGGCCGCGAGCAGGGCCACGGGGAAGTCCGGTACCGGGCGGAGGAATCCCAGCGACTGGGCGGCGTGCACGGCGCGCAGCGGGAGCGGGGTGTCGCCGACCGTCCGCGACCAGATCTCGCGGCCGATCAGGTCCCGTTCCGCCCGGGTGCGGCGTTCCTCGGGCAACTCCTCGTCGCGGGACCGGAATTCGGCCACGGCGACGGCCACGGCGTCGCGCAGGGCCATCGGCCCCGGCAGGCCGGGCTGTTCCCGCCAGCCGCCGCGCGGCGGGAGGACGCCCGTCCACGGCGGACCGGTGACGGGGGCCGGGATCGCACCGGCTTCGGTGGACTCCCCGAGGGATTCGAGGAGTTCACCGGCGGACACGGTGACGTCGAAGCCGTCGTCCGGACCGGCCAGCCGCGCCGTGCGGATCGCCAGGACCTCGAACGACGGCGGCCTGCCGAACACGGCCAGCGCACCGCCGCCCGCCTGCATCCGCACTGCGGCGGCCCGGTCGTAGTGGAGCAGCCGGCCGAGGAAGGCCGCGAGATCCGCGGCCTCCCTCGTGTCGGCGAACTCCAGCGACCGTACGGGCACCGTCATGCTGCGGCGGGCTCCTCGGCCAGGTACTGCTGGAGGAAGAGCTTCTCCTCGGCGGAGATCCGCCGGGGCCGCTCCTCGGCCAGGTCGTACGGCACGACGACGGTCGAGGCCCGGACGTACACCTGTTCCGGGTCCTTGATCTCGTACGCGATCGTCAGCGACGCGGCACCGATCTTCGTGACCCACGACTCGACGGTCACCGGCTCGTGCCGGTGGACCAGCGGCCGTACGTAGTCGATCTCGTGCCGGGCCACGACGGAGCCGCCCGCGAAGGACGGCGATCCGTCCCCCGGCGCCAGCCGGAACATGAAGTCGATCCGCGCCTCCTCCAGATAGCGGAGGAAGACCACGTTGTTCACATGGCCGAAGGCGTCCATGTCCGACCAGCGCAGCGGGCAGCTGTAGATGTGACGAGCCAAGACGATCAGCCTCGCGTGAGCTTCTTGTACGTGGCACGGTGCGGACGGGCCGCGTCCGCACCGAGCCGCTCGACCTTGTTCTTCTCGTACGACTCGAAGTTGCCCTCGAACCAGTACCACTTGGAGTCGCCCTCGTAGGCGAGGATGTGCGTGGCGACCCGGTCCAGGAACCAGCGGTCGTGGGAGATGACCACGGCCGCACCCGGGAATTCGAGCAGCGCGTTCTCCAGCGAGGAGAGCGTCTCCACGTCGAGGTCGTTGGTGGGCTCGTCGAGGAGCAGCAGGTTGCCGCCCTCCTTGAGCGTCAGCGCCAGGTTGAGGCGGTTGCGCTCACCACCGGAGAGGACCCCGGCCGGCTTCTGCTGGTCCGGGCCCTTGAAGCCGAACGCGGAGACGTACGCCCGCGAGGGCATCTCGACCTGGCCGACGTTGATGTAGTCCAGCTCGTCCGAGACGACGGCCCAGAGGGTCTTCTTCGGGTCGATGTTGGCGCGGGACTGGTCGACGTAGGAGATCTTGACCGTGTCACCGATCTTGACCGAGCCGCTGTCGGGGGACTCCAGGCCCTGGATCATCTTGAACAGCGTGGTCTTGCCCGCGCCGTTCGGACCGATGATGCCGACGATGCCGTTGCGCGGCAGCGTGAACGACAGGTTGTCGACGAGGACCTTGTCGCCGAAGGCCTTCGAGAGGTTCTCGACCTCGACGACGATGGAACCGAGTCGCGGGCCCGGCGGGATCTGGATCTCCTCGAAGTCCAGCTTCCGCATCTTGTCCGCCTCGGCCGCCATCTCCTCGTAACGGGCGAGACGGGCCTTGGACTTGGTCTGCCGGCCCTTGGCGTTGGAGCGGACCCACTCCAGCTCTTCCTTGAGCCGCTTGGCGCGCTTCTCGTCCTTGCGGCCCTCGACCTTGAGGCGGGCGGCCTTCTTGTCGAGGTACGTGGAGTAGTTGCCCTCGTAGGGGATGGCGCGGCCGCGGTCGAGTTCGAGGATCCACTCGGCGACGTTGTTCAGGAAGTACCGGTCGTGCGTGACGGCGACGACGGCGCCGGCGTACTTCGAGAGGTGCTGCTCCAGCCAGTTGACCGACTCGGCGTCGAGGTGGTTGGTGGGCTCGTCGAGGAGCAGCAGGTCGGGGGCCTCGATCAGCAGCTTGCAGAGCGCGACGCGGCGCTTCTCACCACCGGAGAGGTTGACGACCGGCCAGTCGCCGGGCGGGCAGCCCAGCGCGTCCATGGCCTGCTCCAGCTGCGCGTCCAGGTCCCACGCGTTGGCGTGGTCCAGGTCCTCCTGGAGCTTGCCCATCTCGTCCATGAGCGCGTCGGAGTAGTCGGTCGCCATGAGCTCGGCGACCTCGTTGAAGCGCTTGAGCTTGCCCATGACCTCGGCGGCCCCGTCCTGGACGTTCTCCAGAACGGTCTTGGTCTCGTCGAGGTGCGGCTCCTGCATGAGGATGCCGACACTGAAACCGGGCGACAGGAACGCGTCACCGTTGGACGGCTGCTCCAGCCCCGCCATGATCTTCAGCACCGTGGACTTACCGGCGCCGTTGGGACCCACCACACCGATCTTCGCCCCGGGCAGGAAGCTCAGCGTGACGTCGTCAAGGATCACCTTGTCGCCGTGCGCCTTGCGCGTCTTGCGCATCGTGTAGATGTACTCAGCCAAGAGAAACCGTCCGGCAATCGATGTGTGGGCAGATACACCCCATCTTGCCTGACGTCCATCCCAGGATGGAAACCCGTATCACCCGGAGCCCGCGACCTGCCCCTTCGCCGTGCCCACCGGCAGCCGATCGTTCCCCGCCGGTAGCCGACCGGTCACCGGACGTAGCCGGTGGTCACCGACGGGCCACCGGCGGCGGCCTGCGGCCGGGTGTGGTCGCCGGGGCCGGCGACCACACCCGTTGCTCACTGCCCGTAGGCGACCAGCAGGTGGGTGGCCGGGACCACCACGAGTCCGCCGCCCGCGCCGAGGCCGGTCAGGGGCTGGGACACGTTCTGCTCGTCGGGCTCGTTGATCGGCGCGCCGACGTCGGTGGACCAGACGGACTGGCCGGTGGCGCCGTTGAGGGCCCACAGGCGGCCGGTCGCGGAGCCGACGTAGACGTAGCCGTTGACGACGATCGGCGCGGTGCTGATCCGGCCGTCGCCCTCGAACTTCCAGCGGGTGTCCAGGGTGCGGCTGTGCCGCTCCTGAAGGACGCCCTCGTCGACGAAGTAGCCCTGGCGGCCGTCGAAGGCCGGGGCGGGCGACCGGCCGGAGGCCTCGTAGCTGCCGCGGACCTGCCCGTCGGTGGTGCCGAGGACCGTGGAGGGCATCCCCGCGTCGCGGATCCAGACACCGCCGTCGGCGAGGACAGGGGTGCGGCCCCCGCCGCCGGAGCAGTCCGTGCGGTGGCGCCAGATCGGGTCGCCCGACTTGGGGTCGAAGGCGTACGTCTGCTCGCAGGCGTACGAGACGTAGACCCCGTCGGCCGTGACGGCGGGCGAGCTGTTGTCCCCGTTCTCGACGGGCTGGGTCCAGAGCACGGAGCCGTCGGCCGCGTCCACCGCGTACAGGGTGCCGCCCGAGCCGGCGCCGCCCGTGTACACCACGCCGCCGGCGAAGGTGGGCGGCGAGGTGAAGGAGTACTGCGGGGTCAGCGTGGTGGTCCAGATCTTCGCCCCGGTGGCCGGGTTGAACGCGGTCAGTACGCCGTCGTCGCTCTGGGCGTAGAGCCGACCGCCGCCGTAGGCGAGCGCGGACCACCAGTAGGTGCCACCGAGGTCGACGGGCGCCCAGGCGTCCTCGCCCGTGGCCGCGTCGATGGCGTGGAGGACGGTGCCGTACCCGTCCGGCGAGGCGGCGGTGGCGAAGACGCGCCCGCCGGCCACGACGGGGTAGGAGACGTTCCCGCCCAGGTCGCGGGACCACTTCTGGCTGAGCGGCGGCGCACCCACGGCGGTGTCGACGAGGCTGCCGTCGTGCCGTGCGTTGATCTGATAGGTGGTCGTGGCGCCGGTACGCACCGGTTGCGCGTCGACCGGTGTCACGAACACGACGGCCGACAGCGCCGCGCCGAACACCGCGGCGATGGATCTTCGAAGTCTCACTCGGACATCCCCCATCCTCATCCGGCATCGCCGTGGCGATGCGCACAGGGCGGACCGGCCCCCGGATCCGGTGGCCCGCTTCGGACCCAATGATCCCCTGCGGATGCATCAACCGCCTTTCATTTTCCGGTGGTTGAGCCACACCCCCGGACATGCGACGGCCCCGGTACGCGTCTGCGTGCCGGGGCCGTCATCGGGTGGACGTGACCGTCCGCCCGTCGTTCGTCACTCCGCGGCCGATGCGCGGAGAGGTGGTGCGGGGTTACTGCGCGGAGGGCTGGGCCTTGCGCTTGCGGAGCAGGAAGACCGCGCCGCCGCCGACCACGACGAGGGCGATCGCGACGCCCGCGATGACCGGGGTGGCGCTGGAGCCACCGGTCTCGGCGAGGTCGCCCGAGCCGCCGGAGGTGCTGCCGCCGGAGGTGGCCGGGGCCGGCTTGTCGCCACCGGTCTGGGTGTCGGTGCCGCCGGTGGCGCTGCCGCTGGTCTTGCAGTCCAGGACGCCCTTGAACGTCTTGGTGAAGCCGCCCGGACCGGTGATCGTGAAGTCGTAGGCCTGGTCCTCGGCGACCGGGACGGTGACCGTCTCGGACTTGCCTGCCTCGATGGTGTGCTTCACACCGGCCAGCTCGAAGGTGAAGGCCTCGTCGCCCGTGTTGGCGGCGGTGACGTCGATGCCGCCCTTGGCGCAGTTCTTCTTGGCCGTGACGGCCGGGATCGCGCCCTTCTTCGCCCAGGTGCCGGTGGCGGTCGCGGAGACCGTGGTCTCGCTGGAGCCGGCCAGGATCATGGTCTGGCTCTTGGTGACACCGGCGAAGGCCCGGCCGACCGGCACCGAGGTGGTGGCCTGGACCGTCAGCGAGGCGGAGCCGTCGGCGGTGCCCTCGGGCACGTCGAAGTAGAGCTCGGCGCCGTTGGCGGCGGCGGTGACGGGCTTGCCGGCCTTGTCGGTGACCTTGACGCCGCTGGCGGCGTCGGCCGGCGGGGTCACGGAGACCTGGCCGGCGTTGGTGTGGACGGTGACCGGGCCGAGCCGCTCACCGGACTTGCCGGAGACCGCGGCCGGGTCCAGCGCGAGGGACGCCTTCGGCTCGGCCTGGTCGACGGCGCTGCGCTCCAGCCAGTCCGCGAGCTTCTCGGCCTGGCCGTCGGTGGCCTCGATGTCGACGTTGTCCGAGTAGCGCCAGATGGCGACCTGGGTGCCCGCCGCCGCGGCCTTCTCGGTGAGCGGGCCGGTACCGGCCTCCTTTGCGAGCGCCGCGAGGTCGTCGACCTGCGGGTAGGAGTGCTCCAGGATCCAGCGGATCTTGCCGGCGTTCTTGTTCGCGCCGAGCGAGGTCTGGTTCCAGGGGGTCTCCAGGTACTTCGCCTGGTCCTGCGTGGGGTTGTGGATGTCGATGCAGTACGTCTTGATCTGGCCGCCGCCGTCGACGGTCATCTCGAAGAGGCCGGCGGGCAGCTGCTGGTCCCGGCCGCCGGTGTGCAGCACGGCGCGGTCGAAGGTCTTCAACCCGTCCAGCACCGCGGCCGCGCCGCCCTGGTGCTGCGGCGCCTCGTCGGCGACCGCGCCGCCCGCGCCGACGAGGGCGCCTGCCATGACCAGACCGGATGCCACCACCGATGCGGCCAGCCGGGCTATGCCGCGCCGCCGTGGAGAATTGGCCGTCGTCGCCGAGGACGACGAAGCGGTCGCTGAAGAAGCAGAAAACACAGAATTCCCCTCCGGGCGGGACCCTCCGCGCCTGATGCGCGTGTGGGGATTGCCCCGCCAGTCGACTCAAGTGCCCCGTGAGTACTGGGAATCCTAAGGACGAAGCGATGAACAGTCCCCCGTCATACCGTCGTACAACCATTCCGAATCGGAATCGTTATCGCCGGTATCACTCGCGTTCGCTCGCCCGGCCCGATCCCGGCCCCCGCCAACCCGCTTCCGGTTCCCCGGCCTGCCCCGGTCCCTCCCCTCCCGGCTCGCGCCCGGCACGTGTGCCCGGCACGCCGCCCCGGTCCGTCACGGCACCGACGCGAGCTCCGTTCCAGCCTTCTGACGGGCTGTCGGGCGCTTGGCTCGGGAACCGTACGGTTTCCCCGGATCGCCCGGATCACCCGGATCACCCTGGACTTCCGGATCGTCCGGCCCGGTGAACCCCTCCGGTCGGGCCGATGCACCCGGCCTCTCGGCGCTGCCCACCCGGGCCGTCAGCGCGGGCTCGCCCCTCAGCACCCGCCGGAACGCGGCCGTCCCCCGGGTCAGATCGTGGCCCACCGCGACCGCCTCGATGTCCACGAACGTCCTGCGCTGCCCCTCCCGTTCCTCCTCGCGCACTTTCAGCCTGCCGTGCACGACCAGTGGTTCCCCGACGGAAACGGAACCGGACAGATTCAAGGCCAGGGTCCGCCAGGCCCACACCGTGTAAAAGCTGGTGTGCCCGTCCGACCAGAGCTGTTTCTCGCGGTCCCAGCGGCGCGGCGTCACCGCGAACCGGAATCGCGCCATTCCACCGGTCGCGGTCTCCCGGAACTCCACGCCCGTAGCCGCGTTGCCCACCAATGTCACCAAGGTGTCGTTCATGACTCCGCCTCCCCTTCGGCCTTCGGAACAGCGATCGCGTCCGCGCGGTCACTGATCCCAGGTTGAAGGGAAGGCGGAATTCCTGCCGGGGCCTGTGGACTACCCGCCGGTTGTGGAAATCTCCGTCACCGCCGCGTACCTCTCGCGCACCTCGCGGTACCGCACGAGCTCCGCGGCCACCGGATCGAGCACCCGGGCCCGCCCGCAGGCCGCCGCCGCCTCGCGCAGCTGCCGGTCGGCCTCCTGCCCGTACCGTCGCGCCGGCCCACGCGCCGCCGCCGCGCACGACCACTCCACGAGGGGCCCGCCGACCACCCCGGTCAGCATCACCAGGGCGGGCGTGAGGTAACCCGGTTCGAGCACGCCGACGATCTGCCCGACCAGCCAGAGCCCGCCGAAGATCTGCAGCAGCGTCATCGCGGCCTGCGCCAGCACCGCGGCGGGCCACCACTTCGGCCGCGGCGGCTTCCCGCCCACCCGGCCGCTGTGTGCCACCCCCGAGGCCCCGGCCACGCCCGTCGCCACCACCGCCGGACCGCCCGGGGCGTGCTCCGCACCTACCCGTTCCACCAGCGCGTCGAGTGCCTCCGGCAGCCCGTCCGCGCCGTGCACCGCCGCCTCGCGGACCGCCTGGGCCCAGGGCCCGGGAAGCCCGTCGGCGGCCTCGTCCGCCACCGTCCGTACCGCCTGCTCGACGCGCTGCCGGGCGGTGATCTCCTCCTCCGGGGGCTCGGGCTGCGCCGCGCGTTCCGGGCTTCCGGGCCGCCGGGCCGACTCGTACCAGCGCCACAGCCGCAGCCAGGGCGTTCCGCACGCCCGTCCGGCGTTCCTGCGCCACTCGCGCTCGGCCGTCTGGCCCGCCGCGGCCGCCCCGACGGCCTCCGCCAGCCGGTCGGCGAACTCCTCGCGGGTCTGTTCGCCGAGGCCGGGCCGGCCCTCGGCCACGTACACCGGGCGGAGCCTGGCCGCGGCGGCGTCCACGTCCGCGGAGAGCCTGCGCGCCGCCGCGGTCCGTTCCTGGACGAACCGGCCGAGCACCTCGCGCAGTTCGCCGACGCCCTCGCCGGTGAGCGCGGACAGGGACATGACGGTGGCGCCCGGTTCGCCGTGTTCGCCCAGTGCCATGCCGTCCTCGTCGAGCAGCCGGCGCAGATCGTCGAGAACCTGGTCGGCGGCGTCGCCGGGCAGCCGGTCGATCTGGTTGAGGACGACGAAGGTGACCTCGGCGTGCCCGGCGAGCGGCCGCAGATAGCGCTCGTGCAGGGCCGCGTCCGCGTACTTCTCCGGGTCGACGACCCAGATCACCGCGTCGACCAGCGCCAGTACCCGGTCGACCTGTTCGCGGTGTTCGGTCGCCGCCGAGTCGTGGTCGGGCAGGTCGACGAGCACGAGTCCCTGGAGTGCCTCGTCGGTGTCCGCGCCGCCCTGCTGCGGCCTTCGCCTGAGCCGCCCCGGAATGGCGAGCCGGTCGAGCAGTCCGGCGGCCCCGTCGGTCCAGGAGCAGGCGATGGGGGCGGCGGTGGTCGGCCTGCGCAGTCCGGTGTCGGAGATCTGGGCGCCCGCGAGGGTGTTGAAGAGCATCGACTTGCCGCTGCCGGTGGCCCCGGCGATGGCGACGACGGTGTGCCGGGAGGAGAGCCGCTGCCGGGCCGCCGCCTCGTCGAGCACTCGTCCCGCCTCGTCGAGGGTGTCCCCGTCGAGCCGGGCCCGGGACAGCCCGACGAGTTCGCGCAGCGCGTCCAGCCGCGGCCGGAGCGGGCCGCCGGAGGGCACATAGGCCTCGACCTGGGGCGGCCGTACGTCGTCGTCCCGGGCGGTCCCGGGCCCGGGATCCACCGCCCTGGCCACCGCCCGCCGGGCGATGAGCCCGTCGTTCCAGTCCCGGCCCGGCTCCGGCACCCGGCCGGTCCCCGGCACCCGGACCACCCCGTCCGCGTCCTGGTCCTCGTGGGAAGCGGGGCTCCCGGCCGGGCCGGTCCCCTCGTCAGTGACGGCAGTCATCGCTGCCACCTCTCCTTCTGCAGTACGGACAGCGCGGCGATCAGTTCGGCCTGCGGCTCCGGGGCCACGTCGAGCGCGTCGAGCGGTGCGAGCCGCCGGTCGCGCTCGCCGTTCAGCACCCGGTCCAGGCATTCGGTGAGCAGTACCCCGCCCTTGTCACGCAGCCTCAGCGCACCCTGGGCGCCGATCCGTTCGGCGAGCTGCTCCCCGGCGCCACGGGTGCGGCGGCCGCCGAGCAGTGCGGCGGCCAGCAGCGCCGCCACGGTCTCGGCGTCGGGTGCGGCGTTGCGTTCCAGCCGCCGCACCTCTTCCTCTGCCAGCTCCTCCAGGACCCGCCACCAGCGCCGTACGGCCATGGCGATCCGGCCTCGGATGTCCTCGGCGGGCCCCCATCCCCCGGCTTCCCGGCCGACGTCCTCGAAGCCGAACTCCCGGGCCGCGGGTTCGCGCTGCCAGGTCGAGCGGATCTGTTCGTCGGCGGCGGCCACGGCGCACTGCAGGAGTGCGGCGAGGCTTTCGACCAGCGCTTCGAGGAGTTCCCCCGAGGTGCTGTACTGCGGGTAGCCGCGCCATCTGGTCCGGGCGTCCCCGGCGAGCACGCCGCCGTTGCGGAGCCTGCGCCGGACCCGGGCACCCTCCGCCCGGTACGCGTCCTCGACCACACCGGTCAGCCGCACGGCCGCCGCGTACTGCGCCGCGACGGCCCCGGCCAGCTCGGGCATCCGCACGTCCAGCGAGTCGATGACCCCGGCCGCCGTACGCCCGACCGCCTGCTGGCGGGCCGCCGGGTCCTGGGCGCGGTGGCTGAGCCAGGCCCGCAGCGGGGCGACGGCGGTGGTGGGGAGCAGCCCGCTGCCGCCACCGGCGGATTCGGGCAGTTCGGGGATGGTGAAGCGCGGCACCTCGCCGAGCCCGGCCCGCGTGAGCAGCGCCCCGTACTGCCGGGACACCTCGGCGATCACCTGGTGCGGCACCCGGTCCAGGACGGTGACGAGGGACGCGTCGTACTGCTTGGCGGTACGCAGCAGGTGCCAGGGCACCGCGTCCGCGTACCGGGAGGCAGTGGTCACCATCACCCATACGTCCGCGGCGCAGATCAGCTCGGCGGCCAGCCTCCGGTTGCGCACCACGAGCGAGTCGATGTCGGGCGCGTCGAGCAGCGCGAGCCCGCGCGGCAGCCCCGGTGAGGTCTCGACCCGCAGCGAGATCCCGTCCTCCTCGTCCCCGTCGAGGCCGTCGAGCCCGTCGAGGCCGTCGCACCCGCCGGGCTCCCCGGACTCCTCCGGCGGCAGCCAGATCCTGGTCAACCGCGGCAGTACGCGTGCTCCCGCGAACCAGTGGTGATCGTCCGGGTGGCAGACGAGCACGGGGGTCCGGGTGGTCGGCCGCAGCACCCCGGCCTCGCTGACCGGCCGCCCCACCAGCGAATTGACCAGCGTCGACTTCCCCGCCCCGGTTGAACCACCGACCACCGCGAGCAGCGGCGCTTCGGGATCCCTGAGCCGGGGAAGCAGATAGTCGTCGAGCTGGGCCAGCAACTCGCTCCGGGTCTGCCGGGCGCGCCCGGCCCCCGGGAGCGGCAGTGGAAGACGCACGGCAGCGACACGGTCGCGCAGGGCGGAAAGTGCGTCGATGAGCTGAGGCCGTACGTCCAAGGTCACCACATGCGAAGAATGCCCAATTTTGGCGTCTTTTTGAAGCGTATAGCCGCCTCTGCGCGCCGGTTCTCTCCCAGGGATGAAGTCGGGACAGAGGGGATGAGTGGGGCGCAGGCATAACGAGTGCACAACACCCGGGGCGCGAGGCGTCAAAAGCGGTGCACGAATCCCACCCACCTGCGATTATCGGTTCGCTTCACCGAACCTCCACATCGTGCCACGCAGGTGAAGCAACCAGGACGAGGCGATCGGAGCCCTATCCTTGTCCCGGCAGGTCACCGACCGGCCCGGCCCCAGGGCACCAGGCCGCCGAGGCCAACACCCGGCCCCCGTAGCTCAGTGGATAGAGCAGGCGCCTTCTAAGCGCTTGGCCGCAGGTTCGAGTCCTGCCGGGGGCGCAACAGGTCATTGACCGGCGCGGAGCACCAGAGGTGCGTGTGGCACCCAAGTGTCCGGTGGTGTCGGGCAGAGCGCCTTGCCGAGTCCGCCTTCTCCGGCGCCCGCCCTGTCCCAGGTGCGGATGGACCCGTACGGACGGACCTCGTACGGGCTGACCCCGTACGGACGGACCTCGTACGGACTGATCCCGTACGGGCTGATCCCGTACGGGCTGATCCCGTACGGGCTGATCCCGTACGGGCTTCTCCGTCCCCGGCCCAACCCGGCGTTGGCCCCGGCAAGGGGAACGCCGGGGTCAACACCGGGCGGGCCTACGCCTCCTGGGGCGTGTTCGTGAGGGACGACAGCGGGCCGCCGACTCCGCGTGGCCGTCCGGTTCCGCCTCGCGGCGTGTGGGGGGGGCGGGCATGCACGCCCCGTCCCGCAGCACTCCGCGTCTCGCGGGCGACGCTCCCGCGTCGCGGTACGCGGTCAGCGGTCAGCGGTCAGCGGTCAGCGGTCGGCGGTCAGCGGTTGAAGGACGAGCCGAGTTCGGCGGACTTCGCCACCGTGCCCAGCGTTCCGTGGCCGAAGGTGAACGAGCCCCTGGCCGTCGGGCCGGCCGCCGTGGTCGGGAAGATCCACAGGGAGCCGGCGCCGGCGTTCTCGCCGGGGGCGCCGACGGCCAGTTCGCTGCGGCCGTCGCGGTTGGCGTCGACCAGCTTGGCGGCGCCGCCGAACCGGTCGTTCGCCTCGGCCGCCCCCGGCACGTCCGCCGTGTCCTGGTTGAAGCCGACGGTGCCGGTCCCGGTCGGGCCGGACGCGGTGCCGGGGAGGACCAGGACGGAGCCCGCGTCCTTCGTCGTGCCGAGGTCCTCGCCCGGGACACCGACGGCGATGTCGCCGTAGCCGTCGCCGTTCACGTCGCCGATCGACACCGAGGCCCCGAAGCCGTCGCCCTCCTCGGCGGCGCCCGGGACACCGGCGCTGTCCTGGTTGAAGACCTTGGCCCGGTCGCCCCGCGGGCCTTTCGCGCCGCCCGGTACGTAGGTGATCATGCCGCCCTTGGCGAGCGGGAGGCCCAGGTCGCTGTCGTAGCCGTCGACCGGGCGGCCCACGACGAGGTCGGCGTACTTGTCGCCGTCGACCCGGCCGGCCGTGATGGTCTCGCCTGCCTGGAGGCGGCCGCCCTTGGCGTCGTTGACGACGGTGTAGTCCTCGGCGAGGCCGGTGGCGCCGCCGTCGCGGACGAGGATGCGGCGGGCGTCGTACTCGTCGCCGTCGTGGACGACGCCGGCCAGGTCGTCGCGGCCGTCGCCGTCGAAGTCGCCCGCGGTGACGTCCATGTAGCGCAGGTCGTCCATGTCGCGGATCTCCCTGACGGGGGCCGCCGCGCTGCCGTCGCGCTTGAACGGGCCCGACAGGGCATACGTGTTGTGCATGCCGACGGTGACGATGTCCAGGGCGCCGTCGCCGTCGAAGTCACCGGCCGCGGTCCGGGCGCCGACCTCGTCGTACAGTTCGTCGCCGTTCAGGAGGGTCGCGCCGCCGGACAGGCCCTTCGCACCGCCCCAGATCACGGTGAGCGTTCCGGCGGACCCGGCCGTGCCGATCTTCTCGTTGCCGGCGCCGACCACGAGGTCGCTGTATCCGTCCTTGTCGAGGTCGGCGGAGACCATCGAGCCGCCGAACCCGTCGCCGGCCTCGGCGGAGTCCGGCATGCCGGGCGAGTTCTGTGTGAAGACCTGCTTGGTGGAGGTCTGCGGCCCGTTCTTGGAGCCGTACACCACGGCCACGTACCCGGCCTTGGCCTTGCCGTCGACGGTGGCACCGGGTGCGGTGAACGCCAGGTCCGGATAGCCGTCCCCGTTGAAGTCGTCACGGCGCGGGGCCGGTGCGGGCACCGCCCCGTTCGCGGACGCCGACGCCGAGGTCGGGACGCGGTCGGGCGTCGCCGCCCGGGCGATGGGGAACGTGGTCACGGCGGTCGCCACGGTGATGGCGAGGACCACGGTGGTTCCTAGGGCACGGGATGCCACGTGGACTCCTTCGTTCGGGTGCGGGAGGTTTGCGCAAGCGGAGGTTCACCGGCGGTTCGCTGCACCGGCACGGCACCGTTGCTGTGCGGAGTCAGACCGGCCGGGACGCTTGCCGGTTGCGTTTTCACGGCAACCGTCACAGCTCCTCCACTCGCGCGGGCGGTGACCGCCGGGGTCCGCCGGGCCCCTGGACGACAGGTCCGAAACGGCCGTGCTCACCGTCCCATTGACTGTTCCCGCACTCCCCGTCTAGCTTCCCAGCTACCGCATTGAATCCTTTCACGGTGTGTGGGGCACCGCGTCCCACCGGTGCGTGCCTCCGCTGAGGAGCCCTCATGAACCAGCCCGCCAAGGACCCGGCCCCGGCATCCGCCGGCCCGGTCCTGGCGCTGAAGGACGTGAGCAAGTCCTTCGGCGCCGTACGCGCCCTGCACGAGGTGTCGCTGTCCCTGTGCCCCGGCGAGGTCCACGCGCTCGCCGGGGAGAACGGCGCGGGAAAGTCCACCCTCATCAAGACGCTCGCCGGGGTGCACCGCCCGGACGGCGGGCAGGTGCTGCTCGACGGCCGGCCGGTCGCCTTCCACGGGCCCGCCGACGCCCGCGACGCCGGGGTCGCCGTCATCTACCAGGAACCGGCCCTCTTCCCCGATCTGTCCATCGCCGAGAACATCTTCATGGGCCGTCAGCCCCGGCGCGGCCTCGGCCGGATCGACCGTCGCGCCCTGCGCGGGGCCACCGCGGAGCTGATGCGCCGGCTCGGCGTGGACCTGTCGCCCGAGCGGCCGGCCCGCGGGCTCTCCATCGCGGACCAGCAGATCGTCGAGATCGCCAAGGCGCTCTCCTTCGACGCCCGGGTCCTGATCATGGACGAGCCGACGGCCGCGCTCACCGGCGCCGAGACGGCCCGGCTCTTCACCGTGGTTCGGACGCTGCGCGACGAGGGCGCGGCCGTGCTGTTCATCTCGCACCGGCTCGACGAGATCTTCGAGCTGTGCGAACGGGTCACGACGCTGCGCGACGGCCGCCTGATCTCCTGCGAACCGCTGGCCGGACTGACCGAGGACGATCTGGTGCGCCGGATGGTCGGCCGCGAGCCGGCCGGGCTCTACCCGAAGCAGCGGGCGACGGTCGGCGAAGTCGCCCTGGCCGTGAGCCGGTTGACCCGCGAGGGCGTTTTCCGCGATGTGTCGTTCGAGGTCCGGCGCGGGGAGATCGTCGCGCTCGCCGGGCTCGTCGGCGCCGGCCGGACCGAGGTCGCCCAGGCGGTCTTCGGCGTCGACCGCGCGGACGCCGGGGAGGTACGGGTCGACGGCACCGCGCTGCGCCCCGGGTCGCCGACCGCCGCGATGGCCGCCGGGCTCGCGCTCGTACCGGAGGACCGCCGTCAGCGCGGGCTCGTCATGGCGATGTCCATCGAGCGCAACATCGGCCTCACCGGCCTCGGCGCCGTCCGCAGGCGCGGCCTGGTCCGCCGGACCCTGGAGCACGACCGGGCCGCCGACTGGGCGGTGCGCCTCCGGCTCAAGTACGGCCGGCTCACGGACGCCGTCGGTGTGCTGTCCGGCGGCAACCAGCAGAAGGTCGTGCTCGCCAAGTGGCTGGCGACCGAGCCGGCCGTGCTCATCGTCGACGAGCCGACCCGCGGCATCGATGTCGGCACCAAGGCCGAGGTCCACCGGCTGCTCTCCGCGTCGGCGGCGGACGGGCTCGCGGTGCTGATGATCTCCTCCGATCTGCCCGAGGTGATCGGGATGGCCGACCGGGTCCTGGTCATGCGCGAGGGCCGGCTCGTCGCCGAACTCCCGCGCCGCGCCGCCACCGAGGAATCGGTCATGGCCGCGGCGACCGGCCTGGGCGGGAGGACGGCTCCATGACCACCACCGTCGAAGGTCCGCCGGACATCGGTGCCGGGGCCCCGCCCCGCAGCGCCGCCGCGCTGGTGGACGCCGTGTTCCGGGCCAGGGAGATCTCCATCGCCGGGGCACTCCTCCTGCTGGTCCTCGTCACCTCCGTCGCCAACCCGCGGTTCCTGTCCGGCCAGGGCGTCAAGGACCTGCTGCTCAACGCGTCGATCCTGGTGCTGCTCGCGGTCGGTCAGTCGGCCGTCGTCATCACCCGCAACATCGATCTGTCGGTCGGGTCGGTCGTCGGTCTCTCCGCCTTCGCCTGCGGCAGGTTCGTCGCCGGAACGGATCACGGGGTGCTCACCGTGCTGCTGCTCGGCGTCGCCGTCGGGGTGGTCTGCGGGCTCGTCTCAGGCGCCCTGGTGAGCTTCGGCGGGGTCCCGGCGCTCGTCGTGACGCTGGGCATGCTCTACATCATCCAGGGCGTCGACTACTGGTGGGCGCAGGGCGACCAGATCAGCGCCGCCGAGGTGCCGGACCGGGTCCTCGGGCTCGGCAGCGGCGGCGTTCTCGGAGTGCCGTACCTGCCGCTGATCGCCCTGCTGCTGCTCGCCGCGACCGCGTACTTCCTGCGCTGCCACCGCTCGGGCCGGGAGCTGTACGCGATCGGTTCGAGCCCGGAGGCCGCCCTGCTCGCCGGGGTCCCGATCCGCCGCCGGATCCTGGCCGCGTACGTCTTCTCCGGGGCCGTCGCCGGTTTCGCCGGGGCCCTGTGGCTGGCCCGGTTCGGCACGGTCGTCGCGGACAACGCGCACGGCTGGGAACTGACCGTGGTGAGCGCCGTGGTCGTCGGGGGCGTCGCCATCACCGGTGGTACGGGGACGGTCTGGGGCGCGGCGCTGGGCGCGCTGCTGCTCACCACCATCGGCAGCGTCCTGGTCGTGCTGAAGGTCGGCTCCTTCTGGCAGGGCGCCATCACCGGTGCGCTGCTGCTGCTCGCCATCGGTGTCGACCGGATCGTGAACCTGCGGATGACCGCCGCACTGAGGAAGAGGAGCGCCCGGCATGGGAACGGCGGCTGAGACGCGGGAGGCGGCGGACGCCGCGCGGTCCGGGCAGGGCCCGGCCGGCCGGGTACGGAGCCTGGCGCTGCGCTGGGACACCGCGGTCGGGGTGCTCCTGGTGGCGGTGATCGTCGTGGGCCTCGGTTCCACGGACGGCTTCGGCTCCGGCGAGAACCTCGCCTTCGCGTTCAACGATGTCGTCGAGGTCGCCCTGATCGCGCTGCCGATGACGCTGCTCGTCGTCGCCGGTCAGGTCGATCTGTCGGTCGCCTCGATGCTGGGCCTGGGCAGTGCGCTGACCGGTGCGCTGTGGAACGCCGGCTGGGCCTTCGAGACGATCGTTCCGGTGGTGCTGCTGGCCGGTGTGGCGGGCGGGCTGCTCAACGGCTGGCTGGTCACCCGGGTGGGGCTGCCGTCGCTGGCCGTCACCATCGGCACCCTGGCCCTGTACCGGGGCCTGGCCTCGGTGGCGCTGGGCAGCGACGCGGTGACCGACTTCCCGGCCACGTACGCGCGGTGGACCGTCGACACGACCACGGTGCCCGGCACCTTCCTCACGTACCCGGTCCTGCTCTTCGCGGTCCTCGCGGTGATCACCGCGGTCGTGCTGCACGCCACCGGGTTCGGCCGTTCGCTGTTCGCCATCGGTGCCCAGGAGGAGGCGGCGTACTTCGCGGGCATCCGGGTCAAGCGGATCAAGCTGCTGCTGTTCGTCGTGACGGGGCTGTTCGCCTCGTTCACCGGTGTCCTGTTCACGCTGCGGTACGGCAGTGCCCGCGCCGACAACGGTCTCGGCTTCGAGATGCTCGTGATCGCCTCCGTGCTGCTCGGCGGGATCGACTTCGACGGCGGGAAGGGCACCCTCTTCGGCGCGGTCGCCGGGGTGCTGCTGATCGGAGTGCTGAAGAACCTCCTGACGCTCAACGACGTCGCCAACGAGGTGCAGGTGATCGTGACCGGCCTGCTGCTCGTGGCGTCCGTACTCACCCCCCGGGTGATCGCCGCCGTCGTCGAACGACGGCACCGGCGCGCCGCCGGCGACCGGCTCTGAACCCCCTCCCCCCCCCTGTCCCCCGTCGAAAGGCACGTCACCGCCATGATGCTCCGCACCGCCGCGACCGCCGCGGCCGCCGTGTCCCTCGCCCTCGCCCTGGCCGCCTGTTCCGGCACCACGAAGGACAGCGTGGGCAAGGACTCCGCGAAGTCCGGGGCCACGGCGAAGGCCGATCCGGACGCGCCGCTGAAGAAGGGCCTGAAGCTGGCCTTCCTGCCCAAGCAGATCAACAACCCGTACGAGAAGATCGTGGACGACGCGGGCATCGCGGCGGCCCTGGAGTACGGCGGCACGGGCAAGGAGGTCGGCCCCTCCGACGCCGGCGCCTCCTCGCAGGTCAGCTACATCAACACGCTGATCCAGCAGCGCCAGGACGCGATCCTGGTCGCGGCCAACGACCCCAACGCGGTGTGCGGCCCGCTGAAGCAGGCCATGAAGAAGGGCATCAAGGTCGTCGCGTACGACTCCGACACCGCCAAGGACTGCCGTCAGCTCTTCATCAACCAGGCGAGCTCCGAGCGGATCGGCCGCAGTCTGGTGCAGCACCTCGGTGAGCAGATCGGCTACCGGGGGAAGGTCGCGATCCTCTCGGCCACCCAGAACGCCACCAACCAGAACACCTGGATCGGCTTCATGCAGGACGAGTTGAAGCTGCCGAAGTACAAGGACATGAAGCTGGTGAAGGTGGCGTACGGGGACGACGCCGACCAGAAGTCGTTCCAGCAGACGCAGGGCCTGATGCAGGCGTATCCGGACCTGAAGGGCATCATCTCGCCCACCACCGTCGGCATCGCCGCCGCCGCCCGCTATCTGAGCGACTCCTCGTACAAGGGCAGGGTCGTGCTGAACGGTCTGGGCACGCCGAACCAGATGCGCAAGTACGTCAAGGACGGCACGGTCGAGCAGTTCTCGTTGTGGAACCCGCAGGAGCTGGGCCACCTCGGTTCGTACGCCGCCGCCGCGCTGGCGTCCGGGCAGATCACCGGCGCGCAGGGGGAGAAGTTCAAGGCGGGCAGGCTCGGCGAGTACACGGTCGGCAAGGACGGTGAGGTCATCCTCGGCGAGCCGACCGTCTTCGACCGCAAGAACATCGACAAGTTCGACTTCTGACCGGACACCGGGGGCCCGCACCGTGCAGCGTGTCTGTTTTCCGCTGACCATACGCAAGGACCGGATCGACGAGTACCGCGAGCGCCACGCCGCGGTCCGGCCGGACCTGCTCGCCGCGCTCCGTGCGGCCGGCCGGACAACCACTCGCTCTTCCTGCGGGAGGACGGCCTGCTCGTCGGCCATCTGGAGACACCTGACTTCGACGCGGCCCGCGAGGCGATGGCCGCGACCGGGGTCAACGAGCGGTGGCAGCGCGACATGGCGGACTTCTTCGAGCAGCCGGAGGCGGCCGGCGAGGCGACGGTCCCGCTCACCGAGGTCTTCCACCTCGCGTGAGCGGGACCGCCGCCCGGCTCAGAGATCGGCCCCGACCGCTGCCAGCAGGGCGAACGCGGCGAGGGAGAGCGCCGTCCGGACCAGGTGGAGCCTGTTCCAGCGGGCCTCGAACGCCGCGCGGGCCGCGCTGTCGTCGCCGCCCTCGGACTCCGCGAGCGCCTTGTTCAGCGGGATGTTGCCGCCGATCGTGATCAGGTGCCCGGCGACCGCGCAGACCAGCGCCGCGACGGCGAGCACCCGGTCCGTGCCGCCGTCGCCGCCGAACACGACGACCGCCGGGAGGGCGATCACCCCCAGGAAGAGGAGCAGGAAGACCGGTCCGGGCACCTTCTCGTTGAAGCGGCGCATGGCGTCGGTGAACCGCTCGTCGGGCAGTGCCGCGATGCCGGGCATGATCGCGATCCGGAACGTCAGCATGAATCCGGCGTAGAGGCCCGTCGTGATCACGGCAAGCGCCAGGAACAGGGAGGACAGGGAGGACGACATGCCGAACATCATGGCGTCGCCGGGCGCCCCGCACAGCCGGATTGCGCAGGTCGGCGCGGACCGCAGCGGCTCTCCCCAGCCCCGCGTGCAGGTCGGCGCGGACCGCACCGGCTCTCCCCGCCCCCTCGTGGACGTCGGCGCGGACCACACCGGCTCTCCCCAGCCCCTCGCGCAGGTCGGTGCGGACCGCGCCGGCTCTCCCCGGCCCCGTGCCCCGTTCAGTCCAGTTCGCCCTCCCGCGCTCCCCCGGAACCGCCGTCGCCCGCCCCTCCCCTGAGCCGGTCGGCCTGCCCGATCGCGGTCGCCAGCTTCCGTACGGATTCGTCCTCGGTGGCCTCCGCCAGCCTGCCCGCCCGCGAGGCGAGTTCGCCGAGGCCGGGCGCGCCGGGCAGTTGTTCGCCGCGCAGTGACCCGGCGAACCAGGCGGCGACCGCGGTCACCTGGAGACGCTTGCTGTCGCCGTCCCACAGCGGTCCGCCGATCGCGCCCGTCGCCACCGTGCCCTTCTCCTCGTGCGGTGCCCGGGTCTTCGGGTCCAGCCAGCGCACGGTGGCCGTCGCCACGTGCCCCGAGGCACCCGTCCTGAGCCGTACGGCGTAGAGCGCGGTCACGGTGTGGCCGGGGCCGACCTCGCCGCCGTCGACGCGGTCGTCGCGGAAGTCCTCGTCGGCGACCTTGCGGTCCTCGTACCCGATGAGCTTGAACTGCTTGACGGTCTTCGGGTCGAAGGCGACCTGGGCCTTGGCGTCGCGCGCGGTCAGTTCGAGGTGGGCGGGCAACTGGTCGACGAAGACCTTGCGGGCCTGCTCCTCGTCGGCGATGTAGGTGGTGTGGCCGTCGCCCTTGTTGGTGAGCTGCTCCATGAACGCGTCGCCGTAGTCGCTGCCGACGCCGACCCCGAAGAGAGTGATGCCGTGGTCCCGGCGGGCGGAGCCGATGCGTTCCAGGACGGCCGCGGCGTCGGTCTCGCCGGTGTTGGCGAGGGCGTCGGAGAGCAGCACGACCCGGTTGTTGGCGCCTTCGACATGGCCGTCGACCGCCTCGTCGTACCCGCGGCGGATGCCGGCCTCCACATTGGTGGAGTCGGTGGGTTCCATGGAGTCGACCCGGTCGCGGATCCGGCCCCGGTGGTCGCGCAGCCGGGTCATCGGCAGCAGGGTCTTCGCCTCGTCGCTGAAGGTGACCAGGGAGACTGAGTCGTCGTCGCGGAGTTCGTCGGTGAGGATGTCCAGGGACTTCTTCACCAGGTCGAGGCGGCCCGCCTCGGCCATCGAGCCGGAGATGTCGACGACGAAGGTGAGTGCGGCGGGCGGGCGTTCGTCACGGGCGGGGGCGGCCCGGGTGGCCAGCCCGACCCGTACCAGCGACCAGTCCTCGCCCTTGTCCCCGGCGCGGGCCCCGTCGACGTTCACGCTGAAGCCGTTGCCGTCCGGGCGCCGGTAGCCCTGGCGGAAGCTGTTGACGAACTCTTCGGGCCGCACGGTCGACGGCTCCGGCAGACTGCCGTCGGCGAGGGTGCGGCGGGCGTAGCCGTACGAGGCGGTGTCGACGTCCAGGGCGAAGGTCGACAGGTAGTCGGGGGGTGCGGATTCCCGCAGCCCGTCCTGCCTCTTCGCGCCGTCGCTCTCGGCCGCGCCGGCCGAGGCCGCGGGCCCGGGTCCCGGACGCGAGCCGCCCCGGCTGTCGGTGGCGGCCTTGGTGCCGCTCGACGTTCCCGAGCACCCGGTGAGCAGCACCCCGCCCGCCACCAGCGCCCCGAGTGCGGCCCGCGTTCCCCGCCATGTCCGTACGTGCCGCCCTGTGCGTTTGTCCGTCCGGCGTTCCATCGCCTGCCCCCAACGTCGTCGTACCAGCACTTGTGAATGTGACGTGCGAGGCGGCGCCGGGGAGCAGACGAAGACGTTGCGGATCTGTCTCGATGCGGCAACGAAGGCCGGGGATCCGGCGGAACGTCAAGGTCAGGACACGATGTCCTTACGACTGAACCCCCGGAAGGCGAGCGCGAACAGAATCAGGGCACAGGTCACCGAGACCGCCGCCCCCTTGGCCATGCCGCCCCATTCCAGGTCCGGCTGGAGCGCGTCCGCCCAGGCGAACTGCCAGTGCGCGGGCAGGAATTCGCGCCAGGACCCGAGCGCGGTGACGGCGTCCAGCACATTGCCGACGATGGTCAGTCCGACCGCGCCGCCGACCGCGCCGAGCGGTGCGTCGGTCTTCGTGGACAGCCAGAACGCCAGTCCCGCGGTGACCAGTTGGGACACGAAGACGAACGCGACGACGAGCGCGAGCCGGGGCACGGTCGCCGAGGCGGCGAGCACGCCCCCGGTGGGCAGTTCGAGCGGCCCCCAGCCGTACGCGGCGGCTCCCGCGGCCAGCGCGACGAGCGGCAGCAGCACCATCGCGGCCAGGCTGAAGCCGAGCGCCACGACGAGCTTGCTCCACAGCAGCCTGGCCCGTGGCACGGGTGCGGCCAGCAGGTAGCGCAGCGACGACCAGCCGGCCTCCGAGGCGACGGTGTCGCCGCAGAACAGCGCGACCGGGATGACCAGCAGGAAGCCGGCGGAGACGAACAGGCAGGTCGCGGCGAAGTTCGCGGCGGACGCGGTCGCGGTGTCCATCAGGGTGATCCGGTCGCCGCCGCCGCCCCGCGAGTCCGGGGTGCCGCCGATCGCGAACGCGACGATCAGGACGAACGGCAGCGCGGCCAGCACGCCGCCCATGATCAGGGTGCGGCGCCTGCGCAGTTGGCGCATCGCCTCGACGCGCAGCGGCAGGGTGTGCCGGGCCCGGTAGCCGGGGGCCGCGGCGCCCCCGGTGAGATCGACTGCGGCACTCATGCGGAGCCTCCGGAGATCAGGGTGAGGAACGCGTCCTCCAGGCGGCGGTGCGGTCCGACACCGGTCAACGGCACGTCCAGCCTGACCAGTTCGGTGATCAGCCCGGACGCGGTGGCGCCGTCGAGCCGGACCAGCAGTCCGAGTCCGTCGTCGGTGCGGACCGCCGAGCCGATCCCCGCGAGCGCGGCGATCTTCTCCACCAGGGGCTCGGGGACCTCCCGCGCGGTGGTGACGAGCAGCATGTCGCCGGAGCCGGTGATCTCGGCGACCGGTCCCGCCTGGACGAGTCGGCCGCGGTCCATGACCACGAGGTGGGTGCAGGACTGTTCGACCTCGGAGAGCAGGTGGCTGGAGACGATGACGGTCCGGCCGCTGGCCGCGTAACGGATCATCACGTCACGCATCTCGCGGATCTGGGGCGGGTCGAGGCCGTTGGTCGGTTCGTCGAGGATCAGCAGGTCCGGCATGCCGAGCATGGCCTGGGCGATGGCGAGCCGCTGCCGCATGCCCTGCGAGTACGTGCGGACGGCGCGGGCCAGGGCGTCGCCGAGCCCGGCGATCTCCAGGGCCTCCTCCAGGTGCGCGTCCTCGGCGGGGCGCCCGGTGGCCTGCCAGTACAGCTCCAGGTTGGCGCGCCCGGACAGGTGCGGCAGGAAGCCGGCGCCCTCGACGAACGAGCCGACCCGGGACAGTACGGGCGCCCCTGGCCGGATGGCCTGGCCGAAGACCCGGATCTCGCCGTCGTCGGGGGTGATGAGCCCCATCAGCATCCGCAGGGTCGTGGTCTTGCCCGCGCCGTTGGGGCCGAGCAGTCCGAGCACCTGCCCCTTCTCGACCCCGAAGGACAGCTCCCGCACGGCGTACCTGTCGGCGGATCCGGAGTACTTCTTCGACAGGCCGGTGATCCGCAGCGGTACGTCGGCCAGGGCCGGATCGGGTGCGGGCGTCGCGGTGCGGCGGCGGGCGGTGAGCAGCAGCAGGGCGGCGATCACGACGGCGGCGGCCGGGAGTCCCCAGGCCCACCAGGGCAGCCCGGCCGCGGCGGTCTTCAGAGCGGGGGCCGTGGGCAGGCTCAGCGGTCCCGCGGGGGTGACGGTGTACGTCGTCGGCTCGGCCGGTGAGGCGTAGCCGAGGTCGGTGGCGGCCAGGACGAGCCGGAGCCGGTGTCCGGCGTCGAACCGGTGGTCGATGGCGGGGAGGGTCAGCCGGACCGGCTTGCCCTGCTGGTCCGGGGTGATGCGGAAGGGGGCGACGAGCTGGGCGGGCAGTACCTGCTGCTTGCCGTCCGGCGACACGTCGTACACCTTGCCGAACAGCACCGCGTCGCCGTGCTCGGCCCTGACGTCGACCTGGACGGCCGGCGAGCCGGTGACGCTCAGCGGCTCGTTCAGCGGGGCGGAGTCGAAGCGGGCGTACTGGCCGGGGAAGTCGATGGAGAGGCCGACGCCGAGGGAGGACAGCCGGGCGAGGCCGCCGCCGACTCCGGGTACGGCGGAGATGGCGGGCGGGTTGGCCCCGGCGGGGTTGCGGAACGTCTTCGCGCGCCCGCCCAGGCCGACGCTCCGTGCGCCGCTGCTCAGCCCCGGGTAGGTGGCGCTGGTCGCCCCCCGGGTGAGGGCGGCCCCGTCGGTGGAGTCGATGCCTCCGGTGCGGGTGACGCGGAAGCCGGGACCGGTGGAGGCGCCCTCGTCGTCCTTCAGGTAGCGGTCGAACCAGTCGCCGATCCGCCGCTGGACCCGGTCGGTCTCCGGGTCGCCGCCGTCGTGTCCGCCGGCGATCCAGTCGACGGCGACCGGTGCGCCGTTGCCGCTGATGGCCTCGGCCATGGCGTCGGCCTGCCCGAGCGGGAAGAGGGAGTCGGACTGGCCCTGCACGATGAGCGCGGGCACCTTGATCCGGTCGGCGACGGCGCTCGGCGAACGTTCGGTGAGCAGGGCACGCGCCGCGGCGTCGGGCTTGCCGCTGACGGCGACGCGTTCGTACATCTCGCAGAGCCGCTTCTCGAACTTCTGGCAGCCGCCGCCGGTGGTGACGAAGATTCCGGCCCAGAGCTTCTTGAAGACCCCGTCGGGGAACAGCGCGTCGGCGAGGTTCCAGTAGGTGATCTGCGGGGCGATGGCGTCGACCCGCTTGTCGTACCCGGCGGCGAGGAGGGACACGGCTCCGCCGTAGGAGGCGCCGGTGACCCCGACGCGGGGGTCGCCCTTCGCGTCGAGTTCCACCTCGGGCCGGGCCGCGAGCCAGTCGATCAGCCGGGACACGTCCGCGACCTCGCGGTCGGGGGCGTTGAGCGAGATGTCCCCGCCCGACTTCCCGAACCCTCGGGCGGACCAGGTGAGCACGGCGTACCCGGAGCGGGCCAACTGCTCGGCCTGCGCCCGCACATCGTCCTTGCTGCCGCCGAAGCCGTGCCCGATCAGCACGGCGGGCCGGCGTCCGGTACCGCCGGCGGTGAAGTACGAGGTGTCGAGGGACACTCCGTCGGCCTTCATCATCCGGTCCTGGCGGTGCACGGCGGGCCCGCTGTCGCCGGCCGCGGCGTTCCAGGTGCCGGCTCCGGCCACCACGGCGAGCGCCGCGAGGCCCGCGGCCCACCGGCCGCCTCTGCGGCGCGCCGGCCACCGCCACCTGGACCTGCTCGCTTCGGGAGTCTCCATGGTGCGACTTTAAGCGGGCTGCCGCGGCGGGCGGCCAGCCACCAGGGGGAGGTCTCCGGCCTCCTTGCGGCGTACGCGATCGGCGCCCGTACTCCATGCGCGGTATGCCGGGCCGTCGGTGCGCGGAGGGCGGCCGGATGCCCGGTGGCGAGGGCGGCCGGATGCCCGGTGGCTCACATGGTGTTGACGATGAGGCCGATGTGGGTGAAGTAGTTGAGCCCGCCGAAGAGCAGGAACGCCAGACCGGCCAGTGCCCAGACGACGCCGGTCACCGGGGCCATCCGGCTCGACGGCCGCCGCAGCACGAACGGGAACAGCAGCGCACCGATGCCCACCAGGACGTACAGCCCGGACATGAAGCTCGCCTCCAGGATCGGCCACCGCGCGAACTCCCCGGAGATGGGCTCCTCGGGCGGTGCGGCGAAGAGGGTGTACTTCCAGCCCGCGGCGGCGATCCCGAAGCAGGCGAGCCCCATCCCGAACACGAAGACGGAGATGGGCATGGCGACGCGGGCCGACTGGACGATGCGGTCCGCACTGTTGAGTTCGGCTCCGCGTTTCCAGAGGTAGAAGGCCGCGGCGAAGAGGAAGACCCCGAAGGCGAGCGCCGGTTCACCGAAGATGACGTTGTCGAACGGGAAGCCCTGCCCGGCGAGCGGCCAGGTCAGGGTCATGTGGAGGCCCGTGGTCACCAGGGTGAAGCCGAGGGCTCCGAACGCGAGGACCCAGCCTTCGGGGTTGACGGTGCGTCCGGGCGTGAGGAGCTGACGGCCCAGCGCCACCACGAGCAGCAGCCCCGCGCCGGCGGCCACCGACATGATCGTGTTGTACGTCGGCATCCTGGCCCAGTCGATCTTCAGGCCGGATGCCGCCAGGGGGATGACATGGTGAATCATTCCGGGAGCGTATCGATGAATATGCGCTTGATGCGGCATTTGTCCACTCGTCCGGGCCACGGATGCGTGTGCGCACCTCCACTCCTCGGGCCCGCCCTTCACGGATCACCGGCGCCCGACCGGACCCAGGCGGTCTTGTCATGGACACCCGGTCGCGCTCTACTCGCATAGACCGATGCGATCGCCCCCCTCCCGCCCACCGGATGCCGGTGGTCGCACCGGCGCCCCCGCAGTGCTCCGACTCCCGGCAGGAGAGACCCTCTTGAGTACTTCCACACCGCTGCGCACGGCACTGATCGGTGTCGCCCTGGCCGCGACCGCCCTGGTCCCGCTCCAGGGCACCGCGCTGGCAGCACCGTCCGGAACGGACACGGCGGCCGCCACCACCGCCGTCTCCACCTCCTCCTCGGTCTCCGGAATCGAGGACGCCACCGCGCTCGCGCTCGCCCGGTCCCTGGCCGATCCGGACTGGAACAGAGAGGTCCGCAGAGCCACCCTGTCCGCGGACGCGGTCGGCCTCGGCGCACTGGCCGGCGACGCCACCGCCCCGGCCGGCCGGAAGCTCGCCGCCCGGATCACCGCGGCCGACCGGGGCGTCGCCGCCGCCAAGGGCCTGGGCAGCGGCGCGGGTCCGCTGCTGCGGCTCGGCCTGGCGGACGCGTCGATGAAGGACCGGCTCGCCCGGGGCACCGCCCCTCTGGTGGCGGCCGCTCCGTCCGACGACGACGGCGCCTCGACCTTCACCGCGTACGACAGCCGGGGCGCGGCCCATGAACTGCCCCTGGACAGCGCCACCGACCGGCCGGTCTACCTCGTCGACATCGACGGCGCGAAGGCCGTCGCCGAGGGGCTGAAGGTCATCGACAAGACTCTGGAGGCCAAGGGCCTCGGCCCGACCGCGCCGTCCGCCGGAGCCGGCCTGTCCGCCGCGTCGGGCATCGACACCACCCGGATCGACTCGGTACGGCTCAGCGACGTCGAAGAGCCGTTCTTCAAGGGCGACGCCGAGATCTTCACCCTCGTCACGGGATTCGGCAAGGACGGCAAACCACGCGTCGACACCGTCGAGATGCCCTATCTGAACAAGGAGGACACGACCTACTACCCGGGCCAGGTCCTGGTGAACTGGTCCTCCTACAAGTACGACATGGCCGACGCGGTCATGATGGAGGACGACGGGGACACCAACTACCAGGCGCTGGCCAAGGCCATCGCCGCGGTCCTGCTCACCATCACCGACCAGGGCGCGTACATCCCGCTGGTCGACGCGCTGCTCGACGCCATCCCCACCAGCTGGTGGACCGACGACCCGGACTACGTCGAGTCCTGGTACACCCTCGCCAGGAGCAGCAGCGGTCAGCGCAACGGCGCCGCGGGCAACGGCTGGATGACCGTCTCGCCGTACCACGTGCCGGAGCTCTGACCACCCGGGACATCCCACGCACCATCACGCACCATCACGCGCCGGAGCGTGCGCGGAGCGCGGTGCCGCGCATGCTCCGGGGTCCGGCCGGGCCGGGCCGGAGTCAGGCCGCCGCCCGTGCCGGGAGCGGGACGCCGCCGAGCGGGTACGGGGTCTCCTCGGGCAGGAGCGCCGCCGCGTCGTCGAGCCGCCCGGCACGCACCCGTTCGTGGACCTGCCGGGCGAGCGGGGTGACGTCGCGGACGGACACCGTCCACTCGTCCGCGTACCGCCGTGACGCCTCGCCGCTGAGCCCGAGCTGGAGGGAGCGGTACGGCAGCCGGTTCAGACACAGGTCACGCTCGGGGTCCCACTGGACGCGGGCCGGGGCGCGGCGCAGGTCCCGCTGCCAGGCGGCGCGGTCGGGGTGGACTCCCCTGACGTAGTGGGAGAGTTCGGCGTGCTCCAGGGCCCAGTCGAAGCCCTCACGGGTGATCTCGACGGCCAGCACGATCTCCTGACCCTCCTTCAGCGCCCAGCCGCAGCGGTACATCATCCACAGGAAGCTCGGCTTGATCCATGTCATGCGATCGCGCTTCCAGGCTTCGGGGAAGCGCCCGTCACGGGCGGCGGGCACGCCGATCAAGGGGGCGTACGCCTGGTAGACGGTGACGGTGGTGTCCGTGTGCTGGGCGCGTATCTCGTACTGCGGCCTGGTCGGAGCGGTCATGGCCCCATCAGAACACCGGCCCGTCGGGCGCGGCGAACGGTTTACGGTCGTACCGGAGTCCGGGGCTCCGCAGGGTGGGTGGGCGGACCTGTCATCCGAGGGGGCTGACATTCGTCATACGGAGTCCGGTACACGCGGCTCTGCCGGGCACCGGGCCCCGGCGGCCAGTCTGTACGTATCGAGGGCGGGGCCGGAAAGGCGCCGCCGATACGCGGGAGAGGACCCCCTCATGACCAGCCCGGCCGCCACCGTCACCGCCCCGGTCGCAGATGCTCCGGCCGTCACCGCCCCGCACCCGCCGCGCAATGCCCTGCTGGACAGCCTGATGCCACTGCTGGTGGATGTGGGGGTGCCGCTCGCCTCGTACTACGCGCTGAAGGCGGCGGGCCTGGGCACCTTCGCCGCGCTGGCCTGGAGCAGTGTGCTGCCGGCGGTGCGCACCGTGTGGGGCGTGGTGCGCAAGCGCCGGCTCAACGGGCTGGCGGCGCTGATCGTGACGGTCAATGTGGTGAGCCTGCTGACCAGTCTGGCGGTCGGGGACCCGCGGCTGATGCTCGCCAAGGACAGCGGGGTGAGCAGCGTCATCGGGCTGGTGATCCTGGTGACCGCGCTGAAGGGGCAGCCGATGATGACCGCGGGGGTGCGGCCCTGGCTGGTGAAGGGCGACGCGGCCAAGGACCGCGCCTGGCAGCGGCTCGCGGCGGGGTCGGCGGCGTTCCGGCGGGCGGAGATCCGGTTCTCGGCGGTGTGGGGTGCGGCGCTGCTGGGCGAGTGCGTGCTGCGGGCCGTGGGCGCGTACACGCTGCCGGTGGAGACGATGGTGTGGCTCGGCACGGTGGTCATGGTGATGACGCTGGTGTTCGCGTTCCTGCTCTCGGGCCGGGTGGGCGCGGTCCCGATGGAGCGGATGATCGCCGAGGAGGCCGGTGCCGGGAAGGCGGCGGACGCCGCGCTCTGACGGACCGGACCCGGCGAAGGGGCCGGTGGGGGAGCCGCGAACGGCTCCCCCACCGGCCCCTTCCGGGTCTCTTCGGGGCTCCGGCGATTACCTGGGAGGTAATTGAGCCGCCCCCCGCCCGCTCCTACCGTTCCCGTACGGGCCGGCCGGCGGCTGCTCGCCGCCCGCGTGACAACGGAAGGAAGACCCCATGATGTCGTCCCACGACGCGGGTACGGTCACGGCCGCGGACGCCGCCCGTTCCGACAGCCTGCTCCGGTTCGCCCTGCTGGCGGACGTGGTCCTCACCGGCGCCAACGGCATCGGCTATCTGGCGCTCGCCACGGTCCTGGACTCGTTCCTCGGCGTGGACCGCTCGGTGCTCTACCCGGTGGGGGTGTTCCTCACGGGGTACGCCCTGTGGCTGCTGGCCGTCGCCCGCCGGGAGGACATCGGCCGCGGCGCGGTCGCCTTCGTCATCGCCCTGAACACGGCGTGGGCGCTCGCCGGTGTACTGGCCGTCGCCGTGGACGCGCTGACCGCCACCGGCGTCGGCAACGGCTGGATCGTCTTCCAGGGTGTGGTGGTGGGGGCGATGGGGGCGTTGCAGTACGCGGGGCTGCGGCGGCTGTGAGCCGTACGGCGACGGCCCGTACGGGCGCGGGGGCATCCGTACGGGCCGTCGGGGCCGGGCCGTTGATCAGTGGTTGCGGGGGAAGCCCAGGTCCACACCGGCCGGGGCGTCGGCCGGGTCCGGCCAGCGGGTGGTGACGACCTTGCCGCGGGTGTAGAAGTGCACGCCGTCGTTGCCGTAGATGTGGTGGTCGCCGAAGAGCGAGTCCTTCCAGCCACCGAAGGAGTGGTAGCCGACCGGCACCGGGATCGGCACGTTGACGCCGACCATGCCGGCCTCGATCTCCAGCTGGAAGCGGCGGGCGGCGCCGCCGTCGCGGGTGAAGATCGCGGTGCCGTTGCCGAACGGCGAGGCGTTCATGAGGGCGACGCCCTCCTCGTACGTCTCGGTGCGCAGCACGCACAGGACCGGGCCGAAGATCTCGTCCTTGTACGCGTCCGAGTCGGTGGACACGTTGTCGAGGAGGGAGAGGCCGATCCAGTGGCCGTCCTCGAAGCCGTCGACGGTGAAGCCGGTGCCGTCCAGGACGACGTCGGCGCCCTGGGCGGCGGCGCCCGTGACGTAGGAGGCGACCTTGTCGCGGTGGGCGGCGGTGATCAGCGGGCCCATCTCGGACGCCGGGTCGTTGCCGGGGCCGATCTTGATCTTCTCGGCGCGCTCCTTGATCTTCGCGACGAGCTCGTCGGCGATGGAGCCGACGGCGACGACCGCGGAGATGGCCATGCAGCGCTCACCGGCGGAGCCGTACGCGGCGGAGACCGCGGCGTCGGCCGCGGCGTCGAGGTCCGCGTCGGGCAGCACCAGCATGTGGTTCTTCGCGCCGCCGAGCGCCTGGACGCGCTTGCCGTTGGCGGTGGCGGCGTTGTGGATGTAGCGGGCGATCGGGGTGGAGCCCACGAAGGAGACCGCGGCGACGTCCGGGTGGTTCAGCAGCCCGTCGACGGCGACCTTGTCACCGTGCAGGACGTTCAGCACGCCGTCCGGCAGACCGGCCTCGGCGGCCAGTTCGGCCAGCAGGTTGGCGGCCGAGGGGTCCTTCTCGCTGGGCTTGAGGACGAAGGTGTTGCCGCAGGCGATGGCGAGCGGGAACATCCACATCGGCACCATGGCCGGGAAGTTGAACGGGGTGATGCCGGCGACGACGCCGAGCGACTGGCGGATCGAGGAGACGTCGACCCGGCTGGAGACCTGGGTGGACAGCTCGCCCTTGAGCTGGGTGGTGATGCCGCAGGCCAGCTCGACGATCTCCAGGCCGCGGGCGACCTCGCCCAGCGCGTCCGAGTGCACCTTGCCGTGCTCGGCGGTGATCAGCGCGGCGATGTCGTCGCGGTGGGCGTCGAGCAGTGCCCGGTAGCGGAACAGCACCGCGGTGCGGGCGGCCAGCGAGGACGTGCCCCAGGTGGCGTAGGCGTCCTTGGCGGCGGCGACCGCGGCGTCGACCTCTTCGAGGGAGGCGAGCGCGACCTGGGTGGTGACGGCGCCGGTGGCCGGGTCGGTGACCGGGCCGTAGTTGCCCGACGCGCCCTCGACGGTCTTGCCACCGATCCAGTGGTTGACGGTCTTCATGACAAAACTCCTTCAGAGGTGGGGGCGTCGGTCGGCGACGTGACGTTCGTACACTTCCCGGGCTTTCACAGCCGGTGGCCGGGTGGCCGTTTCGGCTACGGGAACATCCCACCACGCCTGCGCCGGAGGGGGGCCCGACACAATGTCTGCCGTTTCGGTCTCGACGTAGACACAAGTGGGACGGTCCGCACCACGCGCCTCGGCAAGCGCTTCACGCAGGTCACGCACCGTCCTGGCGCGCAGTACCCGCATGCCGAGCGAGCCGGCGTTGGCGGCGAGATCGACGGGCAGCGGCGGGCCGGTGAACAGGCCGTCCGTCCCCCGGTGCCGGTAGGCGGTACCGAGACGCTCGGCGCCGACCTGCTCGGACAGGCCGCCGATGGAGGCGTAGCCGTGGTTCTGGAGGACGACCAGCTTCACCGGGAGTTCCAGCTGGACGGCGGTGACGATCTCGGTGGGGTTCATCAGATACGTGCCGTCGCCGACCAGCGCCCAGACGGGACGGCCGGGGGCGGCGAGCTGGACCCCGATCGCGGCCGGGATCTCGTAGCCCATGCAGGAGTAGCCGTACTCCACGTGGTACTGGTGCGGGGAGCGGGCCCGCCAGAGCTTGTGCAGGTCGCCGGGGAGCGAACCGGCCGCGTTGATCAGGATGTCGTCGTCGGTGACCAGGGCGTCCAGGAGGCCGAGGACCTGGGCCTGGGTGGGCCGGGCGTGCGGGTCCGGGGCGGTGAACGCGGCGGTGACGCGCCGCTCCCACTTCTCCTTGGCGTCGGTGTACTCCGTCTCGTGGGCGGGGTCGACCCGGTGGTTGCGGGCGGCGAGCGCGGCGGTGAGGGCTTCGAGGGCGGTGCGGGCGTCGGCGACGAGCGGGAGGGCGCCGAGCTTGTGGGCGTCGAAGCCGGTGATGTTGATGTTGAGGAAGCGGACCGCCGGGTCGGCGAAGAGCGTGCCGGAGGCGGTGGTGAAGTCGGAGTAGCGGGTGCCGATGCCGATGACGAGGTCGGCGGTGCGAGCCAGCTCGTCGGCGGTCGCGGTGCCGGTGTGGCCGATGCCGCCGACGTCGGCGGGGTGGTCGTGGCGCAGCGAGCCCTTGCCCGCCTGGGTGGTGGCGACGGGGATGCGGGTGGCGGCGGCGAACGCGGCGAGGGTCTCCTCGGCGGCACTGTGGTGGACCCCGCCGCCCGCCACGATCAGCGGCCTGCGGGCGGTGCGCACCGCCCGTACCGCCCGGTCGAGTTCGTACGGATCGGGGGCGGGGCGGCGCACGTACCAGACGCGTTCGGCGAAGAACTCCGCCGGCCAGTCGTACGCCTCCACCTGCACGTCCTGGGGCAGCGCGAGCGTCACGGCGCCGGTCTCCGCCGGGTCGGTCAGGATCCGCATCGCCTGGAGGGCGGCCGGGACCAGGGCCTCGGGGCGGGTGATCCGGTCGAAGTAGCGGGAGACGGGGCGCAGGCAGTCGTTGACGGAGATGTCACCCGCGAACGGGACTTCGAGCTGCTGGAGCACGGGGTCGGCGGGCCGGGTCGCGAAGGTGTCCCCGGGCAGCAGGAGGACCGGGAGGTGGTTGACGGTGGCGAGGGCGGCACCGGTGACGAGGTTGGTGGCGCCGGGGCCGATGGAGGTGGTGACGGCCTGCGCGGAGAGCCGGCCCGACTGGCGGGCGTAGCCGACGGCGGCGTGCACCATGGCCTGTTCGTTGCGGCCCTGGAGGTAGGGCATCGCCCGGCCGGACTCGACGAGCGCCTGGCCGACGCCGGCGACGTTGCCGTGGCCGAAGATGCCCCAGGTGGCGCTGATCAGGCGCTGCCGGCGGCCGTCGCGCTCGGTGTACTGGCGGGACAGGAAGGAGATCAGGGCCTGGGCGGTGGTGAGGCGGCGGGTACTGCTCATGGGCGCGGCTCCGTCCCGTCGAAGGGGAGTGTGGTCATGGACGGCTCCGTCCCGTGGAGAGGGAGTCCGGTCACGGGCGCGGCTCCGTCCCGTGGAGAGGGAGTCCGGTCACGGGCGCGGCTCCGTCCCGTGGAAGGGGAGTCCGGTCACGGGCGCGGCTCCGTCCCGTGGAAGGGGAGTCTGGGGTCCACCGGTTGCGCGGGCCAGGTGTCGCGGATCCAGCCGTGGTCCGGATGGTCGCTGATCAGCCACTCCCGCTGCTCCCCCGGGCCCGCCATCACGTTGAGGTAGTAGAGGGTGCGGCCGGGCGGGGCGATGGACGGGCCGTGCCAGCCGTCGGGGATCAGGACCGCGTCACCGCTGCGGACCTCGGCGAGGACGTCCGTACCGCCGGGGCGGGAGGGCGAGACCCGGTGGTAGCCGAGGCCGTCGTGCTCCACCTCGAAGTAGTAGATCTCCTCCAGCACGGATTCGGCGCCGGGGCGGTGCTCGTCGTGCTTGTGGGGCGGGTAGGACGACCAGTTACCGCCGGGGGTGAGCACCTCGACGGCGATCAGCCGGTCGCACTCGAAGGTGTCGGCGGCGGCGAAGTTGTTGACCTGGCGGGAGCAGTTCCCGGAGCCGCGCAGTTCGACGGGTACCTCCGGCGCGGGGCCGTAGCGAGCGGGGAGTCGTCGCTCGCACTTCGCTCCTGCCAGGGCGAAGCGGCCTCCTGCGCCGGAGGCGATCTGTGCATGGGCGTCACGCGGTACGTACGCGAAGTCGGATACCCCGCTGAACACGCTTTCCCGGCCCAGCAGTTCAAAGATCTCACCTGAGGAGTGCACCGTACAGCCACCGGTCAACGGCAGCACGATCCACTCGCTCCCGCCGGTGACGAGCGTGTGGACTGCGCCGGGGGCGAGTTCCAGGACCCGCAGGCTCGACCGGTCCCAGCCGGCCCGCTCCGGGCCGATGTCCAGGGTGTACGAACCGTTCGCCGTGCTCCCGGCCTTCAGGTGGTGCCGCGATCCGTCGTCCGTCGTCATGGTCGCTCCCCATCCGTTGTCCGGCCCGTTTCCGGCTCTCTCGGCTCCAGCAGCGAAACGGCCGTGTCGACGGCCGCGGTCACCTGACCGTCGGCCGGGTACAGCAGCGAACGCCCCACCACGAGCCCCTGCACGGTGGGCAGTCGCAGCGCCGTGCGCCATTTCTCGAACGCCCCGTCCAGGTCGTCGCCCACCTCCCCGCCCAGCAGCACCGCGGGCAGCGTCGACGCCTCCATCACCCGGGCCATGTCGTCGGGGTTCTCGGTGACGGGAACCTTGAGCCAGGTGTACGCGGACGTCCCGGCCAGCCCGGACGCGATGGCGATCGAGGTGGTGACCGCCTCGGCACCGAGGTCGTTGCGGACGTGGCCGTCGGTGCGGCGGCAGAGGAACGGCTCGACGAAGACCGGCAGCCGGTGCGCGGCCATGGCGTCGATGGCGCGGGCGGTGGCGTGCATGGTGTCGAGCGAGCCGGGGTCGTCGTAGTCGATCCGGAGCAGCAGTTTGCCCGCGTCGAAGCGGAGCCGGGCGAGGTCCTCGGGGCGGTGGCCGGTGAACCGGTCGTCGAGCTCGAAGGCCGCGCCCGCGAGCCCGCCGCGGTTCATCGAGCCGATGACGACCTTGTCCTCCAACGCGCCGAGGAGCAGCAGGTCGTCGAGGATGTCGGCGGTGGCGAGCACTCCGTCGACACCGGGGCGGGAGAGGGCGAGGCGGAGCCGTTCCAGCAGCTCGAAGCGGTTGGCCATGGCCAGTGCGCGGTCGCCGACGGAGAGCGAGCCGCGGGCCGGATGGTCGGCCGCGATGATCATCAGCCGTCCGCCGCCGCCGACCAGGGGGCGTCTGCGGCGTCGCGCGGCGGCTTCGGCGACGGCCTCGGGGTGGCGCATGCGCAGCTGGACGAGCTCGGAGACGGAGGAGGCCGCGGGTGTCATGGGGTGGCTCCGGTGGGGCGGGAGGTGACGGCGCCTTCGGTCAGGGCCGCTTCGACCTCGGACGGGAACGGCATGGCCGACGAGCAGGCGAGCCGGGAGGCGACGATGGCCCCGGCGGCGTTGGCGTACCGCATGACGCGCGTGATCCCCCAGCCCGCGAGGAGCCCGTGGCAGAGCGCCCCGCCGAAGGCGTCACCGGCGCCGAGGCCGTTGACCACCTCGACGGGCAGTGGCGGCACCTCGGCGACCGTGCCGTCGCGGTGGACGGCGAGCACACCCGCGGGGCCCTGTTTGACGACGGCGAGTTCGACGCCCGCGCCGATCAGGGCGCGGGCGGCCGCGTGCGGTTCGCGCTCACCGGTCGCGATCTCGCATTCGTCGAGGTTGCCGACGGCGACGGTGGCGAGGGCGAGGGCCTCGCGGTAGCGGGCTCCGGGGTCGTCCTCCTGGGCGTTCCAGAACATCGGGCGCCAGTCGAGGTCGAAGACGGTGGTGCCGGAGCGGTCGCGGGCGCGCAGTGCGGCGAGGGTCGCGGTCCGGCTCGGTTCGGCGCACAGCCCGGTGCCGGTCATCCAGAAGACCCGGGCGGAGCGGACCGCCGCGAGGTCCAGCTCCGAGGCGTGGATCTCCAGATCGGGGGCCTTGGGCTGCCGGTAGAAGTAGAGGGGGAAGTCGTCGGGCGGGAAGATCTCGCAGAAGGTGACCGGTGTCGGATACGCGTCCACGGGCGTCACCCACCGGTCGTCCACCCCGAACTCCCGCAGCTGGTGGTGGAGATACTCCCCGAAGGCGTCCCGGCCGGTGCGCGTCACCACCGCCGTCCGCCGGCCCAGCCTGGCCGCCGCGACGGCGACGTTGGACGGTGAGCCGCCGAGGAACTTCCCGAAGCTCTCGACCCGCGCCAGGGGCAGACCGGTCTGCAGCGGGTAGAGATCCACACCGATGCGGCCCATGGTGATGACGTCGTACCGCTCAGGCATGACCATCCCTTCGACCGCCGTCCGGGGTGACTGCCCCCAGGTCTAGCCCTCCCCCGGAACCCTGTCAATGCTTTGTCCGGACATACGGACGAATGATTGACACCTGCCGCCCCGGCCGGAACCCTGGACGGCATGACCTCCTCCGCAGTGGCCCCGTCCCGTATCCGCATCGGTTCGGCACCCGACTCGTGGGGGGTGTGGTTCCCCGACGATCCGCGTCAAGTGCCCTGGCGTCGCTTCCTCGACGAGGTCTCCGCGGCGGGTTACGAGTGGATCGAGCTGGGCCCGTACGGCTACCTCCCGACCGACCCGGTCCGCCTCGCCGACGAGACCCGCCGCCGGGGGCTCTCGGTCTCGGCCGGGACCGTCTTCACCGGATTGCACCACGGGCCGGGTGTCTGGGACCGGACCTGGGCGCATGTCGCCGACATCGCGGCACTCACCCGGGCGATGGGCGCCGGGCATCTGGTGGTCATTCCCTCGTTCTGGCGCGACGACCGCACGGGCGAGGTACTGGAGGACCGCGGCCTCACCGCGCGGCAGTGGCGCGATCTCACCACCCAGACGGAGCGGCTGGGCCGCGAGGTGCTGGACCGCTTCGGGCTGCGCATCGTCGTCCATCCGCATGCCGACACCCACATCGACACCGAGGAGAACGTCGCCCGCTTCCTCGACGCCACCGATCCGGACCTCGTCTCGCTGTGCCTCGACACCGGGCACTACGCCTACTGCGGCGGCGACAGCGTCAAGCTGATCGAGACCTACGGCGAGCGGATCGGCTATCTGCACCTCAAGCAGGTCGACCCGGAGGTCCTGGCCCGGGTGGTGGCGGACGAGGTGCCGTTCGGCCCGGCCGTGGCGCGCGGTGTGATGTGCGAACCACCGGGCGGGGTGCCCGCGCTGGAACCCGTGCTGGCCGCCGCCCGCGGGCTGGGCGTCGACCTGTTCGCCGTCGTCGAGCAGGACATGTACCCGTGCCCGCCCGACAAACCGTTCCCGATCGCCCGCCGCACCCGGGACTTCCTCCGCTCCTGCGGGGGTCCGGGGCGGGGGCCGGACACGCCGAGCGGTCCGGGGACGTGACGTAGCGGCGGTGTGCGGTGTTGTCCTCGGTGAGAGGCCGGGGCGCGGCCCCGGTCGCGTCCCTCCGCCGTACGCCACACCACCGCACAAGGAGCAGTTCGCCATGATCCTCCGTAAGTCGCTGCCGCCCCTCGGGACGGTCACCGCCCCGGCACTGACCGCGGCCGCCCTGACCTCGGTCGCCCTGGTCGCCGCCCTCGCCTCGGCGCCGGGAGCCTCGGCCGACGGCACGGGCAACCCGGCACCGCCGCCCGGCTCCAGCCCGGTCTGCGCCTTCTACGACGGCGATCGGCCGACCGCCTTCGGCGAGCAGGGGGAGCCGGTCTCCCAGGTGCAGTGCCTGCTGGCCAACCGTCACTATCTGCGGTGGTCCGCGGTCGACGGGACGTTCGGGGCCGAGACGCTCGTCGCCGTGCAGCGCTTCCAGGCGGACCACCCGCCGCTGGTGCCGGACGGCCGGGTCGACGGGGCCACCTGGTCGGCGCTCTGGCACGCGGGACCGAACCGTGTGACCCCGCTGCCCTTCCCGTAGCGCGCCCGCTCCCTCCGCAGGCCCCTCCTGAGCACCGTGCGGTGCCCCTGAACACCGCGTGGGCCTCTCCCGAACGCCGTGCGGTGCCCCTGAACACCGTGCGGCGCCTTCTGTCCGGAAGTTCACCCCCTCGTCACCGATGTCACCATTTCGCTGCCGTTCGGTCACAGGGGGTCGACAGCCGCTCCCCCGAGTCCGTCCGATGTCGTTGCACCGGGCGCCGGCTGAGTGATCGTCAGCGGCGCGCAGCTCCCCCGGCGGCCTTCCGGGCCGCCGCTGCGGTGCAGAGAGGTGTCACTCATGACGGACGGAAGGCTCTGGTCCTACAAGGACATCGCCGCGCACATCCAGGTGCAGCCGGACACCGTCCGCTCCTACCGCAAGCGCGGCCTCCTCCCGGCGCCCGACCGGGTGGAGAGCGGCAGGCCCTACTGGTACGCGGACACCGTCCGCGCCTGGGTCGCCTCAAGACCCGGCAACCGGGGGCGCGGGGCCTGACGCCCCCACTCCCGTACGGCGGCGGGCGGGAGCGCTCGCCGCCGTACGGGAGTCCCCCCTCGCCGTCTCCCCCTCCCCACCTCGCCTCGCCCGAATGCCGCACGGCGTCATACGCCATAGGGTCGGACGAATCACCAGATATGTGCGACGTGCACGCGAGACGCAGAGGGAGTCCGTGTGAATTGGTACAGCGACCCCGCCGGTCCGCCGTCCGCCGCCTCTTCCACCGGCCGGCCGGGGCCCGCCCCCGGGCACGCCCCGCCCCCACCGGCTCCGCCGCAGCCGCGTCCGGGGCTCTGGAAGCGGTGCCTGTGGGGCGGCATCGCCCTCTGGCTGCTGACCGCGGTTGTCACGTACACCACCCGGAACACCACCCTGCTGCCGACCCTCATCCTGCTCGGCAGCTTCCTGGTCCCGGCCGTCTTCGTGCTGTGGGCGTACGAGCGGCACGGCCGCGACCTCGGCGCGAGCCTCATCCCCGGCTGCTTCCTGACGGGCGGGATCCTGGGCGTGCTCGGCGCCTCCCTCATGGAGTCCTACCTGCTGCACCCGTCCCTCTGGATGTTCCTGGGCGTCGGACTGATCGAGGAGGCCGTGAAGCTCCTGGCGCTGATGTTCGTGCTCCGCCGCCACCCCGGCGTCCACGGCATGCGGGCCGGGCTGGTGCTGGGCGCGACGGTGGGATTCGGGTTCGCCGCGTTCGAGAGCGCCGGCTACGCCTTCAACGCCGCCGTCACCATGAAGGGCATCGACCTGCGCGCACTGCTGGAGACCGAGGTGCTGCGCGGGGTGCTCGCGCCGTTCGGGCACGGGCTCTGGACCGCGATCGCCGGTGGCGTACTGCTCTCGTTCCGGAAGCCGAACGGGCGTTTCCGCCTCGCCGCGCCCGTGATCGGCACATATCTCGGAGTCGCCGTGCTGCACTCGCTCTGGGACTCGATGCACGGCATCGCGATCTGGCTGGTGGCCAGGGTCACCGACACGGGTCTGAGCCGTGCGCTCTTCGCGCAGGGATACATCCCGGCCCCCACCGACGAGCAGCGGCACCTGTTCACCGCCTTCTCCATCGGCGGCCTGGTCGTGATCACGCTCGTCGCACTGGCCTGGCTGCGGTCACTGGCGCGCGGCGCACGGGACGCCGGAGCGGACGGACGGCCACCCGCTCGCATTCATACCCCCTAGGGGTATAGTGTGAAGCGTGTCGGGGCGCACCGGGCTCCCGGAGTTCCCGACGCACCGCCTTCTGTACCCCTCACCCTTTGTGCTCGTCGAAGAGGAGAACACCATGACCGCCGAGACCCAGCTCCCCCAGGCCACCGGCTCCTGCTGCTCGCCCAGCGGCTCCTGCCACGACGGCGCGGGCGCCGCCGCCCAGGAGGGCGGGGTGACCACCGTCTACCAGGTGTCCGGCATGACCTGTGGGCACTGCGAGGGCGCCGTCTCCGAGGAGATCTCCGGCATCGAGGGTGTCACCTCGGTGAAGGCCGTGGCCTCCACCGGCCAGGTGACCGTCGTCTCGGCGGCCCCGCTGGCCGACGACGCCGTGCGCGCCGCCGTCGACGAGGCCGGCTACGAGCTCGTCGGCCGGGCCTGAACACCGTCGGCAGCACCCGCTGCACCGGGCGCACCCGCGCCCCCTCTGTGCCGCCGGGCCGGACCTGCCAGCAGATACTGGTGGAGTACGGCCCGGTCGGCATTTCAGGAGTTCGGACATGCACAGCACAGCGGAGACCGAGGCCCGGACGGCGGAGGACTCGACCGCCGAGCTCACGATCGGCGGGATGACCTGCGCCTCCTGCGCGGCCCGCGTCGAGAAGAAGCTCAACCGGATGGACGGTGTCACCGCCACCGTCAATTACGCGACCGAGAAGGCCAAGGTGGCCTTCGGGCCGGGGACCGGCCTCGCGGATCTGATCGCCACGGTCGAGAGGACCGGCTACACCGCGCAGCCGGTGCGCCGCCCCGAACCGCCCGCGCCCACCCCACCACCGACTCCGCCACCGTCGGCCTCGACTGCCCGAGCCCGCACCGACACCGACGACCGGGTCACGCACCGCACCGACACCGGAGACCGGGCCACGCACCGCGCCGACACCAGCACCAGCACCAGCACCAGCACCAGCAACGGTGCCAGCGTCGGTGCCGGCACGAGCGCTTCCGAACACCAGGACGCCGGCCCGGCTCTCGCCCCACTGCGGCAGCGTCTGATCGTCTCGGCCGTCCTCGCCACCCCCGTCGTCCTGCTCGCGATGGTCCCGGCCCTCCAGTTCGACAACTGGCAGTGGCTCTCGCTCACCCTCGCCGCCCCCGTCGTCGTCTGGGGCGGGCTGCCCTTCCACCGCGCGACCTGGACCAACCTCCGGCACGGCGCGGCCACCATGGACACCCTGGTCTCGATCGGCACCCTCGCCGCCTTCGGCTGGTCGCTGTGGGCGCTCTTCCTCGGCGACGCGGGCATGACGGGGATGCGGCACGGCTTCGACTTCACCGTCTCGCGCGACGGGGCCTCCTCGACCATCTATCTGGAGGTCGCGGCCGGCGTCGTCACCTTCATCCTGCTGGGCCGCTATCTGGAGGCGAGGTCCAAGCGGAAGGCCGGTGCCGCCCTGCGCGCGCTGATGCACCTGGGTGCCAGGGACGTCTCCCTGCTCCGGGACGGCACGGAGGTACGCGTCCCCGTCGCCCGGCTCGCCGTCGGGGACCGCTTCGTGGTCCGCCCCGGCGAGAAGATCGCCACCGACGGCACCGTCGTCGAGGGTGCCTCGGCCGTGGACGCGTCGATGCTGACCGGTGAGTCGGTCCCCGTGGAGGCCGGGGTCGGCGACTCCGTCACCGGGGCCACCGTCAACACCTCCGGCCGGCTCGTCGTCGAGGCCACCCGGGTCGGCGCCGACACCCAGCTCGCCAGGATCGCGAAGCTCGTCGAGGACGCCCAGAACGGCAAGGCCGAGGTGCAGCGCCTCGCCGACCGGATCGCCGCCGTCTTCGTACCCGTGGTGCTGCTGATCGCGCTCGTCACCCTGATCGCATGGCTGCTCGTCACGGACGACGTGACCGCCGCGTTCACCGCGGCGGTGGCCGTACTGATCATCGCCTGCCCCTGCGCCCTGGGCCTGGCCACCCCCACCGCCCTCATGGTCGGCACCGGACGCGGCGCCCAGCTCGGCATCCTGATCAAGGGCCCCGAAGTCCTGGAGACCACCCGCCGCGTCGACACGATCGTCCTCGACAAGACCGGCACCGTCACCACCGGCCGGATGACCCTCCTCGACATCCACACCGCCGAAGACACCGACGAAACCGACGTGCTCCGGCTCGCGGGAGCACTGGAACACTCCTCCGAACACCCCATCGCCCAGGCCGTCGCCGCCGGAGCCGCCGAACGCACCGGCGCACCCCTGCCCACCCCCGAGGACTTCACCAACATCGCCGGACTCGGCGTCCAGGGCGTCGTCGAGGGCCACACCGTCCTCGTCGGCCGTCCGCAACTGCTCGCCGACGCGGGCATCGACATCCCCGAGGCCCTGTCCGGCGCCGTCACGGACGCGGCGGCCGAGGGCCGTACCGCGGTCGTGGTCGCCTGGGACGGAAAGGCACGCGGCGTCCTCGCGGTGGCCGACAGGATCAAGGACTCCAGCGCGGAGGCGGTCGCCGAGTTCCGCGCGCTCGGCCTCCATCCCGTTCTGCTGACCGGTGACAACCGTGCCGTGGCCGAGGCCGTGGCCCGTACCGTCGGGATCGACGAGGTCCACGCCGAGGTGCTCCCCGAGGAAAAGGTGCACGTCATCGAGGGGCTGCGGGCCCGTGGGCGCTCCGTCGCCATGGTCGGGGACGGGGTCAACGACGCGGCCGCCCTCGCCACCGCGGACCTCGGGCTGGCGATGGGGACCGGCACGGACGCCGCGATCGAGGCGAGCGACCTCACACTGGTTCGTGGAGATCTCAAGGTGGCCGTGGACGCGATCCGGCTCTCCAGGCGCACTCTGACCACGATCAAAGGCAACCTTTTCTGGGCATTCGGCTATAACACAGCCGCCCTGCCCCTTGCGGCATTTGGCCTGCTCAACCCTATGATTGCGGGAGCGGCGATGGCGTTCTCATCGGTCTTCGTCGTGACGAACAGCCTCCGGTTGCGCGCCTTCACGTAATTTCCACAAAGAGATCCAGATCACATGGATTTCGGGGTAACCATCCGGCGGGTTCGTGAGTCTAAGAGTGCGATGCCAAGGATGTCTTGGGGGACGTCCGTCGGAGCGTCTTGGGGGACGCTGCGGGCAAGCGTTGGCCGGGGCACGTGCACCGGGGAGCTTTGAGCGGCCCTCCCGTGCGTACGTACCCCGGCAGATCGCACCGGAAGGACAACTGAAGAGCGCAGCGCACGCAGTGCGCAGCGGTGAGGAACGCAGGAGCTTCGGCTCCCACAGACGCCCGGCCGGATCCCGTGGGGGGAATCCGCTCCGGGACATGGGAAGCGCCTCGCTGTCGGCCCGTGGGGGGATCGATGGCGAGGCGCTTCTTTCTGCCCTGCCGGCAGACCGTGCGCCGGCCCGTGCGCGGACCGCTCGCCGGTCCGTGGCGCACCGGACGCACCGGGCACGCAAATCGCCCCGGACACCGCGCTCTGTGCGAAAGCGCGGTACGCGGGGCGAAGTCGACCGGCCTCGGTGGCCGGGGTCGTGCGGGGGGTGTTACGAGGTTCAGCGGCCCTCGACCGGGACGAAGTCGCGCAGGACCTCGCCGGTGTAGATCTGGCGCGGGCGGCCGATGCGGGAACCCGGCTCCTTGATCATCTCGTGCCACTGGGCGATCCAGCCGGGGAGCCGGCCGATCGCGAAGAGCACGGTGAACATCTCGGTCGGGAAGCCCATGGCCCGGTAGATCAGACCCGTGTAGAAGTCCACGTTCGGGTAGAGGTTGCGCGAGACGAAGTACTCGTCGGAGAGCGCGTGCTCCTCCAGCTTCAGCGCGATGTCGAGCAGCTCGTCGGACTTGCCGAGCGCGGACAGCACGTCGTGGGCGGCGGCCTTGATGATCTTGGCGCGCGGGTCGAAGGACTTGTACACCCGGTGGCCGAAGCCCATCAGGCGGACGCCGTCCTCCTTGTTCTTCACCTTGCGGATGAAGGAGTCGACGTCGCCGCCGTTGGCCTGGATGCCTTCCAGCATCTCCAGCACCGACTGGTTGGCGCCACCGTGCAGCGGACCCCACAGCGCCGAGATGCCGGCGGAGATCGAGGCGAACATGTTCGCCTGCGAGGAGCCGACCAGACGCACGGTGGAGGTCGAACAGTTCTGCTCGTGGTCCGCGTGCAGGATGAGCAGCTTGTCGAGCGCGGAGACGACGACCGGGTCCAGGTCGTACTCCTGGGCCGGGACCGAGAAGGTCATGCGCAGGAAGTTCTCGACGTACCCGAGGTCGTTGCGCGGGTAGACGAAGGGGTGGCCGATCGACTTCTTGTAGGCGTACGCCGCGATCGTCGGCAGCTTGGCCAGCAGCCGGATCGTCGAGAGGTGGCGCTGCTCCTCGTCGAACGGGTTGTGGCTGTCCTGGTAGAACGTGGACAGCGCGCTGACGACCGAGGACAGCATGGCCATCGGGTGGGCGTCGCGCGGGAAGCCGTCGAAGAAACGCTTGACGTCTTCGTGCAGCAGCGTGTGCTGGGTGATCTCGTTCTTGAAGGTCGACAGCTCGTCGACCTTGGGAAGCTCGCCGTTGATGAGCGTGTACGCGACCTCCAGGAACGTCGAGCGCTCGGCGAGCTGCTCGATGGGGTAGCCGCGGTAGCGGAGAATGCCCTGCTCACCGTCGAGGTAGGTGATGGCGGATTTATAGGCTGCGGTGTTGCCGTATCCGCTGTCCAGTGTCACCAGACCGGTATTGGCCCGGAGCTTCCCGATGTCGAAGCCCTTGTCGCCGACGGTGCTGTCGATCACCGGGTAGGTGTACTCGCCGTCGCCGTACCGCAGTACTACAGAGTTGTCGCTCACGTCATCCCTCACCGACGTAGTGCCTCTTCTTCGAGGTTCCCTGACTGTCTCCACCCTCCCCCATTTGGCTCAGGAGAGTGCACTCGGGGTCGTCCATTGGACCTACTCGCGGCACTGAGTGCCGCGAACTTACTCATCCTGCCCCCTCGGTTCCGGTTCCGGAAGGGCTGCGTGATGTTTCCCACCGATTTGATCGATCATTTTTTCCGCCGATCCTCCGCCCGAGCCCCCCGACAGCCGGTAATCCAGCGCCGTACAGCGTCTGCCTGCGGAAACCGTGCGGACCGCCTGGCCGATCGCCTGCCGTGAGCCGACCAGCACGACGAGCTTCTTGGCCCTGGTCACGGCGGTGTACAGCAGGTTCCGCTGGAGCATCATCCAGGCGCTCTTCGTCACGGGGATCACGACGGCCGGGTACTCGCTGCCCTGGGAGCGGTGGATCGTCATGGCGTACGCGTGGGCCAGCTCGTCGAGCTCGTCGAAGTCGTAGCCGATCTCCTCGTCCTCGTCGGTGAGCACCGTGAGCGTCTGTTCGTCCAGGTCGAGGGCGGTGACGACGCCGACCGTGCCGTTGAAGACGCCGTTCTCCCCCTTGTCGTAGTTGTTGCGGATCTGGGTGACCTTGTCGCCGACCCGGAAGACCCGGCCGCCGAACCGCTTCTCGGGGAGGTCGGGGCGGGCCGGGGTGATGGCCTGCTGGAGGAGTCCGTTGAGCGTGCCCGCACCGGCCGGGCCGCGGTGCATCGGGGCGAGGACCTGCACGTCCCGGCGCGCGTCCAGCCCGAACTTGGCCGGAATGCGGCGGGCCGCCACATCCACCGCGAGCACTCCGGCGTCCTCCGTCTCGTCCTCCACGAAGAGAAAGAAGTCCTTGAGGCCCTGAGTGAGGGGCGGAATGCCGGAGTTGATCCGGTGTGCGTTGGTGACGACGCCGGACTGCTGGGCCTGGCGGAAGATCGTGGTGAGCCGGACCGCGGGAACGGGGCTGCCGTCGGCGAGCAGATCGCGCAGCACCTCCCCCGCGCCGACCGAGGGCAGCTGGTCGACGTCGCCGACGAGCAGCAGATGGGCACCGGGTGCCACCGCCTTCAGCAGCTTGTTGGCGAGCAGCAGATCGAGCATCGACGCCTCGTCGACGACCACCAGATCGGCGTCCAGCGGACGGTCCCGGTCGTACGCGGCGTCGCCGCCCGGCTTCAGTTCGAGCAGCCGGTGCACGGTGGACGCCTCGGCGCCGGTCAGCTCGGAGAGCCGCTTGGCCGCCCGCCCGGTCGGCGCGGCCAGCACCACCTTGGCCTTCTTGGCCCGCGCCAGCTCCACGATCGACCGGACGGTGAACGACTTCCCGCAGCCGGGCCCGCCGGTCAGCACCGCGACCTTCCGGCTGAGCGCGAGCCGGACCGCCGCCTCCTGCTCGGGCGCCAGCTTCGCCCCCGTACGCGTACCGAGCCAGGCCAGCGCCTTGTCCCAGTCCACGTCCGCGAAGGCCGGCATCCGCTCCTCGGGCGTCCGCAGCAGCCGCTGCACCTGGGCGGCGAGGGCGACCTCGGCACGGTGGAACGGCACGAGGTAGATGGCGGTGACGAGTTCACCGCCCTCGGGCGACGGCACCTTCTCCCGTACGACACCCTCCGGGTCCTCGGCCAGTTCGGCGAGACACTCGATGACCAGGCCGGTGTCGACCTGGAGCAGCTTCACCCCGTCCGCGATCAGCCGCTCCTCGGGGAGGAAGCAGTGCCCCTGGTCGGTGGACTGCGACAGCGCGTACTGGAGCCCGGCCTTGACCCGCTCCGGGCTGTCGTGCGGGATGCCGACCGCCTGGGCGATCTTGTCGGCGGTGAGGAAACCGATGCCCCAGACGTCGGCGGCCAGCCGGTAGGGCTGGTTCTTCACGACGGAGATCGAGGCGTCCTCGTACTTCTTGTAGATACGGACGGCGATGGAGGTGGAGACGCCGACGCCCTGGAGGAAGACCATCACCTCCTTGATCGCCTTCTGCTCCTCCCAGGCGGCCGCGATCATCTTCGTGCGCTTGGGGCCGAGGCCGGGGACCTCGACGAGCCGCTTCGGTTCGTTCTCGATGATGTCGAGGGTGTCGACGCCGAAGTGGGTGGTGATCCGGTCGGCCATCACCGGGCCGATGCCCTTGATCAGCCCGGAGCCGAGGTAGCGGCGGATGCCCTGGATGGTGGCGGGCAGGATCGTCGTGTAGTTCTCGACGGTGAACTGCTTGCCGTACTGCGAGTGCGAGCTCCAGCGGCCTTCCATGCGCAGCGATTCCCCCGGCTGCGCACCGAGCAGCGAACCGACCACGGTGAGCAGGTCGTTGGCACCGCGACCGGTGTCGACGCGCGCGACCGTGTATCCGTTCTCCTCGTTGGCGTAGGTGATGCGCTCCAGCACACCTTCGAGGACGGCCATGTTGGGTGTGGAGGAGGTCGTGGAGGACATGGTGGCCATACCCGTGACGGTACCGGGCGGGTCCGACAGCCCGTGCCGGTGCGGTCAGCCGGCCACCGCGGTGAGCGACCGGTGGTGCTTCGGTGCCTCGATCTCGTCGACGAGCGCGACCGCCAGGTCCGCGTAGGAGAAGGCGGACACGCCGTCGGTGACCGGCAGTACCCGGTGGTCCCCCGTCCGGTAGCGGCCGGTCCGCGGCGCCTCGTTGTCGAGGAGTACGGGCGGCGGCGCGATGACGACCCAGTCGATGTCCGTCTCGGCGGCGCGGAGCACGTCGAGTTCCGCGGTGTGGCCCAGCGAGAAGGCCCGTGCCTCTTCGGGGAAGCCGGGGGCGTCGTGGACGACCACCCCGGGTGCGGTCTCCAGCGTGGAGCCGATCCCGACCAGGACCAGCCGGCCGACCCCGGCACGGGCCAGGCCGTCCAGCAGCGCGTGGGCCGCGCCCACGTAGAACTCCTCCGACGGCACGTCGAGCCGGCCGGCCGCACCGATCGCCGCGTCGTGTCCCGCCGCGAGCTCCGCGACGCTGTCCGCCACGGTGACGTCACCGGCGACCACGCTCACACCGTCACCGGCCAGATCCCGGTACTTGTCGGCGTCCCGCACCACCGCGGTGACCCGGTGCCCGCGGGCCACCGCCTCGGCGACCGCGCGCCGGCCGGCCCGCCCGCCGGCCCCGAAGACAACGATCCTGCTGCTCATGGGAGTTCCCCTCGCCGAGGCCCGCGCTCCGCGGGCCGGTACGGCGGACGCTAGCCCCGCACCCCATGGTTTCCGCAACGATAGTTACGTACGCTCGCCGACGTGAGCCAACCACTTGATCCCGAAATGTTCACGGGCTGCTCCCATGCCCCCTCGCCGTTCCGGATCGGCGGCAAGTGGACCCCGAGGATCATCCGGTGCCTGGAGTCCGGGCCCCGGCGCTTCAGTGAACTGGAGGTCCCGCTGCGCGGCATCACGCCGAAGGTGCTGACCGAGACACTGCGGTCGATGGAGCGGGACGGCCTCGTCATCCGTACCGTCCGTGGCGGGATCCCACCGCGGGTGGACTACGAACTGAGTGCCCTGGGCCGCTCATTGCTCGCACCGATGGCCGCCTGTTGTGCGTGGGCGGCGGAGCATCTGCCGGAGCTGATCGACGCGAGGGAGGCGTACGAGAACCTCGTCCCCGGGCCGGTGACCGACGAGGGCGGGGCGCTCGCTCCCGGCCGGCTCGCTGCCGGTGGGTGAGCACCCCGCCCTCGGTCGTGGCGGTGTTCAGCGCTTGGTGCTGCTGTTGAAGAGCGAGCGCGACCAGAGGTAGCCGACCAGGGTGATGCCGGCGCACCAGGCCAGTGAGATCCAGCCGTTGTTGCCGATCTCCGAGCCGGAGAGCAGGCCGCGCAGGGTCTCGGTCATCGGGGTGAAGGGCTGGTACTCGGCGAACCAGCGCAGGCCCGGGGACATCGAGTCGGCCGGTACGAACGCCGAGCCGAGGAAGGGCAGGAACTGGACGAGCAGTGGCTTGTTGCTCGCGGACTCCACGGTCTTGGAGATCAGGCCGAGGGCGCAGGACAGCCAGGTGACGGCGAAGGTGATGGCCGCGAGCAGGCCGGCGGCGGCGAGCCACTCCAGCGGGCTCGCCGCGGAGCGGAAGCCGAGGGCGAGGGCGACGCCCACGACGAGGACGAGGCTCACCAGGGTGGTGAGGACGCTGCCGACGACATGCCCCGTCATGAACGACGAGCGCGAGATGTTCATGGTGCGGAAGCGGTTGATGATGCCTTCGGTCATGTCGGTGCAGACCGCGATCGAGGTCGACATCGCCCCGGCCGCCACGCCCATGATGATGACGCCGGGCGTCAGATACTCCAGGTACGCGTCCCGGCCGCCGCCCATTCCGGCGCCGATCGAGTCCCCGAAGGCGTACACGAACAGCAGCAGCATCAGGATGGGTGTCATGACGGGGCCCAGGGACACCGCCGGGTAGCGCAGCGCGTGCTTGAGGTTGCGCCGCAGCATCGTCGTCGAGTCGTGCACGGCGTAGGTGAGGGTGCTCATCGCAGGGTCTCCTTCACGTGGAGCGCGGTGTCGGCGCTGCCGTCGCCGGTCAGGGCGAGGAAGACGTCGTCGAGGTCGGGGGTGTGCACGGAGAAGTCGGCGGCCCGCACTCCGGCCGCGTCCAGCTGGTCGAACAGGGCGCGCAGCGCCTCCATGCCGGCGTCGCTCGCCACGCGCAGGGCGAGCTCCTCGTCGTCGCGGGCCGCGCCGGGGAAGGCGGCGGCCGCGCGCTCGTACTCGTCGAGGTCGGTGAACCGCAGCCGTACGTGGCTGCCGGGGATCTGTGCCTTGAGTTCGGCGGCGGTGCCTTCGGCGACGATCCGCCCGCCGTCGAGCACCGCGATCCGGTCCGCCAGCTGGTCCGCCTCCTCCAGGTACTGCGTGGTGAGGAAGACGGTGACGCCCCCGGCGACCAGTGAACGCACGGTCTCCCACATGGTGCGGCGGCTGCGCGGGTCCAGGCCGGTCGTCGGCTCGTCCAGGAAGATCACCTGCGGGTCGCCGACCAGCGTCATGGCGAGGTCGAGCCGGCGCCGCATGCCGCCGGAGAAGAACGCGGCGCGCTTGTCCGCGACGTCCGCGATGTCGAACCGCTCCAGCAACTCCTTGGCCCGCTTGCGCCCTTCGCGCTTGCCGAGGTGCAGCAGGTCGGCCATGAGAAGCAGGTTCTCCTCGGCGGTGAGCAGATCGTCCAGTGCGGCGAACTGTCCGGTGACGCCGATCGCGGCGCGCACCCCGTCCGGCGCCGTGGCGACGTCGTGGCCCGCGACCTGGGCCAGCCCGCCGTCGGCGGCGATGAGCGTGGACAGGATCTGCACGGTGGTGGTCTTGCCGGCGCCGTTCGGCCCGAGCAGGGCGAACACGGTGCCGGAGGGGATCCGCAGATCGATGCCGTCGAGGACGGTCTTGTCGCCGTACGACTTGCGCAGGTCGGCGGTGGAGACGGCGAGGGCGGGCGGCTGCCCGCCGTCAATCCTTGGCGTGGGCATGACAGAAAAAGACATGGGGTCCTCCCCCTGGAAGGCGTGCCGAGCGGTGAAGTGGAGTGATCTGCCGACTGCTTGAGCGGGTCAGGCCTTGGCGCGGAGGATGTCGATGTTGCCCCAGTTGGTCCGCGCGCGGACCTTGACGGAGTCCTCGGCCTGTTCGGGGGCCCCGGACGCGGCGAGCGAGTTGCGCACCTGTCCGCGGTTGGAGCTGACGTCGAGCCAGGCGGCGGCGCCCTCGCGGATGCCGATCTCGATGGAGCCGTTGGAGGTCTCCAGCTGGACTTCGCCACGGGCGACGTCGGCGACGCGCAGCAGTCCGTTGGTCGCGGTGCCGGTGACCGACGCCTCGGCACGCGCGATGTCGATGCTGCCGTTGGCGCCGCCCACCCGCAGTTCGCCGGTCACGGTGCCGACGGTCGTGGTGCCGTTCGCGTTCTTCAGGACGGCGGGTCCGTCCACGAAGCCGACGCGCACATTGCCGGTGCTGGTGGTGACCTCGGCCCGGCCCTCGACCCGGTCCACGGCGATCGAGCCGTGCGACGTGGCGAGCGTCAGCGGACCGGTGGTGTCGAGGCGTACGTCCCCCACGGAGGTCTTCACCCGGACCTCGCCGAGCCGGCCCTCGCCCTGCACCTGGGCCCAGGCGCCGGTCACCTCCACCTGCGAGCCCGCGGGCAGTTCGACCGTCACGTCGACGGCGCCGGAGGGTCCGACGAGGCGGCGCCCCTTGGGCGTCCTGACGGTCAGCAGACCGCCCGCACAGGTGGCTTCGGTCTGCTCGGCCGCCCGCACGTCCTGGTCCTTCTTCGGGTCGCGGGGCCGCGCCTCGACGACGGTGTCGGGCCGGTCGGTGGCGACGAACCGGATGGATCCGGCCTCCACATTGGCGGTCACGGAGATCGGCTGGGGCGTGTTGAAAGAAGGCATGGCTGTCCCGTCCTCTTGGGTCTCAGGGTGAAATTCCGGTTGAATTCAGGCAGGGTCGGGTGCGCGCTCAGCGCACCCAGCCCGTGAAGCTCTGTCCGTAACTGCGGGTGGTGCGGGTCTTCTCCGTGGTACGCGGCCGGTCTCCGCCGTCGACCGCGGCCGACACGGCTCGCACCAGCCACGCGTTGACCGAGAGGCCCTCGCGGTTCGCGGCCTCCTCGGCGCGCGCCTTGAGGTGGGCGGGCAGCCGCAGATTGACGCGGGCGGTGCCGCCCTCGTCACCGTCGGCGGGCGCCGGGGCCGGGGTCCTGAGCGGCTCGGCGGGCGCGCTCCGCTCCTCGGGCACCTCCTCGCCCGCCGGCTTCGTCACCACGAAGTCGGGGTCGAGCCCGCGCAGCCGTACGTCGACCGAGCCGGGGGCGAGTTCACGAGTGATCTCGTCCATCGCGGCGGAGAGCACGTTGAGCATCGTCAGGCGGGTCGCCGACTCCAGCGGAGCGGTGAGCCGCTCGGCCAGCTCGCGGGCTTCTTCGCCGCCGGCTTCGGCGGCCACCGCGAGTTCGCGGCGGAGGTTGTCGACATACGGCGTGAGGTCCATGACGCCATAGTGGCACCACAGTGGCGCCACCCGCAACCCCGCACGGGGAGCAATTCCGGGCTACCTCTCGTCCAACGGCCCTGACCTGCAAAAACGCGACGACACCCACGTTGCGCCAATACGGCACCACGAGGGGACCTGGCCCCTCTGGCACCTCCAGTGGCACCACGCGGTGCCACTAGGCGTCATGTGGGTGCCACGCGGCGCCGCAAGGTGTCACCGGGTGCTTTGCGGCGCCCCGAGGTGCCACGGGCAGCGACGCGGCGCCGCGGGGTGCCACCCGCGACCGGGCTGCTGTGCTCCACGCGTCGGGGACGGACGCGTCCCGGACTGGCCCGCACTTGTCAGAGACCTGTGAGTCCGGTGCAGGGATGACGGCCGGCCCCGGCGCGGGGCGGCCCCGGGCCACGCCGCAGTTCCTCGGGGCCGTCGACGGAATCGAGCAGCCGATGCCGCCGCCTCCGGCACCGGAGCTCCCGGAAAACGAAACGGGCCCGGTCGAAACGACCGGGCCCCCTCGCTTTCCCCCAACGTCGAGGCTTCCTGATCCCCCCAGATCCCTCCCCGGAAGCACCCGACGCCAGATACGACTCGGTCGGGCGCCAAACGGTTGCACGCCTTGACGATCTCTTTGCCTTGGTGGCAAAGAGCCTTGTCAGCAGGCGTGCTCGGCGTACCGGGCGGCCACCTCCGCGAGGACTTCGGCGCCGTCCCGGGCCCAGAGGGACTCGTTGAAGATCTCCACCTCGATCGGGCCGTCGAAGCCGGCGGCCTCGACCAGGGAGCGGAAGGCACGGAAGTCCACCGCTCCGTCGCCGAGTTGACCCCGGCCGAGCAGAACGCCCGCCGGGAGCGGGGTGATCCAGTCGGCCAGCTGGAAGGAGTGGATCCGGCCGCCCGCACCGGCGCGGGCGATCTGCGCGGGCGCCTGGTCGTCCCACCAGATGTGGTACGTGTCGACGACCACGCCCACCTGGTCGGCCGGGAAGCGTTCCGCGATGTCCAGTGCCTGGGACAGCGTGGAGACCACGCAGCGGTCCGAGGCGAACATCGGGTGCAGCGGTTCGATGGCCAGGCGTACGCCACGTTCGGCCGCGTACGGGGCCAGCTCGGCGAGCGCGTCGGCGATCCGCTCACGGGCGCCGCGCAGGTCCTTGCTTCCCTCGGGGAGACCGCCGGAGACCAGGACCAGGGTGTCGGTGGACAGTCCCGCCGCCTCGTCGACCGCGGCGCGGTTGTCGTCCAGGGCACGGGCCCGTTCCGCCGGGTCCAGTGCGGTGAAGAAGCCGCCGCGGCACAGGCTGGTGACGGACAGGCCGGAATCGGCGAGGAGCCGGGCGGTGCGCTCGACGCCGTACGCCTGGACGGGGGCCCGCCACAGGCCGACCTTGTCGATGCCCGCCTTGGCGCAGCCCTCGGCCAGCTCGGGCAGCGACCACTGCTTGATGGTCTCCTGGTTGATGGAGAGACGGCCGTCGCTCATCGGGTGCCTCCATTGACGGCGAGCAGGGCGCGCATCCGGGATTCGGCCAGCTCCGGGTCGGGGAACAGGCCCAGCCGGTCCGCGAGTTCGTACGCCTTGGCCAGGTGCGGCAGCGAGCGGGCGGACTGGAGGCCGCCGACCATCGTGAAGTGGTCCTGGTGGCCGGCCAGCCAGGCGAGGAACACCACGCCCGTCTTGTAGAACCGGGTGGGCGCCTGGAAGAGGTGCCGGGACAGCTCGACCGTGGGGTCGAGGAGGTCGCGGAAACCCTGGGTGTCACCCGTGTCGAGGACCCGTACCGCGTGCGCGGCCAGCGGGCCCAGCGGGTCGAAGATGCCGAGCAGGGCGTGGCTGAATCCCTGGTCGTCGCCCGCGATCAGCTCGGGGTAGTTGAAGTCGTCGCCGGTGTAGCAGCGCACCCCGCCCGGCAGCCGTCGGCGGACGTCGATCTCGCGCTCCGCGTCGAGGAGGGAGATCTTGATGCCGTCGACCTTGTCCGGGTGTTCCGCGATGACCTTCAGGAACGTAGCGGTGGCGGTGTCGAGGTCCGAGGAGCCCCAGTAGCCGTCCAGCGCGGGGTCGAACATCGGGCCCAGCCAGTGCAGGACGACCGGCTCCGATGCCTGGCGCAGCAGGTGCGCGTACGTCTCCAGGTAGTCCTCGGGCCCCTTCGCCGCCGCGGCGAGCGCGCGGGAGGCCATCAGGATGGCCTGGGCGCCGCTCTCCTCGACGAGCGCGAGCTGCTCCTCGTACGCGGCGCGGACCTCGGCGAGGGTGGCCGGGCCGGTGAGCTGGTCGGTGCCGACGCCGCAGGCGATGCGGCCGCCGACCGACTTCGCCTCGGCGGCGGAGCGGCGGATCAGCTCGGCGGCACCGGCCCAGTCCAGGCCCATGCCGCGCTGGGCGGTGTCCATCGCCTCCGCGACGCCGAGGCCGTGCGACCAGAGGTGGCGGCGGAAGGCGAGGGTGGCGTCCCAGTCGACGGCGGCCGGCGAGTCGGGGCTGATGTCGGCGTACGGGTCGGCGACGACGTGGGCCGCCGAGAAGACCGTGCGGGAGGCGAGCGGGCTGCCGCCGCGCCCGAGGTCGAGCGGGGTGGTGCGGGGCTCGTACGGGCCCTGCGGGAGGTGGATGGTCAACTCAGATCAGCTCCGATGCGCCGTACGTGTACGGGGTGGGCGGTCACAGGGACAGCTCCGGGACGTCGAGTCGGCGGCCCTCCGCGTGGGACTTCAGGCCCAGCTCGGCGAGCTGCACGCCGCGGGCGCCGGCCATCAGGTCCCAGGTGTACGGCTCGTCGAGGACGATGTGGCGCAGGAAGAGCTCCCACTGGGCCTTGAAGCCGTTGTCGAAGACCGCGTTGTCGGGGACTTCCTGCCACTGGTCGCGGAAGGACTCGGTGACCGGGAGGTCGGGGTTCCAGACCGGCTTGGGGGTGGCCGAGCGGTGCTGGACCCGGCAGTTGCGCAGGCCGGCGACGGCCGAGCCGTGCGTTCCGTCGACCTGGAACTCGACCAGCTCGTCGCGGTTGACCCGGACCGTCCAGGAGGAGTTGATCTGCGCGATGGCGCCGCTCTCCAGCTGGAAGGTGCCGTACGCGGCGTCGTCGGCGGTCGCGGCGTAGGGCTTGCCCTGCTCGTCCCAGCGCTGCGGGATGTGCGTCTGGACGTGCGCCTGGACGGTGGAGACCCGGCCGAACAGCTCGTGGAGCACGTACTCCCAGTGCGGGAACATGTCGACGACGATGCCGCCGCCGTCCTCCGCGCGGTAGTTCCAGGACGGGCGCTGGGCCTCCTGCCAGTCGCCCTCGAAGACCCAGTAGCCGAACTCGCCGCGCACGGAGAGGATCTCGCCGAAGAAGCCGCCGTCGATGAGGCGCTTCAGCTTCAGCAGGCCCGGCAGGAAGATCTTGTCCTGGACGACGCCGTGCTTGATCCCGGCCTCGCGGGCCAGCCGGGCCAGCTCCAGGGCGCCCTCGACGTCGGTGGCGGTGGGCTTCTCGGTGTAGATGTGCTTGCCCGCCGCGATCGCCTTCTTGATCGCGTCCACCCGGGCCGAGGTGACCTGGGCGTCGAAGTAGATGTCGATGGTGTCGTCGGCGAGGACCGCGTCGAGGTCGGTCGACCACTCGGTCAGGCCGTGCTGCGCGGCGAGCTCCTCCAGCGCATGGGCGCGGCGGCCGACCAGCACGGGCTCGGGCCACAGCACGTCGCCGTTGCCGAGGTCGAGGCCGCCCTGCTCGCGGATCGCGAGGATCGAGCGCACCAGGTGCTGCCGGTATCCCATGCGACCCGTGACGCCGTTCATGGCGATGCGCACTGTCCTGCGTGTCACGAAACTTCCTCCATACAGCCGTAGCAAGCGCTTTCTATACGGTATGACGCTAGCCTGCCGACAGCGGCCCGGACAAGAGGGGGCGCGCTGATAACTCCACTCACTCCTTGTCACTCCTCGGAGGAAAGCGATGACAGTCACCCTGGCGGATGTGGCGGCCCGCGCCCGGGTGTCGCCGGCCACCGTCTCCCGCGTGCTCAACGGCAACTACCCGGTGGCCGCGTCCACCCGTGAACGGGTCCTGCGCGCGGTGGACGATCTGGACTATGTGCTCAACGGGCCGGCCAGCTCGCTCGCGGCGGCCACCTCCGACCTGGTCGGCATCCTGGTCAACGACATCGCGGACCCGTTCTTCGGGATCATGGCGGGCGCGGCGCAGACCGAGATCGGCGGGCCGGGCGACGGTTCGGGGCGGGCGGGCGGCGAGAAGCTCGCGGTGGTCTGCAACACCGGCGGCTCCCCCGAGCGCGAACTGACCTATCTCACCCTGCTCCAGCGCCAGCGCGCCGCGGCCGTCGTCCTGACCGGAGGCGCGGTGGAGGACCCGGTGCACCAGGCGGCGGTGTCCGCCAAGCTGGCCAAGCTCGCGGACGCGGGCACCCGGGTGGTGCTGTGCGGCCGGCCCCCGCTGCCGGACGGCGAGGCGGTCGTGGCCGCGCTGGCCTTCGACAACCGGGGCGGCGGGCGTCGCCTCACCGAGCACCTGCTCTCGCTCGGCCACCGGCGGATCGGCTATGTCGCGGGCCCCCTGGAGCGCACCACGACCCGCCACCGACTGGAGGGCCACCGCGACGCGATGCGGGCGGCGGGGCTCCTCGGCGGGGGTACGGGTACGGCAGGGCTCCCCGGCGGGGGTACGGGCACGGCAGGGCTCCCCGGCGACGGGTACGACGAGGAGCGTCTCACCGTCCACGGCCCCTACGACCGTCGCTCCGGGTACGACGCCACCCTCGAACTCCTGCGCCGCGAGCCGGAGGTGACGGCGATCGTCGCGGCCAACGACACGGTGGCGCTGGGCGCGTGCGCGGCCGTCCGGGACCGGGGGCTGCGCATCCCCGAGGACATCTCGGTGGCGGGCTTCGACGACCTGCCGTTCTCGGTGGACGCGGTCCCGGCGCTGACGACCGTACGGCTGCCGCTCTTCGAGGCGGGCGCCCGCGCGGGCCGGCTCGCGATGGGCAAGGAGACCCCGCCGCCCGGGGGCATCGCGACGATCGCGGCGGAGCTGATGGTGCGGGGGTCGACGGCACCGCCCCGGACCTGATCAGCAGCCCGTGACCCGGCCCCGGGCGGGGGTGCGCCGGGTCCGTACCCGCCCGCCCGGCGGGGCACCCCCGCCGAGCCCGTACCCGCCCGCCCGGCGGGGGTGCGCCGGACCCGCTCCACCCCTCCGGGCGGGGGTGCGCCGGACCCGTACCCGCCCACCCGGCAGGGGCGAGCCGGGCCCGTTCCGGTTCCTGTTCGGGATCGTGGGCAGAAAGATGGGGGCGTTGCCCCCATGTCCGCCAGCGGCATCGCCGGAAGTATGGGGCGTGGCGGACCGGTGGTGCCGGCGCCGGACCGAGGAGGTGCGATGGCGGAGATCCATGCGGGTGGCGGCGGACGGCTGGGCGTCTCTTCCGCGTCACGTCCGGCTGCGGCAGCGGGTTCCTCCGCCGATGCGGTCGGCCTGCTGGAGACCGGCCGTCCGACGGCGGACGCGGCTTCCTGTGCCGCTGGTCCGTGGTGGCGGCCGGCACTGACCGGTGAGGCGCCGGCCGGTGGGGCGATGCGCGGCGATACGTTGCGCGGCGATGCGCCGACCGGTGACGCGCTTCCCGAACACGCCCCGGACTGGGCGGTGTTCGTCCAGGAAGCGGTTGCCGACGCGCCCGAGCGGGCGGCGGTCGGCGACCGGGAGGACCTGCCGGGGCTGCGTGGATTCGAGCGTGTTCTCGCCCCGTTCACCGACTGCGCGGCGCGGCGGATGCGGGACGGTCTGCCGACGCGACTGAGCCGGTACGTCGATCTGGATTCCGTGCAGGAGGACTTCGAGCGGCATCTGTCCCGGCGGCTCGCACGGCTCGCCGCCCGGACCCTGGTCCTGGAGCTGCACACGGCGCGACGGGACGGGCGGCTGGCCGGGGACGGTCCCGAGAGCCGGTTCACCGACTTCCTGCGGCTGACCGGCGCCCGGTCCGGACTGGCCGCGCTCTGCACCACGTACCCCGTACTGGCCCGGATCCTGGCACGTACCGCGCTCGACGCCGCCGCCGCGCTGGCCGAGATGCTGGTGCGGTTCGCCGCGGACCGACCGGTGCTGCCCGGCATCCACAAGCCCCGGGACGAAGAGGCCGCGGGCGACGGAGCCCGGGGCGATGAGGCCAGGGGGAGCGGGACCAGGGACGACGAAGCCCGGGACGCCGAAGCCGGAGACGCCGAAGCCAGGGGCGACGCAGCCAGGGAAGAAGAAGCCCGAGGCGGTCGGCTGGTGGGGGTCGAACCCGGTGCCGGGGACGGCCACCGGGGCGGGCGGACCGTGATGCTGCTCCGGTTCGAGGACGGCACCCGACTGGTCTACAAACCGCGCCCGCTCGCCGCGCACCAGCACTTCAACGAGCTGGTCCAGTGGTTCAACGCGCTGCCCGGCACTCCTGGACTCCGTACGCTCGCCCTGCTGGACCGGGGACCTTACGGCTGGGTGGAGTTCGTCGCCGAACGGCCCTGCCGCTCGGGCCGCCAGGTCGAGACCTTCTACCGGCGCCAGGGCGCACTGCTGGCCCTGCTGCACGCGCTGGACGGCACCGACCTGCACCACGAGAACCTGATCGCGGACGGGGAGTACCCGGTGCTCGTCGACGTGGAGACGCTGTTCCACCCGCCGCTGCCCACCGCGGGTTCGGACGATCCGGCGGCCCGTGCCCTGCACGACTCGGTGCACCGGGTGGGGCTGCTGCCGCAGCTGCTCGTCGGGGACGAGTCGGCGCTCGACATGTCCGGGATCGGTGGTGGGCAGGCGGCCGATTCCCCGGTGCGCGGCGTGGACTGGGCGGACGCGGGGACCGACCGGATGCGGCTGGTGCGCCGGGCGGCCCGGTTCGGCGGTTCGGCGAACCGGCCCCGGCTGACCGGGACGCCCGCCAACCCGTCCGCCTTCACCCGGGCGCTGTGCGCCGGATTCCGCGCCGGCTACACCGCGATCAAGGAAGCCCGCGCCGAACTCCTGCGCCCCGGAGGCCTGTTGGACCGGTTCGCACGCGACGAGGTACGGGTCGTGGTGCGGCCCACCTGGATCTACGCCTCACTCCTGGACGAGTCCACGCACCCGGACCTGATGAAGGAAGCCGCCGAACGGCACGAGGTGCTCGCGCTGCTGGGCACCGACACCCTGGGATCCGCCTCGCTGCCCGGCCTGCTGGACGAGGAGATCGCCCAGCTCTGGTCGGGCGACGTGCCGCTGTTCACCGCCCTGCCCGAAGGCACCGACCTGTGGAGCGGGACCGGCCGGATGCTGCCCGGCACGCTCGCCCGGACCGGGCTGTCCCTGGTCCGCGCGAAGCTGGCGGCCATGGGCGCGGTGGACCGCAAGGACCAGGAACGGATCATCCGCGCCGCGATGGCGACCACCTCGCGGGGGCCCGCCCACCAACCCCGGCCGGGCCCGCGCCGGGTCCGTACGGCCGCGACCGCGCCGGATCCGGACCAGCTGCTCGCGGCGGCCCGGTCGGTCGGCGACGCGCTGGTGTCCCAGGCCTACTCCGGGCCCACCCGGCTCAACTGGATCGGCCTGGAGCTGCTCGACGAGCGGTACTGGCGGCTGGGCCCGATGGCCGCCGATCTGGCGGGCGGCTACACCGGTACGGCGTGCTTCCTCGCCCAGCTCGCCTCGCTGACCGGGGCGGACCGGTACGCCGCGGCCGCCCGGGACGCGCTGGTACCCCTCACCGGGCTGCTGGACTCGCTGCACTCGCGCCCGGACGACCTGGGCCCGGTGGGCTCGGGTGCGTTCGCCGGGATCGGCGGGATCGCGTACGCGCTGACCCAGGTCGCGGACGCGCTGGACGACCCGAGCCTCGGTGGACTGGTGCTGCCCGCACTGCGGTTGACCGGTGCGGCGGCCGTCGGCGAGAGCGAGTACGGGGTGCGCGGGGGTACGGCCGGCGGGCTGGCCGGTCTGCTCGCCGGGTACCGGGTCACCGGGCGGGCCGATGTGTGGCGTACGGCGGAACGCTGCGCCGGGCTGCTGCGCGAGGCGCCGCTGCCGGACGCATCGGGGTTCGCCGACGGATCCGCCGGAATCGGCTGGGCGCTGCTGCGCTTCGCCGAGGCGGGTGGCGGCGAGCCGTACCGCGCCTCGGGGCTCGCCGCGTTGCGGGCCGCGACCGGCTCCGTGGACCGCGACATCTCCTGGTGCCGGGGCAGGACGGGCGTGGCACTGGCCGTGCTGGACAGCCCGGCGGCGCGGGCCGACCCGGTGCTGTCCGCCTGGGCGCACGAGGCGGCGGCGGACATCGCACGGGCCGAACCGCCGCCGGACGACAGCCTGTGCCACGGCGAGCTCGGCGTTCTCGAACTGCTGCGCCGGGGCGAGCCGCCAGGTGTCCGCACCCGCTGGGTGGAGCGGGCCGGGGCGCTGCTCGCGGCGGCCGACCGGGCGAAGCCGCGTTGCGGAACGCCCGGCCAGGTGTCGCATCCGGGGCTGCTGACCGGCCTCGCGGGGATCGGGCACGGGCTGCTGCGGGCCGGATTCCCCGACCGGGTGCCGTCCATGCTGCTGCTCGCCGGGCCCACCGTTTCGGCGGCGCCCGGCTGAACGGTCACGGGACGGGGCGGGCGGGGACGGGACCGTGGCGAAGGCGGGCGAACGCCCTGAGCCGGCGTCCACGCGCGGCTCACACCTCACCGCCCGCCCCGCACCGGACCCGCCCCGCCCTTCCCTCACGCCTTCGCCCCTCGCACGTAACTCCCGGACCAACGAACGTACTTACTCACCTCTCAGGTACCACCACGTCGTACACAGCTCGTCGCTCGACTCACGCAACGACAACCTCCCACGAGAAGAGGCAGACCATGCAGACCACCGAAGCCACCGCCTTCCACGCCGCCCGGTTCGACGACTTCACCGAGGTCGACCGGTTCGCGGAGTTCACGGAGTTCACGGAGTTCGCGGACGAGCACCCTGTCGGCAGGATCTCCCTGGGTGCGAGCGGCGGGCTGGGGCTGCGCAGCAGAATCCTCGGCGCCGCGGACGGCATCGGCGACTGCACCGGAGACCTGCCGTGGACCACAATGACCTGGTCCTGAGTCAATTCCTTTGGGGATCAAGGGCTTTGACGCACTGACTGCTGGGTAGTGCCTCAAGTAGCCTGCGTCCATGCGTGCCACTTCGTCAGTGATTGTCGGGCGTGTCGCTGAGACCGGCCTGCTGAGCGATGCCCTGGACGCCGCGTCGCGGTGTTCGGGGCATGCGGTCTTCTTCGTCGGTGACGCGGGCATCGGGAAATCCCGGCTGGCCGGTGAGTGCGCCTACCAGGCGTACGAGCGGGGCATGCCGGTGCTTCGCGGCAGGGCCACGTCGACCGGGCTCGTGGTGCCGTTCCGCCCGCTGATCGAGGCGCTGTCCTCACGGTTCCGGGCGGCCGGTACGCCCACCGACCCGGAGCTGGACCCGTACCGTCCGGCGCTGGCCCGGCTGGTGCCGGAGTGGCGCCGGGGTTCCTCCCCCGGCTATCCGGAGACCGTGGTCGAGCTGGCCGAGGCGCTGCTGCGGCTGCTGTCGGTGCTCGGCCAGGAGCACGGCTGCGTGATCCTGCTGGAGGACCTGCACGACTCCGACACCGAGACGATCGCGGTGGTGGAGTACGTCATCGACAACGTGGCGGACCTGCCGGTGCTGCTGCTGGGAACGTTGCGCCCGGAGCCCGGTGTCGCACTCGACCTGGTGCGCTCGGCGGAACGGCGGCAGGTCGCCACGGTGCGCGAGCTGGCGCCGCTCGGGGACACGGACGTGCGGGAGATGACCGCCTCCTGCCTGGAGGCCGCCGCCCCGGACGAGGTGCCGCAGGCCACCCACGAACGACTGGCCGGCCGGGCGGGCGGCAATCCGTACCTGGTCGAGGTGCTGCTCGCCGATCTGCTCGACTCCGGCCAGCTGCGCCGGGCCGGCGGCCGCTGGGAGGAGCACGTCAACCCGGACGCGTCGGTGCCGACCGGGGTGGTGCGCAGCTGGTCGCGGCGGCTCGACCGGTTCGACGAGCCGGTGCGTGAACTGCTCCTGTGCGCGGCCACGCTGGGCAACCGGTTCTCGGTCACCGTGCTCCAGACGGTCACCGGGTTCGACGACCGTACGCTCTTCAGCCATCTGCGCTCCGCCGTGGAGGCGAACATCATCGCCCCCGACGGGGCGGACCCCGATCGCTACACCTTCCGGCACGCGCTGACCGCCGAGGCGCTGGTGGCCTCGCTGGCACCGGCGGAGCGGGCCGCGACGGCCCGCCGCGCGGCGCACTCCCTGGCCGCCGCCGGTCATCAACTGGGTGATGAGCAGCGACAGTTGATGGCAACGCTGCAACTGGCCGGGGGCGACCGGCACGGCGCGGCCCGTCAGTTCGCCGACGTCGGCCGACGGATGCTGGCCGCGGGCGCGTCCGGTTCGGCGGTCATCCTGCTGGAACGGGCCCGCTCGCTCGCCCACGAGCGCGATCTGCGGAGCATCACGGAGTCGCTCGCCGTCTCCCACGCCGAGGCCGGTGAGCTGGACACGGCGCTGGCGCTGACCGCGGAGCTCCCCCCGGTGCCGTCGCGCTCGGACGCCTCCGAGCAGCGCGGGGAGACCCATATCCGGATCGCCTGGGCGGCCGTGATGGCGGAGCGCGTGGACGAGGCGGCCGGGCAGATCCGGACCGCGCGGAACGTGCTCGGTACGGCTGTCCGCCCCGAGCAGGAAGCGGCGCTCGACGTGGTGCACGGTCATCTGGCGCTGCTGCCCGGCCGTGAGGGCCACGGGCGGCAGGAGTCCGCGCAGGACGCCGCGCGCCGGGCCGCCGCCGTGGCGGAGGAACGCAATCTCCCCGTGGTCGCCTGCCAGGCCTGGCAGTTACTGGCACTGCTCTCCCGGGAGCGTGGCTTCGACGAGGCCGACGCGTGCCTGGAACGGATGCTCGCGGTCTCCGAGCAGCACGCCCTGCCGGTGTGGCGGGTGGAGGCGCTGGTCCGGCTCGGCGCCAACACGTTCATGCGCACCGGTGACCCGGCCGGGCTGGAGACGGCGCGTACCGCCGCCCAGTCGCTGGGCGCGCTGGTGCCGACGCAGACCGTGGACGGGCTGCTGGCCATGAACGCGGTGATGCGCAGCGAGTGGGACGGGGCGCACGAGATCATCGAGCGGTCGCTGGCCGCCAGCGCGCGGGTCCGCAATCTGGGGGCGCACCGCTATCTGCTGCTGGCCTCGGCGACGCTCGCCGCGCACCGGGGCCGAAGACGGGACCTGGACCGGGCCATGGTCCGGTTCCGCCGGGCGGGCGGCGAGGAGTCCTTACTCGTCCCGCTGCAACTGGGGCTCTGCCGGGCCTTCGCGGCGCTGCTGGAGGAGGACCGCGAGGGCGCGCTGGCCGACCTGGACACCTCGCTGGTCTGGGAGCGCGAGCACCCCAGCTTCTTCTACCTGAGCGGGCGCTACGGTCTGCGTCCGCTGCTGCGGATACTCGACGGCCTGGACGGCCGGGCGGAGCTCGACGCGATCCTGGAGAGCCCCGGCGCGGACCTGGCGTGGAACCAGCTGTTCCTGCGGCTGGCCGATGCCGTGCTGCACGGCCGCACGGGCGATGCGGACCGGGCCGCCCGGTCGGTCGGGGCGGCCGTCGCCGACGCCGCCGCCTTTCCGCTCGCCCGCCATCTGGGGCTGCGACTGGTCGCCGGCGCGGCGCTCGCCGAGCAGTGGGGCGAGCCGGTGAGCTGGCTGCGGGCGTCGGAGGAGTACTTCTACGGGGCGGGCATCCAGCCGGTCGCCGCCGCGTGCCGGGCGGCGCTGCGACAGGCGGGCGCCAGTGTCGGGCAGCACCGGGGCGGCTGGGACCGCATCCCGGCCCAGCTGCGGACGAGCGGGGTGACACCGCGTGAGTACGAGGTCTTCGTACTGCTGACGGAGCGGCCGGGCAATCAGCAGATCGCCCGGCGGCTGTCCATATCGCCGCGCACGGTGGAGAAGCACATGGCGAGTCTGCTGAGCAAGACGGGACGCGCGGACCGTGCGGCACTGTGCGAGTTCTCCGCCGAATGCGCGGCCGAACGCGACTGACCGGGGGGCACCCCCGTCCGGCCTCCGCCCTGTCGGCCCCGCGCGAGCTTCGGCGCCGGGCCGGTGGGTCCGGCCCTCCCGCCCGACGAGGAGGCGGACGGACTGGGCTTCCCGGCGGTCTCGGGCCGGGGCGAGGAGTTCCTGACGGCTGCCGGTTCCCGGCCGGTCGCGGGACGACGGGCCGGGTGACGGCGGGCTGGGGGACCGGATCTGCTCGCGGCGTTGGCCCGGCGCGGCGGCGCGGGCGGCGGGCGGCGGGCGGCGGCGGGCGGCGTCGCGGCGGACGGCGTACGCCCCGGGCGGCGCCGGTGCACCGTAGCCCGGGCGGGAGGGCCGGGCCCGGCAGCGGGCGGGCGCGCCGAGGCTGCTGGATAGGCTGGGGCAGCCGCTCCGGGAGCCCTGCTGAGGCCGGGCCGGAAGGGTGGCCGGACGACGACGGAAGGACCACGCACGTGAAGCTCGCTTTCTCGACCCTCGGAGTCCCGGGGATGCCGGTCGCCGATGTCGTCCGGCTCGCCGCCGGGCACGGCTACCAGGGGGTGGAGCTGCGCGCCCATCCCGAGGAGCCGGTGCACCCGGGCCTCTCCGTGCCAGAACGGGCCTCGGTCGTCCAGGAGTTCGAGGCGGGCGGCGTCGAGATCCTGACCGTCGCCGGTTACGTCCGGGCCGCCGCCGAGGGCGACGACGCGCCGGCGCTGGACGAGCTGGCCGGGCTGGTGGACCTGGCGCACGACCTGGGCGCGCAGAACGTCCGGGTCTTCCCGGGCGGCGGCGGCCAGGACCCCGCCACGGCCGACGCGACCGCCGCCCGCCGACTGGCCGCCGCCGCCCCGCACGCCGCCGACCAGGGCGTGCGCATCCTGCTGGAGACCCACGACTCGCACCGGGCCGGTGCCGATGTGGCCCGGGTCGTCGGGACGGTCGGGCACCGGCAGATCGGCGCGCTCTGGGACATCATGCACACCTGGCTGGCGGGCGAGGACCCGGCCGCCAGCCATGCGGTGCTGGCCCCGCACCTGGGCTACGTACAGGTGAAGGACATCGCGTCGGCCGAGGACGCCGCGCCGTTGGCCCTGGGCGCCGGGGTGCTGCCGCTGGGGGCCTGCCTGGACACGCTGGACCCGGACAGCTGGGTCTGCTGGGAGTACGAGAAGCGCTGGCACCCGGACGCACCGGAACTGCCGGGGCTGCTGGCCGCCGGGCGGGACCACCTGCTGCGGCTGGGGGCACGCGGGCAGTAGGCGGCGCCCCTGCCCGGAGGTGGCGCGGCCCGCGCGGTTCAGCCGGTCCGCGCCACCTCGGGCCCGGGTTCAGCCGGTCCGCGCCACCTCCGGCCCGGGTCCGGGCGGTCCGCGCCACCTCCGGCTCGAACTCGCGCGGTCCGTCCCACCTCAGGCCCGGGTTCAGCCGGTCCGCGCCACCTCCGGCTCGGGTTCCGGGGACTGCGGTGCCGCGGCGCGTGACCGCCGCGCGCCCGCCAGCGATGTGAGCGCCACTCCCCCGACCAGCAGCGCCGCCGCGCACCACCGCAGCGGGCTCACCGACTCGTCCAGCAGCAGAGCGGCCGAGGACATTCCGAAGACCGGGACGAGCAGGGTGAAGGGGGCCACCGAGGAGGCCGGGTGGTGGCGCAGCAGGAAGCCCCAGGCGCCGAAGCCGAAGACGGTGGTGATCCAGGCGACGTAGACGATGATCCCGGCGCCGCTCCAGTCGAGCCCGGCCAGTGCCCGGGCGTCGCGGTCCCAGCCCTCGAAGAGGAGCGAGAGGCCGAGCAGCGGGAGCACGGGCACGGTCGAGACCCAGACCATGAAGTTGAGCGAGTCGGGCGGGGCGGCCTTGCGGGTCAGCACGTTGGACACGCCCCAGCAGGCCGCCGCCGCGATCACCAGGACGAAGGCGAGCACGGGCCCGCCCGCCCCTTCGTCGACCGCGGCGACCCCGATGCCCGCGAGCGCCACCGCCATCCCCAGCACCCGTGTCCTGCCGGGCCGTTCACCGAGCGCGAGGGCGGCGAACAGGGCGGTGAAGACCGCCTGGACCTGGAGCACGAGGGAGGAGAGGCCGGCGGGCATCCCCCGGTCCATGCCGATGAAGAGCAGGCCGAACTTCGCCACCCCGAGGACCAGCCCGACGCCCACGATCCACTTCCAGGCGACCTTGGGCCGGCCGACGAAGAAGACCGCGGGCAGCGCGGCGACCAGGAAGCGCAGGGCCGAGAAGAGCAGCGGCGGGAAGTGCCCGAGGCCGACCTCGATGACGACGAAATTGACGCCCCAGACGGCTGCCACCAGGGCGGCCAGGGCGATGTGGAGGGGACGCATGCACCGAGGATCACCCGCACCGACCATGTAGCACCAGCGCGGACTTCTTCATGGTGGAATTGAGCATCGCTAATGAATCGCTCATGAGTCACCCATGAAGCACCCCTGAGGGGAACGGGAGGTCCGGTGCTCGATCTGGCCCGGCTGCGCGCCCTGCACGCCGTCTCCGTCCACGGCTCCGTCGCGGGCGCCGCCGCCGCGCTCGGGTACACCCCGTCGGCGGTCTCGCAGCAGATCACCAAGCTGGAGCGGGAGACCCGTACGACACTGCTCGAACGGCGCGGGCGCGGGGTCGCGCTGACCGAGGAGGCGCTCCATCTGGCCGCGACGGCCCAGCAGCTGCTGGCGATCGTGGAGCGCGCGGAGACCACGCTGGAGGAGCGCAGAGGGCTGCCGACCGGGCGGCTGTCGATCGGCGCGTTCGCGTCCGCGGCGCGCGGGCTGCTGCCCGGGGTGCTGGCGGGGCTGGACCGGGAGCACCCGGCGCTGGAGGTCCGGATGACCGAGGTCGATCCGCATCTCTCGGTCGACCTGGTGGCCAAGGGTGTGATCGACCTGGCGGTCGCGCACGACTGGGACATCGCTCCGCTGCCCGCCCCGGAGGGCGTGGCGCAGGCGGTGATCGGGGACGACCGCTGCGATCTGCTGGTGCCCGAGGGGCACCGTCTCGCCGGGCGGGACGCGGTACGGCGCGAGGAACTGGCGAAGGAGCGGTGGATCTGCCAGCCGCCGGGGACGGTCTGCCACGACTGGCTCGTACGGACGTTGCGGGCGGCGGGTTACGAGCCGGACATCCGGCACCAGGCGGAGGAGAACCACACCCAGCTGGCCCTGCTCGCGGCCGGCCTCGGGGTCGCGATGATCCCGCGCCTGGGGCGGGGGGCGCTGCCGCCGGGGGTGGTGGCCGTGCCGCTGGATCCCGTACCGGTGCGTCGGCTGTACGCGCTGTGGCGCACCGAGGCGGCCCGGCGGCCGGCGATCACGGCGGCGGTGTCCGCGCTGCGGGCCCACGGGGCAGCGGTGGGACTGAGCTGAGCCCGGCGCCCCACCCCCGGGCAACGGGCAACAGGCGCCGGGCAACGGGCGCCAGGCGCGCCCGGCGGGAGCGCGTCCGCTGCCACGCCGCACGGGCTCAAATCGGTCCGGACCCTTGACCGGAAGTTATTTTCTGGATATCCGTGCTCCTTGGAAGTTTCTTTCACCAGTTCTCACCACCTCTCGTCCCCGAGTACGGCCGAAGGAGCTCACGTGCACCACCGCACCTCCAGACGCACCCTCCTCACCGCCACCGCCGCGACGGCAGTCGCCGCCGTCACGGGCGCGGGCCTCGCCCCCGGCGCGGTCGCCGCCCAGCGGTCCGCGAGCAGCGGACAGCACCATTCAGCCGCCACGACCAGGCGCCTCAAGCGGATCATCTCCGGGATGTCCCTGGAGGAGAAGGTCGGGCAGCTCTTCGTGATGCGGGTGTACGGGCACTCCGCCACCGACCCCGACCAGGCCGACATCGACGCCAACCTGGCCGAGATCGGGGTTCGCACCGCCGCCGAGATGATCGCCAAGTACCACGTCGGCGGGATCATCTACTTCACCTGGGCGCACAACACCCGCGACCCGCACCAGATCGCCGAACTCTCCAACGGCATCCAGCGCGCCGGTCTGGCCGGCCCCACTCCCCTGCCGCTCCTCGTCTCCACCGACCAGGAGCACGGCATCGTCTGCCGGGTCGGCGAGCCGGCCACCCTGATGCCGGGCGCGATGGCACTGGGCGCGGGAGGTTCGCGCTCGGACGCCCGCCGGGCCGGGCAGATCGCGGGCGCCGAACTGGCCGCGATCGGCATCAACCAGAACTACGCCCCGGACGCGGACGTCAACGTCAACCCGGCCAACCCGGTGATCGGCGTTCGCTCCTTCGGCTCCGACCCGCGGTCCGTGGCCGCCATGGTCGCCGCGCAGGTGAAGGGGTATCAGAGCAGCGGGATCGCCTCGACGGCCAAGCACTTCCCGGGCCACGGCGACACCAGCACCGACAGCCACACCGGGCTGCCCGTCATCACCCACACCCGGGAGCAGTGGGCGGAGCTGGACGAGCCGCCGTTCCGGGCCGCGATCGCCGCGGGCATCGACTCGATCATGACCGCGCACATCGTGGTCCCGGCCCTGGACCCGGCCGAGGACCCGGCGACGCTGTCCCGCCCGATCCTCACCGGCATCCTGCGCGAGGAGCTCGGCTACGACGGTGTCGTGGTGACCGACTCGCTCGGCATGGAGGGGGTGCGGACGAAGTACGGCGACGAGCGCGTGCCGGTCCTCGCCCTTCAGGCCGGCGTCGACCAGCTGCTCAACCCGCCGGACCTGAGCGTCTCCTGGAACGCCGTGCTGGAGGCCGTGAAGGGCGGTGAGATCAGCGAGGCCCGGATTGACGAATCGATCCTGCGCATTCTGCGGCTGAAGGCGAAGCTCGGGCTGTTCGACGACCCGTTCGTCAGCCGCTCGGGAGTGGACCGCACCGTGGGCACCCGCTCGCACCTCGCCGCCGCCGACCGGATCGCCGAGCGCACCACCACGCTGCTCGCCAACGACGGGGCACTGCTGCCGCTCTCCCGCCGCTCGCACCGCGACCTGCTGGTGGTCGGCGCCGATCCCGCCTCCCCGTCCGGCACCACCGGACCGCCGACCACCACCCTGGCCACGGCGTTCGGCGAACTCGGGTACGCGGCGACCGCGCTGTCCACCGGCACCGCCCCCACCGCGGCGAAGATCGCCGAGGCGGTGGCCGCCGCACAGGGCAAGGACGCGGTGGTCGTGGCGACGTACAACGTCTCGGCGACCGGCTCGCAGCGCACCCTGGTGAGCGCGCTGGCGGCGACCGGCGTCCCGGTGATCACGGTGGCGATCCGCAATCCGTACGACATCGCCCAGCTGGCCGGGACCGGGTTCGCGGCCAACCTGGCCACGTACTCCTGGACCGATGTCGAACTGCGCGCCGCCGCCCGGGTGATCGCGGGCCGCGCCGAACCGCGGGGCACCCTGCCGGTCCCGGTGCAGCGCGCGGACGACCCGGCCGTGGTGCTGCACCCGGTGGGTTACGGGCTGAGGTACTGACGGAACGGGGAGGAGCCGTGCGCGATGCGCGGCCCCTCCCCGTCACGGGCGGACGGCGGCCCCTACGGCCGCAGCCTGCGCTCGTTCATCACGTCCTGCCGGTCGAGCCGTGCGTCGAACTTCGCGAGTGGCTTCGCCTTCGACGGGTCGTCCCGCACGGCGGCCGGGGCGACGCCCGCCCAGCGCAGGATGGCCGCGGTGGCCTTCGCGCTGTCGTTCTCGGCGAGCCCGGCCACGCTGGCGCCGTGGTTGCCGCCGGGCTCCGTCATGACGTAGCTGTCACGGGAGCCCGCGCCGACCCGGAAGCGCTCCGCGCCCCAGGGGTCGTTCTCCCCGTACACGTACAGCATCCGGTCGGCGTGGTGCTTCACCCAGTTGTCGATGTCGCGCATCACCGACGGCTGGAACCTCATCGGGATGGAACGCGGCACGAAGGTGCGCGGCGGCTGGTACCCGTACCGGCTGAGACCGCCCACCCACGGCTGGCGGATGTCGGGCGAACCGAGCTGGGTGCCCGCCTGGTAGTAGTACGGGGTGTACCGCTCCAGGCTCTGGTCGGTGTAGGTGGAGAAGCCGGAGATCGAGTCGATGGAGTCCCAGATCGCCTGGTCGGTGGCGGATCCGGCGTCGGCCGGGACGGTGTCGCAGTCGGACAGCAGGCTGTACTGCCAGTACGCCCAGACGTAGTCCATGACGACGGCCTCGTACGCCTTGTCGAGCGAACCGGTGGTGTCGAAGGTGTAGCCGTTCGCGGCGGCGTACTCCCGGTACCTCTTCTCCAGCGGTTCGCGGCGGACCAGTGCCTCGCGCTGGACACCGTTCACCCGGTCACGGCACTCCTTGGTGCCGACGTTCTCGAAGAACCGGTCGTAGGCCGAGTCCTCCTTGTCCACCACGTCGTTGGGCGCGACGTACGCGACGACGCCGTCCATGTCCCCGGGGTGGAAGCGCTCGTAGTAGGTGGCCGTCATGCCGCCCTTGGAGGCGCCGGTGGTCAGCCACTTCTTGGTGTAGATCCGCTTCAGCGCGGTGAAGACGCGGTGCTGGTCGTCGGCGGCCTGCCGGATGTCGAGCTTGGACCAGTCTGCGGGGGCCGGCCGGGACGGGGTGAAGTAGCGGTACTCCAGGGAGACCTGGTTGCCGTCGACGATCCGGGTCGGCTCGGCTCGGCCGGGGCTCGTGGAGACGTTGTACCCGCTGGTGGAGAAGACCGTCGGACGGGAGGTGTCCTTGTGCAGCACGGTGATGCGCTGCTGGAAGGTGCCCCTGGACGGGTGCCGGTGGTCGATCGGCTGGGTGTAGTTGAGGACGAAGTAGCGGTAGCCCGCGTAGGGCTTCTCCTCGATGAGGCTCATCCCCGGGATGGCCAGGATGCGGTCCTTGATGTCCGTGCCGGTGCCGTCGTCCGCGGCGGGGCCGGTCCGGATCGCGGCCGGTTCCGCGGCGGTGGCCGCCCCGGCCGAGGCACCCGTCACGCCCACCGTGCCGATGAGCACCGCGAGCGACAGGAACCCTCTGAACGCCTTGCGCATACGCCCTCCCAGGAGTCACAACAGTCGCCGTGAACCTAGCGGGGCGACACCCGTGCCGCCAGACCCGGTCGACACGGAGCGGCTGCGGGTCGGGCACGGTCCGAACGGGAGGTTCCGGGTCAGCAGAGGATCCAGCCCGTGCTGCCCGACTTCCCCGAGATGGTGGCCGAGGCCCTGACGCACCGGTTCAGCGCGTGCACCGTCACCGGGCCGGCCTGCTTGGTGTACCGGCCCCGGTCGACGACGGGGCTGCCGCCGCGCGCCTGGAGCGTCACGGACATGGCGCGGCGCGGGCCGGACTTCTTGGCGACCGCGATCGCGCAGGCGTAGGAACGGCTCTTGTAGACGCGCAGCTCGCCGGTCTTGAACGAGACCGTCTTGGCGGGGCGACCGGCGCAGACCGAAGCGGCGTCGGCGCGGCCGGCCGAGGGGCCGCCGAGCACCAGGCCGAGGGCGGCCACCAGCGGCAGGACCACCGAACACACCAGCATCCGACGGGTGCGAGCACTCCCGCCTCCGTCCCGGCCCGTGCCTCTGCCTCCGTCCCCGCCCGTCCCCCTGCCTCTGCCTCTGCCTCTGCCTCTGCCTCTGCCTCTGCCGTGACCCTCGTCGGAAATTTCGACCTTTCCGGACTTTCGCGTCCCTCTGAGCACCAGCAACTCCATCACCGTTCGAACACCTACGCCCCTGCGCGGCGCATACGCATACATGCGTACGACGCAGGAGGCCATCCGGAGGTTGCGCACGGCGCGCTCCGCACCCCGGGCAACCGAACCGCCACAGCATGACTCCAACAGGACAGAGCCATACGAAAGGCAGGAACTGTCATGCTTCAGCTCCGCAACGCACAGGGCCCCCGCGCCCGGCGCCTCATCGGCCGGACACTGCTCGCCTCCGCTCTCCTCACCGCCGTCGCCGCTCTCCCGGCAGCGGCGGCGGCCCCGCAGACCCCGGCGACCGCGGCGGCCCCGGCCCGCAACGCGACCGGCGCCCCCGCGTACCAGCAGGTCGCCCACTTCTACGGCGCCTACATCGATGCCGTCACGGCCGAGAACGGCGGCAGGCTCGCCACCGACCTGCGGAACTTCTATCTGACCCGCCAGCTGCGCGAGCGGCTGAGCACCTGGGAGCAGCGCAACCACGCGGACGGTGTGCTCCGCGCCCAGAACACCCCGCTCGCCTTCCGGGTCACCCCGGGCGACAGCGCCGCCGGCCACACCTGGTCGACGGTCCGGCTCACCTGGAGCACCGGCAAGCACCCGACGTACTCGTACCTGACCGTCCGCTCCGACCTGCAGACCGCAAAGATCTCCGGCATCGGCGACTGACCCGGAGACCCGCCGGGACGGGCCCGCCGCTCATACCTGTGCGGGCTCGTCCTCCCCGATGAACGTGCGCCACAGCACGGCGTAGTGCCCCTCCCTGGCCAGGAGCTCGTCGTGCGTGCCGTCCTCGACGACCCGGCCGTGGTCCATCACCACGACCCGGTCGGCGCGGGCCGCCGTGGTCAGCCGGTGGGCCACGACCAGGGTGGTGCGGCGGCCGGTGAGCTGGTCGGTCGCCTGGTTGACCAGGGCCTCGCTGGCCAGGTCCAGTGAGGCGGTCGCCTCGTCGAGCAGCAGGACGTCCGGGTCGACGAGCTCGGCGCGGGCCAGCGCGATCAGCTGGCGCTGGCCGGCCGAGAGGTTGCGGCCCCGTTCGGCGACCTCGTGCAGATAGCCGCCGTCCAGGGTGGCGATCATGTCGTGGGCGCCGACCGCCCGCGCCGCCGACTCCACCTCGGCGTCGGTGGCCTCGGGCCGCCCGTAGGCGATGGCGTCCCGGACCGTGCCCTCGAAGAGGTACGCCTCCTGCGGCACGACGCCGAGCCGGTGCCGGTACGCGGTGAGGTCGAGGCGGCGCAGATCGGTGCCGTCCGCGGTGACCCGGCCGCCCGTGGGGTCGTAGAAGCGGGCGACGAGCTTGACGAGGGTGGACTTGCCCGCGCCGGTCTCGCCGACGAAGGCGACCGTCTGTCCGGCCGGTATCCGCAGGTCGACCCCGGCCAGCGCCTCCTCGGCGCCGTCACCGGAGCCGTACGCGAAGGACACGTCCTCGAAGGCGATCTCGCCGCGCAGCGACAGCACGTCCAGCGGTTCGTCCGCGGTGTCGGTGGAGGTCGGCTCGCGCAGCAGCTCCTGGATGCGGCCGAGGGAGACGGTGGCCTGCTGGTAGCCGTCGAAGACCTGGGAGAGCTGCTGCACCGGGGCGAAGAACAGATCGATGTAGAGCAGGTACGCGACCAGCGCACCGGTGGTGAGCGTGCCGTTGTCGACCCGGCCCGCGCCGACGATCAGGACGGCTGCCGCGGCCACCGAGGACAGCAGCTGCACGAACGGGAAGTAGACCGAGATCAGCCACTGGCCCCGGACCCGGGCCTCGCGGTAGTGGTCGCTGCGCCCGGCGAACCGCTGCGCCCCGTCGTGCTCGCGGCGGAACGCCTGCACGATCCGCAGCCCGGAGACGGACTCCTGGAGGTCGGCGTTGACCACGCTGATGCGCTCGCGGGCCAGCTCGTACGCCTTGACGCTCCTGCGGCGGAAGAAGAACGTGCCGATGACCAGCAGCGGCAGCGTCGCGAAGACCACGAGGGCCAGCTGCACATCGAGGACCAGCAGCGCGACCATGATGCCGAAGAAGGTGACGACGGAGACGAAGGCGGTGACCAGACCGGTCTGCAGGAACGTCGACAGCGCGTCCACGTCCGTCGTCATCCGGGTCATGATGCGGCCGGTCAGCTCGCGCTCGTAGTAGTCCAGGCCGAGCCGCTGGAGCTGCGCGAAGATCTTCAGCCGCAGCGAGTACAGCACCCGCTCGCCGGTCCGGCCGGTCATCCGGGTCTCGCCGATCTGGGCGGCCCACTGCACGAGGACGACCACCAGGGCCAGCGCGGACGCCGCCCAGACCGCGCCGAGCGCGAGCTGTGAGACGCCCTGGTCGATGCCGTGCCGGATCAGCACCGGCAGCAGCAGACCGGCGCCCGCGTCGACCGCGACCAGCGCCAGGCTCACCAGCAGCGGCAGCCCGAAGCCGCGCAGCAGCCTGCGCAGCCCGTACGAGTCCTCGGCGCGGACGGCCCGTGCCTCGTCGATGTCGGGGGTGTCGGTGGCGGGCGGCAGCGCCTCGACCTGGGCGAGCAGCTCGGGGGTGGCGGGCATGCCGGCCGCGTCGGTGTCGCGCGGCTCCTCCTTGCGCACCCACAGGTGCGGGCTGATCCCGCGCTCGGCATCGAACTCGGCGTCCAGTTCCTCCTGGAGCGCGCGCTCGTCCTCGGGGCTGGTGTCGGCCGGGGCGGCCGCCGGCCGGTGTCCGGGCGAGGTGCCGCCCAGCTCGTCCGGGTCGGTGAGCAGCCGCCGGTAGAGCGGGGAGCGGCGCTCCAGCTCCTCGTGGGTGCCGATGTCGGCGAGCCTGCCGTTCTCCAGGACGGCGATCCGGTCGGCGAGGCCGAGGGTGGAGCGGCGGTGGGCGATCAGCAGGGTGGTGCGGCCGGCCATCACCTGGCGCAGCGCCTCGTGGATCTCGTGCTCGACCCGGGCGTCGACGGCGGAGGTGGCGTCGTCGAGGAGGAGCAGCCGGGGGTCGGCGAGGATGGCGCGGGCGAGCGCGACGCGCTGGCGCTGGCCGCCGGAGAGGGTGAGCCCGTGCTCGCCGACCTTGGTGTCGTAGCCCTCGGGCAGCTCAGCGATGAACCGGTCGGCCTGGGCGGCGCGGGCCGCCTCCTCGATCTGTTCCCGGGTGGCGTCGGGGAATCCGTAGGCGATGTTGGCGCGGACGGTGTCGGAGAACAGGAAGCTGTCCTCCGGTACGAGGCCGATGGCGGCGCGCAGCGACGCGTGGGTCAGTTCGCGGACGTCGTGGCCGCCGACCAGGACGGCGCCGTGCGTCACGTCGTAGAAGCGGGGCAGCAGCAGCGAGACGGTGGACTTGCCGCTGCCGGAGGCGCCGACGACGGCGACGGTCTCGCCGGGCTCGATGGTCAGCGAGAACCCGTCGAGGACGGGGCGCTCGGCGTCGTAGCCGAACCGTACGTCGTCGAACTCGACGCTGGCGGGGGCGTCCGCCGGGAGGTCCTTGGTGCCGTCCTTCATGGTCGGCTCGGTGTCGATCAGCTCCAGTACGCGCTCGACGCCGGCACGGGCCTGCTGGCCGACGGTGAGGACCATGGCGAGCATCCGGACCGGCCCGACGAGCTGGGCGAGGTACGTGGAGAACGCCACGAACGTGCCGAGGGTGATCTCGCCGCGGGTGGCGAGCCAGCCGCCGAGCGCCAGCATCGCGACCTGGCCGAGCGCGGGGACGGCCTGGAGGGCGGGGGTGTAGCGGGAGTTCAGCCGGATGGTACGCAGCCGCCCGGCGAACAGCCTGCGCCCCACCTCGCGCAGTTTGCCGGTCTCCTGCTCCTCCTGCCCGAACCCCTTGACGACCCGGACCCCGGAGACGGCCCCGTCGACGACTCCGGCGACGGCGGCGGCCTGCCCCTGGGCGTACCAGGTGGCGGGGAAGAGCCGGGCGCGGGAGCGGCGGGCGATGAACCAGAGGGCTGGGGCGACGGCGATCGCGACCAGGGTGAGCAGCGGCGAGAGCCACGCCATGATCACCAGGGAGATGAGGAAGAGCAGTACGTTCCCGATGGTCATCGGGAGCATGAACAGCAGCCCCTGGATCAGCTGGAGGTCGCTGGTGGCGCGCCCGACGACCTGGCCGGTGGACAGTTCGTCCTGCCGCTTCCCGTCGAGCCGGGTGATCGTCCCGTACATCTCGGTACGGAGGTCGTGCTGCACGTCGAGGGCGAGCCGGCCGCCGTAGTACCGGCGGATGTACGTGGCTATGTACACGAGCCCGGCGGCGGCTATGAGGAGCCCGGTCCAGACGGCGAGGGACCGGGTGTGGCCGACCACGACGTCGTCGATGATCACCTTGGTGATCAGCGGGACGAGCGCCATCACCGCCATGCCGGCCAGCGACGAGCCGAGCGCCAGCAGCACGTTGCGCCGGTAGCGCCATGCGTACCCGCACAGCCGCCGGGCCCACCCCGGGGCCCGCGCCGCGCCCTGTACGTCCCCTGCGTCCGTCACCGGTGCCTCCCCGTCCGACCTGCTCTACCGGAAGGCACCAACGCCATGGGCAGCGGATTTCATCCCGCCGTTACACAGGCGGGCCGAAGACGGGGCCATTGACGTAGGGCGGGTGCGACGGCCGGCGTAGGACCGACCCTCGACCGACTGCGTCAACCGTGCGCGCCCCGCCCACTCGTCCTGCTGACTTCATTGGCACCTCACGGCGATATACGCTTCCCTGTATATACGCTTCTTTACATGGATGATCTTTTCACCGTCGAGATCGAGCCGGAGGTCCGTCTGTGGCTGACCAACCTCTCAGCGGCCGACTACGAACGCGCGGAGCACGCCGTCGGCCGACTCGCGCGGAGCGCGACCACGCTGGTCGAGCCGCACCGCACGACACCTGGGCGACGGTGTGCCGGAGTTGCGTTTCGATCTGGGGCGCAGCCGCGAAGCCGTACGGATCTCGTACCGGCTGGCGCCCGAACGCCGCATCGTGCTGCTGACCGTCTTCCGCAAGACGCGGCAGCGCGAGAATGCCGAGGTCGTCCGTGCCAGGCGGGCGAAGGCCGTCTGCGAAGAGGAACACAAACCGGCACATGACGTGTTCACCCGCGACGTCCAGGAAGGAAGAGCACGTGGTCAGTCACGCAGAGTGGAAGCTCGCCCGGGACCGGAAGGTCGCAGAGAGCATCTCGGAGGGGGAGGACGGCGCCGAGAGTGCCGAGCGCGTGCGGCGGCGCCAGGAGCTCGATCTGGCCTGGGATCTCGGGCAAGCGGTCTACGACCGCCGCACCGAGCTCGGCATCGCGCAGACGGAACTGGCGCGGCGCGCCAGGATGACCCAGCCGCAGGTCTCCAAGCTGGAACTCGGAGGCACCATGCCAACGGTTCCGCTCCTCGCCCGCCTGGCGCGGGCCATGGACTCCACGTTCAGCATGGAGCTGGACGGCGACACGATGCGGGTGGCCTTCACCGCGCACGCGGGTTCCGGGGGGTCGGCATCGGACGCGGGGACGGACGGCGGGGCGGACGCGGGAACGGACGGCGGGGCCGCGGACGCGGAGGCTGCCGGGGCCCGCGCAGCCCATGGCTGAGCGGGGCCCCGGCGCGGGGGGGGGGGGGGGGGGGGCGGCGCCGCCGGGGGGGGGGGGGGGGGGGGGGGGGGGGGGGGGGGGGGGGCGGGGGGCGGGGGGGGGGCCGGGGCCCCGCCCCCCCGGGGGGGGGGGGGGCCCCGGGGGGGGGGGGGGGCCGGCCCGCCCCCCCCCCGCCGAAGCCGGTCCCTACGGCCGCGGCGTCGCGGTGAGCATCCGTACGGCCGGGGCCTCCGGCACCGCGGGCACCGCCTCCTGCGGGGCGGCGGGCGGAGCGATGGTCGAGGTCGTCTTCGCGGCCACGGCCGGGTTCAGGTCCTTGTGCACGGCGCGGGCGACGGCCTGGATGGTGTTGATGCCGTCGTTCATCGTCTTGTTGTCCTGGGTGAGCACGGTGATCCCGTAGTCGTGCCCCTTACCGGTGAACGCACCGATGCTGTGCACCCGCCAGCCGTGGGTGGCGCGCGGCAGCCAGCCGTTCTTGACCTGCACGGTCGTCCCGGACGGCGCCCCGGCCGGCGTGCCCCAGCGCTGTGAGGAGACGACCTTACGCATCAGGCCCAGCTCGTAGGCGCGCGAGTTGTCGCTCAGCACGGAGTTCTTGGCGGTCAGCAGGGTCAGCAGCCGCAGCTCGTCCTGGGCGGTGATCTGGGTCAGCCCCCAGTAGCCGCCGGAGCCGGGCACGGTGTGTGTCATCCCGGCGGCCTTGAGGAACGCCTTGACCTTGGTCACCCCGAGCTGCTTCCACAGGCTGGTGGTCGCGTTGTTGTCGGACTTGGTGATCATGGCGGTGGCGAGGTTGGTCTCACGCTGGGTGAGATAGCGGTTGTGCTTCTTGTTGTCCCAGAGCAGCGTCGCCAGCACGGTCGCCTTCACGACACTGGCCGAGTCGTACTTCGTCGTCGCCCGCAGGGTGCAGTTGGTCTTGGTCCTGCGGTCGTAGAGCGCCACGGCCGTCGTCGACTTCCGGCCCTTGAGCGCGGCGGTGATGTCCTTCGTCAGCTTCGCGGCGAGCCCGGCCTTGCCGGACGTGCAGCTCACCGTGGGCGTCGCCGCCACGGCCGGCGCGGCGCCGAGTGCCACGGGCGCGAGCACGCCCGCGGCGAGCGCGACGGAGAGCGCGGCCTTGGCGCGACGGGATATGCAGGGCTGTTCTTTCATGCGGCTGGTCCCCCATGGGTGGATCGGTACGGTGCGCCCCCCGGCGCACCCGGGAGTAACGACTCACCGGTGCGCCGGAAAGTTGCGCGATGCGGGCTGTGATTCGCCGCCGTCGGGCGGGTATCGGTCACCGGGTGCGACCCGGCACATCGACCGAGGGAGAAACGTGACGAGCGCTCAGCCGGTCCGGCACGCCGAGGCATACCACTGCGGCCGGCTCTTCGCGGCGGTCGCGGCCCTGCAGAGGCTCGCGCAGAACGAACACCACGGGCTGGGACAGCCGGGAGCCGCGGAGAGGGCCGCCGCGCGGCCGGAACCCGTTCTGCGGGAGCCCCTGCGGGAGATCGTCCACTACCTGGTGCAGGCCCGGATCCGGGGGCAGGGAGCGGCGGCGGACCCGGTCTTCCGGTCGCTGACCGACTTCCTGCCCCCGGCGAGGAGCGTCCCCACCAGCCTCCGTCCGGAGGAGCGGCCGGACTTCCACCGGGGCAGGGAGGAGCAGGCGGCGCTCCTCGCGAAGGAGCATCCGTCCCTCAGGTGAACGCGCCGCCCGCCTGCGGCCGAGCGGGCCGGCGCCTACAGGTGCGTCGGCTCGAACATCCTCAGCAGGGCCGGGAGCACGACCACCGAGGGTCCGGGCGCCGCGAGGGACGCGGCCAGGTCGGCGGTGAGTGTCTCCGGGGTGGTGCGGGTCGCGGGTACGCCGAAGGACTCGGCGAGGGCCACGAAGTCGGGGCGGGCCAGCTCCGTCGCGGTGGCCTCGCCGAAGGCACCCGTCATGTATTCGCGCAGGATGCCGTAGCCGCCGTCGTCGACGATCAGCCAGGTGACCGGTAGGTCGTACTGGCGGGCCGTGGCCAGTTCCGCGATCGAGTACATCGCGCCGCCGTCGCCGGAGACCGCGAGGACCGGCCGCGTACGGTCGGCCGCCGCCGCGCCGAGGGCGGCCGGGAAGCCGTAGCCGAGGCCGCCCGCGCCCTGCGCCGAGTGCATCGTGTTGGGGTGGCGGGCGTCGAACGCGGACCAGGCCCAGTAGGCGAGGATCGTCATGTCCCAGAAGCTGGGGGCCGTGTCGGGCAGCGCCTCGCGGACCGAGGCGATCAGCCGCTGTTCCAGGGTGAGTTCCTGGGCGGCGATCCTTTCCCGTACCGCGTCGAGGACCGTACGGACCCGGTCCGGCGCCGACGGGTCCTCGCGGCGGTCGACCGCTTCGAGGAGGTCGGACAGCGCCTCTCGGGCATCGGCGTGGATGCCGAGCGCGGGGTGGTTGGACTCCAGCTTCCCGGCGTCCGCCTCGATCTGGATCACCCGGCCGCGCGGGGTGAACGTGTGGTAGTTCGAGGAGAGTTCACCGAGTCCGGAGCCGACGACCAGCAGTACGTCGGCGGACTCCAGGAACTCCGTCGTGTACCGGTCCTCCAGCCAGGACTGGAGCGAGAGCGGGTGCTCCCACGGGAAGGCGCCCTTGCCTCCGAAGGTGGTGACGACGGCAGCGTCGAGCTTCTCCGCGAGTGCCCGCAGCTTGCCGGACGCGTCGGACCGAACGACTCCGCCGCCCGCGATGATCGCCGGGCGCCCGGCCTTCGAGAGCAGGTCGGCCGCCACGGCGGTCAGTTCGGGACGGGCGTACAGCTCGCGCGGGGTGGCGTCCATCGCCGTGACGGCCGGAAGCGTGGTCTCGGCGAGGAGCACGTCCTGCGGGATCTCGATCCAGACCGGGCCGTGCGGGGCGGTCAGCGCGGACTCCCAGGCGGCGGCGATCGCCGACGGGATCTGGGAGGCGGTGCGGACGGTGTGGACGGACTTCACGATGTCCCGGAACGACGCCTTCTGGTCGCGCAGTTCGTGCAGATAGCCGTGGCGTCCGCCGCCCAGGCCCGCCACCGGGATCTGGCTGGAGATGGCCAGCACGGGGGCGGAGGCGGCCGCCGCCTCCTGGAGCGCGGCGAGGGAGGTGAGGGCGCCCGGCCCGGTGGAGAGCAGCAGGGGCGCCACTTCCCCGGTGATCCGGCCGTACGCGTCCGCGGCGAAGCCCGCGTTGTTCTCGACGCGCAGCCCGATGTACGTCAGACAGGAACGGCGCAGCGCGTCGAACATGCCGAGCGCGTGCTGGCCGGGCAGCCCGAAGACGGTGGTCGCGCCGAGGCCCTGGAGGGTCTCGACGACGAGGTCACCGCCGTTGCGGCCTGCCGGGGGGTTCAGCGCGGCCGCGATCTGCTCGGAGGTGAGCCGCGGCCGCTCGTCGTGGTGGTCGTGGCTCACTTCGTACGGGCCTCTGCGATCTGGCGGGACATGATCGTGGTCAGCTCGTACGCCGTGTGGGAGGCGGCGACGGAGGTGATCTCGGCGTGGTCGTACGCGGGGGCGACCTCGACCAGGTCGGCGGAGACCAGGTTGCAGGAGGACAGCCCACGGACGATCTCCAGGAGCTCGCGGGAGGTCAGGCCGCCGGCCTCGGGGGTGCCGGTGCCGGGGGCGTGCGCCGGGTCCAGCACGTCGATGTCGATGGAGATGTACAGCGGCCGGTCGCCGATCCGCTGGCGCAGCTGGTCGGCGACCTCGTCGACGCCGCGCCGCATCACGTCGGCGGAGGTGACGATGCCGAAGCCCATCTTCGCGTCGTCGTCCAGGTCCTGCTTGCCGTAGAGCGGGCCGCGGGTGCCGACGTGGGAGAGCGCGGAGGTGTCGAGGATGCCTTCCTCGACGGCACGGCGGAACGGGGTGCCGTGGGTGTACTCGGCGCCGAAGTAGGTGTCCCAGGTGTCGAGGTGCGCGTCGAAGTGGAGCAGGGCGACCGGGCCGTGCTTCTTGGCGACCGAACGCAGCAGCGGCAGCGCGATGGTGTGGTCGCCGCCGAGCGTCATCATGCGGGCGCCGGTGCCGAGCAGGTCGTCGGCGGCGGCCTCGATCGTCTCGACGGCCTCGTTGATGTTGAACGGGTTCGCGGCGATGTCACCGGCGTCGGCGACCTGTGCGAGTGCGAAGGGCGAGGCGTCCTGGGCCGGGTTGTACGGGCGCAGCAGGCGCGAGGCCTCACGGATCGCGTTGCCGCCGAAGCGGGCGCCGGGACGGTAGGAGACACCGGTGTCGAAGGGCACGCCGACGACGGCGACATCGGCCGTGCCGACCTCGTCGAGGCGGGGCAGCCGGGCGAACGTCGCGGGCCCGGCGTACCGCGGGACGCGGGAGGAGTCGACGGGGCCGCGCGGCGTTTCGTTGCTGCTCATGTGGGGTGCCTTCCTTCGGGTTGCGTGCGTTGTCCAGTGTGCGGGGCGGGGCGGGAGGGGCATGGCCGCCCCTCCCGGGGAGTGCGGGAACGGTTATGTCGCGGCCGGTTCGTGCGCCGGCTCCTCCGTAGTCGCGCCCCGTCCCGCCAGCCGCTCGCGCCAGGCGGCGAGTACGGCGGCGTCGGTCGGCTTCGTCGCCAGGGAGACGGTCACGTACACCGCGAGCGAGGCCAGCAGGCCGTAGTAGACCGGTTCGTTGGCGAGGATCCCGTATCCCGCCATCAGGCCGATCACCGCGAGGCCGCCGACCGACACCGCGGCCAGCGCGCCCGCCGCGGTGCCCCGGCGCCACAGCAGACCGCCGAGGATCGGCACCAGCAGGCCGCCGACGAGCAGGTTGTACGCGACGGTCAGGGCCTCGACGACGTTGTTGAGCGCGATGGCGATCACGATGACGGCGACGCCCATGACGAGGATGAAGACCCGGTTGCCCTTCACCTCGTCGTGCTCGCCCCCGGCGGCCTCGCCGCCCCGGGACACCACTCCCCTCAGCCGGGACCAGATGTCGTTGTTGGCGACGGTGGCACAGGCGATCAGCGCGCCGGAGGAGGTGGACATCACCGCGGCCAGCGCGGCGGCCAGCACCAGCCCGCGCACGCCGATCGGCAGCTCGTCCTTGACGATGGTCGCGAACGCGGCGTCGGCGCTGGGCAGCTTCGGGTACATGACCTTCGCGGCGGTGCCGATGACGGCGCCGGCGACGGCGTAGATCAGACAGTAGGTACCGGCGACGGTGCCGCCGATGCGGGCGACCTTGTCGCTGCGGGCGGTGAACACCCGCTGCCAGATGTCCTGGCCGATCAGCATGCCGAAGGTGTAGATCAGCACATAGGTGAAGATCGTCTCGCCGCCGATGCCGAGCGGGTCGAAGTACTCGGTGGGCAGCTTCGCCTTCATCTCGCTGAAGCCGCCCGCCTTGATCACCGCGATGGGCAGCAGGAGCAGCAGCACGCCGATGGTCTTGACGACGAACTGCACCATGTCGGTGAGCGTGATCGACCACATGCCGCCGAGCGTGGAGTACGCCACGACGATGGTGCCGCCGAGGATGATCGCGACGGTCCGGTTCAGGTCGAAGAGGACGTCGAAGATGGTGGCGTACGCGATGGTCGAGGTGACCGCGAGCATCAGCGTGTACGCCCACATCACGACGCCGGAGATGATCCCGGCCCGGCCGCCGTAGCGCAGGTCGAGCATCTCGGAGACGGTGTAGACCTTCAGCCGTGCGATGCGTGCGGAGAAGAAGACGGACAGGGCGAGCAGTCCGAGGCCGATGGTGAAGACCATCCAGGCGCCTGAGAGGCCGTACTGGTAACCGAGTCCTACACCGCCGATGGTGGAGGCACCGCCGAGGACGATGGCGGCCATCGTGCCGGAGTACATGCCGGGGCCGAGCCTGCGGCCCGCCACCAGGAACTCGCTCTTGGACTTGGCGCGGCGCATGCCCCACCAGCCCATGGCGAGCATGCCGGCCAGATAGACGATGATCACCGCGTAGTCGACGGCCATGGGCTTCCTCCACTTCGGTCACAAGTGCACATGCCTTACGTGAAGAAGACGGTAGGTGGCCCGCAAGCGACGCTGAAGAGTACGTTTCATCCATAATCGAAGCCCCTGATGGATGGACCGTCCATGCCGGAAGCCCCGGGCGGGCCGACCCCGACGCCCGCTCCCCCGCCCACCCCTCCGATCCCGCTCGCCGAGCTGCTGGCCCACGAGGAGCTCGGACTGCGCCGGATCGCGGGTCCGGCGGAGGCGGATCTGCTGTGGGTGCACACCTCGGAGATGGCCGACCCGTACCCGTATCTCCTCGGCGGTGAGCTGCTGCTGAGCGCCGGGGTGCTGCTGAAGGACCCGGACGCGTTCGTGGACCGGCTGGTGGAGGCGGGGGCGGCGGCGCTCGGTTTCGGGGTGACGCCGGTGTTCGACACGGTGCCGCGGGCGTTGATCGAGGCGTGCGACCGGCACGGTCTGCCGTTGCTGGAGGTGCCGCCCGAGACCCCGTTCACGGCGATCGCCCGGACGGTGTGGCGGTTGATGGCCGAGGCCCGCCACCGCGAGCTGCGCCGGGTGACGCGCGCCCAGCAGGCCCTGGCCTCGGCGGCGGCCCGGCCGGACCCGGTCCCGGCGGTGCTGCACCAGCTGGCGGCCCAGCTGGAGGGCCGGGCGGCGCTGCTCGCCGCGGACGGCGAGGAGCTGCACGCCTCGGGCCGCCGCCCGGCCCCCGATGCCGGAGCGGCGCTGACCAGACTCACCCGGGTGGTCCGCGCCGGGTCACGCCCCGCCCCGGCGTCCGCCACCGACACCCTGCGGGACACCCATCTGTCGGCCTACGCGCTGGGCGGCGGCCAGGGGCTGGTCCTGGCGCTGGCGACGGACCGGCGCGAGGCGGGCGACCACACCATCGCCGGGATCGCGGTGGTCCTGCTCTCCCTGCTGGCCGCCCCGCACCAGGGCGCCGACGCCGCGGGCCGCTCGGCCGCGCTGGTACGGATGCTGCTGGGCGCGGACCCGCAGGACGTGGCGCCGCTGCTCGGGGGCGCCGAGCAGTGGACGGTGGTGCACGCGCGCCGCAGCGGCGACGGCCCGGTCGACCCGCTCACCACCGGCGCGCTGGGTGCCGCCCTCGGCTCGGCCCTGGTCGACGCGGGCCGGAGCGGCGACGCCGTACGGGTGCTGGTCCCCGGCGGCGACCGGATCACCCCGCAGTCCGGCTGGACCCTCGGCGCGTCCGCCCCGGCCGCCATCACCGCCCTCGGACTCGCCGACGACCAGGCCTCCAGGGCCCTGGGCCGCGCTGTCGCCACCCGCACCCCACTGGCCCACCACAACAACGGTGGCGGGGGCGGCCTGGCCTCGCTGATCCCGCCCGACCGCGCCGAGGCGCACGCCCGCGCCCTCCTCGCCCCGCTCACCGAGCCGCTGACCGAGACCCTGCGCTGCTGGCTGAGCCTCCACGGCAGCTGGGACCGTACGGCCACGGCCCTGCGGATCCACCGCAACACGGTCCGCCAGCGCATCGCCCGCTGCGCGGCCCTGCTGGACGTGGACCTGGACGACATGGACGTGCGGACGGAGCTGTGGTTCGCACTGCGGGTGCGGTGAACGGGGAGGCTTCAGCCCTCGCGGGCTGAAGCAGCGAGCCGCTCGCCCCGGCTCCGGGCGATCCGGTGCACATCGCGCAATGCCTCGGCCATGCGGGCCAGGACGTACCGGAGCTGCGCCGAAGTGACCTGGCCGTCGTCGAGCATGTCGTCGGCGTGGTCGAACCGTTCGAGCGCCATGCCGGGCTGCACGCTCTCGATGTTGTCGGCCACGCGGGAGACGCGTCCGGTTCCGTCACCGACGACGTAGCAGGGCTTGCCCTCCGCGCTGGACCACGGAAGCAGTCGCGCCGAGACGCCTGCCGGCTGGTCCGCGTTCGTCACCTCCGTCAAGGGCGGGCCCCTCCAGGGCTGAACGCCTCAACAGCACTTCGACCGACCGGCCCCGTCGTCGGACGGGACCGTCGCCGTGACACGGTCAAGGCCGGGAGTGCCGAGTGAGCCATTGCTGAAGTTCGCGGTGGCGGAACTGATAGCTGGGCCCGCTGTAGCGCAGGAGGCCGGCGGTGACGGCCCAGTCGAGGAAGACCGCGAGGCGGAAGGGCAGCTTGCCGCGCGAGCACAGCAGGAACACCCCGTACCTCCGCGCCGCACCCGCCAGTCCGCTCGCGCACCCGACCACGAGCCCGACAACAGCCACAACCACGGCCCCCATGGCTCCACCCCTGACCCACATCGTGAACCCGACCATGAGCCCGGCCATGAGCCCGGCAAGGGGCCCGATCACGAGTCCGTAGGCCATGTCGTCGCGGACAATCGCCCAAGGGTTGGCCACAGTGGTCGGCTCTTCCTTGAGTCCGTTCACGAAGCCGCCGATGAGCCCGCCCGCGAGCGCGAAGACGAGTCCGACGAAAAGTCCGAGTCTGAGTCCGCCCATGAGCCCGGACCCGAAATCCGAGGCCCCGAGTCCATACGCGAGCCCGAGTGCGAACCAGACCCTGAACCAGGTACTGAAACCGGTCGCGAACCCGCCCGTGAGCCCGGCCATGATTCCGCCGGTGCAGCCGACCACGAGCCCGACCTCGACACCCAGCTCGATCCCCGGGAACGCATTCGGGATATTGAGCTGGAGGTCGAAGAGTTCCGCGAGCGCGTACCACCCCCTGCCTTCGAAGGACACCAGCATCGCGACTCCGATCGCGAAGCCGACGGCGAACCAGATCTTCGATCCGGCCCAGAACCTGGCCCTGAATCCGCGCTGGAGCGTTCCCCGGGGGATGCGGAGCCGGTTGGGCCCGGGTGTCGGACGGAAGGAGGCGATGCCGGCGAACGCTGCCAGCGCGGCGAAGAGGGTGGTCGGAAAAGGTTCGTCCTCGATGAGGCCCACGAAGGCGAAGGCAAGGACGGCAGCGACGGCGAGCGTGGTGAGGACGATGTCGGCGATGCGGACGCGGGTGGTGCCGGCCAGGGTCCAGAGTCGGTGGAGGGTGAGGTCGGTGGACGGGGCGCCCGTGAGGTGGCCGGTGAGGTGGTGGAGCCAGCGATGGACGTCTTCGGGCCGGTAGCCGCGAGGGTTGGGCGTGTTGGCGACGGTGGCGGGGACGTAGCGGGTGAGGAGGTACTCGTCGAGGTCGTGCCCGTCGGTGTGGTGGAGGAGTTCTGAGGGATCGCCGTCGCGGTGGTAGACGGTGGCTGTCAGGCACAGCCGCCAGGGCGTGGACAAGGTGGTGGTCAGCGGGCTGGCGGGCTGGGTTTCGAGGTGGTCGATCAGGGGCTGCCAGCGGGGGGTGTCGATGGCCCGCGCGCGGAGATAGGTGACGGCGTGGTCGGCGTCGACAGGGGCGACGGCGATGCGTGCGGCGTCGATCAGCCGGTCCGTGGGGGCGAGAGCGTCGTAGTGAGCGGTGCGGCAGGTCAGTACGAGGGAACCGGCGTTCCGGCCGTCCTGGTAGGTGTTGAGCGCTTCCAGAACGGCACGGGCGCGGGGCGCGTCGGGATCCGGGGTGCCGTCCGGGCGCAGCGGATCCATCTCGTCCAGCCCGTCCAGGACCGGCAGGACCATCCCGTGCTCGACCAGGCCGGCAGCCGTGCCGGCCGGCCAGCCGTACGCCTCGGCCAGACGCCGTGCCAGCACGTCGGTCAGGGGCTGGTCGGTGTCCCACTGGGCCAGCGAGATCCGGACCGGCACGGGATCGCCCTCGGCGCGGTCTTCGATGAGGGCAAGCATGAGTTCCAGGGCCAGGACGGTCTTTCCCGCCCCGGCAGCCCCGGTGACGACCAGACGCCGGGGCCGGGTGGAGCGGTAGTACTCCAGGACATCGGGCAAGGTGGCGGGACCGTCGGCGAACGTACGCCCGGCAGGCGGGGCCGTAGCGGCCCGTTCGCTCATCGAGTGCAGGACATAGGTGAGGTTGATGCGCTGGACGTCGGAACCGAGCAGCTGCCGCCGGACCCTGCTTTCACCCTTCTTGACCTCCCCGGCGAGCTTTCCGGCACGGCCACGCGCGAGTTCGACGCCATTTCTCTCGACCGGCTTGACCGCGATCGCCAGACCGACCACACCGATCGGAACACCGAGAAGAGTCGCGATATCGACGGGCTTGCGCTCATTGTCGGCGACGATGTTCCATACGGCGAAAGTCACGCCTGCCGCAATCAACACCGCGCACACGACACGCACGACCCGCCTACTGCGCCGATGGCGGCGTTCCTCTAATCCGAGCATCCCCCGATCATGCCGCCCCAGCGGATACTCCCGGGGCGCAAACGTCAGTTGATGGCCGAGCGACGCCCTGCGGAGGCGGTGATCGGCCCGGCGGCGCCCGCTACCGCAGCCCGAGGCAGGGCAGCCAGTCGCGCGAGGTGTCGTGGGTGGCGGTGAGCAGGGCACTGAGTGCGCCCGGGGCTCCGGTGAGCAGCGAGGTCCGGGGCCGGTCCGGGGCGAGGGCCGCCGGCAGCCGGGTGGTCAGGTGCTCGGCCAGCCGGGCGCCGAGCACGGCGGCGGCCGACAGCCGGGCCCAGCGGTGGAAGGCGTCCGCCACGACCAGCACGCCCGCCGCGCCGTGGCACAGCGCGAGCCGGTCCGTCAGCGGGTCGCCGAAGAGGTGGAAGTCCTCGTCGTACCGCTCCGCGAGGGTGGCGAAGGCGGCCGCCGCCCAGTCGGCCGCCGCCCGGTCGCCCAGCACGTCGGCCGCGTCCCACAGTGCCCAGGTGATGCCGGGGGTGCCGTAGCACCAGGCCTGCCGGGCCCGCGCCCCGGCGGGCGGCGGGCCGTCGCGGCCCGCGCCGTCCCAGCTCCGGACACCCCGGTCGTCCTCGAAGGACTGCTCCACCAGCCAGTGGGTGGCGCGGCGCAGGGCATCCGTCAGCCGTGGCCGTGGCCCGGTGCGGCGGACCGTGGCGGTGAGCGCGGCGACGAGTCCCGCCACTCCGTGGCCCATCCCGGTGTTCACCCGGCCCTGCATCCAGCCCAGCCGAGGGTGGTCCGCGTACTGGCCGATGTGCAGCCGGCGCAGGTCGTCGCTGTCGCACAGCGCCGCCAAGTGGGCGGCGAACGGCAGGAGTTGGCGTACGGACGGCTGTGGTTCCTGTGTACAGAGCGCGAGCAGGGTGCCGGCCGGTCCGCCGATGAGGTCGTAGTCGGGCAGACCGACGTCCGTCGTCCGCCAGGGGTGCGCCGAGGCGCTGCTCAGCAGGTGGTCGCGCAGCCGGTCGGCGGCGCGGTGCAGCGGGGGGTGGATCCGGGCGGCCCGGCGCAGGCCGACATAGGTTCCGGCCAGGCCGCCGTCGAGCAGTCCGCCGTGGGAAAGGCCGCGGCCCACGGTCCGGGACCAGGCGGCGACCGCGCGCCGGGCGCTCGCCGCCGCGGCGGGGTCGCCCGCCCGGGCGGCCAGCGAGGCCAGTACCGGGACGCCCGGGTCGGAGGTGGTGTTCTCGGACTCGGGGTATCCGTCCAGGAACTGCCGGGCGAGATCGAGTGCCGAAGGATGCGGTCCGGGGCCGTGCGGTGGCATCGGGCCTCCTCGTCGGGGAGCCACCCGGACCGGTCCGGGTGGCTCCGTTCAACTCAGTGACGGACGCGTCTCAACTCAGTGATGGACGCGTCGCGTCCGGTCGGACACGGTCGGCCGGCGGCCTCAGCTGCAGATGACCGAGTCGCAGACGATGATCGTGCACAGGGTGCTGTAGCCGTCCGTCAGCACGGGCAGCTCGGTGCCGGTGATGCGCTCGTCCAGCTCGTCGATGAGGGTGTCGAGGTCGGTGATCTCCATGGTGGACATGGTGTTTCCTCCTGTTTCCTACTGTTTCCCTGGTGGGTTGCCGCCCCGGCATCCGTCCGCACCGGGTGCGGACGGGCCGGGGACGTTCTGGGTGAGGGCGGCGGCGGCAGGCTCGGCCAGCTCCTCGGCGGTCCGGTCGAAGGGCAGCCTGAGCATCAGCTCGGCGGCGACCGGTGCGCCCTCGTGCAGTGCGTCGGACAGCGTCGGCCCGTGCGGTCCGGCCACCGGGCCGGGCAGCATCTCCTCGATGACCAGCTCGTCCCCGGGCAGCGCGGCGCAGGCTCGCTCGATGGCGTTCAGCGCGGTCAGCGCTTCGAGGTCGACCGGCGTCGGCTTGGCCTCGAAGGCGGGCCGCACGAAGACGAACCGCGGCATCGCGGCGGACCGTACGAGCACGGCCAGCGTCCGTACCCGGTCGAGCTCCGCGTCGCCGGGCCGCCACAGCCGGGCCCTGGGAACCCGCCAGGTGGCCGGGGAGACGACCAGGTCGGTACCGATCGTCACCCTCGGCGTACGGACGACGTCCGGGTGCGCGGGGAAGGCCGCGGCGAGACCGTCGAGCCGGAGCACCGTGGCCGCCCACGGGTGCCCGGCCGACAGCAGCAACCGGAACAGCATGTCGTACGGGGGCATCGGGCTACGGGTGGCGTGATGGACGGGCAGCACACGCTCCCCGTCCACCTCGGCGACGATCCGGCCGCCGCAGCGGCGCAGGGTGATGCGGTCGAGGGGGAGATAGCGCGGGCCGGCGACGACGCGACCGCTGGGGGCACTGGACTTGCCGGGGCTGCTGGAACCACCGGGGCCACTGGGGCCACTAAAACCACCGGGGCTACTGGGACCGCCGAGGCTGACAGGACCACCAGGGCCACTTGGACTGCTGGGGCTGCTGGGGCCACTTGGACTGCTGGGGCTGCTGGGGCCGTTGAGGTCATCAGCTTCACCAGGGCTTCCGGCGTTTCCAGGGCTTCCGGCGCCACCGGCGCTTCCGGGGCCCCCGCAGCCCCCAGGGCTTTCAGGCCTCCCGAGGCCGAAGTACGCAGCCGGGTTGGGGTCGCCCGTCCACCAGCGGGTGGTGACGGGGCGCCGGACGGCGTTGGCCGCGCGCTCCGACACCGGCGGTACGAGCAGTTCGACGAACCTCACCCCGGCTCGCCGCTCCACCGCGTCCAGGAAGTCGCGGTAGGCGTCGACGGCGCCGTAGCCGCCGTACAGGTCCTGGAGCGCCTCGGCGAACCGGGCGTCGATGACTCCGGCGGGCGAGGCGGTCTCCAGCACCGCGACGGGCCCCGGGCCGGGCAGCGGGCGCACCAGACAGTCCAGCGGCCAGGGCGGCACCGCCGCTTCGGCGGGCGGCGCTCCGAGCTCGTCCAGGAGGTCGTCGTCGATGTCGACCTGCGCCGCGTCGCGGTGGGCGGCGAGGTGGCCGAGGAGCCGGGCGTATCCGGATTCCGGTCCGTGGGCCGGATGCCATCCCCCGTAGCGGCGCGAGGCCGGCCCGGGGGACGGCCGCTCGCCCGACGACAGCAGCGCGGTCAGGATCTCGCCGACCGGACGCGGACGCTCGTCCAACTGCTCGGTGCCCGGCGTGGGGGCCGGTGCGCCGGAGCCCGCGTCCCGGTCGGCCCGGCGCAGGGCGGCCACGCGGTGGGCGGTCCGCAGGGCGCGCTGGACGCGGGCGGCGGCCCGGTCGGACACGCGGGCGTCCAGACCTCGGTAGGAGTCGAGGAACCAGCCGTCCGGCTCGGGTCCTCCGGACCGGCTGCCCGGTCGGGGCAGCCGCCCGGATCCGGCCACCCGGGCGGCCGGGGACCAGGCGATGCGGCGATGGCGCGGGGCCACGCAGATCTGGAGCACGCCCAGCCCCGTCAGGTGGGTGAGGAACCCGCGCAGTACGACGGGGTCGGCGACCGGCAGCGCGCACTCCAGTTCCGCGAGGGTGCGCGGCCCCTCGGCGAACAGGGCTAGCAGGAGGTCCAGCAGCGCGGTACGCCGCACGGCGACCTGCCTCAGCCGCCCAGGATCGCCCGGGTCGATCGCGTAGCAGCGCAGCGTTCCCGCCCCGCCCTCGTCGCCGCCGTCGGTGAGGGACAGCGGGGCGGGCGCGAGCGCGGTGGCCGGGTCGGCACCCCGCAGGTCCCGCGCGCCGGCGAGGGTGCGTACGACGTGAACGTTCTCCACCGCGGCGGCGGCCAGTCCGGCCAGCTCGGCACCGGGGGCGAGCAGCCCGAACCCCGCCCCGTCCGCGAAGCCGGAACCGCCGACCGGGACCGGAGCGACCTGTCCCACCCAGCCCCGTGGCGTGGTCTTCGCCGCTGCCCGGCCCACGGCCCGCCACAGATACGCGGAACGTTTGCGCAGCCGCTTCCCGGTCCACGTCTCACCGTCGGCCAGGCGTGCGGCCACGTCCTGCGCCAGCCCGGGGCTCGCTCCGTCGACGAACTCCCGCAGGACCGGGCTGGCGGACACCAGTGACCAGGCCAGCGCTCCCACCCGCTCGCGCTCGTCGCCGAGCGCGCGCTCCAGTTCCGCCCGGGTCGCGCGGGCCGAGGCGGCGGCGCGGCAGAGCGCTCCGGCCTCCCGTGCGAGCCACTCGGGTACGGCGGTCACCGTCTCCAGGAATCGGCAGTCCGCCGGACCCGGCGCCGAGCCGGAGTGCAGGCGCCGCCGCAGGGCCAGCACGGCACGGCGCTCGGCGTCCGTCAGGCGCCGGTCGGGGACGACGCCGCTCAACGCCTCGGCGAGGCGCGGGGCCTGCTCGCCCTGCCGCTCGACGGCGTCGGCGTGCTCGACGACCCGGCCGAACAGCCCGGAACCGCCGGCGGCCGTCCAGATCGGGGCGGGGACGCCACAGGCGCGCACCAGGGCGGTGGCGCCGAGGAGCCGGCCGCCGCTCGTGCCGGAGCGAGCAGGTACCGGCGAGGCCACGTGGAGCCCGGTCATGTCAGCCCACCGCCCCGTCGTCCGCCCCGTCGTCGAACAGCGCCTCGGCGATCAGGCTCTGGCGGGCGTGCGAGAGCCGTGCCCGGTTCCAGTGGAAGATCACGGCGTGGGCTGCGGCGCGGCGCGGGCCGCGCTGGGCGTAGCCGGACTCGAAGTAGCCGGTGCGCCAGCGGGCCGCGGCCAGGTGCACCGCCTCGCAGTGGCGCTCCTGGCCCGCGCGCCAGGTCTCGGACAGACCGGTGAGGAGCTGGGCCCGAGGCTGTTCCCAGTACGCGCGGATGCCCTGCGCCGCCCGGCGGAGCGCGGCGTCCCGCAGTCCCTCGGGAAGGCGGCGTCCGGTGTCCGTGCGCACCGCGTCCCAGACGCCCCGGTGTTCCCAGCCGACGATGCCCAGGCCGTCGAACAGCTCGCGGAGCAGGGCGAGCGAGAGCCGCCAGTCGGCCGCGGCGTGCCCGCCGCCGTCACCGGGCCGCCGGGTGTGGTGGTCGAGCCAGGCCAGGGAGTCGGCGGTGAACACGTCGTGCACCCACGGCATGGAGCCGGGGCCGCCGAAGAGGTAGGACTCCGGCTCGTACACCGCACACACCGGCGGCCCGGCCAGCCCGCCGAACTCCTTGATCCGGCCGAGGAGTTCGGCCTGCAGGAGAACGGGGCCGGCCGACCTCGACGCCTGGAAACGCACGCGCAGACCGGGTGCCTTGTGCATGAAGAAGAAGGCGCGTGCGGTGTGTTCGTCGAGGAGGTCGTGCGCGGTACCGGCGAGCCATTCGTACAGGCGCGGCCATGAACGCGGCTGCGGGGCCAGATTCACCTGAACCCAGCTCGCCTCCGGGTGCTCCACCCCCAGCATGGGACCTCCGTGTGTCGTGTTCTCGGCATGACGGCGCATCTCAGGGATCGCCGGATGTGTCCGCGGAGTGGGCGCCGCGGGTATCGCCCGGAAATCACGAGAAGCCCTGTCGGGTGCTGTGTCGTCTACGGATTCGCGGACTCACGGGACGCTTCTGAACGCCCTGGCCGCTTGCCGGCCGGACCGGATGCGCCCGGGCCGACCCGGTCGGAACCGGAAGCCCTGTCTGTCTGCGCCGGACCGGTCAGGTCCGTCGACAGGTCAATTCCCTCGTCAACACCGACTGAAAGAAATATGGCAATTAGTCAGATCATGGACCGGTGTGCGCTTGGCGTGACCCGTGAGCCTGGAGCGCAGAAACCCGCGCCGTCGCACGATCCACGGCAACGGCGGACCCGAGCCGCATCCGGGCTTCGAGCGCCCCTTTTTCCGCCTGTCTGCGCAGGTCACGGCCGTGCCACGCTGACGTTGACCGGGGGCGGATCCCCGGTTGGCCGGGGGCGGATCCCCGGCCGACGTCTGGAAAGAGGTCTCTGCCATGAACCGCTTCAGCGCGCTCGCCCTCACCTCTCTCGCCCTCGCCCTGGGGCTGGGCACCGGACCCGCCGCGACCGCGGCCACCGGGAACGCCGCCCCCGAGAGCACCAGGGCTTCGTTCAGCTGCAGCCCGGGTTACTTCTGTATCTACAGCGACTGGAACGGGGGTGGCACCCGCTGCCAGTGGTCCGACAAGCAGCGGGCGAATACCGCCGACGACTGCTCGTTCATCCAGCGGGGCCAGAACGTCCGCTCCGTGTGGAACGCGACCGGGCACCGCGTGCAGTACTACACCCAGACCAACTACAACGCCCGGGTCGGCTCCACCCCCGCCGGCAACGGCGGCAACCTCCAGGGGAACTACCAGATCCGTTCCTTCAAGCCCCAGTAGCACCGGCGGCACCAGAGGTACGGAGGTCCTCCCCGGTCGGCGGCCGGGGAGGACCTCCGCATGTCCGCGTCCGGGCGTGCGGAGCATCACCCTGGACAGCCTCCATGACTGCCGGGTAACTTTTGAATGTATCTGAGCAAGCGCTTAGCCAGGCCGGGCCGAATTGTTCGGGGCGGACCCGAGACCGACCGCCGAGAGAACACCGACCGAGAACCGGCCGAGCCCACGCCGACCGAAGCTGATCTAGGAGGCACCCCGTGCGCCGTACGGTATTCAACGAGGACCACGAGGCGTTCCGGGAGACCATACGCGCCTTCATCGAGGCAGAGGTCGTCCCCCACTACGACGAGTGGTTCCAGCAGGGCATCGTGCCGCGCGAGCTCTACACCAAGCTCGCCGACCTCGGCCTGTTCGGCATCAACGTGCCCGAGGAGTTCGGCGGCGCCGGCCTGGAGACCCACAAGTTCGAGGCCATCCAGTACGAGGAGACCGCCCGCGCGGGCGTCAACTTCGGCGGCTCCGGCGTGCACGTCCTGCTCGCCCTGCCGTACATCAAGATGCTCGCCAACGACGAGCAGAAGAAGCGCTACCTGCCGAAGTTCGTCTCCGCCGAGGAGATGTGGGCGCTCGCGATGACCGAGCCGGGCACCGGCTCCGACCTCGCGGGCATGAAGACCACCGCCAAGCTCTCCGACGACGGCACGCACTACGTGCTCAACGGTTCGAAGACCTTCATCACCGGTGGCGTCCACGCCGACCGCGTCATCGTCTGCGCCCGCACCTCGGCGCCGACCGCCGAGGACCGCCGCTTCGGCATCTCCCTGTTCGCCGTCGACACCAAGTCCGAGGGCTACTCCCTGGGCCGCAAGCTCGACAAGCTCGGTCTGCGGACCTCCGACACCGCCGAGCTGGCCTTCTCCGACGTGAAGGTGCCGGTCGCGGACCTGCTCGGCGAGGAGAACAAGGGCTTCTACTACCTCGGCCAGAACCTGCCGTCCGAGCGCTGGGGCATCGCCTACGGCGCGTACGCGCAGGCCAGGGCCGCGGTCCGGTTCGCGCAGCAGTACGTGCAGGAGCGCACCGTCTTCGGCAAGACCGTCGCGTCCTTCCAGAACACGAAGTTCGAGCTGGCCGCCTGCCAGGCCGAGGTGGACGCCGCCGAGGCCGTCGCCGACCGCGCCCTGGAGGCCCTGGACGCCGGTGAGCTGACCGCCGCCGAGGCCGCCTCCGCGAAGCTGTTCTGCACCGAGGTGGCGCACCGCGTCATCGACCGCTGCCTCCAGCTGCACGGCGGCTACGGCTACATGAACGAGTACCCGATCGCCCGCCTCTACGCGGACAACCGGGTCAACCGCATCTACGGCGGCACCAACGAGGTCATGAAGTCGATCATCGCCAAGTCCATGGGCCTGTGAGAGCGGCTACGTTCCTCCCATGAGCGCAGCACTCGACTCCCTGCTCGATCTGCTCGACCTGGAGCAGATCGAGCGGGACATCTTCCGGGGTACGAGCCGTTCGGCGGTCGTCCCCCGTGTCTTCGGCGGCCAGGTCGCGGCGCAGGCCCTGGTCGCCGCGGGCCGTACCGTCCCCGCTGACCGGACCGCCCACTCCCTGCACTCCTACTTCCTCCGGATGGGCGACCCGGGCGCGCCGATCGTCTACAGCGTCGACCGCATCCGCGACGGCCGCTCCTTCACCACCCGCCGGGTCGTCGCCGTCCAGCACGGCCAGCCGATCTTCCACCTCTCGGCCTCGTTCCAGACGTACGAGGAGGGCCTGGAGCACCAGGCGGCCATGCCGTCCGCCCCGGACCCGGAGACGCTGCCCACGGCGGCGCAGATGCTGCCCCGGTACGCGGACCGTTTCAGCGGGCCGGGCGTCGTGGACCGGCTGATCGAGGCGCGGGCCGCGGTCGACCTGCGCTACGTGGACGCGCCGCCCTTCGGCACCGTCGGCGAACCGCGGGAGCCCCGCTCCCAGGTGTGGTTCCGCACCAACGGCAAGCTCGCGGACGATCCGCTGCTCCATGTCTGCATGGCGACGTACGTCTCCGACATGACGCTGCTCGACTCGGTGCTCCTCGCCCACGGGCGCGGCGGCTGGGCGGTCGGTGACGTGGTCGGCGCGAGCCTCGACCACGCGATGTGGTTCCACCGGCCGTTCCGGGCCGACGAGTGGCTGCTGTACGACCAGGAGTCGCCGTCCGCGTCCGGCGGCCGCGGGCTCGGCCAGGCCCGGATCTACACCCAGGACGGCCGACTGGCGATCACCGTCATCCAGGAGGGCGTGGTCCGCGTCCCCCGGGACTGACACGCTCCGGTACCGAGGCGCTCCGGGACCGACGCACTCCGGTACGGGCGCGCTCCGGTACTGACACGCCTCGCGTCGGCGGGCCGTGGACGGACGGTTCGGACATACTCCCCACCATGAACGACGAGACCACGAGTGGCGCGAGGACCGGTGGTGGGGAGTCCGGCGGAGCGGAGCCCGGTGGCGGGAAGTCCGGTGGCGGGGAGTCCGTCTTCACCGTCGTCGTCGCGGCGTTGGCCAATCTCGGCATCGCCGTCGCGAAGGCGGTCGCCGGGCTGATCAGCGGATCGAGCGCGATGCTCTCCGAGGCGGCGCACTCGTTCGCCGACATGGTCACCGAGCTGATGCTGCTCACCGCGCTGAAGCGCAGCGAGAAGCCCGCCGACGAGGGACACCCGCTGGGCTACGGCCCCGAGCGCTACATCTGGGCGATGCTCGCCTCCGTGGCCACGTTCGTCGGCGGTGCGGTCTTCTCCGTCTACGACGGCATCCACGCCCTCGCCGAGGGCGGGAAGCCCGGCGATCCGCTCATCTCGTACATCGTGCTCGGCGTGGCCTTCGTGCTGGAGGCCTTCTCGCTGCGCATCGGGGTCCGGCAGGTCCGCCACGAGGCCGCCCGGCTGCGGGCACCCGTCCGGCGCTACTTCCGCCTCACCCCCGACACCGCGGTCAAGGCCGTGGTGATGGAGGACTCGGCGGCGCTGGCGGGTCTGCTGCTCGCCGCGGGCGGCCTGCTCGGCGGCCAGCTGACCGGTTCCGGGGTCTGGGACGGCATCGCGTCGGTCCTGATCGGTCTGCTGCTGGTGTACGTCGCCTGGGTACTGGGCCGTTCCAACGCGCAGTTGCTGATCGGCCGTCCGGTGCCGGAGTCGGTGCGGGCCGGCATCCGCGAAGAGCTGCTCTCCGTCCCGCACATCGTCGACGTACTGGAACTCACCACGCTCATCCAGGGCCCGACGGAGTTCCTGATCGCCGCGAAGGTCGACTTCCGGGACGCCTCGACCGCCGACCAGATCGAGTGGGCGTGCGAGGAGGCGGAGGAACAGCTGCGGGAACGCTATCCGTCGGTGCGCCGGGTGTACCTGGACCCGACGCCGGGGCTGCGGCAGCAGCGGCGCCGGGCGGGCGGGGCGGGTGCCTGACCGGGCCTACGAGCGGGCCAGGTTCCGAAGTTCCTGGACGGACATGCTCCCGGCGCGGGCCGCGAGGTGGTCCTGGACGGTCTTGTGCAGGAAGGCGTACCCCTCCCCGGCGCGGCGCATGATCGCCCGGTCGGTCGCGTAGTCGAGGAACTTCCGCTGGAGGTGGTCCATCACGGGCGACCCCAGGAACGGCAGGGGCACCCGGTAGACGAAGATCATGCCCCGGTAGACCCGGTTCGGCCTGCTGGCGGGATTCCCGGCCTCGTACCCGCTCATCCGCCGCATGCCCCGCAGCATCCAGTACATCCACGACGGCAGGAGCCGTCTGGCCACGTCGTCCGGGGCCTGGAGCACGACGTGCGAGGGATCGTTCGGGTAGTACACCGTCGCGTGGACCAGGCTCAGGCTCTGGGCGAGCCGCAGCAGATCGGCCTGCACCTGGCCGGCGGGGCGTTCCGGCGTGATCGGCCGGCCGCGCAGGCTCCGGTCGCGGTGGATCATGCGCTCGATGTAGGCGTCGAAGATGCGCCCCCTGCGCTCCCCCGCGTCGCCGGAGGCCGCGACCTCGGTCTCGTCCACGCCCTCGTAGGCGAGGACGGCGACACCCAGCATGAGCGGTGTGGTCAGCAGCCGGGCCAGCACCGGATCGGCGGCCGCCGCTGCCGCCAGGCCGCGCAGCCGTCCGCCCGCGCTGTTGAGCAGGGCGTGCACGGCGGCGACCTCAAGGGGCTGTACGCAGACCGCTCCGTTGACGGTGAGCCGTTGCGCCAGCTCGTCGTAGTCGGTCGAGCGGCAGGAGACGGCGATCGGGCACTGCGGGTGCTGCTCGGCGGAGAGCAGTTCGTTGATCGCCCGGACGCAGTCGCCGCGCAGGTCCGGGGCGACCTCGTCGAGCCCGTCCAGGACCAGGGCGATGCCGTTGTCCCGCAGCAGTGCGAGGCCGGTCGCCCGGGGCACCCGGTACCGGGTGTGCAGTTCGTCGAGGATCCATCGTGCGAACGGTTCGCCGTGCCAGTCGGTCAGCAGCAGGAAGGCAGGCACGGGCGCGGTGCCGTCCCGCTCGGCCGTCTCGATCAGCTTCTCGGTCAGTTCGAGCATCCGCGAGGTCTTGCCGGCGCCGGGGGCGCCCAGCACGAGGAGCTGGCCGCGGTGGCGGTCGAAGACCTCGTCGACCCGGGTGCCCGCGGGCAGCGGCGCCCCGCTTCCCTGCCCGCCGGTGATGAGCCGGGGCGCACCCCAGGGGTCGTGCACGGCCGCCTGCTGCTCGGCCAGGCCCAGCTCGATCCGTACCGACCGCTCCCAGGTCCGGTCGGCGCCGTCCGTCCAGCTCCGGCGCACGGCGTGCAGCAGGGCGGCGCGCGCCGAGGCCCGTTCACCGGCGCCCGGCTCGGGGACCGCGTCCTGTGGCACCAGGCCGCGCAGATGCACGATGTAGAGGAGCAGGCCGACCAGCACGAAGGCGACGGTCGCGCCCACGACGAGCGTCCGGCGGTCGTCGCCCGCGAAGCCCTTGTAGATGTCGGGCAGCAGCCCGGCGGCGAGTTCCTGGAGGATGAAGAGGGCGAGCAGGATGAGCAGCCCGGTGAGAACCGATCTCGAACCGCTCCTGCGGGGTCGCTGCCCCGGTGCAAACATGCGCCCCCCACACCCGACGTCCGATGCTCGTGGCGCAGAGTAGCAACTGTGCGGGCAGACCGTGGAGTCCCGGGACGGGGCCGGGGACCGGTCCCCGGCCCGCCACCGGGATCGGCTCGGCGTCAGCCCCGCGTCAGGCCCGCCGCGTCCAGCAGGTACTCCGTCATCGGGTCGTAGAACCGCGGGTCCAGCACGTGGTCGTCCAGCGGAACGGCCACCTGGAGCGTTCCCTCCGCCTCGCCGAGGAAGAGTGCCGGGTCGTTGCAGTCCGCGTACCCCACCGCGTCCAGACCGCGCTGCGCCGCGCACCCGGCCCAGCCGTGGTCGGCGACCACCAGGTCCGGCAGCGGGCGGCCCTCGCGCTCCAGACCGTCCAGGATGGCGGCCATCGGGGCGGGCGAGTGCGTGTGCCAGAGGGTCGCGCCGCGCTCCTGTACCGCGACGTCCGCGAACTGGAACACCATGCCCTCGTCGGCGATCAGCCCCGAGGGAATCACCACGATCTCGCATCCGGCGGCTCGCAGCGCGGCGGCGGTCTGCCGGTGCACGTCGAGGAGCCCGCCCGGGTGCCCGGTCGCGAACAGCACCCGTTCCGCGCCCGCCACCGCCTTCCGCAGCCGCGCCGCCATCCGCTCCAGGGCGTCGACGGTCAGCTCCGGGTCGATGGTGTCCTGCCCGAACCGGTGCTCCGGGTCGTCACTGACCCCGCAGCGCTCGGCCATCACCGCCAGCACGTCCTGCTCGTCGCGCCACCGGTCGCCCAGCTCCAGGCCCAGCCAGTAATGACGGTCGCCGTTGGCGAGCTTGCGGTAGTGGGAGAGGTTGTTGTCGCGGGGTGTGGCGACGTCTCCGGCGATACGCGTACGGACGAGATGTTCGACGAGGGCGGCACGGCTGGGTATCGGCATGAACCCATTGTGCCGTCAGGTGTGCGCTGTGTGCCCGGTGTCTTGACCGACGGACGTATCGATACGCACCGGGAACGGGCCCGCGTCCGTCCGGGCCCGGCACTGTCCGGGCCCGCCGGTCAGGGCAGGCGCGTCGAGTACGTGACCTTCTCCAGGTGGTAGTACTCGGCGACGCACTGCGCCGGCCACGTTCGTCGGCCGTGCCCGGCGAACGGTTCCAGCATCCGGCCGACCGGCACCGGCGTGTACGGGAGCACCCGGGCGCCGCGCGCCGCCCCGTCCCGCAGCGAGCGGTCCTGCCGGTCCCAGCGCTCGGCACGCACCTGCATCTCCGTACCCAGCCGGAACAGCGGAACGGCGAGACCGACGCAGGTCAGCACGGAGACGGCGGACGCGGCGACCGCCGTCGCCGTACGCGTCCGCCACCGGCGGGCTCGCAGCTCCCGCCCCAGCAGCGCGCCGACGCCGGTCAGCAGCAGCACGTACACCAGGAGGAAGTCGCCCCAGACGCGGGCCGCCGTCACCACGCCCGGCCCGAAGACCGGATAGGTGACGACGGTGCAGAGACAACCGGAGACCAGGAAGGCGAGGACACCGACACCGACCGGGAGCAGGGGCCCGCGCACCCGGGGCCCGTCCGGCCCCTGCCCGTCACCGCGCACCGACAGGCCGAGCAGTACACCGACGGCGAGCGCCCCCGCGTACTGCCACGTCGTGAGGACCGTCGCCAGGATCTCGCCGAACGCCCGCAGCGCCGCGCCCAGTTGCTCCGCGCCGAACATGGAGCCCGCGTCGGCCCCGAACCGTTCGTGCCGGGCGTGCGCGCCGGGCGAGAAGTACAGGACGGCCGCCCCGATCACGACCCCGGCGAAGGCGGCCGCGCACCAGACGCGCGTACGGACGGGTCCGGGCCCAGGTCCGGGAACGGGTCCCGGAACGGTCCGGAAGCTGAGCAGCAGTACGGCGCAGAGCACGACGCACGCGACGACCGAGGTCTCCTCCGACAGCGTCCCGATGAAGACTCCGGCGGCGAGGGCCACGACGGACGCGAGCGCCCGTCCCCGGCTGCTCCGCGCACGCAGCAGCGGAATCACGGCGGCACAGGCCAGCACCGGGGAGACGGTGTGCGAGACGGAGGAGGCGGGCCAGTAGAACGTCTTGTACGTGTCGGGCGTCGCGAGCAGGAAGACCGCCGAGGCCGTCGCGGCCACCAGCAGCGGCACCCCGCGCGGCGCGCTCAGCCCGGCCCGGCCGAGCACGGCGAGTACGAGCGCCCGGAGGACGCCGACCACGACCACCCCGCTGACCAGCGCGTACCACTGCTGGCCCGGGACACCGAACGCCCCGTACGCGACGACCAGCAGGGCGTTGGCGACGCGCCCGTTGTCGTGCAGGTAGAACTTCGCGATCATCCCGGAGGCGCCCTCGTCCCGCACGACCGGGAGGAAGCACCAGTCGTCCGCTCCCGGGCGGACCAGCCGGCCGATCCGGAAGGCCGCGCCGAGCAGGGCGAGCGGGAACAGGATGAGGGCCGCCGTCCGGACCGCCGCCCACCGGCGCGTCACGGGCCGTCCCGGCCCGCCCTCCACCGGCCCGCCCTCCACCGGGGCGCGCCCCGCGCTCCCCTCCTGTACGGCAACCGGCCCCGTGACGTCCGCGGTCTTCTCCGTGTCCACGCCGCTCACCCCGCGTCCGCCGAAGCCCGAACCGGCGACGAACCCGTATCCGCACTCGTATCCACACCCTCATCCGCACCGGTGCCGGTGCCGGTGCCAGCATCCGCACCCGCACCCGCACCCGCGCCCGCATCCGCACCCGCTGCGACGGAATTCGGGGAAACGCGCGGGGATTCACTCGTTTCCCGCACCACGTAATGCGGCCGGTGTTTGGCCTCGCCGTAGATGCGCCCCACGTATTCGCCGATGACCCCCAGCGTGGCGAGCTGGATTCCGCCGAGGGCCACGACGGCGGTCAGCAGGGTGGTGTAGCCGGGCACGGCGATTCCGTGCACCGCGACGCCGACGATGATCCACAGGGCGTATCCCAGTGCCGCCAGCGCGAGGGCGAGACCGGCGTAGATGGCCAGGCGCAGCGGGCGGCTGTTGAAGGAGATCAGTCCGTCGATCCCGTAATTGAGCAGATGCCTGCCGCCCCATTTCGAACTTCCCGCCGCCCGCCGGACGTTCCGGTAGGTGAAGGCGGCGGTGTCGAAGCCGATCCAGGAGAAGATCCCCTTGGAGAACCGGTTGGTCTCGGGCAGTGCGAGCACCGCGTCCACGGCGGTGCGCGACAGCAGCCTGAAGTCGCCTTCGCCGTCGATGACCGGCACGTCCATGCACCGGCCCACGGCGCGGTAGTAGGCGGTGCTGAGCAGCGTGCGCAGGGCGCCCTCGCCGGTGCGGTCCCGTCTCGCGACGACCTGGTCGTACCCGCGCTGCCGCAGCTCCAGCATGCGGGGCAGGAGTTCCGGCGGGTGCTGGAGGTCGGCGTCCATGAGGACGACGGCATCGCCGCGGGACATGCGCAGCCCGGCGAGCATGGCGGCCTCCTTGCCGAAATTGCGGCTGAAGGAGGTGTAGCGGACCCGCCGGTCCGCGGTGGCGAGCGAGCCGATCCGGGCTCTGGTGCGGTCGCTGCTGCCGTCGTCGACATAACAGATCTCGAACGTCCGCCGAGTGGGTTCGAGAACGGAGACCAGCGCACGGTGAAACGCCTCGATCACCTCGTCCTCATTGAAGCAGGGGACGACGACCGAGACCTGACATGTTTTCATTCACATTCCCATCAGGCGTGGTCGAGACGGTTCAAACCATATGCCTGTGGATCACCGCAACACCCCGACGGACATCGCCGCACCGGGAAAAGAGCGGGAGAAACGAAAGGGAAAGGGAAGGAGAATCCGATCGACCATCCCCCCTCGCACATAAATTCATACACTCGCGCATAAATTCATATTTTTGCAGCGGCGTGATCATTCGCCTCGCACGGAAAACCCTCCCCGCGCCGCGTCCGCCGCCACGCCGCGTCCGCCCCACGCTCGCGCTCAGGCGCGGGCCGCCGCCTCGAACGCCCCGCGCGCCAGCCGGTGCAGCAGTGCCGCCGTGTCCGCGCGGTCCGGGAGCGCGCCGGGCCGGCCCAGGTGCGGGGTCGAGTTCAGCAGGCCGAAGACGGCGTGGACGGCGGCGCGGGCCTCGTGCTCGGGCAGGTCCGGGTACATCTCGCGGACCACCTCCACCCACACCTCGACGTACTGCCGCTGGAGCTGGCGGACCCGCTTGCGGTCGGCGTCCCGGAGACGGTCGAGCTCGCGGTCGTGGAGGGTGATCAGGGGGCGGTCGTCGAGGGCGAAGTCGATGTGGCCCTCGATGAGCGCGTCGAGCAGCGCCTGCGGGGAGCCGTCCTGACTGGCCGCGTCCTGCGACACCCGCAGCCGCCCGCCGGCCAGCAGCCGCTCGCTGATGCCGACCAGCAGCTCGGCGAGCATCGCGTCCTTGCCGGGGAAGTGGCGGTAGAGCCCGGGTCCGCTGATGCCGACGGCAGCGCCTATCTCGTCGACACCGACGCCGTGGAAACCGCGCTCGGCGAAGAGGCGGGCGGCCTCCTTGAGGATCTGCTCGCGGCGGGTGGGGGCGTCCGTCCTCGTGGTCATGGATTCGATTCTAGACAGTCGGGTTAGCGAACGTTAACCGACGCCGGGCCGCGCCCACAGCGTCACCGTGCGCAACAGCCACTCCACCGGCCCGAACCGGTACCGGCGCATCAGCCACTCGCTCAGCGCGAGCTGGCCGGCGTACAGCACGATTCCCCCGCCGACCGCCGCCGCGGCGCCCGTACGGCCGTACAGCCCGAGCCCGTACCCGGAGAAGACGAGGGCCATGACGAGGGACTGGGTCAGGTAGTTGGTCAGCGCCATCCGCCCGGCGGGCGCGAGGACCCGGGCCGTCGCGGCGCCACCCGGTGTGGCGAACCACAGCAGCAGCGCGGTGGCATACGCGGCCGAGAGCGCCGGGGCCGCGACCATGCCGACCGCCAGGCCCAGCAGCAGCCAGCGCTCCGACAGCGGTCCCACGATCGCCGCGGCGGAGAAGACCGCCCCGGGGATCCCGACGGCGAGCCCGGTCAGGAGGATGCGGCGCAGCCGCGAGCGGTCGGCGAGGGCGGCCGCGCCGAGCCACTGCCGCCGTCCAGCCACGAACCCCATGAGAAAGGCGGCGGCGACGAACCCGCCCATCAGCACGACGGCCGCCGCCGTCTCGGGCAGCGCCCGGAAGTTGGCGCCGACGACCTCGGCGAATCCGCCCCGGTAGGCGGCCGTCAGCTCGGCGTTCGCCGTGGCGTCCGCGCCCGCCTCGGCCGGGTCGAGCAGCGCGACCCCCAGGCCGATCAGGATCAGGAAGCCGCCGGCGGCGCCGAACACCCACAGCGCCGCGCGTCGGACCGCGCCGGGCCCGGCGTTCCTGACGGCCAGCAGGAGCAGCCCGAACAGGGCGTAGATCATCAGGATGTCGCCGGAGTACAGCAGCACCGCGTGGGCGAACCCGAGTACGAGGAGCGCGGCCAGCCGCCGCGACATCCGGGGCACGAAGCGCGCCCCGGCGCGGGCGGCCGAGTCCATCTGGAGGGTGAAGCTGTATCCGAACAGGAAGGAGAAGAGCAGGTAGAACTTCGACTGCGCGAGGAGCACGACCAGCCACTGCACGGCTCCGTCCGCCGCGTGCACCTCCGCGAGGAGGTCCCTGGCGCCCGGCGGCCCGGCGGTCGTCATGAGGTTCACGACCAGGATCCCGGCGAGCGCGAACCCGCGCAGCGCGTCCACTTCGAGGATGCGCGACCTCCCGCCCGCACCCACGTCCCGCACCATCTGCTCCTGCGCCTGCGCCTGCGCCACCTGCGATTGCTGCGTCATCCGCCCTTTTCCCCCTTTTCCCCACCCCGAAGGCCGTCACAGGCCGACGACCGACCCCGCTCCGGGTCAGGGAGCGGCGCGGGCCATTATCCCGACCGACCCGACCGACCAGACCGACCAGCCAGACCGGCCAGACCGACCGGGCCGACCGGACCGACCGGACCGACCGCCAGATCGACCGGACCGAGCGGAATCGGCACAGACGCGGACCGAGTACCGACCGACTGCCCTGGACAAGGCTGTTAGCGCTCGTTAACCTGAAGCCGGACGTTAACGGTCACTAACTACTGCGGTACGGGCAAGGGGGCTCGACACGATGCAGCAGGCACCGGTGCTGACGAGCGCGGCCGATCCCGCCTCCGAGGCCTGGAAGGCCAACGAGGCGGCGCATCACGCACTCGCCGACGAGCTGCGTGAGCGGCTCGCCACAGCCAGGCTCGGCGGGGGTGAGAGGGCCCGCGCCCGGCATGTGGCGCGCGGCAAGCTGCTGCCCAGGGACCGGGTGGACACCCTGCTCGACCCGGGTTCCCCGTTCCTGGAGCTGGCCCCGCTGGCGGCCGAGGGGCTGTACGGGGGCGCCGCCCCGGCGGCCGGCGTGATCGCCGGGATCGGCCGGGTCAGCGGCCGGGAGTGCGTGATCGTCGCCAATGACGCGACCGTCAAGGGCGGCACGTACTACCCGATGACGGTGAAGAAGCACCTCCGCGCCCAGGAAGTGGCGCTGGAGAACCGCCTCCCCTGTCTGTACCTGGTCGACTCGGGCGGCGCGTTCCTGCCGATGCAGGACGAGGTCTTCCCGGACCGCGAGCACTTCGGGCGGATCTTCTACAACCAGGCGCGGATGTCGGGGGCGGGCATCCCGCAGATCGCCGCCGTGCTGGGTTCGTGCACGGCGGGCGGGGCGTACGTCCCCGCGATGAGCGACGAGGCCGTGATCGTCCGCAACCAGGGCACGATCTTCCTGGGCGGTCCCCCGCTGGTGAAGGCCGCGACCGGCGAGGTCGTGACGGCCGAGGAGCTGGGCGGCGGCGAGGTGCACTCCCGTACGTCGGGGGTGACCGACCACCTCGCCGAGGACGACGCGCACGCGCTGCGGATCGTGCGGAACATCGTCGCCACGCTGCCGGACCGGGGCGCGCTGCCGTGGTCCGTGCGGCCCGTCGAGGAGCCGCGGGTCGATCCCGCCGGCCTGTACGGCGCGGTCCCGGTCGACTCCCGCACCCCGTACGACGTGCGCGAGGTGATCGCCCGGGTCGTCGACGGCTCGGGGTTCGCCGAGTTCAAGGCCGAGTACGGCACGACGCTGATCACCGGCTTCGCCCGGATCCACGGACACCCGGTCGGGATCGTCGCCAACAACGGCATCCTGTTCTCCGAGTCCGCCCAGAAGGGCGCCCACTTCATCGAGCTGTGCGACCAGCGCGGCATCCCGCTGGTCTTCCTGCAGAACATCTCGGGCTTCATGGTGGGCCGGGACTACGAGGCCGGCGGCATCGCCAAGCACGGCGCCAAGATGGTGACGGCGGTCGCCTGCACCCGCGTGCCGAAGCTGACGGTGGTGGTCGGCGGTTCGTACGGCGCGGGCAACTACTCCATGTGCGGCCGGGCATACTCCCCCCGCTTCCTGTGGATGTGGCCCAACGCGAAGATCTCCGTCATGGGCGGCGAGCAGGCCGCGTCCGTCCTCGCGACGGTCAAGCGCGACCAACTGGGCGACGACTGGAGCGCGGCCGACGAGGAGGCCTTCAAGGCTCCGATCCGCGAGCAGTACGAGACCCAGGGCAATGCCTACTACGCCACGGCCCGGCTCTGGGACGACGGTGTGATCGACCCGCTGGAGACCCGGCAGGTGCTGGGGCTGGCCCTGACCGCGTGCGCCAACGCCCCGCTGGGTGAACCCGGCTTCGGCGTCTTCCGGATGTGAGGAACAGATGACGATGTTCGACACGGTTCTGGTCGCCAACCGCGGCGAGATCGCGGTACGCGTCATCCGCACGCTGCGGGAGCTGGGCGTCCGCTCGGTCGCCGTCTTCAGCGACGCGGACGCGGACGCCCGGCACGTCCGGGAGGCCGACACGGCGGTACGGATCGGGCCCGCCCCGGCCTCGATGAGCTACCTGAGCGTGCCCGCGCTGCTGGACGCCGCCCGCCGCTCCGGCGCGCAGGCCGTCCACCCGGGATACGGATTCCTCGCCGAGAACGCGGGCTTCGCGCGGGCGTGCGCCGAGGCGGGGCTGGTCTTCATCGGCCCGCCCGCCTCCGCGATCACGCTGATGGGCGACAAGATCCGGGCCAAGGAGACGGTCGCGGCGGCCGGGGTGCCCGTGGTGCCCGGCTCGTCCGGGAGCGGGCTCACCGATGCCCAACTGGTCGACGCGGCCCGCGCGATCGGGATGCCGGTGCTGCTGAAGCCCTCGGCGGGCGGCGGCGGCAAGGGCATGCGGCTGGTGCGCGACGAGGCACTGCTCGGGGACGAGATCGCGGCCGCCCGGCGTGAGGCGCGGTCCTCGTTCGGCGACGACACCCTGCTGGTGGAGCGGTGGATCGACCGGCCCCGGCACATCGAGATCCAGGTGCTGGCCGACGCCCATGGCAACGTGGTCCACCTCGGCGAGCGCGAGTGCTCGCTCCAGCGCCGCCACCAGAAGATCATCGAGGAGGCGCCCTCGGTCCTGCTCGACGAGGAGACCCGGTCGGCGATGGGCGAGGCGGCCGTCCAGGCGGCCCGCTCCTGCGGCTACGTCGGCGCGGGCACGGTGGAGTTCATCGTCCCGGGCAACGACCCCGCCTCGTACTACTTCATGGAGATGAACACCCGCCTCCAGGTCGAGCACCCGGTCACCGAGCTGATCACCGGCCTGGACCTGGTGGAGTGGCAGCTGCGGGTGGCGGCGGGCGAGCGACTCCCGTACAGGCAGCAGGACATCACCCTCACCGGCCACGCGATCGAGGCCCGGATCTGCGCGGAGGACCCGGCACGCGGCTTCCTGCCCTCCGGCGGCACGGTCCTCGCCCTGCACGAGCCGCAGGGCAACGGCGTACGGACGGACTCCGGCCTGGCCACGGGCGGCGAGGTCGGCAGCCTGTACGACCCGATGCTGTCGAAGGTCATCGCGTACGGCCCCGACCGGCCGACCGCCCTGCGCCGGCTGCGTGCGGCGCTCGCGGAGACGGTGATCCTCGGCGTCCCGACCAACGCCGGATTCCTGCGCCGGCTGCTCGCCCACCCGGCGGTGGTGGCGGGCGATCTGGACACGGGCCTGGTGGAGCGCGAGGCGTCCGGCCTGGTCCCGGAGGGCGTCCCCGAAGAGGTGTACGCGGCAGCGGCCCTGCTGCGCCACTCCACGGACCCCGCCGCCGACGCCGCCGGCTGGGTCGACCCGTTCTCGGTGGCCGACGGCTGGCGACTCGGCGGCACCCCGGCCCGTACGGTGCTCGACTTCCGGCTGCCGGGCCGCGACCCGGTGCAGGTCTCGCTGCGCTCCTGCCCGGCCGGTACGGAGCTGACGTTCGGCCATGTCGGGGAGGGCGCCGAGCCGCCGCAGCCGGTGACGGGTGCCTGCGGTCCGCTGGCGCCGCTGCCCGGCGGCCGGGAGACGGCCAGACCGGTCGAGGTCTCCGGCCCCCGCCTCACCCTCGAACTCGGCGGTGTCACCCACACGTTCAGCCATGTCCGCTCCCCGGAGGGCGTGTGGCTCGGCCGGGACGGCGACAGCTGGCACGTACAGGATCACGACCCGGTGGAGGCGTCGCTGGCCGGCGCGGGCCGTTCCGGGGCGGACACCCTCGCCGCGCCGATGCCGGGGACGGTCACCGTGGTGAAGGTGGCGGTCGGTGACGAGGTCGTGGCCGGCCAGAGCCTGCTGGTGGTGGAGGCCATGAAGATGGAGCACGTCATCTCCGCCCCGCACGCCGGGACCGTGACCGAGCTGGACGTCAGCGCCGGCGCCACGGTCGCCATGGACCAGATCCTGGCCGTGGTCGCACCCGTAGAGGCTCCCGAGGAGGAGGCATGACGACGCCCCGCACGCTCCCCATGACCGTCCCGGCCCCGGATCTGCCCGCCCGGGTCCGCATCCACGAGGTCGGTGCCCGCGACGGGCTGCAGAACGAGAAGGCCGTCGTACCGACCGAGGTGAAGGCGGAGTTCATCCACCGGCTGGCCGCGTCGGGCCTGACCACCGTCGAGGCGACCAGCTTCGTGCACCCCAAGTGGGTGCCCCAACTGGCCGACGCCGAGGACCTGTTCCCCCGGCTGTCCGACATCGGGGGCGTCGCCCTGCCGGTCCTGGTCCCGAACGAACGCGGCCTGGACCGGGCGCTGGCCCTCGGTGCCCGCCGGATCGCGGTGTTCGGCTCGGCGACCGAGACGTTCGCCGCCCGCAATCTCAACCGCACCGTCGACGAGTCGCTCGCCATGTTCGAGCCGGTCGTCGCCCGCGCCAAGGCCGACAAGGTGCATGTGCGCGGCTATCTGTCGATGTGCTTCGGCGACCCGTGGGAGGGGCCCGTCCCCGTCCACCAGGTCGTCCGGGTCGCCAAGGCACTGATGGACCTCGGCTGCGACGAGCTCTCCCTCGGCGACACCATCGGCGTGGCCACGCCCGGCCACGTACAGACCCTGCTCTCGGAGCTGAACGAGGAGGGCGTACGCACCGACACCATCGGCGTGCACTTCCACGACACCTACGGCCAGGCCCTCTCCAACACCCTCGCCGCCCTCCAGCACGGGGTGACCACGGTGGACGCCTCCGCGGGCGGCCTCGGCGGCTGCCCGTACGCGAAGAGCGCGACCGGAAATCTCGCCACCGAGGACCTCGTGTGGATGCTCGAAGGCCTCGGCATCGAAACCGGGGTCGATCTCGACGCGCTCACCGCCACCAGCGTGTGGCTCGCCGAACAACTGGGCCGACCCAGCCCGTCCCGTACCGTCCGCGCGCTCTCGGTGCGATAGAACCCCCGTTCCCACAAGGAGTGACCCCTGCCATGTCCCTGGACCACCGGCTGACCGCCGAACACGAGGAACTGCGGCGCACCGTCGAGGAGTTCGCGCACGACGTGGTCGCGCCGAAGATCGGCGACCTGTACGAACGGCACGAGTTCCCGTACGAGATCGTGCGGGAGATGGGACGGATGGGCCTGTTCGGGCTTCCGTTCCCGGAGGAGTACGGCGGCATGGGCGGCGACTACCTCGCCCTGGGGATCGCCCTGGAGGAGCTGGCCCGGGTCGACTCCTCCGTGGCGATCACCCTGGAAGCGGGGGTCTCGCTGGGCGCGATGCCCATCTACCACTTCGGCACCGAGGAGCAGAAGCGGCAGTGGCTGCCGAAGCTCTGCTCGGGCGAGGCGCTCGGCGCGTTCGGCCTGACCGAGCCGGACGGCGGCTCGGACGCGGGCGGCACCCGGACGACGGCGGTGCGCGACGAGGCGGCCGGCGAGTGGGTGATCAACGGCTCCAAGTGCTTCATCACCAACTCCGGTACGGACATCACCGAGCTGGTCACGGTGACGGCGGTGACCGGCCGCAAGGAGAACGGCGCCCCGCGCATCTCCTCCATCATCGTGCCGTCCGGCACCCCCGGCTTCACGGTCGCCGCCCCGTACTCCAAGGTCGGCTGGAACTCCTCGGACACCCGTGAACTCTCCTTCACCGGCGTCCGGGTCCCGCTGGCCAACCTCCTCGGCGAGGAGGGCCGCGGCTACGCCCAGTTCCTGCGCATCCTGGACGAGGGCCGGATCGCCATCTCCGCCCTGTCCACGGGCCTGGCGCAGGGCTGCGTCGACGAGTCGGTCAAGTACGCCGCCGAGCGCCACGCCTTCGGCCGCCCGATCGGCGCCAACCAGGCCATCCAGTTCAAGATCGCGGACATGGAGATGCGCGCCCACATGGCCCGCGTCGGCTGGCGCGACGCGGCCTCGCGCATGGTCGCGGGCGAGCCCTTCAAGAAGGAGGCCGCGATCGCGAAGCTGTACTCCTCGACGGTGGCGGTGGACAACGCCCGCGACGCGACCCAGATCCACGGCGGCTACGGCTTCATGAACGAGTACCCGGTCGCCAGGATGTGGCGCGACTCCAAGATCCTGGAGATCGGCGAGGGCACGAGCGAGGTCCAGCGCATGCTCATCGCCCGCGAGCTGGGCCTGCCGTCCTGACGTACGGGTGACGGTACGTGCCGGGTGGGCCGATCCCGTCGGCCCGCCCGGCCGGCCCCGGAGGTCAGTAGCGGTGGTTGGGCCAGTACGGGTCCTCCCAGCGGGCCGGGCCGGTGAGGCCGACCAGACGTATGCGGTGGAGCAGTTCGTCGGGGGCGCCGTGGGCAATGAGGCGGGGCCGGGCGTGGCCCAGCAGCCAGGCCGTCAGCTCGGCGCGTCTCTCGCCCCCGTCGTCCTCGCTGTCCCAGGCATCCCAGGGGAGTTCGTCACCGAGGAGGTAGTACTCCCAGTGGGCGGCGGCCTCGGTGAGGTGCTGGGTGGCCGGGGCGCCGGTCTGCGCCTCCCAGTGGGCGAGCCACGGGGTGAGCGCGCCGGATGCCTCGACGAGCAGGGCGAGGAGTTCGTGGGCCGGGACGGCCGGGGCCGGGACGGTGAGGGTGTGGGTCCACCAGGAGTGGAGGAACTCCCGTACTGCCGAGGCCTGTTCACCCGGCCACTGCTGCCAGTGGCCCCGATCGAACGAGCGGCCGATCTCCTCCGGGCCGAGGCAGGGTTCGACGCGGCCCGCGACGAGGGACCGCGCGAACTGAGGGAGGATCCGGCGCAGCACCGCCGCGTGGTCGCTCCAGTCGATGGCCCGCCAGGTGCGTTGCAGGAGGTCGTGGTCCAGCTCGATGTCCGCCACCTTGAGCCGGGCGAGCTCCTCGGCGCTGCCCCAGTGGCACTCGCAGTTGTTCTCGTCGGGGCGGGCGGTCATGCCGCGGAAAGTGACGGCGAGGTTGTCCAGCGCGGCGTCGAGGCGGCGACGGGCGAGGTGCGCGGCGGAGGGGCGCGAGGAGGTCATGGGCGTGATCGCCTTCAGGGCTCCGGGGGCTGACGCCGTCCGAAGAGCGCGACACTACCGGAACCGCCGCCGCCCGTCCCCGCGAACGCGGAGAACGGGCGGCGGCGGAGCAGTACGCGAAGCGCGGATCAGACCTTGGCCGGGGCCGGTTCCGGCACGGCGTCGGCGCCGTCCCCCGCGCGGCGCGCGGCCGGGATGGCGGCGGCGATCACCGCCGCGACCAGGGCGACGCCGCAGCCGACCATGAGGCCGGTACGGAAGCCGCTCTCGGAGGTGAGGTCGTAGCCGCCCATGGAGACGGTCATCTGGGAGAGGACCACGCCGACCACCGCGGCGCCGATCGACGTACCGAGCGAGCGCATGAGCGTGTTGAAGCCGTTGGCGGCGGCGGTCTCGGACAGCGGGACCGAGCCCATGATCAGCGCCGGCATCGCACCGTACGCCAGGCCGACACCGCTGCTGGTCACCATGCCCACCACCATCAGGCCCCACGCGGAGCCCATGAGCACCAGCGCCAGGCCGTAGCCGACCGCGATGACCAGGACGCCGCACACCAGGGTGAACTTCGGGCCCCGGGCGTCGATGAGCTTTCCGCCGAGCGGGGAGATGAGCATCATCATGATGCCGCCGGGCGCCAGCCACAGGCCCGCCGCGAGCATCGACTGGCCCAGGCCGTAGCCGGTGGCGGAGGGGAACTGGAGCAGCTGCGGCGCGATCAGCATGCTGGCGTACATGCCGAAGCCGACGAAGACCGAGGCGAGGTTGGTCATCAGCACCCGGGGACGTGCGGTGGTGCGCAGGTCGACCAGCGGGTCGCGGGTACGCAGCTCCCACAGGCCCCAGGCGAGCAGCACCACGACGGCGGCGGCGAACAGGCCGAGCGTGGTGGCCGAGCCCCAGCCCCAGTCGGCGCCCTTGGAGACCGCGAGCAGCAGGCAGACCAGGCCCGCCCCGAGACCGAGCGCACCGAGCACGTCGAACCGCTGGCCCTTGGCGCCGGCCGGCACATCGGGGATCAGGAACCAGATCAGCACCGCGACCACGGCGGCCAGGCCGGCCGAGCCCCAGAACAGCACCCGCCAGTTCGTGTACTGGGCGACCGCCGCGGCGATCGGCAGGCCGAGTGCGCCGCCGATGCCCATGGAGGCGCTGACCAGCGCGATGGAGGAGCTGAGCTTCTCCGCCGGGACCACGTCACGCAGCAGGGCGATGCCGAGCGGCAGCACACCCATGCCCATGCCCTGCAGGCCGCGGCCGACGATCATGGGGACGACGGAGGAGGAGAGCGCGCACACCACCGAGCCGGCGATCAGCGGCACGGAGCACACGAGCAGCATCCGGCGCTTGCCGACCATGTCGCCCAGGCGTCCGGAGACGGGCACACAGACGGCGGACACCAGCAGGGTGACGGTGATCACCCACGCCGCGTTCGAGGGGGTGGTGCTCAGGATCTGCGGCAGCTCCGCGATGAGCGGGGTGACCAGGGTCTGCATGATCGCCGCCGTGGTGCCGGCGATGGCCAGCGTGGCGACTACACCGCCGGTGCGGGTTGATGGCTGGGGCGCGCCCATCCGGGACTCCTCGGGTTATGCACGGAAAGAAGACTATGCATCGTACACACTTCATGCATCAGGCACGTTATATGTATGTTGCATAGACCTGTGGGAGGATGAGGGCCGACATCCGGAAGCACGCCGGGACGCCCGGACGACAACAGGAGGCGGCAGGCGCATGACCAGGCCCACACACGAGGTCGAGTACGAGCAGATGCTCCTCAGCCGCCACGGCCTCCTGCAGAACAAGGGCGGGCGGCGCAAGGACGGCCTGATGGACCGCAGCGCCTACATCCTGCTCAGCCGCGTCCGCGTCCAGGGTCCGATGTCGATCGGCGAGCTCAGCGACGCCTTCGGGCTCGACGCCTCCACCCTCAACCGGCAGACCGCGGCGGCCATGCGCGCCGGACTCGTGGAACGCATCCCGGACCCCGAGGGCGGCATGGCCCGCAAGTTCCGGATCACCGACGAGGGCGCCCGCATGCTCGACGCGGAACGCGAGGGTCTCGTCGAATCCCTGGAGCGGGTCATGACCAACTGGTCGGACGAGGACATCTCCGGCTTCGCCGCCTACCTGCGGCGCTTCAACACCGACATCGAGCGCCTGGGCGGCCGCCCCTGGCCGCGCCCCTGACCGTTCGCGGGCCGCCCGGGGAACCGGACGGGATGCGACGGGATGCGACGGAATCCGTTCGACAGCGCGCCGCACCGCGCGGCAGAGTCCGTCCATGAAGCCGCAGCACTGGCCCCTGTACGGGCTCCGCCTCCGCACGCCCCGCCTGGAACTACGCCTCCCGGACCTGGAGTTGCTGGACGGCCTCTCCTCGGTCGCCGCCGACGGGGTGCACGCACCGGACGAGATGCCGTTCACCATCCCCTGGACCGACGTACCGCCCGAGGAGCGCGGCAGGGCGGTGTTCCAGCACGTGCTGTCCACCGTCGCCGACTGGTCGGTCCAGGACTGGGCGCTGAGCCTCGCCGTGCTGCACGAGGGCCGGGTGGTCGGGCGGCAGGACCTGACGGCGAAGGACTTCGCCGTGACCGGCCAGGTCGGCACCGGCTCGTGGCTGGGCCTCGCCCACCAGGGCCGGGGCATCGGCACCGAGATGCGGGCCGCCGCCCTGCATCTCGCCTTCGCCGGCCTCGGGGCCCGGACCGCCGTGTCGGACGCGCTGACCGACAACCCGCGCTCGCTGGGCGTCTCGCACCGGCTCGGCTATCTGCCGGACGGCATCACCGTCGCCGCCGTACGGGGAGCGCCGGTCACCGTGCAACGGCTGCGAATGGACCGGGCACGCTGGGAGGAGTGCCGGAGCGTCGAGGTCACCATCGAGGGACTCGACGGCTGCCGGGCGGAGTTCGGGGCATGACGCCACCGGCGCACACCTTGGTCCACGACGGCCGTCCGGCGGCCGGCCGGAACACGGCCGCCGGACGGGCCCGGTCGGCTCACTCGGCGGCCCAGGGAACCTCCGGCGCCCGGTAGTAGTTGATGCCCAGCGCCGAGAACCTCGGCCCCTGCGCCCCGAGCCGCACCTTGTACGTGTCCCAGTCGTGCGTGGCCGCGGGCGACCAGCCGAGTTCCGCGACCCCGGGCAGCCGGGGGAACGCCATCTGCTCGACCTCGTCGCTGTCGGTCAGGGTCTCCGACCAGAGCGGCGCCTCGACGCCCAGGACCGACTCTGCCGGGGCGCCGGCCAGGTACGTCGCCGGGTCCCAGTCGTACGAGCGCTGCACCGGGACGTAACCGGCCCAGGCCAGGCCCAGCACGGTGTCCTTGTCGTACTTCATGTCGAGGTAGCTGCGGTCGGCCGGGGACAGCACCAGCTTCGTCCCGTTCACGGCGGCGTCCGCGACCTGCTTGCGCTCGGCCTCGCCCGTACGGTCGTAACCCCAGTACTGGGCGACCGCGCCCTTCACCGGCGTACCCCCGGTCAGCTGGTGCCAGCCGACCACGGTCTTGCCGTACTTGCCGACGATCGCCTGCGCCTTGTCCATGAAGGCCACATAGTCCTCGTGGCTGGTGGAGTGCGCCTCGTCGCCGCCGATGTGGAGGTACTCGCCGGGGGTGAGCTCGGCGAGCTCGCGGACCACGTCGTCCACGAAGTCGTACGTGACGGCCTTCGGCACGCAGAGCGAGCTGAAGCCGACATTCGTGCCGGTGTACAGCGGCGGCGCGACCCCGTCGCAGTTCAGCTCCGCGTACGAGGCGAGTGCCGCGTTGGTGTGGCCGGGCAGGTCGATCTCCGGGACGACCTCCAGATAGCGGGAGGCCGCGTACCGGACGATCTCCTTGTAGTCGTCCTTCGTGTAGTGGCCGCCGGGTCCGCCGCCGACCTCCGTCTGCCCGCCGTACGTGGCGAGCTGCGGCCAGGAGTCGACGGCGAGCCGCCAGCCCTGGTCGTCGGAGAGATGCAGATGGAGCTTGTTCAGCTTGTAGAGGGCGAGCTGGTCGATGTAGCGCTTGACCTCGCCGACGGAGAAGAAGTGCCGGGAGACATCGAGCATCGCGCTCCGGTACGCGTAGCGCGGCGCGTCCGTGACCGTGCCGCCCGCGACCGTCCACGGGCCCTTCTGGGGGCTCTTCCGCTCGACGTCGGCCGGGAGCAGCTGGCGGAGCGTCTGGACGCCGTGGAAGAGCCCTGCGGGACCGCGCGCGGTGATGGTGACCGAGCCCCGGGCGGACTTCAGGCTGTAGCCCTCGGCGCCCAGCCGGCCGTTGCCGGGTTCCACGCGCAGCCGGATGCCGTCGGCGCCGTCACCGGTGACCGGCAGCGGGTATCCGGTGGACGGGCGCAGCACGCCCGCCAGGTAGTCGCCGACCCTCCGGGCCCCGTCGGAGCCGGCGACGCGGATCCGGGTGCCCGCGGTGATGGTGTACGCGGAGCCGCCGGGCCTGGCCTCGGCGGGGGCGGGCACGATCTGGCCCAGCGGACGGGGGGAGGCGGCGGCCGGGGCGCTGTTCACCGCCGGTCCCTCCGGAGCCGCGCCGACGCCGGCGATCCCGGCCGCCGTGACGAGCAGCAGCGAGCCGAGCAGGCGGGGAAGGGCGGTGCGCTGTGTCCTGTGCAGTCTCACGAGCCGGGTCCCTTTCGACGGGTTCACACCTGTGGGTCTCCTGAGCAACCGAACCTTCACCATGCGTATCGCCCGCCTCACACATGGTCAAGGTGTAGACCACTCCCCTGTTCATGGGGCTGGCAGAATCTGCCGCATGGCGGAAATAATCCAGCGCGACGGGACCTGGACCTTCGACGGCGAATCGGTGCGGATCGTGCCGGGCAGGGGCAAGGGCATCCACCCGCTCCGGGAGGGGCTGGGTGAACGCGTCGTCCCGCTGAGGGCACTGGCGGGCATCTCCTTCGAGCCGGACCGCAAGGGCGGCCGGCTGCGACTGCGGCTGCGCGACGGCGCGTGCCCGGTCCTGCGCGCGGCCGGCGGCAGGCTCAAGGACACCGCGGACCCGTACCAGCTGACCGTGGAGAAGGACCGCGGCGGAGTGGCGGAGTACTTCGCCGACGAGGTGCGCAACGCCCTGCTGATCGAGCAGGTGCCGACCGACGCGGTGGACGGCTTCCTGCTGCCGGGGCCCGCGGTGCCGGTGGCCGGCGGTGGCGGGGACGGCACGGCCTCGTTCGACGGGGAGACCGTCCGCCTGACCTGGAACTGGAAGGCCACGGAGGCCAAGACCTCCGGCGGCCCGGTCTCGTTCCCGGTGTCGGAGGTGACCGCCGTGCACTGGGTGCCCGCCATCGGCCTGGAGAACGGGCACCTGCGCTTCGTACGGGGCGACGGGACGGCGCCGGTCCGGGCGGCCGAGTACGACCTGTACTCGCTGGACCTGTGGGGGCTGTCCAAGAAGGAGTACACGGCGGTACTGGTCGCGGCGGCGGTACTGGTGCGGCTGCCCGGGACGGCGGGGAGGACGGCCGGGGCCGTCGGGGCCGTCGGGGTGGGAGAGGCCGGAGGGGCCGCGCCCGCCGAGGTCGCGGCCCCGGCCGCACCACCCGTACCCGCGCCCGCCGGCGACGATCACGACGTCCTGCTGCGACGGCTGCGCGAGCTCGGTGAGCTGCACCGGTCCGGAGTCCTCACCGACGACGAGTTCGCCGCCGCCAAGCAGGCCGTTCTCAAGAACCTCTGAGCGGGCACCCCGAAGGAACGTCCGAGCAGGTGCCCGCAGAACCTCCGAGCGGGCACCCCGACCCGTTCGAGGCCATTCGAGACGGCAATCACACGCTTCCCTGCCCGATATCGGGCAGAATTGTTGCGTAAGCGCCCCGACCGCCGCAATATCAACGAGTGCTCGAACGCCGCGCGTCGCATGACGACCTCATCGATCACCTGGTGCGCAGCACCGCGCTCCAGCGCGGTGAAGCCGCCCGGGTGATCCTCGACGTGCTGGCGTACTTCGACGAGACGACCGACGACTTCGTCCGCCGCCGCCACCGCGAACTGCAGTCCGGCGGCCTGGTCAACGCGGAGATCTTCGAACGGATCGCGGCCGAGCTGCCGCACCGGGCGGTCGCGCCGCCGGAGCTCTCGCTCCGCCAGCTGCGCCGCATCGTCTACGGCTGAAGAACCCACGGCTGGGCGACGGGCACCACAGGTACGTCGATGGAGGGGCAGAGAATCCATGTGCGGAATCGTCGGATATATCGGGAAGCGTGATGTGGCCCCGCTGCTGCTGGAAGGGCTGCAGCGGCTGGAGTACCGGGGTTACGACTCCGCGGGCATCGTCATCACCGGCAAGGCGTCGGCCGGCAGGCCCGCCGCCCTGCGGATGGTCAAGGCGAAGGGCCGGGTCCGCGAGCTGGAGGCCCGCGTCCCCAAGCGTTTCACCGGCACCACCGGTATCGCCCACACCCGCTGGGCCACCCACGGCGCCCCGAGCGACGAGAACGCGCACCCGCACCTGGACGCGGACAACAAGGTCGCCGTCGTCCACAACGGCATCATCGACAACGCCTCCGAGCTCCGTGCGAAGCTCGTCGCCGACGGTGTCGTCTTCCTCTCCGAGACCGACACCGAGGTGCTGGTCCACCTGATCGCCCGCGCCCAGGCGGAGACCCTGGAGGAGAAGGTCCGCGAGGCGCTGCGCTCGGTCGAGGGCACGTACGGCATCGCCGTCCTGCACGCCGACTTCAACGACCGCATCGTGGTCGCCCGCAACGGCTCCCCGGTAGTGCTCGGCATCGGCGAGAAGGAGATGTTCGTCGCCTCGGACGTCGCCGCGCTGGTCGCCCACACCCGCCAGGTCGTCACCCTGGACGACGGCGAGATGGCCACCCTCAAGGCCGACGACTTCCGTACGTACACCACGGAGGGCTCGTCCACGACGGCCACGCCGACCACCGTGGAGTGGGAGGCCGAGTCGTACGACATGGGCGGCCACGACACGTACATGCACAAGGAGATCTCCGAGCAGGCCGACGCCGTCGACCGGGTGCTGCGCGGGCGGATCGACGACCGGTTCGCCACCGTGCACCTGGGCGGCCTCAACCTGGACGCCCGCGAGGCGCGCGGGGTCCGGCGGATCAAGATCCTCGGCTGCGGCACGTCGTACCACGCGGGCCAGATCGGCGCCCAGCTGATCGAGGAGCTGGCCCGCATCCCCGCGGACGCCGAGCCCGCCTCCGAGTTCCGGTACCGCAACCCGGTGGTGGACCCGGACACGCTGTACGTCGCGGTCTCGCAGTCCGGTGAGACGTACGACGTGCTGGCCGCCGTCCAGGAGCTCAAGCGCAAGGGCGCCCGGGTGCTCGGGGTCGTCAACGTGGTGGGCTCCGCGATCGCCCGGGAGGCCGACGGCGGCACGTACGTCCACGCCGGTCCCGAGGTCTGTGTCGTCTCCACCAAGTGCTTCACCAACACGGTCGTCGCGTTCGCGCTGCTCGCCCTGCACCTGGGCCGGATCCGGGACCTGTCGGTCGCCGACGGCAAGCGGATCATCGACGGGCTGCGCAGGCTGCCCGCCCAGATCAGCGAGATCCTGGCGAACGAGGACGAGATCAAGAAGATGGCGGCCGAGTACGCGGACGCCAAGTCGATGATGTTCATCGGCCGGGTGCGCGGCTTCCCCGTCGCCCGTGAGGCCGCGCTGAAGCTCAAGGAGGTCTCGTACATCCACGCCGAGGCGTACCCGGCCTCCGAGCTGAAGCACGGGCCGCTGGCGCTGATCGAGCCCGCGATGCCGACGGTCGCGATCGTGCCGGACGACGATCTGCTGGAGAAGAACCGCGCCGCGCTGGAGGAGATCAAGGCCCGCAGCGGCCGCATCCTCGCGGTCGCCCACCAGGTGCAGGAGAAGGCCGACCACACCATCGTCGTGCCGAAGAACGAGAACGAGCTGGACCCGATCCTGATGGGCATCCCGCTCCAGCTCTTCGCGTACCACACCGCGCTGGCCATGGGCCGTGACATCGACAAGCCGCGCAACCTGGCGAAGTCCGTCACCGTCGAGTAGCCCCCGCGCACGGCCGCCGCGGGCACGGTCCCGCGTGCGCGCCCTGCCGGGCGGGCCCCGTACCCGCAGAACGGCCCCGTACCCGCCGCCACCGCGGGTACGGGGCCGTTCCACTGCCGCCGGCGGCTGCCCCGGCGCACCGGCCCGGCCGCCGTTCCGGCCCTGACCGTCACACCCCGGCCGGCAGCACGTGCGCCCCGGTACGACCGGCGCCGAGCCCCATCCGAGTACCTGTCATATACCCTTCACAAGCACGCAATTCACCTCTGTCGGACATCAAATGCCGGTTTACGAAGGCGATTTGACGCCACATCGAAAGAGGGCGCCACGACGGGCCACAGAAGTGACGAAAGGGACTTCCGGGGCGCCGGGCGATCAGGGGATGACGACGACCGGGCGCTGCGCGCGCCGCGCGAGGCGCCCCGCCACCGAGCCGAAGATCCGGCCGACGATGCCGTGCGTGGAGCCGACGACGATGGCGTCGGCCGAGTACTCCCGGCCGACCTCCTCCAGCTCGTGACAGATGTCCCCGCCGCGCTCGACGAGGACCCAGGGGACCTCGGAGAGGTAGTCCGCGCAGGCGAGCTCCAGGCCGAGCACCTCGGTGCGGTGGTCGGGCACATCCACGAAGACGGGCGGCTCGCAGCCTGCCCAGACCGTGGTCGGCAGCCGATTGGCGACATGCACGATGATCAGACCGGAGCCCGATCTTCGGGCCATCCCGATGGCATAGGCGAGGGCGCGCTCGCTGGAGGTCGAGCCGTCGAAGCCGACGACGACCCCATGGCGGAACGCGGGGTCGCAGGAATGACGTGTTTCTTCGACCGTCTGCGGGTCCGACACGGGGTCGGCCACCTGCTTGCGGTCGGCGGGTTCGGGGATTTCGTGACCGGCCATCGGTGTCTCGGCGAAGAGAGTCCTCGTGAGGAGAGCGACTTGGGGAAGGTGCGTCAGCGGGCGGTGTTGCGGTGTCCGGGAATCATCTTCCCAACCCCTTACCCCCAAGGGTACGGCGCCACTCCTCCACTGCCCAGACCCGCGCAAAGCGCGCGCGACGTTTCACGGAGCATGCCCGAGGCGGACCCGGATGGCAATGCCGCTTGTGCCGTACACCGACGCCGTCGGGCCCGGACGGCCGCCCTCGGTGACCGGACGGGTCCCGTCCGTCACCCGTACGGGACGCCGGAGGCCCCCCGCGCCCCGGTGCGGCCGCCGCGTCGATCATCACGCCGGCGCCGGCGGCGGGGCGGCGAACCGGCCCCGTGCGTCGCACCGCACCCGTTCCGGACCGCCCGCCCCGTTCCCGGCGAGCCGCCGGCCGACGACGGACACCGGCCCGCCCGGCGGAATCCGATCGCATTCGGTTGCCACCGGTCCGATCCGTACGATCAGCCGTCCGACCTGCCCAGGGGGCGCAAAGAAGCGGTTGATCACCCGGGTTGTGCGCCGGTTCAATGACTGAATCACACACGCACAACCATCTATTTTCAGCCAACTTCATACCCCTACCGACACCTTGTCGATTTGGCCGATCAACCCCCTTGTCACCAGGCAGGAAGAGACCGCGCGGTACGCTTCCACCCGACGGGGACGGGCCATGAACGCCAAGCGCACTTCCCTGGGCGTCCACCGGATGAAACGCTTCGTGATCGAATGCATCCCGCCAAGTTGCCTTGTCGACATAACGCCGGTTGGTGAACTTGTCACGCCGGCACCACGGGACGCAGTAGATTCGATCTTGGGCATCGAAGTCTGGGGAACTCGTGCAGGACCGAGGGGAAAAGTGCAGGAGCGACAGGCCCGTAAGGACCAGGGAGACGCGAACACCGAGGGGGGCTTAGCGTCATGAGCCAGGACTCCGCCGCCGCAACGGAGGCTGTACGGAAGCTCAGTGGCCGTCGACGACGAGAAGTCGTCGCCGTGCTGCTGTTCAGCGGCGGCCCCATCTTCGAGAGCTCGATCCCGCTCTCCGTGTTCGGAATCGACCGCCAGGACGCGGGAGTTCCGCGCTACCGACTCCTCGTCTGTGGCGGGGAAGAAGGGCCGCTGCGGACCACCGGGGGACTCGAACTCACCGCGCCCTACGGGCTGGAGGCGATCAGCAGGGCCGGCACCGTCGTGGTGCCCGCCTGGCGTTCGATCACCTCGCCGCCGCCCGCCGAGGCGCTGGAGGCGCTGCGCCGCGCCCACGAGGAGGGTGCCCGCATCGTCGGGCTGTGCACGGGGGCGTTCGTGCTCGCCGCCGCCGGCCTGCTGGACGGCCGTCCGGCGACCACGCACTGGATGTACGCACCGACGCTGGCCAAGCGCTATCCGTCGGTCCACGTGGATCCGCGTGAGCTCTTCGTCGACGACGGCGACGTGCTCACCTCCGCCGGCACGGCCGCCGGCATCGATCTCTGTCTGCACATAGTCCGCACGGACCACGGCACGGAGGCCGCCGGGGCACTCGCCCGCCGGCTCGTCGTGCCGCCGCGGCGCAGTGGCGGTCAGGAGCGCTACCTCGACAGGTCTTTACCTGAGGAGATCGGCTCCGACCCGCTCGCAGAGGTCGTGGCCTGGGCACTGGAGCATCTGCACGAGCAGTTCGACGTGGAGACGCTGGCCGCGCGCGCCTACATGAGCAGGCGGACCTTCGACCGCAGGTTCCGTTCGCTCACCGGCAGCGCACCGCTCCAGTGGCTGATCACCCAGCGGGTGCTCCAGGCGCAGCGGCTGCTGGAGACGTCCGAGTACTCGGTCGACGAGGTGGCGGGCCGTTGCGGCTTCCGCTCGCCGGTCGCCCTGCGCGGACACTTCCGGCGACAGCTGGGCTCCTCCCCCGCCGCGTACCGGGCCGCCTACCGGGCCCGCCGTCCGCAGGGCGGTGGCGCGGAGCCGGTGGCCCCGGTGATCGAGCCGATCGTGCCCGCCCAGGGCAGTGCGTCGATCCGGCGTGCCACGGCCACGGCGAGCTCGCCGGGCCCGCATGTCATCACGTCGCCGACGGCCGGCCCGGTCCAGTCGGAGCAGGGGAAACCCGGCCCCGACGCGTACACGACCCAGCGCCCGACCCTGCCGGGTCAACGGAGCGCCCCGTAGGGTGGGGCCATGAACGACCGCATGGTGTGGATCGACTGCGAGATGACCGGGCTCTCGTTGACGGAAGACGCACTCATCGAGGTGGCCGCGCTGGTCACCGACTCGGAGCTGAACGTGCTCGGTGAAGGGGTGGACATCGTGATCCGCCCGCCGGACGCGGCCCTGGAGACCATGCCCGAGGTGGTGCGGCAGATGCACACCGCCTCGGGCCTCCTCGACGAGCTGGCCGGGGGCACCACCCTGGCCGACGCCGAGGCCCAGGTGCTGAACTACGTCCGCGAGCATGTGAAGGAGCCCGGCAAGGCCCCGCTCTGCGGGAACTCGGTCTCCACCGACCGCGGATTCCTGGCGCGGGACATGGCGGCCCTGGAGGGCTACCTGCACTACCGGATCGTCGACGTCTCCTCGATCAAGGAGCTGGCGCGCCGCTGGTACCCGAGGGCGTACTTCAACAGCCCGGCCAAGAACGGCAACCACCGGGCGCTCGCGGACATCCGTGACTCCATCACGGAGCTGCGCTACTACCGCGAGGCGGTCTTCGTGCCGCAGCCCGGCCCGGACTCGGAGCGCGCGAAGGCCGTCGCGGCCCGTGTCGCACCGCCCGCACCGTAGGACCTCGTGAAGCCGCTGGTCATAGCCCTTTCGGGGGTCGGGACCGGCGGCTGAACAACTGGGGCGCGAGCACCCTCTCGGACCCTGTACACTTTTTCTCGGCCGGTCAGAAAAAGACCGGACATGGTGGGTATAGCTCAGATGGTAGAGCACCTGGTTGTGGTCCAGGATGTCGCGGGTTCGAGTCCCGTTACTCACCCTGAATGATCAAGGCCTGACCTGTGAAAACGGGTCAGGCCTTCTTCATGTCCAGGGACTTGGGCCTGGGGTCTCGGGGTCTTGAAGCTGGGGCCTCAGGGCCTCGGGGCCTCGAAGTCTTGAGGCCGGGGCCTCGGGGGCATCCGGCGCCGCTCCGGCGGCTCCGGCGCGCGAGGGGCACTGCCCGGGAACGCAACGGGCCGGTGCGCCGGTACACGACTCGGGCGCCGCCGGTTCATCCCCGCCGTTCTCGTTTGGCAGCGTGCCATCGAGCGCAAGAAGAGGAAGAGGAAGAGGACCTTCCTCTTCTGACCAGCGGTACACCTGGGCATCAGCGGAGCCTCCGAAGAAGGCACTGATCTCACGAAACGGTCCGCTCTCCCGTTCGCGGCAGAACGCCGGGGTCACCGCATCCTCACTCCATCAGGCAGCAGACCTTCGGAGACTGCCCGAGCCAGGCTCTCAACCAGCCCTCTCCCATGAATTCGGCAGGCCGGCAGGCCGGCGCTCCGGCATGCCCGCTCCCCGTCCGCATGCCCGCCCCCCTGTCCGTATGCCCTCTCCCCGGCCCCGGGGGGAGCAGGTCCCGGACCGGCAGCCACAGAACCCCGTCCAGGAAAGGTTCCGGGGCGGCGCACCGCAGAGAAAGGAATTCCCGCCCCCGGCAGCCGGGTGGCGCCCGTCACGAGGAGTCGCGGACGACCAGTTCGGTGGGGAGCACGATCTGGGGACGTTCCTGGGTCTCGCTCGCGATCTCCTTGAGCAGCACGCGGGCCATGGTGCGGCCCATCTCCTCGATCGGCTGGCGGACGCTGGTGAGGGCCGGGTCCATGTGGCGGGCCACCGCCGAGTCGTCGAAGCCGATGAGGGCCACGTCGTCCGGGATGCGGCGGCCGGCCTCGCGCAGGACCTGGCGGGCGCCCGCGGCCATCACATCGGAGGCGGCGAAGACCGCGTCGACGTCGGGGCGGCGGGCCAGCAGTTCACGCATGGCGCGGGCGCCGCCCTCCTCGGAGAAGTCGGCGGGGCCGATCAGCCGCTCGTCCGGTTCGAGACCGGCCTCGTGGATCGCGGCGCGGTAGCCGTCCAGGCGGCGCTGCGCACCGTGGACGTCCCCGGGCCCGGTGATCGTGGCGATGGCGCGGCGGCCCCGGGTCACCAGGTGGCCGACCGCGGCGCGGGCGCCCCCGAAGTTGTCGGAGTCGACCGCGGCGAGCGTCTCGGAGGCCGATCTGCGACCGCCCATCACGGCCGGCATGCCGAGCTGTTCCAGCAGGTCGGGCAGCGGGTCGTCGGCGTGGACGGAGACCATCAGCACCCCGTCGACGCGGTGCGCGGTCAGGTACTGGGCCAGCCGGCGGCGCTCGCGGTCGTTGCCGGCGAGAGTGAGCAGCAGCTGCATCTCGGTGTCGGCGAGCGCCGCCCCGACACCGCGGACGATGTCGGAGAAGTACGGCTCGGCGAAGAATCGGGTCTCCGACTCGGGCACCACCAGGGCGATGGCGTCCGTACGGTTCCCGGCGAGGGCGCGGGCCGCGCGATTGGGCACGTAGCCCAGCTCGGCGACGGCCGCCTCCACCGCCTCGCGGGTCTGTGCGCTGACCCGCGGTGAGCCGTTGATGACCCGCGAGGCCGTGCCACGCCCCACCCCTGCCCGTGCCGCGACTTCTTCGAGCGTGGGCCGGCCACCGCTCCGTACTCGCGCTGCCGTCATGGCTGCCTCCCGTTCGCGGTCAATTTCTCACAGCCGGGTGGCCGGGCCAAGTCCTGTGATCGGCTTCTCCGGCAGCCCGTCCGGGGACGGGCTGCCGCTCCGCATCACCCCTCTGGGAGCGCTCCCATCCTACGCTGGCGCCGGATGACGTCGGCGTACCAGTGGGCGCTCGCCTTGGGGATGCGGCGCTGGGTGTCGTAGTCGACGTAGACGGCGCCGAAGCGCTTGGAGTACCCGTAGCCCCACTCGAAGTTGTCCATCAGGGACCAGAGGAAGTAGCCGCGTACGTCCGCCCCGGCGGCCACGGCCCGTCGCACCGCGTCGAGGTGGCCGCGCAGGTACTCGATCCGCTCGGGGTCCTCGACCCGGCCGTCGGGCGAGACCTGGTCGTCGAAGGCCGCGCCGTTCTCGGTGACCATCAGCGGCAGGCCGGGGTTGTCCCGGGCCACGTCCATGAGGAGCTCGTACAGTCCGTCGGGGTCGATCGCCCAGTTCATGGCGGTGCGCGCACGGCCCTCGGCGAGGTGGAAGGCCACGTGTTCGGAGCCGGGCCACGGGGAGTGGTCGCTGTTGCCGTGGCCGTCGTCGCGTGCGTCGCCGGCGCCGTCGGCGGGCGTGGAGACCAGCGTCGGTGTGTAGTAGTTGACGCCCAGGACGTCGACCGGCCGGGAGATGACCGCCGGGTCGCCGTCGTGGACCAGCTCCGACCAGTCGACCAGGTGCTCGGTGTCGGCGATCAGGTCCTCGGGGTACGCGCCGTGCAGCATCGGGCCGGTGAAGATCCGGTTGCCCACCGCGTCGATCCGGCGGGCGGCGTCCGCGTCGGCGGCGCTGCCGGTCAGCGGGCGGACGTGGTGGAGGTTGAGGGTGACCGAGATCTGCGCGGTGGCGGGGAGGCGGTCGCGCAGGACCTCGGTCGCCCGGCCGTGGGCGAGGTTGAGGTGGTGGGCGGCGCGCAGCGCGGCGGCGGGCTCGGTGCGGCCCGGGGCGTGCACGCCGGAGCCGTAGCCGAGGAAGGCCGAGCACCACGGTTCGTTGAGGGTGGTCCAGGTGGTGACCCGGTCGCCGAGGGCCCCGGCCATGATGTCGGCGTAGTCGGCGAAGCGTTCGGCGGTCACCCGCTGGGGCCAGCCGCCCGCGTCCTCCAGGTCCTGGGGCAGGTCCCAGTGGTAGAGGGTGGCGACGGGTGCGATGCCCGCTTCGAGGAGTTCGTCGACGAGCCTGCGGTAGAAGTCCAGGCCGCGTTCGACGGCGGGGCCGCGGCCGGTGGGCTGCACCCGGGGCCAGGAGACGGAGAAGCGGTAGGCCGTCAGGCCGAGCCGCTTCATCAGCGCCACGTCGTCGCGGTAGCGGTGGTAGTGGTCGGCGGCGATGTCTCCGGTGTCGCCGCCGAGGACCTTGCCCGGGGTGTGGCTGAAGGTGTCCCAGATGGAGGGGGTCCGGCCGTCCTCGGCGGCGGCGCCCTCGACCTGGTACGCGGCCGTGGCCGCCCCCCAGACGAAGCCGGTCGGGAATTCGGCCGCCTCGGGTGCGGCCTTCGGGGCGGTGTCGGGTCGTACGGCAGTCATACGGGAGCGCTCCCAGGATGGTTGGGCGGGGATGGAAGTGAATGGTTCGGTATCAGCCCTTGACGGCGCCGGACATGATCCCGCCGACGATCCGTTTGCCGAAGACCACGAAGACCACGAGCAGCGGGAGGGTGCTGATCAGCGCGCCCGCCATCACGATGCTCTGGTCGGGGACGTAGGAGGCGCTCAGCTGGCCGAGGGCCACCTGGAGCGTGGGGTTCTCCTGGTTCAGGGCGAGGTACGGCCAGAAGAAGTCGTTCCAGGCCTGTACGAAGGTGAGCATGCCGAGCACCATCATGGCCGGGCGGGCCACGGGGAGCACGATGCTCCACACGACGCGGAGGTTGTTCGCCCCGTCCACCTTGCCCGCCTCGATGAGTTCGTAGGGCAGCGCCTCGCTGAGGTACTGCCGCATGAAGAACACTCCGAACGCGCTCACCAGCGTCGGGAAGATCACCGACTCCAGCTGACCGCCCCAGCCGATGTCGGACATCATCATGAACAGCGGTACGACGCTGAGTTGGGGCGGGATCGTGAGCGTGGCGACGACCGCGGTCATCAGTGCGCCGCGGCCCCTGAAGCGCATCTTGGCGAAGGCGTAGCCGGCCAGGGTGCAGAAGAAGAGCGTCGCCGCGGTGATGCTCGCGGACACGACGAGCGTGTTCCAGATGGCCTTGCCGAGATGGGCCTGTTCCCAGGCCGCTTCGAGGTTGTGGAACAGGTTGCCGCCGGGGACGAACGGCGGGGTGGTGTCCAGTATCTCGTCCTGGGTACGGGACGCGGCGACGAGTGTCCAGTACAGCGGGAAGAGGGAGCCGATGCCGACGACGGCGAGGGCGACGTAGGCGAAGGGGCCGGCGTGGTGCTGGCGGCCCGCGCCCTGCTTGAACCTGCTGCGCCGCGAAGGAGTGCCGGGGACTGCGGCCCTGGACACCTGGCGGTGGTCCGGGGCGGTGACGGGGCTGGTCGTGGTCATGGGTATCGCTCCCGGTCAGGCCGAGGTCTTGCGCACGGAGCGCCCGACGAGCCAGTTGATCGCGGCAATGAGCAGCAGCAGGGCGAGCATGGCCCAGGCGACCGCGGCGGCCGGACCGAGGTGTCCGAGCTTCCAGCCGTAGTTGTAGAGGTAGACGCTGAGCGTCTCGTACTGGTGCTCGTTGCCCCCTTGCGCTCCGATGGTGCCGCCCTCCAGGAGCAGCGGCTCGCCGAACAGCTGCATCGACCCGATGGTCGAGATGACGATCGTGAAGAGGATCGTGGGCCGCAGCGCCGGGATCGTCACGTTGCGGAACTGCTGCCAGCGCGAGGCGCCGTCGAGCGAGGCCGCCTCGTAGAGGTCGGACGGGACGGCCTGCATCGCGGCCAGGTAGATCAGGGCGTTGTAGCCGGTCCAGCGCCAGATCACGATGACCGAGATGGCGATCTTGGACGACCAGTGGCCGTTGGCCCAGTTGGTGTCGCCGAGACCGATGAGGTCGAGGGCCCAGTTCAGCAGACCGCCGTCGGCGCGGAAGACGAGGGCGAAGACCAGGGCGGCGGAGGCCACGGAGGTGGCGTACGGGGTGAGGATCACCGTCCGCCAGAAGGTGCTGGCGCGCAGCCTGTAGTTCAGCAGGTGGGCCAGACCCAGCGCCACCAGCAGCTGCGGGACGGTGGAGATCACGCCGATGACGAAGGTGTTGCCGACGGCCGTCCAGAACTCCGGGTCCTGGAGGACCCTGCTGAAGTTCTCCCAGCCGACCCATTCCATCCGGTCGAGGCTGATCATCTCCACCCGGTGCAGGGCGATCCAGCCGGTGTAGAGGAGGGGGTAGAGCCCGAAGGCGCCGAAGACGAGGAAGAAGGGGGCGATGTAGGCGTAGGGGGACGCCTTGTCGTCGAATCGCCACAGCCGGCCGCGCCATGCCTGGCGGCCGGGGGACATGGCCCTCGGGACGCGACGGCCCGGCTTCGGACCGGGTGCGCCCCGGGCGGGGATCGAGGTTGCCACAGAGGGGAGTCCTTCACTGGGGTGTGCCGACACCGCGGGGGCGGGCCGGATTTCCGGTCGGGTCCGGCGGTGGTGTCGGAGTCCGTGCGCGGGGCCGGCGGGCGGGGCCGGCGGGCGGGGTCCGTCCGGCGGATCGGGGTCGGGCCCCGGCCGTGATCCGGCGGACAGGCCCTGGGGGCGGCCCCGGTGCGGGCGGGCCGGGACGCGGATGTGGGGGTCCCGGCCGCCCGCGTCGATGGGGATTCTCAGCCGATCACCTTGTCGATGGCCTCCGTGGCGGCCTTCCAGGCGTCGTCGGGCTTGGTGCCCCGCTGCTCCATGTTGTTGATCTGGGTGGAGATGCTGTCCTTGATGATGCCGTCCTTCGGGCCCAGCACGGCCGCGGGGATGACCTGGGCCTCCTCGGCGTAGATCGCACCGATGGGGGCGTTGTTGAAGTACGCGAGCTTGGCGCTCTTCACCTCGGGGAGCTCGTAGGCGCCCTTGTTCGACGGGAAGACACCGACGGCCTTGAACACGGCGGCCTGCTGCTCAGGGGCGGTCAGCCACTTGACGAGCTTCTGCGCCTCCTCGACGTTCTTGCCCTTGGCGGGCACGGCGAGGAAGGAGCCGCCCCAGTTGGCCGCGGTCCGGCCCGGAGTACGGGCGATGTCCCACTTGCCCTTGAACTCGTCACCGGCGTACGTGGCGATCTGCGCGGCCATCCACGCGGGGCAGGCGACCGTGGCGACCGTGCCCTTGCGCAGTGCGGCCTTCCACGGGTCCTGGAACTGGGCCAGGCCGGCGGTCAGATCCTTCCCGGCGGCCTCGGCGGCGAGGCTCCAGCCCGCCTTGACGCCGGCGCTGTCCTTGTAGATCGCCTTGCCGTCCTTGGCGTAGTACTGCTCCTCGTTGGAGGAGACCACGCTGTTGTACATGGCGCTGGCCGAGTCCATGTAGAAGGTGCCCTTGGGGGCCTTCTTCTTGTACTCCTCGCCGAGCTTGAGGTAGTCGTCCCAGCCTCCGGCGACCTTGGCGGCGACCTCCTCGCGGTCGGCCGGCAGGCCGGCCTGCTCGAACAGGTCGCGGCGGTAACAGAGCGACATCGGGCCGATGTCGGTGCCCGCGCCGATGACCTTGCCCGCGTCGGTGGTGGCCTGCAGCGCCTTCCAGCCGACCCACTGGTCGGCGTCGATGACCCCGGCCAGGTCGGCGAAGGCGTCCGCCTTGGTGTCGACGAGCTCCTTCACCCGGCCGACCTCGATGCCCTGGACGTCGGCCAGCCCGCTGCCCGTGTTGAGCTGCTGGAGGAACTTCGGGTAGTAGACCTGCTCGTCGGCGGTGACGTTCTCCTTGACCGTGATGTTCGGGTGCAGTTCGTGGTACTTGGCGAAGAGCCCGGCCTCCTTGTAGCCGAACTGCCCGAAGTCGGCGACCGTCAGCGTGACGTTCCCGTTCGCGTCGGGGCCGGTGCTGCCCGACGGGTCCGAGTCGCTGCTGCAGCCGGTCAGCAGCAGGGCCGAGACCGTCAGGCCGGTGGTGGCCAGGACCGCGGCTCTGCGGCTCCGGCCGGTGACGGTGCGGGTGATGCGCATTCCACTACTCCTTGTTCCGGGGTGGGACGTTCCGGGGGTGACGTACCGGGGTGAGGTTCAGGGGCGGGGCTTCCGGGGCGGGGCGCTCCGGGGGCGCTCCGGTGGGGGAGGGCGCGCGTGGTGCCGTTCGGGTGGGCGGACCCACCCGACGTGGGAGCGCTCCCATGCATCGATGTCGGAAGGTTCCTGCCTCGGAGGGGTGGGTGTCAAGAGTTGAAGGCGCTTCCGTTGCCCGAGCGTGTCCGGCAAGTCACGGGACCGTGTCCCTCCGAGGTCTTGCCACAAGTCGGCCGCGCCGCCCGGGGTTTCGCACTGCCCGGAGAAAGTGCAGGCCGGCGGCCCGGCGGGGAGGTTCCACCGCGCCGGGCCGCCCTGCCGGGCCACGTTTCGGCCCGTCGCGGCGAGCGGCTCCCGCCATCCCCGGTTCACACCCGCCCAGCCGCCGGAAGGTGAACGGGACGCCGCGCGGCGGGGGCAGCCGGGGGTCGACGGCGTACGTCCGCCTTCTTCCTCCGAAGCCGGTGGCGGACCCGGGCTTCGGAACAACCGCGTCGCGAAGGCCGCCCTGCCAGTACCGCGCGCAGTCGTGAAGGCTGCCCGCCCCTGCGCCGCCCACGGTCACGAAGACCGCCCCACATCACGCAGGTGCTGGAGACGGCCCGGCGCACGCCGCCCGCAGTCGTGAGGGCCGCCCGGCCCTACGCCGCCCGCAACCGGGCCAGCGTGGCTTCGAGTTCCGTCTGCGCGGCCCGGCCCGCCGACTCCGCGTCCCCGGCCACCACGGCCCGCACCAACGCGTCATGGGTGGCGTCGCCGTGGTCCGGGTTCTCACGGCGCAGGCCGAAGAGCTCCACGAGGTCGATGAGCCCCTGCCGCAGCGCGGGCGCGAACTCGCCGAAGAGGTCGGTGAGTACGGGGTTGTGCGCGGCGGCCACCACGGCCCGGTGCAACGCGATGTCCGCGTCGACGAACTCCGCGTCTCCCCCGGCGCCGGCCGCCCGCCGCGCGGTGAGCGCCTCGTCCAGCGCGGACAGGTCCTCGTCCGTGCGGCGCCGTGCGGCCAGCCGGGCGGCCTGCACCTCGATCAGCATGCGCACCTCGTACACATCGGCGATCGCGGCCCGGCGCAGCCTCGTCGGCCAGTCCTCCGTCACCCGGTCGGCGATGACGAAGACGCCCGCGCCCTGCCGGGACCGGAGCAGTCCGAGGGTGGCCAGGGTGCGCACCGCCTCGCGGACCGTGGAGCGGCCCACGCCGAGCGTCCTGGCCAGGGTCGTCTCGCCGGGGATCCGCATGCCGACCGGCCAGTGCCCCTCGGTGATCTGCTCGCGCAGATGGTTCGTGGCCTGTTCGACCAGGGGGCTGGGGCGGAGCGGACCGAGCGAGGACACCGGGATTCACCTGTCAGGTTGTCTGAGGACTTGCTTTCTGGCTACTCTACCGGCCATGACGCACAGCGGTCTCCTTCTTCTCGGCTGCCGCGGCGGGGCCTGAAGCGACCGGCACCCCGCCGCGGGGTGCCGTGCTGCGCCGGTCGCATCCGGCGATCCGAGAAGAGCCCTCTTCATGTCCGACCGTCTGTCACCGATGCACGGCTTCCCCACCGTCTGTACCCCGCGCGGGCCCGTGCCCGCCGACGCGCCCCGCTGGAATCCGCAGCGGGCGAGCTCCATGCCCTCGCACCGCTACCGTTCGGCGTTCGACCGCGTCGAGGTACCCCTGACCGGCCGCACCTGGCCGCAGGCCCGTATCGAGCGCGCCCCGCTCTGGGTGCCCGTGGACCTGCGCGACGGCAACCAGGCGCTGGCGGAGCCCATGGACACACCGCGCAAGCGCCGGATGTTCGATCTGCTCGTCGCCATGGGGTTCAAGGAGATCGAGATCGGCTATCCGTCCGCGAGCCGCACCGACTTCGACTTCGTCCGGCATCTGGCCGGGAGCGACGCGGTGCCGGACGACGTCACCGTGGTCGTCTTCACCCCGGCCAGGCCGGACCTGATCGAGCGGACCTTCGAGTCCGTCGAGGGGATGGCCCGCGCGGTCGTCCACCTGTACATCCCGACCGCGCCCGTCTGGCGCGACGTGGTGCTCGGCCGGGGCAGGGCCGAGGTGCACGGCACCGTCATGAAGTCCGCGCGGCAGATGGAACGGCTGGCGCGGGCGCGGCCCGGGGCGGACATCCGGTTCGAGTTCTCCCCCGAGGTGTTCATCCTCACCGAGCCGGACTTCGTCCTGGAGATCTGCAACAGCCTCACCGAGCTGTGGGACGCCTCGCCCGACCGGCCGGTCATCCACAACCTGCCCGCCACGGTGGAGATCGCGACGCCCAATGTGTACGCGGACCAGATCGAGTACATGCACCGCCATCTGGACCGGCGGGACTCGGTGATCCTCTCCGTCCATCCGCACAACGACCGCGGCACCGGCACCGCGTGCGCCGAACTCGCCGTCCTGGCGGGCGCGCAGCGGGTGGAGGGCTGCCTGTTCGGCAACGGGGAGCGCACCGGCAACGTCGACCTGGTCAACCTGGCCCTCAATCTGCATGCCCAGGGCGTCGATCCGATGATCGACTTCTCCGACATCGACGAGATCCGCCGCACGGTCGAGTACTGCAACCGGCTGCCGGTGGCGCCCCGCCATCCCTACGGCGGGGATCTCGTGTACACCGCGTTCTCCGGCACCCACCAGGACGCCATCAGCAAGGGCTTCGCCCATCACGCGAGCAGCGGCTCCGAGCTGTGGTCGGTGCCGTATCTGCCGATCGACCCGGCGGATGTGGGGCGTACGTACGAGGCCGTCATCCGGGTCAACAGCCAGTCCGGCAAGGGCGGCATCGCCCATCTGCTGCGGAGCAACTACGGGGTGGACCTGCCGGCCCGGCTGCGCGCGGACTTCTCCCGTACGGTGCAGGCCGCGACCGACGACAGCGGTCTGGAGGCCACGCCCAAGGATCTGTGGGAGCTGTTCGACGCGACGTACCTGACCCCCGGGCGGGCCGGGAGCGTGGCCCTGACCTCCTGGTCCACGGACCGGAACCCGGCCGGTGAGCACCGGTTCATCTGCACGCTGCGGGTGGACGACCGGGAGGGCGACTACGAGGGCACGGGCAACGGCCCGGTGTCGGCGTTCACCCGCGCGCTGGCCGCAGCGGGCATCGAGGTGGACATCCTGGACTTCACGGAGCAGGCGACGGGTTCGGGGCAGGGCAGTCCGGCGATGGCCTACGTGGAGTGCCGGGTGGGCGGTGAATTGCGCTGGGGTGCGGGCCAGGACACCTCCGTGCTGACGGCCTCGATCCTGGCGGTGCTGTCGGCGGTGAACCGGGCGGGCTGAAGGCGGACCGAGGCGGGGGCGGGTCGGGGCGGGCCGAGTGCGGACCGGGGCGGACCGGGGTCCGTCCCGTGCGGTCCGTGGCGGCGTGTCGCCGGGGACGGAAAGGGGCGCGCGTCCCGGCCGGTCGGGGGGAGTTGGCCGGCCGGGACGCGCGGGCTGGGGGTGGACGGAGAGCAGAGGACGGAGAAAGGAGAACGGGGAACGGGGAACGGGGAACGGGGAACGGGGAACGGGGAACAGTTGCGGCCCCCGGGGCAAGGGGCCTGCTCGTACGCGTGGTTGTGGACTCGGTGGTCGGGGACTTCAGGAGAACGCTAGCCGCAGCGGAACCGGCAAATGCCGCTCTTCTGCCTTTGGCCGGACTTCTTATGAACGCCTTAAGGAGCACATCGGCAGCCTTTAAAGCCCCGACCGGAGATCGGGCGGAGCCGCGTCCGAGAACCGGGCGGAGTCCCGGCCGGAGGTCGGGCAGAGCCTCCTGCCGGAGATCGGGCAGAGCCTCCTGCCGGAGGTCAGGCCCTCAAGCCTTCCCGGAACGGGATCGGAGGACCGCGTTCCGGCGCCCCGCTGCGCGCCGCCGCCCCACCCGGTGCCCGCGCCGGTCCCGTTCGGGCCGTTGCACTTCGAGGCCGATCCAGACGCGCACCTCCGTGCCACCGAGCACCGAGTGCCCGATCCGCACGTCGCCGCCGGTGGACTCCGCGACCCGGCGGACGATGTCGAGGCCGAGCCCGGTCGACCCCACCGCGCCCTTCGAGCCTCCCGCCCGGCCGCTGCCGCCCCGGGCCAGGGCCGTCGCCGGGTCGTCGATCCCGCCGCCCGCGTCGGAGACCAGCACGATCACCGCGTCTCCGCTGTGGTGCACATCGACGGCGAAGGCGGTTCCCACCGGGGTGTGCCGGAAGACGTTGCCGAGCAACGCGTCGAGCGCGGCGACCAGTTCGGGCCTGGCGACCGGGATGCGTACCGTCCGGTCCACCCCGGCGAGGCGCACCTCGCGGCCCTCGTCCTCGGCGAGCGCCGACCAGAACGCCATCCGGTCCCGGATCACCTCGGAGACGTCGCAGCCCGCCCCGGCCGCGCCGTGCGGCCCCTGGGACGCCGGGCGCTGTTCGCGGGCGGTCCTGATGATGATGTCGACCTCGTGCTCCAGCTGCTGGACCGCGGCCCGGGTCTGTTCCGCGGCCGGTCCCTCGCCGAGCGACGCGGCGTTGAGCCGGAGGACGGTGAGCGGGGTGCGCAGCCGGTGCGAGAGGTCGGCGGCCAGCTCCCGTTCGTTGGCGAGGAGCTGGACGACCTGGTCGGCCATGGAGTTGAACGCGGCGGCGGCCGAGCGCAGTTCGGCCGGGCCCTCCTCCGCGACCCTGGTGCCCAGCCGGCCCTCCCCCAGGTCGTGGGCGGCGCCCGCGAGGCGCTGGGCGGGCTCCACCATCCGTACGCCGAGCCGGTCGGCGACCGCGACGGACCCGACGATCAGCGCGATGCCGACGCCCGCCAGCACCAGCCAGGCGGTGGCGACGCCGTTGGAGACCTCGGCCTCGGGCACGAACACCTCGACGACGGCGTTGTCCGCGGAGCCGAGCGCGGTCGGCTGGAGCAGCGCGGAGCCGCCCGGCACCTCGGTGATCGCGGCGCGCCCCGATTCCCGTACGGTCTCCAGGTCTTCGCGGGTGGCGTGCCCGGTGCCGATCTCCAGCGGCCGGCTGTCCGGCTCGTCGGCGGCGGGGATGTGCACGGCCATCCGGCCCGCGCCGCCCGATTCGGTGGTCAAGATGGCCGTTTCGAGCTCATCGCGGTCGGTGGTGATGGAGAGCGTCGGATTGATGGTGGCGGCCTGCCGTTCGGCGTCGGAAAAGGCACGGTCCCGGGCCATCTCCTTGACGACGAGGCCGAGGGGCACCGCGAAGGCGACCACGACCATCGCGGTGACGGCGAGACAGACCTTGACCAGCGCCCATCTCATGCAGGCTGCTCCGGGACGGGTGGCTGCAGCTTCACGCCGACGCCGCGCAGGGTGTGCAGATAGCGCGGCCGCGCGGCCGTCTCGCCCAGCTTCCGGCGCAGCCAGGAGAGATGGACGTCGATGGTCTGGTCGTCGCCGTAGGACTGCTGCCAGACCTGGGCCAGCAGTTCCTTGCGGGGCACGACGACCCCGGGCCGGCCGGCGAGGAAGGCGAGCAGGTCGAACTCGCGGCGGGTCAGGTCGAGGGTGGCGCCGTCCAGTTCGGCCTGGCGTCGCAGCGGATCGATGGCGAGCCCGCCGACCCGGATCGCGCTCGGCGGCGGCGCCTCGTTCCCGGCGGCGCGCGAGCGGCGCAGCACGGCGGCCATCCGCGCGGACAGGTGCTCCACCGAGAACGGCTTGGTCAGGTAGTCGTCGGCGCCGTCGTTGAGCAGCCGGACGATCTCGCTCTCGTCGTCCCGCGCGGTGGCGATGATCACCGGTACGTCGGTGATGCCCCGGAGCATCTTCAGCGCCTCGGCGCCGTCGAGGTCGGGCAGGCCGAGGTCGAGGATGACCACGTCGAAGCGGAAGTGGGCGACCTCGCGCAGCGCTTCGAGCGCGGTGCCCACGCTCCGCACCGTATGGGACGCCTCGGTCAGGTGCCGGATGAGGGCGGAACGTACGAACTGGTCGTCCTCGACCACGAGCACACTTGCCATGGGCGGCACCGTACGCCATCCGGGTGCGGGTGGTGTCGGTCGCGGGGGTATCGCGACGGCGGGCGGCCCGATGGTGCAGGATGTGCCGGTTACGGTGAACTCGTGCGGCTGCTCAGCCGAAGGCGGAGGAGGGCGGCTGCTCAGCCGAAGGCGGAGGGGGGCGGTGCCGGGGACGGCCTGGCGTCCGCGTCGTTCACCGCGGCCGCTCCACCGGTGAAGTCGGCCAGCGCCCGACCGTGTTCGACGCGTCCGGGATGCGGATCGGTCGCCACCCGGCGGGTCAGTTCCGCGACCTTCAGCGGCAGGGCCGAGGCGAGCAGCACGGCGTTGCCGAAGCGGCGGCCGCGCCACACGGTCGGGTCGGCGGCGAGAGCCAGTTCCGGGAAGACCGTGGCCGCGGTGGCGATCTGGCCGCGCAGATGGGTCAGCGGTGGCCCGTCCGCGAGGTTGGCGACGTAACTCCCGCCGGGCTTCAGGACCCGGCGGACCTCGGCGAGGAATTCGGTGCTGGTGAGGTGTGCGGGGGTACGGGCCCCGCTGAAGACGTCGGCGATGACGAGATCCGCCCAGCCGTCCTGGAGCTTCCCGAGCCCGGCACGGGCGTCGGTGGCCCTGACCCGGATCCTGGCCTGCGGGTCCAACGGCAGCTCCCGGCGTACGAGTTCGACCAGGGCGGCGTCCACCTCGACGACCTGCTGGGTGGAGCGGGGCCGGGTCGCGGCGATGTAGCGGGCGAGCGTGAAGGCGCCGCCGCCCAGGTGCACCACGTGCAGCGGCTGTCCGGGGGGCGCGACGAGATCGACGATGTGGCCGATCCGGCGCTGGTACTCGAAGGACAGGAACGTGGGGTCGTCCAGGTCCACATGGGACTGCGGGGCGCCGTCCAGCGTCAGCGTCCAGGCGTGCGGACGCTCCCGGTCGGGCACCAGCTCGGCGAGGGAGCCGTCCACCGGTTCGGCGAGGGGCTCCGTCCTGCGCGCGGCGCGCCCGGCACCGCGTTCGGTCCTGTTCTCGGCCTTGCGGTCGGACCGCTTCCGGGCGCCCGCGCCCCCGCCCGACCCTCCTCGACGTGCCACCGCTGCTCGTGCCTGCTCACTGCTCTTCGCTCCGGACCGGCGTGGAACCGGCCGTGCCGGGGAAACCCGCCCACCTGCCCATTATGGGCGCGCGACCGGGGAACCGACCGCTCATGGGCACGCGGCCGGGGAGCCGGCGGTCAGCGGCAGCTGTCGGCCGCCTCGATCAGCCGGGCCGCCTGGTCGAGGGCGGCCCGCAGCACGGCCGGGTCGGTGACCGGGGCGTCCTCCTCGGGCGGCAGCAGCCAGCCGCTTCCGGTGACCGGCGGCTCGGCGGGGATGCGCAGCCCGCGGCCGGCGGTCTGTGTGCAGGCGCTGCCCGGCACGTCCCAGGCCTCGGCGGTCCCCGGCGGTACGAGGAAGCCGAGGGTGTCGCAGGTGCCGTCGTGCAGGACCGGGCCGATGTCCTGCCCGGTGTCCCGGCGCAGGATGTCCACGGCCTCCAGCCCCTGGCGGGCCGGCACGGTCACCAGGTCGCAGGGTTCGGCGCCGTGGTCCTCCGTGGATGCGGGTGCCGCGGCACCCGTCGCGGCCGGGGTCGTCGCAGTCGTCCGTGCGTCGGTCTCCGTGCCGGGATGCAACAAGGGACCTCTCCTCTCATCGCCGGGCGGAGCCGGTTTCCGTCTCCTCATGGACCAACGCGCCGACTGCGTCAACGGCTACGGTGCCACGCCGCCGCAAAGGGTGGCAGTTCATGGCGGATTGCGGGCGAGATGCCCGGCTTTGACCTTAAACGCTCCGTGTGTGACCTGTCACAGCAGGTACGTTCTTGCTCCGCCGGGACACCGGAAGCAGGAACCCCGGCTGCGGAAGAGAGGTTCCGGTCCATGGTGTCGACAGGGGCAGTTCCCAACCTCGCCTTCCGGCGGCTGCGCGGACAGCGCTCCGCCGGGGAGTTCGCTGCCGCGGTACGCAGATCCGCCCGCGAGATCGGTGAGCAGGTCGCGTGCGACGCCCGGTACATCGGACGCGTGGAGTCCGGGGAGATCCGCTGCCCGAACTACGCGTACGAACGGGTCTTCCGGCACATGTTCCCCGGGACGACCCTGGCGGACCTGGGCTTCTCGCCGCGCGAAACCGTGCGCGGCCGGGCGGCGCGGGCCACTGCCGAAACCCCACCGCCCCCTACGCCCCACAGCGACACCGACGAGGAGAGCGACGTGCTGCGTCGCGTGTTCATGACGAGCGGCACCACCGCGATGGCCGCCACGACCCTGGGCCCCGGCGGCTCGTCCGCCGCGGCCGCCGCCCCGCCCGACCCGCGCCGGGTCGGCGAGAGAGAGATCGGCGCCGTCGAGAAGGCGGTGCGGCAGATCCGGCTGCTCGACGACCGGCACGGCGGCGACGGCCTGTACCGCAGGGCGTCCGGGCCGCTGCGGGCGGCGTACGCACTGCTCGACTCCGGGACGGCCACCAGGCGTTCCACCGCCGACCGGCTGCATGCCGGGGCGGGCGAGCTGGCCATCTCGGTGGGCTGGCTGGCCCATGACTCGGGCCGGTTCGAGGACGCCCGCTCGCACTACGCGGAGGCGCTCGCGACGGCACGGGTGGCCGGTGACGCGGCACTGGAGGCGCACGCCTTCTGCAACACCTCGTTCCTGGCCCGGGACACCGGGCGGCCCCGTGAGTCCGTGCGCGCGGCGGAGGCCGGGCAGCGGGCGGCGCAGCCGCTGGGCTCGCCCCGGCTGCTGGCCCTGCTCGCGCTGCGCGAGGCGGGGGGCCGGGCGGGGCTCGGGGACCGTACCGGCTGCGAACGGGCGATCGGGCGGGCGCACACCGCGTTCGGGCGCGGTCCGCGCGACGCCGATCCGGAGTGGATGACCTTCTTCCGGGAGGCGGAGCTGGAGATGCTTCAGGCGCAGTGCTGGTCGGCGCTGGGCGACTGGTCGAGGGCGGCCCGGCACGCGCTGCGGGCCACCCGGCTCCAGGACCCGCACTTCACCCGGAACCTGGCTCTGTACCGGGCCGAGCTGGCCTGGGACCTCGCCCGCGCCGGCCGGGCCGCGGAGGCGGCGACGGCGGGCCATCAGGTGCTGGACCTGCTGGACCGCGTCCGGTCGACCCGCATCCGGGCGATGCTGGCGGAGGCGGCGGGGGTGCTGGTGCCGCAGCGGGGCGTGGCGGAGGTACGGGACTTCCTGGAGCGGCACACGGAGCTGGCGAAGGCCGCGACATAGGGCGGTGCGTCCGGCCCACCGGCCCGGACGGCCCGAGGCGCTCCAACCCCGGACCGCCACACAGCTCCCGGCGGCCCACCGGCCCGGACGGCCCGAGGCGCTTCAACCCCGGACCACCACACAGCTCCCGGCGGCCTACCGGTCCAGGTGACCCGTGTCGTTCCAGCGCTCGATCGCGGGTGCGCCGTACGCCCACCCCAGCACCGACAGCGACGTGGGATCGAGCCGGACGCGCGCCGCGAACGACACGTCCTCGCCGAGCCACCGAGCGCCCAGCGCCCGCAGGATGTGGCCGTGGGCGAAGACCAGCACATCGCGGTCGGCGGAGCGGGCCCACGCCACGATCTCGTCGGCGCGGGCGGACAGCTCGGCCAGGGTCTCGCCCTCCGGCACCCCGTCGCGCCAGATGAACCAGTCGGGGCGGATCGCCTTGATCTCGGCCGGGGTCATTCCCTCGTACGCCCCGTAGTCCCATTCCATGAGCGCGTCCCAGGGCTCGGCCCGGTCCCCGAATCCCGCGATCTCGCAGGTCTCCCTGGCGCGTACCAGCGGGCTGGTGCGCACTTCGAGGCCCGGCAGCTGCGCCCACGGCCCGTGCCGCAGCCGTTCGCCGAGGAGCTTCGCGCCCGCACGGCCGGTGTCGAGCAGCGGGATGTCCGTCCTGCCGGTGTGATTGCCCTTGACGGACCATTCGGTCTGGCCGTGCCGGGCGAGCAGGATACGCGGTGCCATGACGGCTCTCCCTGAACTGAGAATCTGAGGCCGGAGATCGGGACGCGGCGGATCATCCGGTTTTCCCATCATCTCGCACATGATCGCGAGGCAACCTCCCGGGCCCGAGCGGCGTCCCACTCTGCGCGGAGAAATCTTTGCGCGCACGGGGCTCCGGAACGGACCCCGGAGGAACCCCGACCGATCCACACCGTACGGTTGAACGCCCGCCGTCGGCCGCTTGAACACATGATGGAGAGCTTCCGGATGCAGCATGCCAGCACCGCACCCGTGCCGCGCCCGAGGCCCCGTTGGTGGACCGAGCTGCCGCTGCTGGCCCTGGTGTACGGGGCCTATTCGGCGGGGCGGCTGGTGGCGCGCGGTGACGTGTCCACCGCCATCGACCACGGCCTGAGCATCCTGAGCCTGGAGAAGACGCTCCACATCAACCTCGAACATCCGCTCAACCGGCTGCTCACCGCGCACCCCTCGATAGGCATACCCTCCGACTTCGCGTACGCGTCCCTGCACTACCTCGTCACCCCGGCCGTGCTGATCTGGCTCTTCCGCCGCCGCCAGGAGGTGTACCGCCGGGCCCGCACCTGGCTGATGACCTCCACGCTGCTCGGCCTGATCGGCTTCACGCTGCTGCCGACCTGCCCGCCCCGGCTGCTGGAGGCCCGGTACGGCTTCGTCGACACGATGGCGCAGTACAGCTCGTACGGCTGGTGGGGCACGGAGGCCAGCGCCCCGCGCGGCATGGGCGGGATGACCAACCAGTACGCGGCGATGCCGAGCCTGCACGTCGGCTGGGCGCTCTGGTGCGGAATCCTGCTGTGGCGCCACAGCAGGAACCCGTACGTCCGGGCCGCGGGCGTCGCCTACCCCCTGATCACCACGTTCGTGGTGATGGGCACGGCCAACCACTACCTCCTCGACGCGGTCGCGGGCGCCGCCGTGATGGGTGTCGGAGCCCTGCTGGCCCGGCCCGTGACGCGTCTCGCGGACCGGGTCCGGGACCGGGTCGCGGACCGCTTCCCGCGGATCGCCCCGGAAGCGAAGTCCCCGATTGTCAGTGCCGGATGCAAGACTTCCGCGGGTGAGCGAATCCCTGGCCAGCGGACCACCTCCGCAGACTCCACCGATGCCGCGGCATCGGCCGACGCAGACGCCTCGGCCGGTCGCGCACCCCGGCCCGGTCCCGGCGCCCGCGCGGGAGCGGCAGGCGACGACGCTCCGGCAGCGGCTCGCTGAGCTGCGGGGGCCGACCGTTCCGCCCCGCCCGCTGGACGCCCGCGCGCTGGCCGCCCTCGCCGCCAACCCCGGCTGCCGGCGCCGCGCCCTGCTGGACGGCGCCGGAGTGGACAAGGGCGCGCTGGCCGAGGCGCTCGGCTCCCCGGCCCCCTTCGGGCAGTCGCAGTTCGCCTTCATCCGGGGCAACGCGTTCGAGGCCAGGGTCAAGGCCGACGGCGGCACGGAGCTGATGCGGCTGCTGTACGAGCGCCTCGGCGGCGGTGGCCCGGCGCCGGACGAGGTCTCGGTGCCCGATCTGACCGCGGCGGGCCCCGAGGGCCGCGCCGCGCGTACGGCGCTGGCGCTGCGGGAGGCGACCGCGGCGGGCGGCTGGGCGCTGCTGGACCACCCGATGCTGGCCCTGGAGGTGGCGGGCTCCCCCGCCTATCTGGAGCCGGACGCGGTGGCGGTGCACCCCGACGGCACCTGGACCGTCGTCGAGATCAAGTCCTTCCCCATGGTCGACGGTTCGGCCGACGCGGCGAAGGTCGGCGCGGCGGCCCGGCAGTCCGCCGTCTACGTGCTGGCGCTGGAGCGGATCGCCGAGCTGACCGAGGGCGCCGAGGTCGGCCACCGGGTGCTGCTGGTCTGTCCGAAGGACTTCTCCAACCTGCCCACGGCCTCGGTCGTCGATGTGCGCAAGCAGCGCGCGGTCACCCGCCGCCAGCTGACCAGGCTGACCCGGATCGAGGACATCGCGGCGGCCCTGCCCGAGGGCACCACCTTCGACCCCCAGTGTCCCCGGCCGCAGCTCGACGCCGCGGTGGAGGCGGTCGGCGCGGCGTACGCCCCGGAGTGTCTGGCCGCCTGTGAGCTGGCCTTCCACTGCCGGGCGAAGGCCCGCGCGGCCGGTGCGGTGGAGGCGCTGGGGCGGAGTGTGCGCGGTGAGCTCGGCGGGCTGACCATGGTGGGCGAGGTGCTGGCGGCGGCCGCGGGCAAGGAGGGCGACCCGGCGGACCCGACGGTCGCGGCCCTGCGGCGCGCGGCGGCCCTGCGCGCCGAGGCGCTGGCGGGCGGTCCGGCATGTCACTGATCAGCACCCTGGCCCGGCTGGAGGCCGTGGAGAGCGGCCGGGCCCAGCCGCTGGCCACGGTCCGGCACCGCCATCTCACCGGCCGGCCGCTGGTCCTGGTCCCGCTGACCACGGCCGGTGAGGCGGGCGCCCCGCTGGGCGCGCTGGTCGGGACGGACCGGGAGGCGCCCCGGCTGCTGGTGGTCTCGCAGCCGCGCGACCGGGATCTGCGCTTCGCGTTCCTCGCCGAGCTGGCCGAGGCGGTGCTACCGCACATCGAGGCGTACGAGGACGTCGTCGAGCCGGCCGAGCGCAACGAGACCGATCCGGAGACCGGCAAGAAGGTCAAGGTCGAGGTCGAGCTGTGCGCGGACGCGCCGCAGCTGATCGTGCCGAGCCGGGCGGGTATCGAGTTCGTCCGGCTGCTGGGCCGCTCGATGCGGTTCCGTCGGACGGCGGAGGACGATCCGGACGCCCCGTATCCCGCCCCGGCCCGGGTTCCGCTGCTGGGCCGCTGGCTGACGCACTACGGGGAGCGGGCCAGGGTGCCCGGCTCCTCGCTGCTGCTCGCCGCGACCGATCTGCTGAACCGGCACTGGGCGACCGGGCAGAGCAGCCTGGAGGATCAGCATCTGGGCGCGTTGCTGGCCTGGATCGACGCCCCGGCGGGCGAGTCGGGGGCCTCGGCGGCGCTCCGTGCGGAGCTGGACCGGGACGGCGGCGGGCAGCTGCTGTGCCCGCCGGCCGGTCCGGCCACCGACCCGGCGTTCGACAACCGGCTGCTGGCGCCCGCCATCGAGAAGTACGACCGGGCGCGCACCTCGCTCGCGGCCGCCGAGGACGGTCTGGCGGCCGATGCCCGGCTCGGTGAGCTGACCGCCGCCGAGCGGGAGATCCGGGCGCTGCTGGCCGGCGTGATGCGGCCGACATGGGACGCGGTGTGGCGGGGTCTCGACCTGCTGGGGGAGCTCCCCGAGGGGTCCAGGTCCGAGGACCGCTGGACCCGGGACCGCTGGTCGTTCACCGGTCACCGGGACCGGGTGCGTTCCGGGGAGCCGCCGCAGCCGCGCCGGGACGACGCGGTGACGGCGGCGCAGAAGCTGTCCTCGCGGGAGACGGCGCAGGCCCAGCTGGAGGCCCAGGAGGCGCTGGACGATCCGCTGGTGCTGGCCGGGCGGCGGCTGGCCGGTGAGGCGTTCGTCGGTGAGGTGACGGAGGTGGTGATGGCGTACAGCGAGTCGAAGCGCCCCTCGCCGCGCCCGCTGGTCACGGTCCGTACGGACGAGCGCCCGCATCTCGGCGAGCGCACCAAGGTGTACCGCTCGCTGGACGGCAAGCCGCAGACCGCCGAGTTCGTGGGGTACGCCGGGCCGGGGGACGGGGGCGCGCCGCCACTGGTGCTGCGGATCACCGATCGGATGGGCCGGAGCAAGGAGCCGGCCCCGGGTTCGGTGCCCGAGCCGGGCGACCGGATCGCCTGGACGCTCTTCGAGCACGATCAGCGCGGCGGCCCGAAGCTGCCGGACCCGGAGCAGACGCCCTGGACGCACGGCGGTCCGCCGGGCGCCGCCGGGCATGCCGAGAGCCCCGATCCCGTGACCGCGGAGGACCTTCTGTGACCGCCGTATCCGACCCGGGCGCCCAGGCCGCGCGGGCGACCGACGCGATCCTCGCCGACACCCTGGGCGGTACGTCGCGCGGCATCGTCGTGGACTCCCCGCCGGGCGCGGGCAAGTCCACGCTCGTGGTGCGCGCCGCGCTCGAACTCGCCTCGGCCGGGCATCCGCTGATGGTGGTCGCGCAGACCAACGCCCAGGTCGACGACCTGGTGGTCCGGCTGGCCGAGAAGGACCCCGGGCTGCCGGTGGGCCGACTGCACAGCAACGACACGGACCCGTACGACAAGGTGCTGGACGGGCTGGCCAACGTACGGAAGTCGGCGAAGGCCGGCGACCTCGCCGGGCTCGACGTGGTCATCTCGACGGCCGCGAAGTGGGCGCACGTGAAGAACGTCGAGCCGTGGGGCCACGCGATCGTGGACGAGGCGTACCAGATGCGTTCGGACGCGCTGCTGGCCGTCGCGGGGCTCTTCGAGCGGGCGCTGTTCGTCGGCGATCCGGGCCAGCTGGACCCGTTCTCGATCGTCGGCGCGGACCAGTGGGCGGGGCTCTCGTACGACCCGTCCGCGAGTGCGGTCTCCACACTGCTCGCGCACAACCCCAGGCTTCCGCAGCACCGGCTGCCGGTGTCGTGGCGGCTGCCCGCGTCCGCCGCGCCGCTGGTCTCGGACGCGTTCTACCCGTACACCCCGTTCCGCAGCGGTACGGACCACGGCGACCGGCGGCTGTCGTTCGGCGTGGCCTGCGACGGTTCGGCCCCGGACCGGGTGCTGGACGAGGCGGCGGAGTCCGGCTGGGGCCTGCTGGAGCTCCCGGCCCGGCACACCCCGCGCACCGACCCGGAGGCGGTACGCGCGGTGGCCCTGGTGGTGCGCCGGCTGCTGGACCGGGGCGGCGCGGCGACCAGCGAGCGCTCGCCGGACCCCGTTCCGGTGACGGCCGACCGGGTCGCGGTCGGCACCGCCCACCGCGACCAGGCCGCGGCGGTACGGGCGGCGCTCGCGGAGCTGGGTGTGACGGGCGTCGCCGTGGACACGGCGAACCGGCTCCAGGGCCGCGAGTTCGACGTGACGGTGGTCCTGCACCCGCTCTCCGGCCGCCCGGACGCCACCGCCTTCCACCTGGAGACGGGCCGGCTCTGCGTACTGGCCTCGCGCCACCGGCACGCCTGCATCGTGGTCTGCCGGGCGGGCGTCACCGAGCTGCTGGACGAACACCCGTCCACGGAGCCGGTGCAGCTGGGCGTCACGGTGAAGTTCCCGGACGGCTGGGAGGCGAACCATTCGGTGCTGGCGCATCTGGCGGAACACCGGGTCGCCTGGCGCCCGTGACCGCGGCGCCCCGCCGGGCCCGCGGGCTCAGGTCCGGCGAACACCCTGCCGCCGGACGGAGTCCGGCACACCGCCGGAGACGGCCGGCGACCACAGCCCCGGACGGCTGGGAGGCGAACCATTCGGTGCCGGCGCGTCCGGCGGAACACCGGGTCGCCCGGCGCCCGTGACCGCCGCGTCGGCTCAGGGGCGGTGGGCGGCCCCGACCGTCCCTCCGGGCCCTCTTGCGGGACGTTGGACAATGGAGGGTGGCCATCGGGCCCGCCCAAGGAGGAAACACCACATGCCACAACCCGAGCGGAACGAGCGGCAGCGGCTGCGCCCCGCGCCCCTGCTCTTCGAGCCGTCGGCGGCCGTCGCCGATCCCGAGCACTTCTTCGATCTGGAGTCGATGGACGATCCGAAGGAGTTGCTGTCCCGCGCCACCGAGCTGTCCCTGGCGTTCCGCGCCGCGACCGACCGTGCGGTCGAGTTCCAGGCGATCGCCGCCGCGCAGCTCGCCGATCCGCGCCGGTTCGACCGGCTCACGACCGCGGACATCGCTCAGCGTGCGCAGTGGACCGAGGACTACGCGAAGAAGATGGTCGAGTTCGGCCGAGGCCTGCTGGGCGGTTCCACGCCCTGACGGCCGCACGGACCCGGGGCCGGGCCGCCGGGCCCGGCCGGGTCCGACTCCGGGGAGAACCACTGGCATATGCCCGAGCGCAAGATACTCCTCTCCACCCTGGCCTGTCCCGGTTTCCGGCAACTCTCGGAATCCGCTTGATCACTGCCGGTAGACATGCCCGTATGACCGCATGGCTGCCCGACAACCCGACCCTGCACCACGGCGACGCCTGCCACCCCGACGCCGACCTCTTCGCCGTTCTGCGGAACGAGGCCACGAACCAGACGGCACATGTCACGGCGGCCGGTGCCGCCTGGCTGGCCGGCGCCGCCGCGTATCCGCGCAGCACGCTGGCCCAGTGGGAGGCGCACCCCTCCTCGCCCGGGGTGCTGCCGTGCGGGTCGGCCTTCGACGTGGTGAACGTGCCGACCCTGTTCGGGCGCCGGATGCTGGAGCACCTGTGGTCCGACGGCCCCGGCTCCGGGCCGGTGGCCACGCACCGCGGCCGGATGCTGCTGTTCGCCTCGCCCGGCACGGCCCAGCGACTCCCCTCGCTGCTCGACTGGGAGGAGTGGGGCGGCGGGCCCGAGCCCCGGGCCGCCATGGGTCCGCGCGGGCACGACGAGGAGCGTGACGGCGACGGCAAGGTGCCGCCGCTGCTCTGCCACGGCACCGGGGACGCGGTGACCGTCCCTCCCCTGACCTGCACCTCCACCACGCCCGGCCCCCGCTGGCTGGTGGCCCCCGACACCCGCAGCCCCTGGCTGCCGGGCCCCGATGTACTGCTCTGGGCCTGTGTCCGGGTGACCAGGTCGGCGCCCTCGTCGGCGGCCAGGAATTCGATTTTTCCTCCCGCCGATCCGGATGCTAATGTCTACGACGTCAGCAGGCGCCGCTAGCTCAGTTGGTTAGAGCAGCTGACTCTTAATCAGCGGGTCCGGGGTTCGAGTCCCTGGCGGCGCACAGACGGGAGAAACCCCCTCGCGAGAGCGAGGGGGTTTCTTCGTTTCCGGGAGCGGGCCCCTACGTTCCGGTGGTGATCCTGACGGTCCAGGCGCCCGACGGCGTCCGGTCGGCGACCTCGACCTTCGTGTGTCCGCCGGGGATGCTGTACGTCTCACCGACCCGCAGCGGGGCGTCCGCCAGCGGCGCGTAGACCGAGCGGTCCCAGCAGGCGTCGGTGCGGGGGTGGGTGTCCAGCACCTCGACCGGACCGCCGCCGGACGGGGTCTCGTTGCGCACCCGGTAGAGCAGGACCCCCTCGGTGCATGTCGTGCTGTCGTTGCCGGTGGCGCTGCGGGCCTCGATGGCCACGGCACTGTCCTCGCCGGTCCTGATCACCGCGAGCCGGGTGCCGATGGAGGCACCGGGCTCGGGCACGGCGGCCATCGGCTCCAGGGTGATGTCCCGGCTGCTCTGGACGCAGACCACCTGCCTGCGGTCCAGCCAGCCCAGCTTCCACTTGTGCCAGCCGAAGAAGTCCGGCGCGAGTCCGAACTGACTTCCCATCACGTCCCAGTCGCCGACGTAGGTGTCCCAGTCGCCCTTGCCGTCGGACGGCCGGTGGTAGAGGTCCGGCAGGTCGAAGACGTGCCCGGTCTCGTGGGCCAGCACGTTGTGGTCCGGCGGGTGCTGTTCGAAGACGGTGACGACACGGCGGATGTCCGTACCGTCGGCGCGCAGCGGCCGGTCGAAGTTGACGACCTTAGTGGCATCGGAGTCGACGCCGGGGGCGTCCGGGTCGGCGATCAGATAGACGATGTCGTACCGGGAGAAGTCGATCTCCGGGTCGGCGACGGCGACGGCGTCGCGCAGGTAGCTGCCGCGCCGCTCGTTATCCCAGTCACGCCGTATGCCGTACCGGTCGGACGTCTTCGGCATCCGGATCCACTGCCGCATCGGGTGCGGGCGCAGGTCGAACTTCCCGTAGGAGGCGCGCTGGAAGAACTGGCTGGTGGCGGGGAAGTAGTCGGCGGTGAGCTGGGCGGGGGTGGCGGCGGGACGGTGGTCCGGGAAGGAGAGGAAGACCAGGACCGCGTCGAGGGCGTGGTCCGGGCGGGGGTAGGCACTGTTCCAGTCACTGACGCCGAGCGAGTGGTGTGCCTCGGTCCGGGGCAGGGCGCAGGGTCCCGCCTCTCCGGTGGCGGCCACGGCGGGCCCGGCGACGAGGGAGGTGGCGACGAGCGCCAGGAGAGAGGTCGCGGCGGCGGCGACACCGCGCAGGCTCGGTCTCTCCACTCCCCCGGTCCTGCGCTGGCGCGGCACATCTACCTCCGGGTGCGAGCTGCGGTCACCCACTCACCCTGTGATGGTTCGAAGCTTTCGTCCTGTTGTGCTGCCCCAGTCGAGTCAGCGGCCGACCCGGGCCCCAACCATCACGGACAGTCACAATCGATCAACGAGGCATTGCCCAGGAACGTAATCGCTCAGAAATGATCGCTTACGGGCAAATCGGAACCGTGCACGAATCGCCCATGCGGGGCGCACGCGGGGCGTGGAAGGGTCGGGCGCTGGAACCGCCGACGCACCAACCTCTATGCTTCACCAGGCTTTCCCGCGTGGTTTCCGCCTCCGACCCAGGCGGTCCACGCGGCGGGCCAGTCCGGCCACACCTGTTCAGGACAGAACTGCACGGCGGGAGCGAACGGTGAGCGGAACCTCCGAAGGGCCCGGGCCCACGGCGGGCACACCCAGGCATTCCGCAGGACCGGCGACCACGGAACGTCACACTGAGTGGCCTCGCGCCGGGACCGGTGGATCCGAGCCGCACGGCTACCGGGCCGCGTTCCTGGCCGCCACGCTGCCGATGGCCGTCGTCGACCACGAGGGCCTGGTCGTCACCGCCAACGAGGCCCTCGGTGCCCTGCTCGGCCGCTCCGCCGCGGCACTGACCAGCCAGTCCGCGGCCGATCTTCTCGACCTCGCGGCGGACGGCCGCACCTGGCACGCGTACCGCGAGGTGCTGCACGGCCGGCGCTCACGGTTCCGCCGCACCCACCGGCTCAAGCACCCCGACGGGCGGGCGCTGTGGGCCGAGGTCACCGTCGTACCGATGCCCGAGCAGGAGGCCGGCGCGTCCGACGGCGCCGGGCCCCGCCGGCTGCTGCTCTCCGTCTCGGACATCAGCGACCGGCGCGAGCTGCAGAAACGACTGCGCCACCTCCAGATGCACGACCCGGTGACCCGGCTGCCCAACCGGACGCTGTTCTTCGAACGGCTCTCGGCCGTCCTGGAGACTCCGCCGTACGACGACGGCACCGCCGGCCACGGCCGGGTCGGGCTCTGCTACCTGGATCTGGACGGCTTCAAGGCCGTCAACGACACCATGGGCCACCGGATCGGCGACCGGCTGCTGGCCGCCGTCGCCGCCCGGCTCACCGACTGCGCGGCCCAGGGCGGCCCGCACCGTGACGGCGCCCACCTCGTGGCGCGCCTCGGCGGCGACGAGTTCGCGATCCTGGTCGAGGACTCGGCCGGCACGCAGCAACTCACCGACCTGGCCCGCGCGGTGCTCGCCGCGCTCCAGCAACCCTTCGACCTGGCCGGGCAGCGGCTCTCCGTCTCCGCCTCGATCGGGGTGGTGGAACGGGCCGTGACCGGCACCTCGGCCACCGGTCTGATGCAGGCCGCCGACACCACGCTGTACTGGGCGAAGGCGGACGGCAAGGCCCGCTGGACGGTCTTCGACCCGGAGCGCAACGCCCACCGGATGACCCGGCAGACGCTCTCGTCCACGCTGCGGCCCGCCGTGGAGCGCGGCGAGTTCACCATCGAGTACCAGCCGCTGGTCGGGATGGCCGACGGGGTGGTGCGCGGGGTGGAGGCCCTGGTCCGCTGGAACCATCCGCAGTTCGGCATGCTGTCGCCGAATCGGTTCGTCGCGATCGCCGAGGAGGACGGCTCGATCGTCCAGCTCGGCCGGTGGGTGCTCCAGTCGGCCTGCCGCCAGGCCCGGCGCTGGCAGCTGGAGCACCCCGCCGATCCGCCGTTGTTCATCAGCGTCAATGTCGCCGTACGCCAGGTCTGGGACTCCGACCTGGTCACCGATGTCGCGGAGATCCTCGCCGAGACCGGCCTGGATCCCTCGCTGCTCCAGCTGGAGCTGACCGAGTCGGCGGTGATGGGCTCGGCGGGCCGGCCGATCCAGGCCCTCCAGTCGCTCAGCGAGATGGGCGTGCGGATCGCCATCGACGACTTCGGCACCGGCTACTCCAACCTCGCCTATCTGAGCCGGCTGCCCGTCTCGGTACTGAAGCTGGACGGCTCGTTCGTACGCGGCTTCCGCTACGACGACGGCGCCCACCCCTCACCGGCCGACGAGACGATCGTCGAGGCGATGGTGCAGCTGGCCCACCGGCTGGGCCTGACCGTCACCGCGGAGTGCGTGGAGACGGCCGGCCAGGCGGAACGACTGCGCAGGATCGGCTGCGACACCGGGCAGGGCTGGCTGTACTCGCGCGCCGTCGCCCCGGAGCGGATCGCCGAGCTGATCGGCGCCCGCCCGATGACGCACTGACGCCACCGGAGCCGGAGCGCGTCACGGCCCCGGGCCGGATCGGGCCGTGGGCAGGCGGTGAGCAGGCCGAACCAGGCCATGGGCAGGCCGGATCAGGCCGTGGGCAGGCCCGATCAAGCCGCGAGTGCGCCGAACCAGGCCGCGAGCACGCCGGATCAGGTCGTGGGCAGGCCGTACGCGTCCGCGATCAGTTCGTAGCTGCGCAGCCTCGCCTCGCCGCCGTGGGCGTTGGCGGTGATCATGAGCTCGTCGGCGCCGGTGCGCTTGGCCAGGTCGTCGAGGCCGGTACGGACCTCGTCCGCCGTGCCGTGGACGATGTTGGCGAGCCAGCCGTCGACGAACTCGCGCTCCATCGGGCTGAACGCGTACGCCTCCGCCTCCTCGGGCGTCGGGACCAGGCCGGGGCGGCCGGTGCGCAGCCGGACCATGGACAGGGCGCCGGAGAGCACCTGGCGGCGGGCCTCGCGTTCGTCGTCGGCGGCCAGGGCCGAGACGCCGATCAGGGCGTACGGGGCGTCGAGCACCGCGGACGGCCGGAACGACTCCCGGTACAGGTCGAGCGCCGGGATCGTGTTCTGGGCCGAGAAGTGGTGGGCGAAGGCGAAGGGCAGGCCGAGTACACCGGCCAGCCGGGCGCTGAAGCCGGAGGAGCCGAGGAGCCAGAGCGGCGGGCGGGCCGGCGACTGCACGCCGCCCTCGGCCGTGGCCTGGACCGGGCCGGGGACCGCGTGGATACGGGCGTAGGGGTGGCCGTCGGGGAAGTCGTCGTCCAGGAACCGGGTCAGCTCGGCGAGCTGCTGCGGGAAGTCGTCCGCCCCTTCGTTCAGCCGGTCGGTGCGGCGCAGGGCGGCGGCCGTCGCGCCGTCGGTGCCGGGTGCGCGGCCGAGGCCGAGGTCGATGCGACCGGGGGCCATGGCCTCCAGGGTGCCGAACTGTTCCGCGATGACGAGCGGTGCGTGGTTGGGCAGCATCACGCCGCCGGATCCGAGCCTGATGCGCTCGGTGTGCGCGGCGAGGTGGGCCAGGATCACGGCGGGCGAGGAGGAGGCGACGCCGGGCATCGAGTGGTGCTCGGCGACCCAGTAGCGGTGGAAGCCGCGGCGCTCGGCGAGCCGCGCGATGTCCACGGAGGTGCGCAGCGCCTGGGTGGCGGTGCGGCCCTGCCCGACGGTCACCAGGTCCAGCACGGAGAGCGGAACGGTGGCCGCTCCCTCCGCCTTGCCACGGATCTCGTCGCCTCGAATCTCGTCCACGTCCTGGCCTCTTTCGGTGATGCTCCTGCGCCGGGCTCGTACGTCCGACCCGTACGTCCTGTGTCCTGCGTCGCGTGTCCTGCGTCGCGTGTCCTTCAAGCGCCTAACAGGAGGTTGTCTCCGCTTATTCCCGTACGTCGCCGTCGGGGCGCGCCTCCTATTCCCGTACGTCGCCGGGCCGGGCGCGCCTCCCGCTGTGTGCGCGTTCCCGGCCCTCGCCCCAGGCGGCGACCGGGGCCGGCGGCGCCTCCCGGGCCGCGAAGATCCGGCCCAGCCTCGGGGACCAGGCGCGGCGGCCGGCCAGGCGGAGGCCCTCGCGGACCGTGACCTGGTTGCCGGTGAGGACCGGTTTGCCCAGGAGCTCCTCCAGCTCCGCCTCGTGGCCGGCGGTGTGCAGCGCGGTGTCGGGCAGCAGCACCGCGTCCGCCTCCGGCCGGTCGGCGGCGACGGCCAGTTCCTTCACCCGGTCCAGGTCCCAGGCGGCGGCCTCGGCGGCCGATTCGAGAGCGGCGGCCCGGGTGACGGCCACGTCGAGGCCCGCGGCGTGCAGGAACTCGGCGAACAGGGCGGTGATCCGCTCGGGATAGGTGGAGGCGACGGCGACCCGGCCGGCGCCCAGCTCCCGTACCGCGTGGGCGAAGCCGAACGAGGTGCTGGAGGCGGGCACACCGGCCGCGCGGGCCAGGGCGGCGGTCTGTTCATGGGCGCCCTCCCAGCCGTACAGGAAGCTGCCTGCGCCGCTCGCCCAGACGACGGCCTCGGCCCCGGCGCGTTGCAGCTCCTCCACCCCGGCGGCCAGGTGCTCGGGCGTGCCGGTCCGGATCAGCGCGTCGACCCGGTAGGCGTCGTCGTCGACTTCGGTGCGGTTCACCACCAGCCGGACGGCGTCCAGCAGGATCTCCATCCGCGGGAAGTCGTCCGCCGCGAAATGGCCCGGGTAGAGAAATCCGACGGTCGTCATGTCCGCCCTTCCTGTTGCTGTCCGGTCGTCGGCTGCGACTTGCTGTCCGGTCGCCTGCTGCGACCTTTCATCTCGCTTCATCCAAGTATTCCCCCATATGCCGTGACCTCCGCTGCGGCCTGTTGACGAGGGCGGAGGCGGGTGCGAGCGTGGTTCCACCCGTAACCCGTCTCCCAGACGCAGCGGAGCGACCGTCTCTCATGCCAGAGCCCACCCTGCTCGTCCTGGACACCGACCCGTCGCCGCGTCTCGGCCGGCTGACCGGCCGGGCCCGCATCCGGTACACGGACGAGGCCGGACTCGCCGCCCGGCTCCCGGAAGCCGATGCGCTGCTGGTGTGGGACTTCGCCTCCGACGCGGTACGGGAGGCCTGGCCCGGCGAGGGCCCGCGCCCGGCCTGGGTGCACACCGCGAGCGTGGGCGTGGACCGGCTGCTGTGCCCGGAGCTCACGGCCTGCGACACGGTGCTGACCAACGCCCGCGGCATCTTCGAGCGGCCCATCGCCGAGTACGTGACCGGACTGGTGCTGGCCTTCGCGAAGGATCTCCCCGGCACGCTGGAGCTCCAGCGCCGACGGCAGTGGCGCCACCGGGAGAGCACCCGGCTCGCGGGCAGCCGCGCGGTGGTCGTCGGCGCCGGCCCGATCGGGCGGGAGATCACCAGGCTGCTGATCGCGCTGGGGGTCCAGGTGGCGCTGGTGGGGCGCACCGCCCGGCGCACCATCCACGGCACCGAGGACCTGGACCGGCTGACCGCCCTGGCGGACTGGGTGATCTGCGCGGCCCCGCTGACCGGGTCGACCCGTGCCATGTTCGACGCCCGGTTCTTCGGGCTGATGCAGCCCTCGGCCCGCTTCATCAATGTGGGGCGCGGGCCGCTGGTCGTCGAGGACGATCTGGCCGAAGCGCTGCGCAGGCGCTGGATCGCGGGTGCGGCACTCGATGTGTTCGAGCGGGAACCCCTGGAGCCCGGGAGCCCGCTGTGGGACGTACCGGATCTGATCGTGTCGCCGCACATGAGCGGTGACACGGCGGGCTGGCGGGACCGGCTGAGCGAGCAGTTCGTGGCGATGTACGAGCTCTGGGCGGCCGGGGAGCCCCTGCCCAACGTGGTGGACAAGCAGCGCGGTTACGTCCCCGTGCGGGAACCGGGCGAGTAGTCGGGCCGGCGGTCGGGAGAGCGGCCGGCGACACCCGTCCGGCCCGGCCCCGCCCTGACCCGATCGGACTCGGGAAGGTCACATTCCGGCCACCTTTCGATTACATGCTCTCGCTTCCTGCATAGACGTCCGGGATCGGGCAGGCGCCTGACCTGTCCGGACTGTTCGATCCCTCCAGGAGATTGCGAACCATGGCTGACTTCCCGAACCTGTCCCGCCGGGGCTTTCTGAACCGATCGGCGGCCGTGGGCGGCCTGCTCGTCGTCCCCGGCCTGCTCTCCGCGTGCAGCAAGACCGCCGCCGGCTCCGCGGACGGTGCGGGTGCGCTCGAAAAGCTCCGCAAGCAGGGCTTCGTCCGGGTCGCGTACGCCAACGAGGCCCCGTACGGCTATCTGGAGGGCAAGGAGCTCAAGGGCGAGGCGCCCACGCTGCACCGGGAGATCTTCAAGGCGCTCGGCGTCGATGAGCTCAAGCCCACCCTCTCCGAGTGGGACGGCCTGATCCCCGGACTCCAGGCGGGCAAGTACGACGTGGTCAGTGCCGGAATGGCGATCACGCCCGAACGCTGTGCCAACGCCCTGTTCTCCGAGCCCGAGTTCATCTCGCCGACCGCGCTGATGGTGAAGAAGGGCAACCCGAAGAAGGTCACCGACCTGGCGTCCGCGAAGGCCTCCGGGATCACCGTCGGCGTCATGTCGGGCGCCGTCGAGGGCAAGTACGCCGAGGGCGCCGGCATCGCCGGTGACAAGGTCAAGACGCTGCAGAAGCCGCAGGACGGCGCCGACGCCGTCAAGGGCGGCCGGATCGACGCGTTCCTGCTCACCGGCATCTCGCTGCGCTGGCTGGCGAAGACCAACCCGGAGACCGAGGTCACCGAACCGTTCGTGCCGGAGCTGGACGGCACCAAGCAGTACAGCCCCGGCGGCGCCGTCTTCCGCAAGGGCAACGAGGACCTGCGGGACGCCTTCAACCGCGAGCTGAAGAAGATCGTCTCGGACCGGTCGCGCTATGTGTCGCTGCTCCAGGAGTACGGCTTCTCCGCCACCGAGCTTCCCCCGGCCACGCTGAAGACGGCCGATCTGTGCAAGGGCTGACGGTGCAAGGACCGACTGCGCAAGGACCGGCTGCGCAAGGACCGGCTGCGCATGAGCCGACTGCGCAAGGGCCGACGGGGACGGACCACACCGCATGAGCGACTTCTTCTCCGCCTTCTTCGGCGAACTCCCGCAGGTGCGCTCCGGGTTGTGGGTGACCCTCGAAGCCACCGTGCTGGGCGCGCTGGCCGCGCTGCTGCTGTCGTTCGTCCTCGGTCTGATGTCGATCAGCCGGCTGCTGGTGCTGCGCGGCGTCTCGCGGGTGGTCGTGGAGTTCTTCCGCGGCACCTCGCTGTACATCCAGCTGTTCTGGCTCTACTACGCGATGCCGACACTGACGGGTTATCAGCTGGACCCGCTGCTCTGCGGTGTCGTCGCCTTCGGGCTCAACTACGGCGCGTACGGCGCCGAGGTGGTGCGCGGGGCGATCGGCTCCGTGCCGCGCGGCCAGTACGAGGCGGCCGTCGCGCTGAACATGTCACCGCTGCACCGGATGCGGAAGGTGATCCTTCCGCAGGCCTGGGTGCAGATGATCCCGTCCTTCACCAATCTGCTGATCCAGCTGCTGAAGTGCACCCCGCTGCTGTGGCTGATCTCCGCGGCCGACCTGATGACCGTGGTCCAGCAGCTGCGTGACCGTACCGGTGAGACGCTCACCGCGTATCTGACCCTGCTGGCCGTCTACTTCGTGCTGGCGTACGCGCTGACCCTGCTGATGAATCTGCTGGAGCGGAGCGCCAAGCGGCGGCTCGGGCTGCCCACCGGCGCGGGTTCGCTGCTGCGCAGCCGCAGCGCCACCGAGGCCGTCGCCTCCGTCCAGGGAGGTGCCCGGTGAACGGTTTCGACTGGAACGCGGCCGGTGACGCCCTGCCCCTGCTCCTCGAAGGTTTCCGGGTCACACTGCTCGCGACGGTGCTCGGCACGCTCGTCGCCGCGGTCCTGGGGCTGGCCGTCGCGGTCGCCGGCCGGGCCCCGAGCAGGTTGATCACGGTGCCGGTGCGGGCCTTGACGGAGTTCGTCCGGTCCACCCCGCTGCTCGTCCAACTGGTCGGCGCGGCAGCGCTGTTCACTTCGGTGGAGCCACTGACGATCGGCATCGTGGTGCTGGGCATCCACTACGCCGCCTACACCTCTGAGGTGTACCGCGCCGGGATCGACAGTGTGCCGAAGGGCCAGTGGGAAGCCTGCCGGGCGCTCTCGCTCGGCCCCCGGCGGACCTGGCAGGCCGTGATCCTGCCGCAGGCGGTGCGCAATGTGCTGCCCGCCCTCGGCAACTACGCGATCTCGATGTTCAAGGAGACGCCGTTCCTCGCCGTGATCACAGTGCAGGAAATGGTCTTCGAGGCCCGTAAGTACGGCGCCGACCACTTTGCGTACACCGAGGCGTTCACGCTCGCCGGCCTGGTCTTCCTGGTCGCGAGCTACCCCACCTCGCTGCTGATGAGAAAGCTGGAGAAGCGTCTTGGCCACTGAACCCCTCCCCCTGCAGAAGACGCCCGGCGCGGCGGACCCGGTGCCCGCGGACGCCGCCCCGTCCGTCGCGCCGGAGACGGGCCATCCGCTGGTCCGCTTCGACGACGTGGTGAAGCGGTACGGCGACCATGTCGTCCTCGACCGGCTGAACTTCTCGGTGCGGCGCGGCGAGCACATCACCCTGATCGGGCCCAGCGGCTCGGGCAAGACCACCATCCTGCGGCTGCTGATGACGCTGGAGAAGGTCAGCGACGGCGTGATCTGGGTGGACGGCAGTCCGCTGTCCCACGTCAGGACGCCCGCCGGGGTGCTGAAGCCGGCGCCCGAGAAGCATCTGCGCGAAGGCCGGAAGAAGATCGGCATGGTCTTCCAGCAGTTCAATCTCTTCCCCAACATGAAGGTGCTCCAGAACATCACCGAGGCGCCCGTCAACGTGCTGGGCAAGGACCGTGAGGAGGCGGAGGTCCGGGCCCGGGAGCTGCTGGACCTGGTCGGGCTCTCCGCGAAGATCGACGCCCACCCATCCCAGCTCTCCGGTGGCCAGCAGCAGCGGGTCGCCATCGCCCGTGCGCTGGCCATGGAGCCGGAGATCCTGTTGCTGGACGAGGTGACGTCGGCGCTCGACCCGGAGCTGGTGGCCGGGGTGCTGGAGCTGCTGGGCGATATCGCCAGGACCACCGACATCACGATGCTCTGCGTGACCCATGAGATGAATTTCGCCCGCGACGTCTCGGAGACGGTACTGATGTTCGACTCGGGGCGGGTGATCGAATCCGGCCCGCCGGAAAAAATCTTCACCGATCCGGAGCACGAACGTACGCGCGAGTTCCTCGACGCGGTGCTGTGACCTCACCGTTTGTTGAACGCCCATGACGCTGGCATATGCCGGACGGATGCGCCCCAGCTCACCGGGCCGGGGCGTCGGGCCGAGTCGCCAACAGCCGCCCCGGAACGGGGTCTTGGCGGTTATCGTGAGTTCAGAGCTTGCGGTCACAACCTGGTAGGGGGAAACCGTGGCGTTGAAGCCCGAACCGACGGCACCGTTCCATTCGGTGCAGTACGCCCTTCGTGTTCTCGAAACGGTCTCCAAGCACGGCGACGGCGTGACGGACACCCAGATCTCAAGGGAGACGGGACTGCCCATCGGGCATCTCACCTCCCTGCTGCTGACACTGCGCCGCGAGGGTTACGTGGAGCAGGTCACCGACGGCGCCTACGTGATCGGCGCCTCGCTCCTGCTCATCGGTTCCGGCCCGGCCCGCAGACAGGCGCTGGAGTCCAAGCTCCAGCAGACCCTGGCGCAGCTGCGCGATTCGGTCGGCGCGGCGGTCTACATCAGCCGGTACGTCGACGGCGAGATCCGGGTCACGCAGTACGCCGACGGCCCGCTCACCCCCGCGGTCAACGAGTGGGTGGACTTCCGGTCGGCGGCGCACGCCTCGGCGGTCGGCAAGTGCCTGCTGGCCCAGCTCGACCAGAACGGCCGCCGGGACCACATCTCGCGCCACAAGACTCCCCGGCTCACCTCGCGGACGATCACCAACGAGAAGGTGCTCTTCTCCAAGCTGGACAGCCAGCCGGCGACGGTCCCGGTGCTCGACCTCCAGGAGTACGCGGTCGGCACGGTGTGCGCGGCGGTGCCGCTGACGGCCGGATCGTCGGCGGGCTGCCTGGCGCTGTCGCTGCCGATCGAGGACGCACACCGGCTGCGCTCGGCGGCGGACACCCTGAACCGGCGGGCGGCTCCGGTGCTCCTGTCGATGGCGCTCTAGACCTGCCCGGCGGGGGTGTCATCAGCACCCCTTGGGAGCAGGTATTATTTTCGAGTCAGCAAGCGCCGCTAGCTCAGTTGGTTAGAGCAGCTGACTCTTAATCAGCGGGTCCGGGGTTCGAGTCCCTGGCGGCGCACAGACGACGCACTGGGCGGTTTACGTACACACGTGAACCGCCCAGTGCGTTTTTTGCTGCCCGCAGAGATGTACGAACGTTTTACACACTCGTACTAGACAAGCGTTTTAAACGCTCGTACATTTTCTGGCATGACGAACGCTACGAGCACCACCGCCGAGAGCGGCGACCTCGCCGGACGCCGGGAATGGACCGCCTTCGTGGTCCTTCTGCTGCCCCTCCTCCTCGTCTCGATGGACATCTCCGTCCTCTTCTTCGCGATCCCGTCCATCGACCGGGACCTCGCCCCCAGCGCCACCCAGCAGCTCTGGATCTTCGATGTGTACGGCTTCGCCCTGGCCGGCCTGCTCATCACGATGGGCTCACTCGGCGACCGGATCGGCCGTCGCAAGCTGCTGCTCGTCGGCGCCCTCGCGTTCAGTGCCGCGTCCGTCGCCGCCGCGTACGCCGACAGCCCCGAGATGCTGATCGCGGCCCGCGCCCTGCTCGGGGTCGGCGGGGCGACCCTGATGCCGTCGACCATGGGGCTGGTACGGAACATGTTCCGCGACGAACGGCAGCGCGGCCGGGCCGTGGGGATCTGGTCGGGGGCCATGGCGGGCGGCATCGCGCTCGGCTCGGTGCTCAGCGGGGTCATGCTGGAGCACTTCTGGTGGGGCTCGGTCTTCCTGATCAATGTGCCGGCCATGGTGCTGCTGCTGGTCCTGGTGCCGGTGCTGGTCCCGGAGTACAAGGACCCGAACCCCGGACGGTTCGACTTCCTGAGCGTGCCGCTGTCCATGGGGGCCGTGCTGCCGGTCGTCTACGGCGTCAAGGAGAGCGCCGCCCACGGGCTCGACGCGAAGAACGCGCTGATCGTCGCCGCGGGGCTGGTCGTCGGTCTGTTCTTCGTCCGCCGCCAGCGCGGCCGCGCCGACGCGATGATCAGCCGGGAGCTGTTCCGCCACCGCGGCTTCGCCGCCGGGATCGGGCTGAACGCGCTGGCCGCGTTCGCCATGATGGGCTCCTCGTTCTTCACCACGCAGTACCTCCAGTCGGTGCTCGGGATGAGCACGATGGAGGCCGCGCTGTGGAGCCTGGCACCGTCCCTGGCGGTGGGCGCGGCGGCCCCGACGGCCACCGCGATCGCCCAGCGGACCGACCGTGCCCGGGTCATCTGCGCCGGGTTCGTCATCGCCGCCGCCGGCTTCGCGATCCTGGCCCTGACCGGTACGGACTCCCTGTGGCTGCTGCTCGGCGGCTGCGCCGTGATGAGCTGCGGCATCGTCACCGTGATGGCTCTGGTGTCGGACCTCGCGCTGTCCACGGCCCCGCCGGAGAAGGCGAGTTCGGCGGCCTCGCTGCTGGAGACCGGCCAGGAGTTCGGCGGTGCGATGGGGATGGCCCTGCTGGGCGCGGTGGCCACCGCGATCTACGCCGCGGACATGCCGGGCTCCGCCCCGGAGACCGCCCGCAAGACCCTCGCCGGCGCGGTGGCCACGGGGGACGGTTCGCTGATCCGGGTCGGACGCGAGGCCTTCGTGCACAGCATGCAGTACGCCTCGGTCGCGGGCGCGGCGCTGCTGCTGGCCGGAGCGGTGCTGGCCGCGATGCTGCTGCGGAGGGTCCCGGGGGCGGCGGACACGAGGACGGCGGCACCCGACGAGCCGGCGCTGGCGGGTTAGCGCGGCCCGGGCGCGGGGTGCCCGTGCGCCTCGTACTCGCCCAGCAGCGCCGTCAGTCGCCTGTCGTCGAGCCGGGCGTAGGTGCCGCCCGGCCCCCGGCGCCACACGGATCCGCCGTGCCAGAACCCTTCCCGGCGCAGCCGCACCCGGTGCACCTTGTTGGTCGCCGTCACCGGCATCGCCGGGACGGTCCGTACGAAGGCGGGGGCCATCTTCGTACCCAGGTCCGGCTGCTCCGCGAGGAACGCGGCGAAGGCGGACGGGTCGAAGGCGGCCCCCTCCCGCAGGGCGAGCGCCGCCATCACCTGGTCGCCGGCGACCGGGTCCGGCACCGCGTACACCGCCACGGCCGCCGCTTGCGTCCAGCGGGCCAGGATGTTCTCGATCATCGCGGCGGCCAGGTTCTCGCTGTCGACCCGCAGCCGGTCGTCGGTACGGCCCGCGAAGTAGAGGAAGCCCTCGGCGTCCCGGAAGAAGAGGTCCCCGGTCCAGTACCAGCCGCCGCGCACCCGCTGGGCCTCCGCCTCCTCGTTGTGCCAGTAGCCCTCGAAGGGCGTGTGCCCCCGGTTGACCAGTTCCCCGATCGCCTCGTCCCCGTTGGTCAGCCGGCCCGCCCCGTCGAAGACGGCGGCGGGCCGTTCCTCGCCGGTCTCCGGATCCACCACCGCGAGATCGTCCCGGTCCGACGCCCTCCCGATCGCCCGCTCCGGGGTGTCCCGGGTCCGCTGGATCGCCGCACCGCCCTCGGAGGAGCCGTAGCCCTCGACCAGCCGCACCCCGAACCGCTCCCGGAACCGGGCCGCGTCCACCGCCCCGGCCTCGGTGCCGAAGCCGAGCCGCAGCGGGTGCTCGCGGTCGTCCGGGCGCTCGGGGGTGGCCAGCAGGTACTGCACGGCACGGCCGACATAGGTGAAGTACGTCGCCCCGTGCGCCCGTACGTCGTCGAGGAATCCGGAGGCGGAGAAGCGGCGGCGCAGCGCGACGGCGGCCCCGCCGGCCAGTGCGGGCGCCCAGTCGGCGATCACCGCGTTGCCGTGGAACATCGGCATGCAGATGTAGTGGACGTCCTCGCGCCGGACGCCGAAGTGGTCGACGAGCGACTGTCCGGCCGCCGCCAGCCGCCCCTGGGTGCAGATCGCGGCCTTGGGCGCGCCGGTGGACCCGGAGGTGAAGTAGAGCAGCATCCGGGTCGCGGGTCCGATGCCCTCGCGGGCCGCGTCGCCGGGTTCGGCTCCGGCGTACGGGGCGAGGAGCCCGGCGTACGCGTCGGTGTCGGTCACCAGCATTCGCACGCCGGGGAGGTCCAGGCCGTCGAGCAGCGGCAGGTGGGCGCGTTCGGTGACCAGGACCCGGCAGTCGGTGTGCAGGATGTCGCGGGCCAGTTCGGCGCCGCGCCGGGTCGGGTTGATCCCGGCCACGGCGGCCCCGGCCAGGGCCGCCGCGCTCAACCAGAGTGGGAATTCAGGGGTGTTGTCCAGCAGCACCCCGAGGTGCGGTTCGCCGCCCGCCGGCAGCAGATCCGCCAGGAGCGCGGCCCGTGCGGCAGCGCCCGAGGCGACCTGGTGATGACTGAGGACGGTGTCCTGGTGCCTCAGTCCGGGCCGGTGGTCGCCCCATTGGCGCTGTACGAGCTCCGCGACGGTGCCTGCGCTCCCCATGGCGCCGCACGGTAACCGACTAGGCGTCAGAACTGAACATCGGAGCAGGCGTAGAACGCGTTCGCCGTGTCGGCGATGTTCCAGACGCTCAGGATGATGTGCTTCCCGCTCTTCTGGGTGGGGATGGTGCCCTGCTGGGTCAGGGTCGCCGGGGGCTGCTTGCCGCCGTACGGCACCGTCATGAAGGGCTGCGACTCCAGGTCGGCCCTGGTGAGCGGCTTGGTGGGGTCCCAGCCGTCCTTGGTGATGTAGTAACGGAAGTCCGTCGTGGCATGCCGTGCGGTGAACTGCCAGCGGAAGCTGAAGCCCTGACCGCCCGTCACGTTCGTGGCGGGCCAGTTGCCGCCGCGCGGGTCGTCGAGCTGGGCGAATTCGCCGTGGCCGCCGGAGCAGATCTTGCCGTCGGCCGGACCCGCCGCCGGGAAGCCCTTCGGGCCCTCGACGCTCTGCGGTTCCCACTGGATGTTGCCGCAGCCCGTCACCGTGCCGTTGGCACAGAGCTTCTGGCGGCTGATGGGGTTGTCGGTGTAGCCGTGGCTGCTGGCACTGCTCGTCGCGAACATCGAGACGCCCGCGATGGCCAGGCCGATCACGGCCGCGCTTGCCCTTTTACGCATTGCTGTCGCTCCTCAAGAACGTGGGGGAGGTTCCATGAGCCGTGCTGCGCGCGTGTTTTGCGGTCTAGACCAAGGCTTAGATTATTGACGGGATATGAACATGTCCAGACCAATGAGAGTCGGATTCCGCTTGACCGCACGGCCTCCCCCTGGGCCCTCAGGCCCCCTCCCCGCCGCTGCGTCCGGTGTAGAAGGCCACCGTCAAGTCCTTGACCAGGGACTTCCGTTCGTAGTCGTCCAGCTCCACGATGCCGCGCGCGGTGAGCCGGTTGACCGTGTCGTCGACCGCGTCGACCACCGAAGTCAGCACGCTGTCACGGTGCTTGGCGTCGATGGCGGCGATCCGGCGACGCTGCATCGCCGCGGCAACCTCCGGCGCGTACTCGATCCCGGTCGGCTGGGCCGAGTACACCTCGATGCCGACCGGCTCGCAGTCCGCCTTCAGCATCCGGGTCAGCGCGTCGCCGACCGCCTCGGCGTTGCGCAGGGTGTGCGCGTCCTCGTGGAAGGCGTCGGCGGGCAGCTGCGACAGGACCCGGGCCATCGCCGACTCGACCTGTTCGCGCAGGTACTCCTCGTGGTCGGCGACCCCGAGTTCCGCCCGCACGGTGTCCTTGATCCGCCACACCACGAGGACGACGACGCGCAGCGCGGTGCCGTTGGCGTCCACGGCGGGGAGCGGTTCGCTGCGCCAGTGCCGCAGGCGTACGTCGACCCGGCGGCGCAGCAGCAGGGGGCTGATCCACATCAGCCCGGTCCGCCGCACGCTTCCCCGGTACTCGCCGAACAGCGTCAGCACCCAGGCGTGACCCACCCGTCCGCGGCTCAGGCCGCCGAGTGCGAAGAGCACCACCGAGACCAGCCCGGCGAGTGCCGCCCAGGCGCCGAGGCCGATCCCGTCGTACGGCCGCGAGCCGATCCCGAACCGGGCGAGCGCGGCGGCGGGCAGCGCGCCGATCCACCAGAGCACCGCGCCACCGGCGGCGACCCCCGACAGCCCGGCGAGCAGCGCCAGCCAGCCCGGGAGCGCGGGCCCCGGCCGTTCGGTGAGCCGTGGATCGGCGACCGGTGCCGGCCGGGTCGAGGGCCGCACCTGCGGCCCCCTCGGCACGGGCGGCCGCCGCACCCCCACCTGCGGCTGGTCGCCACCGGCTCCCCGCCGCAGCACACCGGTGGGCAGCGCGGCGGCGTCGGCGCGCCCGGCGTCCTCGCGGAAGAGCAGGTGCACCGGGATCGTGGCGGTCCGCTCGTTGGCGATGACCGCGTGGTGCCGCCCGTTCCCCCAGAGTGATTCGCCGGACTGTTCGCCACCGTCGCCGCCGGAGACGGGGAGCGAGTCGAAGACGGTCTCGGGAACCACGCGGTGCCGGGGCGGGAACGGGGCGCCGACGACCGGGTCCGCGCGGTTGACGGAAACTTCCGCGCGGCTGCCGAAGCCCTCCGCGCGGCTCCCGGCCACGACCGGGGCCGGGACGGGGGCGGCGGCCGGCACCGGCACGCCGCCCGTCGCCGCGGCCGGGACCGACACCGAGGCCGATGTCGCGCCCAGCGCCGGATCCCGGTCCTCGCCCGGGACCAGGTCCAGCACCAGGTCGACCACGGAGCCCGGCCCGGGCTCCGGACCCGCGCCGCCTCCCGGACCCGCGCCGCTCGCCGGAACCGCCGCCCCGGCAAAACCGTCCGGGCCGGCCGCCCCGAGCGGTTCCCGCTCCTTCTCCCGTCGCCCGCCGTTCTCCGGGGATCCGGAGCTGTCCGACACCGTGGATCGCATAGCCGCCTCCGTCATGTCCGTCGTGTCACCCGAAGAGTCGCCGCCAGGTCTCCGGACCGGGGTAGCCGTCGGCCGCTCCGCCCCGCCAGCCCTGAGCCCGTTGGAAGGCCTCGACATTGCGCCGGTCCGCCTCGGTCCACCGGGGTCCGGGCCCCGAGGTGTAGTACTTGCCGAAGCCCTTCTTCACCAACTGCCTGCCGAGCCTGTCGACATGGCTGTTGGACTGACCGGGCCGGAAATGACCCCGCCCGGGGAACTTCGAATCCGGGTTCGATTCGCCGTGGCCGGCCCCCGTTCCGCTTCCGCCCCCGCTCCCGTTTCCGGTGCGGGGGATGTCGTGGCCGGTTCCGCTCACCAGGAGCCGCCAGGTGTCGGGGCCGGGGACGCCGTCCGCCTCCTTGCCCTTCCAGCCCTGGGCCTTCTGGAACGCCTGGGTCGCCAGCCGGTCGGCCTCGCCCCAGCCCGGCCCGGGGCCGACCTTGTAGAAGCGCTTGCCACCCCGCTCCACGAGCATCCTGCCGAGCCGGGTGACGTAGGTGTTGCTGGCACCGGGACCGAACCTCCCGGCGCCCGGGAACCCCGTCACCGACGAGCCGCTGCCGGCGCTTCCGCCGCTGAGCCCCTTGTAGCGGTAGGCGACGTAGTTGCCGGAGTTGGTCCAGTACGCCATGGGCGTCGTCTTCTTGCGGGTGTGCGGCTTCGTCTGCTCGTACGCCGTGTAGTGGGTGTGCGTGTAGTCGGTCCAGCCGCCGAAGATCGTGACGTGCGAGCCCTTCGAGGGGTCGGCCGGGTTGTGGAAGAGCAGGATGTCGCCGGGCTGGAGCTCCTCCCGCGCGATCCGCGTGCCGAACGCGGCGAGACTGCCGGTCCATTCGTTGCCGGGCAGGTTCCAGGCCATCGAGACAAAGCCGGAGCAGTCCTGCCGATAGCCGTCCGGCCAGTACTTGGTCATGCTGTACGGGACCTTCGCGGACACCCACTTCTTCGCGCGGTTGATGATGTCGGCCCGGCTGCTCTTGCGCAGTTTGGGCGTGGTGGTCGTGGACGAGGGCGGGCCCGAGGCGCCACCGCCCCGCAGTGGTCCGGGGCCGCCCTGCGGGCTGCCCCCGTCCGCGTCGGCCCGGGCGGCTCCGGCCGCCTCCGCCGGCCGGTCGCCCGTCGCTCCCGACGCGCTCGCCGCCTCGGTGACGCCGCTGCCCAGCACCACTCCGGCCGCGGTGACCAGCACCAGTGCGCGGCGGGCGCCGTGTGCGGCCGGATGACCTCCGTACCGCACGGGCAGCGCACCGGCGGCGGCCCGCCGCTGCGCGGCGCACCCCGCACAGATGCAGTCGATGGCGGGCACGTACTCCTCGAAAGCCGGCACAGTCATGCGATTCCCCTCCGCACTCGTCAAGATCTTTGGGCGCATCTGCACGGGCGCCAGTGTCTCAACTCTCCTGACATATCGCATTTTGACGGACAGAAGTGAAAAAACGACCATCCGACAGGCCGTGATGGACGGTAATTGGTCAGGAGCACCCCCCGCCTTCGGGTAGAGTTCTCCAAGTCAGCAGGCGCCGCTAGCTCAGTTGGTTAGAGCAGCTGACTCTTAATCAGCGGGTCCGGGGTTCGAGTCCCTGGCGGCGCACGCAGAGTCAAAGCCCCCTCACCACGCGCGAGGGGGCTTTGCTCGTTCGCGAACCTCTCACGCCGAAGCCTCCCGCACCGAAGCCTCGCGCCGGGCCTCCACCCCGTGACGCCGCCCACAGCGCCACCTTCAACCACTACCCGCACAGGCGCCGCACAGTCTTCGCACAGGTGTCACAGGGTCACCGGACGGTTACTCACCGGCGCGAAGTCCGTTTCCGTACGCCTCGGCACACCCCTTGCGCAAGGGGGCCACAAATCGTACGTATGACTGGTAACCCACTCGTTTCACCCTTGCGGTCGGGACCGGGGTCGGACAACCTGTCTATGGGTCACCGGCCCCAACCAGGCCGGTGAACCGTGCAGTTGGGGGCTGCACAGGGGGAAGTTCCGGTGGTCCGCAACGCGGGGTGGGGGCCCCGCTCGGGGACTGGCGTCGAGGGGGCGCCGGAGACCGCCGGAAGGGCGGCGTTCCGTGTCTGAGCGGACGGCCGCCCGCCATTGATGTCGTCCGCGGCGACCGACGGGGAGCCGCCGCGGCCGAGACCACCTATCAGTCACGCACCGACCATGCGTGCAGGGGGATGACCCATGACGTCGACGCCGACCGGCGCCCGGCAGAACAACGATCTTTCCCGGACCGCCCTGCCCCGGATACCGGCGCAGCCGATACCAGGGGAACAACGTCGGCGGCCGAAGGAGCCGTTGCCGCGATACGACTACGAGCACCACAGCCGGCTCGCCGGGCCACTGACCGGGCCCGGCACCGCACTGCCGTACCGGGTGCAGTACCGCTCACTGCTCTCACAGGAACCGCACAGGATCCGTGCGGCGCTCCTGCTGGGTGCCGCACCGCTCGTCTCGATCGGCCTGTTCGTCTGGCTGATGCAGCCCGGCCACTGGACCCGGCGCGACCCGGACCTCGGGAACGGCACGCTGCTGGTCCTGGACATCGTGATGCTGGTCCCGATCGGCCTGATCGAGCTGTTCCGGACACTGAACGTCCTGTCCAACGCGCACGCGACGCTGGTCGCGCGCGACCCGGTCCCGGTCGTTCCGGAGACCGGCACCAGGGTCGCCTTCCTCACGTCCTTCGTCCCGGGCAAGGAGCCCCTGGAGATGGTGACGAGGACCCTGGAGGCCGCGGTCCGCATCCGGCACCGCGGGCTGCTGCACGTCTGGCTGCTCGACGAGGGCGACGACCCGGCGGTCAAGGAGGTCTGCGCCCGGCTCGGGGTGCACCACTTCTCCCGCAAGGGCGTCGCGCACTGGAACCGGGACCGGGGCCCGCACCGCGCCAGGACCAAGCACGGCAACTACAACGCCTGGCTCGACGCGCACGGCGGCGACTACGAGTTCTTCGCCTCCGTCGACACCGACCACGTACCGCTGCCCAACTACCTGGAGCGGATGCTCGGCTACTTCCGCGACCCGGACATCGGCTTCGTCGTCGGCCCGCAGGTCTACGGCAACTACGACACCTTCGTCACCAGGGCCGCCGAGTCCCAGCAGTTCCTCTTCCACGCGCTGATCCAGCGCGCGGGCAACCGCTACGGCGCCCCGATGTTCGTCGGCACCAGCAACGCGGTGCGGATCTCGGCCCTCCGGCAGATCGGCGGTCTGTACGACTCGATCACCGAGGACATGGCGACCGGTTTCGAGATGCACCGCGCCCGCAATCCGCGCACCGGACGCAAGTGGCGCTCGGTCTACACCCCGGACGTACTGGCCGTCGGCGAGGGCCCGACCGCGTGGACGGACTTCTTCACCCAGCAGCTGCGCTGGTCGCGCGGGACGTACGAGACGATCCTCAAGCAGTACTGGAAGGGCTTTTGCTCGCTCCCGCCGGGCAAGCTGCTCAACTACACGCTGATGATCGCCTTCTACCCGATGTCCGCGCTGAACTGGATCCTCGCGGCCCTGAGTTGTGCCCTGTTCCTGGGCATCGGGGCCTCGGGCGTACAGATCGACCCGGTCGTCTGGATGATGCTGTACGGCAATGCCTCGGCGCTCCAGATCGGGCTGTACATCTGGAACCGCCGGCACAACGTCTCGCCGCACGAGCCCGAGGGCTCCGGCGGGCTGGCCGGCATGATGATGTCCGCGCTCTGCGCCCCGGTCTACGCCCGCTCGCTGCTGGATGCCGTGCTGCGCCGCAGGAGCTCGTTCGTGGTGACGCCCAAGGGCGACTCGTGCAGCCCGGACACGCTCTTCGGCACCTTCCGGATCCACCTCTTCTTCCTGCTGGTCTTCGGCGGCTCCGTCACCGCCTCCTTCGTCCTCGGCCACAGCCATCCGGCGATGCTCACCTGGGCCGCCATGGCGATGCTGATCACCGCGGCGCCCGTCCTCGGCTGGCGGTACACCGTCCGCGCCGAGAAGCGCCGGCGCCGCGCCGACGCCCGACAGTCCCCGCAGACCGCCACCGGGAGCCGTGAACGATGAAGTTCCGTCCGAGCCTGCGTACCCGCCGGATGGCGATCGGTACGACGGTGGTCCTGGCGCTCTCCGGGGCGAACGGCCCCTGGCTGTACCGCGAGAGCACCGAGCGCTACCACCACTACACGATCAACAGACCGGGCTACAAGGCCGCCAACGGCCACTGGGACTTCCTGGACGTCCCCGCCGGGTACCGGATCAACACCATCCACGCGGCGTTGCTGCACACCGGGAAGGTGCTGCTCGTCGCGGGTTCCGGCAACAACCGGAAGGACTTCGACGCGAAGAGCTTCCGCTCGGTGCTGTGGGATCCGCGGACCGGCACGTTCAAGAACATCCCCACGCCCGACGACATGTTCTGCTCGGGCCACACCCAGCTGCCCGACGGCAAGCTCCTCATAGCCGGGGGCACCAGGCGGTACGAGAAGCTCAAGGGCGATGTCACCAAGGCCGGCGGGCTGATGATCGTCCACAACGAGAACCCGGACCGGCCGGTCACACTGCCCGCGGGCACCCGGTTCACGGGCCGGGCGAACGGCAGGACGTACCGGTCCAAGGACCCGGTGCTGGTGGAGAGGGCCACCAAGGTCTTCGACCGGAGGACCGGGAGGTTCCTGCGCAACGACGCCGGTCTGGGCCGGATCTACGTGGAGGCCGAGAAGTCCGGTGCGCGGTACGCGACGGGCGCCGAGGACAACTACCGGATCGCGGGCCTGACCGGCTCCGACAACCGCGACGTCTACGGGATCGCGCAGAAGATCGCCCTCGACAAGAAGGATTTCCAGGGCATCCGGGAAGCCTTCGAGTTCGACCCGGTGGCGGAGAAGTACCTCTCCGTCGACCCGATGAACGAGGCGCGCTGGTACCCGACGCTGACCACCCTGAAGGACGGCCGGGTGCTCGCCCTGTCCGGGCTGGACGAGATCGGGCAGATCGTTCCCGGCAAGGACGAGATCTACGACCCGAGGACCGGGAAGTGGCGGTACACCGGCGTCGTCCGGAGGTTCCCCACCTACCCCGCGGTCTTCCTGCTGGGCGACGGCAAGCTCTTCTACTCCGGTTCGAACGCCGGATACGGTCCCGCCGACATCGGCCGCGACCCGGGCGTCTGGGACCTGGCGACCAACAGCTTCAGGAAGATCCCCGGACTGGGCGACGCCGCCGAGATGGAGACCTCCGCGACGGTCCGGCTGGCCCCGGCCCAGGACGAGAGGTTCATGGTCATCGGCGGCGGCGGGGTCGGTGAGTCGGACCGGTCGAGCGCGAAGTCCAGGCTGGTCGACCTGAAGGACCCCGCCCCCAGGTTCAGGGACGGCGCCGCACTGGCGGAGGGCACCCGTTATCCCGGCGCCTCCCTGCTCCCCGACGATTCGGTACTGGTCACCGGCGGTTCCGGCGACTACCGGGGGCGCGGCGGATCGAATGTGCTCCAGGCCCGCCTGTACGACCCGGGGGCGGACAGGTACCGGCGGGTCGCCGATCCGGCAGTGGGCCGCAACTACCACTCGGGGTCGGTGCTGCTGCCCGACGGCCGCGTCATGGTCTTCGGTTCGGACCCGCTCTACGCGGACCGGGCGAACACCCGGCCGGGCGCCTTCGAGCAGCGCGTCGAGATCTATACCCCGCCCTATCTGTACCGGAGTCCGCGCCCGGTGCTGACGGGCGGCCCGAAGAGCCTCCGGCGCGCCGGCACGGGAAGTCTCACGACGGCGCCGGGGCGGCCGATCACCTCGGCGAAGCTGATCCGGCCCAGTGCGGTCACCCATGTCACGGACACCGACCAGCGTTCGGTGGCGCTGGGGCTGCGGCGGACGCCGGGCGGGCTCACGGTCACGGTGCCGGGGAACCGGGCGCTGGTGCCGTCGGGTTGGTACATGCTCTTCGTGACGGACGACCGGGGGACTCCGTCCGAGGGCAGGTGGGTCGAGGTCCCGTAGGGCCGCGGGGCGGGGGCGTCGGGGTGCCCCCGCCCCCGCCTCGGCTGCTCCGCTACTTCGCCGCCCGGGCCAGGCCCAGGGCGTACTCGGGCCACCAGACGCCGGCCTTCGGGCCGCCCCTGCAGTCGCCGTCGGACTCGCCGGGCCGCTTGATCCAGAGGTGGGCGTCGACCAGTTCGTCACCGGTGTCGGTCGTCGGTGGATCGCCGAGTGCCCGGCCGGGCGGGTTGCACCAGTTGTCGCCCGGGGCACCGCCGCGGTAGGGGCCGTTGCCGTTGCGGCTGGTGTCGATGACGAACGGCTTGCCGCCGACCTTGGCCGAGAGCCGCTTGCCGAACTCCGTACTGGCCGGTGTGGTCTGGAAGTTGGAGACGTTGACGGCGAATCCGTCGGCCGCCCCGATGCCCGCGCGGCGCAGCGGCCAAAAGAGCGCGTCGGGGGTGCGCCAGCCGGCGTTGCCCGCGTCCACGTAGACGCGGACACCGGGCTGCCGCCCGAGCCGCTCCACCGCGCCCTTCAGCAGGTCGTACCGCTCCTCGTGGAACTCCTGCGGGGTGCACCCGTCGACCATGTGCAGCAGCGCGTCGGGCTCCAGGATCACCGTGGCGCGCCGGTCGCCGATGCCCCGGGCGACGCCCTCCAGCCAGGTCCGGTACGCGTCGCCGTCGGCGGCGCCGCCCCTGGAGTACTGCCCGCAGTCGCGGTGCGGGATGTTGTAGAGGACCAGCAGCGCCTCCCGGTCCGCCTTCGTGGCCGCCAGGGTGAGGCCCTTCGCCTCGGCCTCGGGAGTGTCCGGGCCGATCCATTCGCCGACCGGCTGCCGGGCGATCCGCTCGATCAGCGCGGCGCTCGCCCCGTCGCCGTCCCGTGTGTACGCGGCGACCTGCCTGGCCGCGTTCCCGTCCGGGTCGACCCAGTACCGGCCGCCGCTCGCGGGGCTCCGGCCGGTGGCTCCGCGGGCGGGGTCAGGACCGGGGCCGGGCCCGGAGGCGCATCCCGCGAGCAGCAGCAGGGCCCCTGCCGCGGCCACCGCACCGGCCCGCCCCGGACCCGTACGCCTGCCCCGCCGGCCGTCGTGACTGCCGTGCATGCGCTCCCCCTCGGTGCGGCGGCGGCGCACTGCCGCGTCCGTTCCATCCTGGCACAGGGCTTCTGTCCGCATCTCCCGAAAGCCGGGAGTGAGTGACTGCCTACGCTGCGTCAGGAATGCTCCGGGCGGCGGTGGTTGTGTTTCCGGCGCCGGGCGTCAGGCGCGGTCGCCCGCGGGCTTCTCGCCGGTCAGGTAGGCGGAGACGACGACGTTCGCGTCGTACGAGTGCGTCTTGCGGTCGAAGGTGCCGCCGCAGGTGATCAGGCGGAGCTCCGCCCGGCCGTCCTGGCGCGGGCCGTACGCCTTGTCGGCGTCGAAGCGTGCCCGGGTGAAGACCTGGACGTCGTCGATGGTGAACTCGGCGACGGTCCCGTCGGCGCGGGTGATGTCGACCCTGGCGCCGGGGCGGGCCGCGCTCAGTCCGTAGAAGACGGCCGGTCTGGTCTCGGTGTCGACATGGCCGACGAGGAGGGCCGGGCCCTTCGCGCCGGGCTCGGTGCCGTCGCCGTACCAGCCGATGGTCTGGGGTGTGTCGAAGGAGGGCGGTTCGATCGCGCCGTCCTTGTCCAGGCCGCGGGCGACCACGGGCGCCTTGATACCGATCGACGGGATCTCGACCCGCTTCGGCACCGCGCCCCCGATCGGGTCGTGCGGCGGCGGCAGCGGTACGCCGAGGGGGCGCCCCACCGCGGCGATGTCGCCGGTGGTCGGGGCGGAACTGGCGCCGGAGCCGTCGGTGATGCCGCGGCCCCAGAGCCACAGGCCGAGCAGCAGGACGGCCCAGGCCACGCCGGCGAGCAGCCTGCCGTGACCCGCGGTGCTGTCGGGGGCGGACATGTCAGTCCGAGGCCGGACGGCGACGGCGGCGCGCGCTGCGGAACGCGACGGCGACGGCCGCGACGGCTGCCAGGGCCAGTCCGATCACCGCGTGCACGGTGCCGGGGCCCTTCTGCTCGGCCTCCCGCTCGGTGGACAGGGCGGTGCCGCCGCCTCCGGCCTGGACCGGGGCGAGCGGGCTGGGCCGGCCGCGGTCGACGACGGTGAGTGTGCCGGCGGCGGTGGCGCCCTTGGCGTCCTTGCAGTCGATCCGGATGCCGTATTCGCCCGGGGAGGCGTCCGAGCTGATCCGGGCCTCGGCGAAGAGGCCCCCGTCCGCGGCGGGCGAGAAGCGTGCCCCGGAGACGAAGACCTCGGATTCACCTGTGGCCTCGCGGCCCTCGCAGCCCTCCAGCCGCAGATCCGTCTCGCCGCCCGGTGCGACGGAGGACGGGGTCAGCGTCAGGGAGACGCGGTTGTCCTTGCCCTTCTCGGGGGCGGGACCGGAGTCGGAGTCGGCCAGTGCGGCGGAGGCCGGCACCAGGGTCGCCGCGACGACCGCGGCGGCACAGAACGTGAGGGTTGTGGAACGCATTGTGAACCTCCTCAGTGAAGGTTCACGCCTCCGGAGGTTTTTCGCATCCGCAGCGGCGCGGGGGACGGGTCCGCGCACACCGTCCGCGCCCCCTCCCCCACCGCCCCGGGGCCGCGCCCCGCCGGGCTCAGCCCACGTCGACGAGGTCGACCAGATCGGCGATCGAGTCGACGACCGTGGACGGCCGGAAGGGGTACTTGTCGATGTCGGCGACCGTGGTGAGCCCGGTGAGGACCAGGAAGGTCTGCATCCCCGCCTCCAGCCCGGCCAGCACATCGGTGTCCATCCGGTCGCCGATCATGGCGCTGGACTCGGAGTGGGCTCCGATCGCGTTGAGCCCGGTGCGCATCATCAGCGGGTTGGGCTTGCCCGCGAAGTACGGGGCCTTGCCGGTGGCCTTGGTGATCAGGGCGGCGACGGACCCGGTGGCGGGCAGCGGGCCCTCGGCGGACGGGCCGGTCTCGTCGGGGTTGGTGCAGATGAAGCGGGCGCCGCCGTTGATCAGCCGGATCGCCTTGGTGAGCGCCTCGAAGCTGTACGTGCGGGTCTCGCCGAGGACCACGTAGTCGGGTTCGTGGTCGGTGAGCACGTAGCCGATGTCGTGCAGGGCGGTGGTGAGGCCGGCCTCGCCGATGACGTAAGCCGTGCCGCCGGGCCGCTGGTCGTCCAGGAACTGGGCGGTGGCCAGCGCGGAGGTCCAGATGTTCTCCACCGGCACGTCCAGGCCCATGCGGTTCAGCCGGGCGTGCAGGTCGCGGGCGGTGTAGATGGAGTTGTTGGTGAGGACCAGGAAGGGCAGCCCCGAGTCACGCAACCGCTTGATGAAGGCGTCGGCTCCGGGGATCGGCGTCCCCTCGTGGATCAGGACTCCGTCCATGTCGGTGAGCCAGGACGAGATCGGCTTGCGCTCTGCCATGTGTGGGACTCCTGCCGTACGCCGTGTGCGGGGACGCCGGCGGCACCGCGCTGTGCAGCGCCGACGCCCCCGATTTTAGGCCGTCCGGGAACCGGGGGGTGGAAGAAGGAGCGGGGCTGGGTGCGTGCAGCCAAGGCGGAGGATTGAGGCAACGCGGAGCGTTGTTGATTGACGACAACGCCGCAGATGTGCGTGCCCAGCCCCGCGACGCCGCCCCCTGGTTCCCGGACGGCCTCATGCCGTCCGTTCGACCTGCCGGAACGGCCGGATCACGCGGGTGTGAGGCGCACTCCGTCGACCGCCCAGAACCAGTTGTTGCCGCCGGTGTACCGGAAGCGGACCTGTGCGGTGGTGGCCCCGGCCGGGACCTGGAGGGTGAGTGATTCGGCCCGGGAGACGGTGTCGGTGGTGTACGTCTTCACGACGGCCGGGGTGCCCCCGTCGTAGGAGACGAGCACCTCGCCCTTCTGCGGGGCTTCCTGGCGGTAGTGGGTGGTGTAGGCGAGGGTGGCGGTGCGGCCGCCGGTGACCGGCCAGGCCGGGCCGACCAGGGTGGAGTCGAAGGTGCCGGTGAAGCCCTTGTCGACCCATTCGTCGCCGTCGGCGACCGCGAAGACGTTCCGGGCCCGCACATTGGTCTCGCGCCACTGGCCGCGTTCGGCGGAGGTCCAGAACTCGTCGGTGGTGAAGGTCCAGCCGCGCCATTCGGTGATTCCGCCGGTGCCCATCGCGCTGTTGTCGATGGACCACCCGGCGGGCGGGGTGTGGGTGAAGCCGAGCACGGCCGCTCCGATGCCCGTCTCGTCGACGCGGGTCGCCAGTTGCGGGCGCAGCGCGTCGAAGGCGTCGGGGACGGGCTGCTGGAGCGGGCGGCCGTCCAGGTCCCAGGCCGGGTCGACGGCTATGCCGAGGTGGGCGAGGGCGGAGGCGGCGACGTCCGGCATCTTGATGTCGTACCGGGTGGAGCCCGGGGTGACGGAGCCGCCGCTCGCGATGAGGAAGGTCTGCCGTTCGGCCGCGCTGGAGCCGCCGTGGCCGCCCGCGTCGGTGTGCCCGTGGTCGGCGGTGATCATGATGAGCCAGTCCTCGGAGGCGTGGGTGGCCCGGCCCCGTACGGCGGCGACCAGCTGCCCGACCTGGGCGTCGACGCCGTGGACGGCGTCCAGGTACTCCTTGCTCGCGGCGCCGTGGCTGTGTCCGGCGTGGTCGACGTTGTCGAGGTGGACGAAGACCGCGTCGCGGTTGCCGCCGGCCAGTTCGGCGACGGCTCTGCTGGTGGTGCCGGTGTCGTACTCGGCTTCCGGGGTGGAGACCCGGGTGTCGACCTTCGCGGAGAAGATCGTGTCGGTGACGGGGTTCCAGGAGGCGACCGCGTACGTCGAGAGTCCCGGCTTCGCGGTCTCGATCCGGGTGAGGAAGTCGGGGTACCGGGCGAAGGCGTGACCGGTGAAGGCGTTGTCCTTGACGCGGTGTTTGTCGGGCCAGACGCCGGTGATGATCGTGGACCAGCCGGGGCCGGAGAGGGTGGGCGCCATCGGGTCGGCGTAGAGCGGGCTGACCGAGGTGAGCCCGGAGGCCATCAGGGCGTCGAGATTCGGTGCGTCCGCGTCCTTGATCCGGTTCAGCAGGGCGCCGTCCAGGCCGATGACCAGGACCTTGGGGGTACGGGCCGCGGCCCGTGCGGTGGTGGCCGCGGCGAGCGGTCCGGCGGCGGCGAGGGCGGCCGCGCTCATGAGGAGGGTGCGGCGGGACATGCCTGTGGTCACGGGGTCCTCCGTCGAGGCGTGGGGGCACACGTTCAACTCACCGCCCCGGGGCGGTGAGTTGAACGTGGGACTAGACCCGTTATCCTTCCGCGATGATCCGCCGGAGGTCCATACCCGTGCCGTGAATCCTCCGGCAGCGGTCAGCTGCCGGTGGCCGACTTCCAGGCCTCGACGTAGCCGTCCAGGTTGGTGCCGATGTCCGACCAGTCGGGCTCGAAGACCTCCACCCCGTCCATCAGCTTGGCCAGCTCGATGGCGTTGGCGTCGGTGGCCTCGACGTCCTTGCGGGCGGAGAAGCCGCCGCCGACCGCGCTGACGTCCTTCTGGGCCTGCTCGGAGAGCATGAAGTCGAGCAGCTTCTTGCCGTTGGCGGTGTGCGGAGCCTTGTTCACCAGGCCTGCCGCGTACGGCAGGGCGAAGGTGGTGGACTTGCCGCCCTGCTTCGCGGGGAACCAGATACCGAGGTTCGGCATGTCCTTGGACTGCGCGAAGTTCATCTGGACGTCGCCGTTGGCGGCGAGCAGCTCGCCCTTGTCGACCTTGGGGGCCAGCTTGCCGGTGGAGGCGGACGGGCCGACGTTGTTGGCCTGGAGCTTCTTCAGGTACGCCATCGCCGGCTCCTTGCCGCCGAAGTCGTGCATGGCCTTGATGAGCACGGCGGTGCCGTCACCGGCGACTCCGGGGGTGGAGTACTGGATCTTGTCCTTGAACTTGCCGTCGAGCAGCTCCTCCCAGGTGGCGGGCGCCGACTTCAGCTCCTTCTTGTTGTAGATGAAGCCGAAGTAGTTGTTGACGACCGAGGTCCACTTGGAGTCGGAGGCCTTGTCGGCGCCGTCGACCTTGTCGGACCCGGCCGGCGCGTACGCGGCGAGCAGGCCCTTGCTGTCGGCCTGCTGGATGAACGGCGGCAGGGTGACCAGGACGTCCGCCTGGGTGTTGGACTTCTCGCGGACGGCGCGCTGCACCATCTCGCCGGAGCCGCCCTCCACGTACTTGACCTTGATGCCGGTCTTCTTCTCGAAGTCCTTGAACACCTTGTCGTACCAGCCGTCGCCGTTCTCGCCCTTGAGGCCGTCGGCGCTGTAGACGGTGACGACCTTCTCGTCGGAGGCGGCCGAGGAGCCGCCGCAGGCGGAGAGGGTGGCGGCGAGGGCGAGGCAGCCGGTGACGGCGGCTATGGGCTTGAGGTGGTTCTTGCGCATGGCAGTCGTATCTCCTGGAAGTCGGCCGGAAGCCGGCCGGAGGTCAGTACGGGGGTGTCGGCGGATCAGCGGTACGAGGCCCTGGTGCGGATCCGGGAGACGCCGAGCAGTACCAGCAGCGTCGTTCCCATCAGGACCACGGCGACGGCCGCTCCGGTGAAGAGCGAGCCACGGTCGGTGGCCGCGAAGATCTGCACCGGAAGCGGTGTCCAGTCCGGCGGGTAGAGCATCATCGTGGCGCTCAACTCGCCCATGGACAGCGCGAAGCAGAGCCCTGCGGCCGCCGTGAGCGACGGCAGCAGGAGCGGCAGCTTGATGCGCCACAGGACGTAACCGGGGCGGGCGCCCAGACTGGCCGCCGCCTGTTCGTACATCGGGTCGAGACGCACTATTGCCGCCGAAACCGACGAATAGGCGAACGCCGTGACAAGAATGGTGTGCGCCAGGATCACGATCCAGCGCGTCCCGTTCAGCAGCATCGGCGGCTTGCTGAAAGCGACGAGCACGGCGAGGCCCACGACGACGGACGGCACGGCGACCGGCAGCATGAACAGCGCGTCGAGGAAGCGCCTGCCCCGGCTGCGCATCGAGGCGGCGGCGAGCGCGGCCCAGGAGCCGATGGTCAGGGCGAGCAGGCTGGCGCCGACGGCCGTGATCAGGCTGGTGGTCAGCGCCTGGAGGGAGTCGCCGCCGGTCGCCGCCACGTAGTGCTTGGTGGTCGGCCCGGAGGGGAAGGCGCCGGACCAGTTGGTGGTGAACGACGCGGCGAGGATGACCAGCAGCGGCACCGCGAACAGCGGCACGAAGAGCACGAAGAACACGGACCAGGTGGCCCATTTCCCGGTGCGGCTATGCACCAACACGGCGGCTCACCATCCGATACAGGCTGTAGAGACCGACGGAGATCGCGATGTTCACCACCGCGACGACACAGGCCGCCGGGTAGTCGGACTCCAGGATCGCCTTGCTGTAGACGAGCATCGGCAGGGTCGTGACGCCCTTGGCCCCGGTGAACAGCACGATGCCGAACTCGTTGAGGCACATCACCAGGACGAGGCTGCCGCCGGCGGCGAGCGCGGGGAGCGCCTCGGGGAGGATCACCTGCCGCACGATCCGGCCCGGCCTGGCGCCCAGCGAGGACGCCACCTCCAGCTGCGCGCTGTCGAGCTGCGAGAACGCGGCGAGCAGCGGGCGCATCACGAACGGCGTGAAGTAGGTGATCTCGGCGAGCAGCACGCCCCACGGGGTGGTGAGGAAGTCGAAGGGGCCGTCGGCCGCCCCGGTGAGGTCCGTCCAGACGCCGTTGGCCATGCCGACGTTGCCGTAGATGAACAGCAGGGCGAGCGTGATCAGGAACGACGGGAAGGAGAGGAAGACGTCGATGAACTTGGCGACCGCCCGGCCACCGGGGAACGGTACGAACGCGATGATCATCGCCAGGACGAAGCCCAGCACCAGACAGCCGACCGTGGAGCCGACCGCCAGCCAGACGGTGGTGGTCAGCGCCGAGCGGAACGATTCGGAGGCGAACACGTCGCCGTACGGGGCGATCGAGGTGCCGCCCTCGTCCGGGCTGACGGACTGCTGGACGACGAGGGCCAGCGGGTAGAGGAAGACGAGGGCGAGGACGGCGACGGGCGGCAGCGCCCAGACGAAGGCGGGTACGCGGCGGGCCCGGCGGGCCGGTTCCCGCGATCCGTCCTTCGGAGGCACCGCCCCGGACGGTCCGGTGCGCCGACGGGGGGTCTTCGTCGCCGTGATGTCCGATGCGACGGGGTGCGCGGCGCTAGCCATCGGCCTCTCCCCCGGCTCCCGGTGCCGCGCCCGCGGGCAGCAGCACCGCGTCCTCGGCCGCGAAGTGCAGCGTGACCCGGTCGCCGAGCGCGGGTGTCTCGCGCAGCTCCTTCAGGTCGGCCTTGATGCGGTGCCCGTCGATGTCGACGTAGAGCCGGTGGGTGGAGCCGCGCCACTGGACCTCGGCGATGGTGCCGTTCAGTGCGTTGGGTCCGTCGCCGAGGCCGACCAGGTGGGGCCGGACGCACAGGGTGGCGGTGGCGCCCCGGGTGACGTCGCCGGTCGGTACGTCGAGTGCGCGGCCGCCGAAGTCGACGGAGTCGGCGCCTTCGGCGACGGTGACCGGCAGCAGGTTCGCGTTGCCGACGAACGACGCGGTGAACTCGGTGCGGGGGCGGCGGTACAGGTCCTGCGGGGTGCCGCAGTCCTGGAGCCTCGCCTTGTCCATGACCGCGATCCGGTCGGCGAGGGTGAGCGCCTCGACCTGGTCGTGGGTGACGTACAGGATGGAGACGTCCGGCAGCTCCCGGTGCAGCCGGGCCAGTTCGGCGAGCATGCCGGAGCGCAGCTGGGCGTCGAGGGCGGAGAGCGGTTCGTCGAGCAGCAGGACGCCGGGCCGGATGGCGAGCGCGCGGGCGATGGCGACGCGCTGCTGCTGGCCACCGGAGAGCTCGCGCGGGTAGCGCTTGGCGTAGGCGGCCATGCCGACCATTTCGAGGGCCTCGGCGACCCGTTCGGGGATCTCGGCCTTGGCGGCCTTGCGGGCCCTGAGCCCGAAGGCGACGTTGTCCTGGACCCGCATGTGCGGGAAGAGGGCGTACTGCTGGACGACCATGCCGATGCCGCGCTTGTGCGGCGGCAGCCCGGTGACGTCGCGGTCGCCGAGGTAGACCCGGCCCGAGGCCGGCTGGACGAATCCGGCGACGGCGCGCAGGGCGGTGGTCTTGCCGGACCCGGAGGGGCCGAGCAGGGCCATCACCTCGCCGGGTTCGACGGTCAGGTCGAGCCGGTCGAGCACGGTGTTCTGGCCGTACGCGACGCTGACCCGGTCGAACCTGATTCCGCTGCGGACGGACCGCTCCCCGCCGGTCATGCCTCGGCCCGCGCGATCAGCTCCGGGAGCTCGGCGACCGAGCCGAGCACATGCGTGGCGCCGTTGCGGGTCAGCTGGTCCTTGTCGTGCGCGCCGGTGAGGACCCCGGCGACGATGCCGGCCCCGGAGCGCACGCCGCTGAGCATGTCGTACGAGGTGTCGCCCGCGACGGCGATCTGCTGGACGCCGTCCACGGCGCCGGTGCGCAGGAAGGCGGCGAGGACCATGTCCGGGTAGGGGCGGCCGCGCCCGCCCGCGTCGGCCGGGCAGAGGGTCAGGGCGACCAGGTCCTGCCAGCCGAGCGCGGCCAGGATCGCGTCCTGGGTGGTGCGGGCGAAGCCGGTGGACAGGACCACGGTCCGGCCCTCGCCCTTGAGCCGCTCGATGGCCTCGCGGGCGCCGGGGATCGGGGCGATGCGACCGCCGTCGACCAGTTCGCCGTACGCCTCCTCGAAGGCGGTGTTGGCCTGCTGGGCCCGGTCCTCGTCGCCGAAGAGGTGGCGGAAGACGGAGATCTTCGACTCGCCCATGGTGGCGCGCACGTAGTCGAGCTTCCCGGCGTGGTCGGCGGAGCCGGGCTCGACACCGAGGCGTCCGGCGGCGGCGGAGAACGCCTGCTCGACGAGGCCGCCGTCGGCGACGGTGGTGCCGGCCATGTCGAGGACGATCAGGTTCAGCTTCTCGGTGTTGCTCAACTTCTTCACCAGCCCAGTTCGTTGGCGGTCGTTTCGGCGATGGCGGGCGAGCAGGTCATGCCCCGGCCGCCCGGTCCGGTGACCAGCCAGACGCCGTCCCGCACCTGCTGGCGGTGGACGACCCGGCTGGTGTCGGTGCACTGGGCGTAGACCCCGGCCCAGCGGTGGCGGATCCTCGGCAGCGGGCGGCCGAGGAAGGACTCGACGACCCCGGTGAGGTGCTCGTACGGCTCCTCGACGGTGTCGAACGAGAAGGGGTGCTCGTACTCGTGGGTGTCGCCGATGGTCAGTCCGCCGTCCCGGCGCTGCACCATCAGCAGCTGCATCCGGTGCGCCGCGGCGGTGGGTTCCTGGGCCTGCCCGGCGTTGAGCGCGTCCAGTGCCTCGCTCCGGTACGCCGGGTAGTAGCGGAAGCTGTCCGCGTCGGCGACGGAGGTGGTGAGCGGCTCGCCGAGCGGGTCGGTCTGCATCATCTGGAGGCGGACGCGGCGCACGGGGAGATCGGGGCCGGCCAGTTCGCGGACGAGGCCGCCGAGCCAGGCGCCGGTGGCCAGGATCACGGCGTCGCCGGTGTGCACGTCGCCGTGGTCGTCGCGGACGGAGGCGGTGCCCACCACCTCGCGGACCTCGCGGCCGCCGAGGAAGGTGTACCGGCCGGACTTCAGCAGCTCCCGCTTCAGCGCGAGCTGTGCGGTGCGCGGCTCGACCGCGGCGTCCCGCTCGCACCACAGGGCGGCGGTGAACTCCCCGCGCAGCGCGGGGTTGACCGCCCGGGCCTCGTCGGCCGTGAGCAGCTTGTAGCCGCGGGCCGCCGCGTCGGGCCGGGCGATCGCCGCCTCGGCGACGGCGGTCTCCAGCTCGGTGCGGAGCGGGGTGAGCGAGCCGCAGGCACGGAATCCGAGGTCCGGGACCTGCGCCCCGATGCCCTCCCAGAGCTCACGGGCGCGCAGCGCGGTCTCCAGCTCCTCGCCGCCGGCCCGTCCGCTGACCCATATCTGTCCGAAGTTGCGGAGCGATGCCCCGCGCGCCTCACTCTCGCGCTCGATCTGTACGACCTCGTGGCCGCGGTTCACTGCGTGCCAGGCGTGCATGGTTCCCACCACGCCGGCTCCTACGACGATGACTCTCACGGCGGCTACGCTCCTCGGGGCGAGTGACCCGCATCGAGCCGTACGGCAACGGGAGGGTGAACTGGGCCCCAAGCTTGGCCTAGACCCGTTACGTTCTCGTTATCTTCACGGCCGACCGTCGACGGGCGGAGCCTCGGGGGCGCGGTCGCCGCGCGTGTGATCGCCGCGCGTGTGATCGCCGTGCGTGTAGTTGCCGCGCGTGTGATCGCCGTGCGTGTGGTTGCCGGGCCGTGGTCGTTCAGCAGCCGTCCTGCGGTCCGAGGTGCGCGGTGAAGGAGAACCTGTCGCCGCGGTAGAGGGTCCGTACGCGCTCCAGCGGCTTCCCGGCGGTGTCGCGCGAGATCCGGTGGATCAGCAGCATCGGCAGTGCGGGCGGCGTACCGATGAGCAGCGCCTCGCGCGGTGTCGCGAGCACCGTCTCGATCCGCTCGTCGGCGTCGCCGAAGGGGATCCGGAGCCGGTCGCGGAGGTAGGAGTAGAAGGACGAGTCCGGATCGAAGTCCGTGTCCAGATCGGGCAGTCGGGCGACGGAGACGTACGTGCTCTCCAGGCCGACCCGGTCGTCGTCGGCGAGCAGCACCCGCTCCAGGTGCCAGACCGGCTCGCCGCGCTCCACCCCGATGTCGGCGGCGAGCGCCTCGGGGCAGGGGAACCGCTCAAGACCGATGAGGTGACGGCCCGGCGTGCGGCCCTGGCGGCGTACGCCCTCGGTGTAACTCGCCAGCGAGAGCGGCTGTTCCAGCTTGGGGCCTGCGACGACGGTGCCGCGCCCCTGGCGGGCGAGCCGCCCCTCCAGCAGGAGTTCCCGCAGCGCCTGGCGCACCGTCTCGCGGGAGACCTCGTAGCGCTCGGCCAGATCGCGTTCGGTGGGCAGCATGCCGCCCTCGCCCAACTCCGCTATGAGGGAGGAGACATGAGCCTTGACCGCGTAGTACTTGGGAATACGGCCGTGCTCCGGGATGCCGGAGCGGATGGGTGCGCCAGGTGCCTGGTCGTGCGGGTAGTCCACGTCCCGATGGTGGCAGACCCACATGAACATCTGTGAACATCCGGGCGCGGGAGGGGTGGTCCGCGGATGGACCGGGGCGGCCCGGGGGTGCGCCGGGACGGTCGGAGATGGTTCAGGGGTACGCGGAGCGAGGGACGGGGGGGGCGGGGGCGGGGGGAGTGGTCGAGGACGGTTCAGCGGTGCGCGCGGCGCGGCCGACGGGTCCGTACCACCATCGCGCCGCCGCCGATCAGGAGCCCGGTGGCGGTGAGGCCGGCGGGCAGGAGGCTGCCCGGGCCGGTCGCGGCCAGCTCCGGGCGGCCGCTGTCCGCAGGGGTTCGGCCCGGCTCGGCGGGCGGCCGGGGGGCGGTGGTGGAGTCGGTGGCGGCATCGGCATCGGTGTCGGCATCGGTGTCGGTGTCGGCATCGGTGTCGGTGTCGACTCCGGGCCGGTTCGTGTCCGGCCGGGTCTCGGGCGGGATTTCGCGCGGGGTCTCTCCGGTCCCACCGACCTCGCCCGTCTCACCAGTGACATCCGTGTCACCCGTATCACCCGTATCGCCCGTATCGCCTGTATCGCCCGTGTCACTCGTATCACCGGCGTCGCTGTCCTCGACGACGGTGAAGGGGTAGTCCTCGGACTCACCGACCCAGGCCCCGTCGTCCTTGCCCGGCTTGCCGGCCGTGCCGCCCGCCGTGTGCTGCCGCTGGACGATGGCGGCGTTGGCGGTGATCCGGCCGGGGCTGGTGTCGGAGGTGAACGCCATCCGGACCTGGACGGTGACGGTGCGCCCGGCGGGGACGGTGAAGCCGTCGAAGGAGTCGCCACCCGTGCCGCCGAAGACACCGATGTGCTCGTCCAGGTCGGTGGTCTCCCAGGTGACGCGGTGCTCGGTGCCCGGGCTGGCCTGATCGGAGAACTTCAGCTGGATCTGGTCCGAGGTCAGCTTGCGGTCCTCGTCGGTGAGGACGAGCACGGGGTGGATGGCCCGGCACGACTCGGTCGTGGTGTTGGTCAGCTCCAGGAACCAGGTTCCGTAGCCGCCGCCGGACGCGTACGTGTCCGGGCCGCCGCGGATGCGGGTGCTGATCGGGAAGTCCTTCGCCGCCGGATCACCGCAGGCGGGCTGCTGGTCGGCGGTGGTGGAGCCGGGCGAGGAGACCGGGGTCGCCGAGGACGCGGCGGAGGCGGGCACGGCGGATGTGCCGCCGAGCACGACGGCGGGGACGACGCTCGCCGCGGCCAGCCCGAGCGCGAATCCGTGCCGGGTCCGCCCGGGGGACGGCGGGGGCGAGGGTGAGGAGGGACGCGCGGGGGCGGTGAACACCGGAATGGACGCGGCCGTGGTCAGGGGGATGGACGTGGGACTGGTGCTGGGGATGGAATCGGCGATCCGGCCGGGCGTCGAACCCGTTACGCGGCCGGGCTCCGGGCCGGCCGGTGCGGAGGCCCTGGAAGGCGGCCCGGCCGTGGGCGGTGTGGGGGGCATCTGGGGGATCATCCTTCGCTGGTCGCGAAACGGTCGGCTCACCCCGTGCGCCGGAGTTCACCGGTTCTGGGCCGCGACGCTGCCACGCACGCGCGAGACCCCCGGCCCCGACATGCCGGGGCCCCGCCCGACCGGCCCCCGCAATCCCCCCGATCGGCCCAGCCACCGGGGCCCACACCTCACCCCTCCACCTCCACCCCATGCCCCGCGCCCCGCGCACACCCGTTACGCACCACCGCCCCGTGCCCGCGCCTCCACTCCGCCCACACCGCACTACGCGCCACCACCCCGCCCGCACCTCTCTCCGCCCGCACCCCGCGCACACCCGTTACGCACCACGCCCCGTGCCCGCGCCTCCATCCCCGCCCGAGTCTCTCCCCCGGGCCTGCGTCCTACACACGCCCCACGCACACCACCGCCCCGCACCCGCACCTCCACTCCGCCCACGTCCCGCAAGCACCACCGCCCCGCCCGGTCAGCCCAGCCACCCAGGGCCACCGCCCCGCCCCTCCCCGTCCCCGTCCGTCCCCGGTCCCCGCCGCCGCCCGCCTCGCGCCCCGTACACACCGCCCGACCGGCCCGCCCGCGCCTCCCCCGCCTCCCCGGCTCACGCCCCGTACGCGCCGCCCGCCCGGCCGAAGAGGGGGGCCAGGATCAGTTGGGCGGCTCCTTCGGCGACCGGTCGGTCGCCTCCTCCGGCGGCGGTCACCGGTACCGGGGCGTCCATGCCGCCCAGCGCGGCTCGCTCGTCGATCACGGCCCGGACACCCCGTACGTAGGCCTCCGGGTCGGCGGCCACCGTACGGCCGCCCAGCACCACCCGGTCGATGTCCAGCAGCCCGACCAGGTTCGCGGCGCCGGTCCCCAGCACCCGGGCCGCCTCCGCGACGTCCCCCCGGGCGACCGCGGCGAGGCAGAGCGCCTCGATGCAGCCGCGCCCCCCGCAGCCGCAGACCGGCCCGTCCAGCTGGACGGTCTGGTGGCCGAACTCACCGGCCGCGGTCCGGGCCCCGCGATGCAGCGTCCCGCCGAGTACCAGCCCGGCACCGAGCCCGGTCCCCAGGTGCAGATACGCGAAGTCGCCGCCGCCCGCCGCCCGCAGCGCCAGTCCGAGGGCGGCGGCGTTGGTGTCCTTGTCGACGACGACGGGCAGCCCGGTCCGTACCGCGAGCGCGTCCCGCAGCGGATAGCCGTCCCACTGCGGAAACCCGGTGACGCGGTGCAGCACCCCGCCCCGGTGATCGAGCGGACCGGGGACCGCGACGCCCACCCCGAGCACCGGCCGGTCCCCCGCCCCGGGCCCCGGCGCCCCGGCCCGTACCTCGGTCACCGCGTCCGTGGCCGCCGCGAGCACCCCGTCCGCCGGAGCACCGAGGTCCAGCGGGGCGGTGCGGCTCGCGACGACCGCGCCGGACAGGTCGACGAGCACCGCCGTCAGCTCGTCGCGGTCCAGGTGCAGGCCGACCGCGTACCCCGCGTCCGGCACCAGCCGCAGCACGGTGCGCGGCTTGCCCCCGGTGGAGGCCCGCCGGCCCGCCCCGGCCGCCAGGCCTTCCGCCCGCAGCCGGGCGGTGATCTTGCTGACGGCCTGTGGCGTGAGCCCCGTGTGCTCGGCGAGTTCGAGCCTGCTGATGCCGCGCTCACCCGCCGCCCGCAGCAGATCCAGCACCAGCGCCGCGTTGTGGCTGCGCAGCGTCGGCAGGTTCGCGCCGCTATTGCTCCTGTTCACCACACCATTGTCGCTGTCGCTTGCACTATGGCAACAGCGTTGCTTAAGTGGCAGGCATGACTGGCGCAGACACGACCGGCAACGCGACCCACGAGACCCGCGCGACGCCCGCAGCGTCCGGGGCCCGAGGCCCGGGCGGGACCGCCGGGCCGTCCGGCGCCCCGTTGCGTGTCGGGCTCGTCGGCTACGGCCTGGCGGGTTCCGTCTTCCACGCCCCGCTGATCGCCGCGACCGACGGTCTCGTCCTCGACACGATCGTCACCTCGAACGAGGAGCGGCGGGCGCAGGCGCGCGCCGAGTTCCCCGGCGTACGGTTCGCCGCGTCGCCGCAGGAGCTGTGGGAGCGTCCGGACGGCCAGGGCCCCGTCGCTCCCGATCCGAGCGGCCCGAGCGGCCCGCTCGATCTGATCGTGATCGCCTCACCGAACAAGACCCACGTACCGATCGCGACCGCCGCGCTGGAGGCCGGTCTCCCGGTCGTCGTGGACAAGCCGGTCGCCGGTACGGCGGCCGAGGCGCGGGCGCTCGCGGCCCTGGCCGAGGAGCGCGGGCTGCTCCTCTCGGTCTTCCAGAACCGTCGCTGGGACAACGATTTCCTGACTCTCGCCCGCCTGCTCGCGGACGGCGCGCTGGGCGACGTACAGCGCTTCGAGTCCCGCTTCGAGCGGTGGCGCCCGCAGCCGAAGGGCGGCTGGCGCGAGTCGGGCGACCCGCAGGAGATCGGCGGGCTGCTGTACGACCTGGGCAGCCATGTCGTCGACCAGGCACTCACCCTGTTCGGGCCTGCGGCGCTGGTGTACGCGGAGTCCGACGTACGCCGCCCGGGGGCCGCCGCCGACGACGACACGTTCATCGCGATCACCCATGTGAACGGGGTGCGCTCGCATCTGTACGTCAGTGCCACGACGGCCCAGCTCGGCCCGCGTTTCCGGGTGCTCGGCCGGAGCGCCGGCTACGTGAAGTACGGTCTCGATCCGCAGGAGGCCGATCTGCGCGCGGGCCTGCGTCCGGCGGCGGACCGGCCGTGGGGCGAGGAGCCCGAGGCGCTGTGGGGCCGGATCGGCTCGGGCGAGTCCCCGTTGACGGGCGGCGGCACCCCGGTCCGTTCACGGCCGGGCGACTACCCCGCGTACTACGCGGCGGTGGCCGCGGCGCTGCGCGGAACGGGTGAAAATCCGGTGACCGCCCTTCAGGCGGCGGCCGCTCTGGATGTCCTGGAAGCGGCCCGCCGCTCGGCCCGCGAGGGCGTCACCGTGAAACTGCCCGCCCCGACGGCCCCGTCCGCCACCGATTCCGCCGACTTCCCCGATACCGAGGAGCAGCCCGCATGAGCCACACAGCTCCGACCGTCCCCGAGCTCATCGCCCAGGAGCGCCGGCTGACCCTGCCGCGCTTCGGCTACGACGAGGCGTACGCCCTCGGCGCCCTGCTCGTCTCGATGGCCCGGGAGAGCCATGCCCCGGTCGCGATCGACATCCGGCGCGGCGCACAGCAGATGTTCCACGCCGCGCTGCCGGGTTCGAGCGCGGACAACGACGCCTGGATCGACCGCAAGCGCAGGGTCGTGGAGCGGTACGGCGAGAGTTCCTACCTGGTCGGGACCAGGTTCCGGGCGAAGGGGACGACCTTCGAGGACTCCTCGCGCCTGGACCCGGACGTCTATGCCGCGCACGGCGGCTCGTTCCCCGTCGCGGTCGAGGGCGCGGGCGTCATCGGCTCGGTCACGGTCTCGGGGCTGCCCCAGGCCGAGGACCACGCCATGGTGGTCGCGGCGCTGGAGCGGTTCGCGTCGACGCTCGGTGCGTGACTGAAGCGTGACCGGCGCCCGCCCGGCCGGTGCCTGGCCGGCGCCCGCCCGGCCGGCGCCCGCCCGGCCGACGCCCGCCCGAAGCGTGACTGACGCGTGGCTCCGTGCGGAGGGACGGGCGGGGCGGTCGCCCGGCCCCGTCCCCGCCGGTCCCTCCGTACCCGCTACGCGTCCTTGAGCTCCTGGCGCTGCCGTCCCAGCCCGGCGATCTCCAGCTCGACGACGTCCCCGGCCCGCAGATACGGCTTGGGCTCGGGCCGGCCGAGGGCGACCCCGGCCGGCGTTCCGGTGTTGATCACATCGCCCGGGTAGAGCGTCATGAAGTGGCTCAGGTACCGGACGACCTCGCCCACCGGGAAGATCTGGTCGGCCGTCGTGCCGTCCTGCTTCAGCTCGCCGTTGACCCAGAGCTTCAGCGACAGCGCCTGCGGGTCGGCGACCTCGTCCGCCGTCACCAGCCACGGACCCAGCGGGTTGAACGTCTCGCAGTTCTTGCCCTTGTCCCAGGTGCCGCCGCGCTCGATCTGGAACTCGCGCTCGGAGACGTCGTGCGCGGTCGCGTACCCGGCGACGTGCGCGAGCCCCTCCTCGGCGGATTCCAGATAGCGGGCGGTGCGCCCGATGACGACCGCGAGCTCGACCTCCCAGTCGGTCTTGACGCTGCCGCGCGGCACCAGCACCGTGTCGGCGGGCCCGACGACGGTGTCCGGCGCCTTGAAGAACAGGATCGGCTCGGCCGGTATCGCCGCGCCCGTCTCGGTGGCGTGGTCGTGGTAGTTCAGCCCGATGCACACGATCTTGCCGATCCGGGCGAGCGGCGGCCCGACCCGCAGCCCCTCGGCGTCGAGCTCGGGCAGTTCGCCGGGCGCGGCCGCGGCGGCCCGTACCCGGGCGAGCGCCGACTCGTCCGCGAGCAGGGCACTGTCGATGTCGGTGACGATTCCCGACAGGTCGCGCAGGGTTCCGTTCCCGTCCAGCAGCGCCGGTCGTTCCGCGCCTGCCGTACCCACACGAAGCAGCTTCAACGGTCTATCTCCCCTTGGTCGAGATCGGGCCCGTCGGATGGGTGGCGGCCATCGCAGGCTTGTCCGATCGTCCAAGACCTCCGATCACTCCGCAAGACCCTGTTCACACACTGGACCAGCGCCCCGTTTCACGCGCCGGGCCGCCACCCCGTTCACAGACCGGTCGGGCGCCCCGCCCACACGCTGGTCCGGCACCCCGTTCACACCCTGGACCGGCACCCTCGCGTTCGCGGTCACGCCGCGGTGGCGACGGTGGCCCCGGCGGCCGGCATGTCGCGGTAGAGCACGGCCCGTTCGATCGCGGTCCAGGTGGTGCTGGTGACGACGTACAGCGCGGCGGCGAGCGGCACGACGGACACGGTGAACAGGGTGGCGAAGGACATCAGCGGCATCAGCTTCGTCATCGCGCCCATGCCGGGCACCGGCTGCCCGTCGGGGCCGGTGGTCGGAGCGACGGGGTTGGCGGCCATCTGCCGCTTCGTGCGCCGGAAGTTGAACGTGGCCACGGCGGCGACGATCGCGAAGAGGCCGAGGTAGACCAGGCCCTGCGGACCGAACAGCCCGCCGTGCGAGAGCGCGTCGTGCCAGCGCTCGCCGAGCGGGGCGTCGAAGAGCTGGTGGCCGAGGAGCTCGTTGGGCTCGCCGCCGATCTTCTGGCTGGAGAAGAGGTGGTAGAGCAGGAAGAAGGCGGGCATCTGCAACAGGCTGGGCAGGCAGCCGGAGAGCGGCGAGACCTTCTCCTCCTTGTGCAGTTCCATGAGCGCCTTCTGCATCCGCTCGGGGTTCTTGCCGTGCTTCTTGCGCAGCGCGGCGATCTGCGGCTGGAGCCTGGTGCGGGCCTTCTGTCCCCGCGCCGCGGCCCGTGACAGGGGGTGCACGGCGAGCCGTACGAGCGCGGTGAACAGCACGATCGCGGCGGCGGCGGACGCGGTCTGGAAGAACGGGTGCAGCAGATCGGCCAGCGCGCCGACCAGACTGGCGAATGCGGACATGAAGACGGACATGGATGAGCCCTCCGGGGGTCTCGTCGTGCCGGGGGTGAGTACGGACTCGGCATGACGGACCGCGCGGGGCACCGGGGAACGGTGCTCGCGGGGCACCCATGAGTGGTGCCCACGAGGCACCGAGGAGTGGTGCCCGCCGGGGAGTGGCTGCTAGTGCTGCGCGCCCCTACGCGGCCGTCGGAAGGGCACGGCCGGGGGCTCGGGGGCGCCTGCGCCCCTTGGCGTCGGGATCCCGCTGCGGCAGGAACGCGGTGCGTTTCTCCCGGTCGCGGATGGCGGTGCGGACCCGGGTGCGGGGCACCGGGGCGGCGCACCGGGCGCTGATGAGGGAGGCGACGGCGAGCGCGGAGCCGGCGGCGGCGGTCGCGGCGAGCGCGACCGCGGCGGAGAGGCTGCCGCCCTCGGCGAGGAGGACCTCGGTGATGAGGAAGAGCAGCAGTCCGGCGGGGCGGAGCAGCCGGGCGAGGCCACCGCGCAGACGACTCACGTCACCGTTCACGGCCCCTCCCCTCTTCCCCTTCGCGGCCGGTCGGCCGCGCTCGCGCGTGCTGTTCGTACGCACGCGCGTCCGATGCTCTCCAGCCGTTATACACGATGGGTCCGGCGCACCGGTCCGCCCGGCGGCGGTCAGTGGCTCGTTCCCGCAGGAGCGCCGTCCGGTTCCGGCGCCCGTTCCGGAGCCGGGATCTCGTCCCGTGCGAGCACCTCGTCGTCCGGCCGTCCGTCGTGCTCGCGCGGTCCCGCGTACGTCACCGCGAGGGCGACGACGAGGTTGGCGCCGAGCGCCACGATGCCCGCGTTGACACCCCAGACCGGGTCGTTCTCCGTGAACACGAACCCGCACACCACGCCCACGCCGACGACCAGCCCGCTCATCGCCCCGAGCAGGGTCAGCCGCCGCCACATCAGCCCCAGCAGCACCATCGGGAGCAGCTGAGCCATTCCCTCGTACGAAATGAGGGAGAGCCGCACCAGGGTGTTCGGGGCGGTGTACGTGAGCAGCAGGGCGAGGCTTCCCGCGATCACGACGACCACTTGCGCGGCGCCCTTCTGCCGCCGCTCCAGGCGGGGGACGAGCGAGAGCACACTGCGCCCCCACATCGTGCCGATGACCAGCATGAAGACGGCCATCGGCACGATCGAGGACAGTGCCGCGGCCACTCCGACGACGCCGACCGTCCAGGCCGGCAGCGAGTCCACGACCAGTTTGAAGAGCGCCAGGTTGGACTCGGCGCCGACGAGCCCCGGCACGACGAAGAGGGCCGCCATGCCGAGCAGCATCGGCACGAAGAGCAGCACGTTGTAGGCGGGCAGCAGCATCGCGTTGCGGCGCAGCACGTCGGCGTTCTTCGCGCCGAGGTAGCCCGCGACGGTCGTCGGGAAGATCACCACGGTGAGCGAGTTGAGGAACGAGGTGGTGATGAACCAGGCCTGTCCGAGTCCGCTGTCCCCGTGCCCGGGGAAGGTCAGCCACTCGCTCTTCTCGGTGACGATCCGGTCGAGGAAGGGCCCGTAGCCGTCGAAGTAGTGCATCGGTACGTAGACGGCGAGGAAGCCGAGCGTGGCGATCACCAGGACGTCCTTGAGCACCGACACCCACGCGCTGCCGCGCAGCCCGCTCACCACGACGAAGCCGGTGGTGACGGCGAAGGCGATGAAGTAGGCCCAGTTCAGGCTGATGGCACCGTAGGAGATGGTCGAGACGACCACGCCCATGCCGGTGATCTGGAGCTGGATGTACGGCAGCAGGAAGGCGGTCGCGAGGACGGCGACGAGCGCGCCGAGCCAGGGCCGTCCGAAGCGGTGCGCGACCATGTCGGTGATCCCGACGAGTCCGTGTCTGCGCGCGTACGCCCAGAGCATCGGGCCGACGACGTAGCCGATGGCGTATCCGCAGGACATGTACGCCACCACGTAGAGCACCGGTGCCCCGTAGTTGTAGCCCCAGCCCGCGGCGCCCAGGTAGCTGAAGCTGGTGTAGCCCTCGCCGGCCATCAGCACCCAGATGAAGACGGTCCCGAGGCTGCGTCCGCCCACCGACCATTCGGCGAGCCCGCCGCCCTCGCCGTTCCCCTTGCGCCGCCCGCGCGTCGCGAGCAGTCCGAGGGCGACGGTGGCGACCATGAAGACCGCGAAGACGGAGGTCGCGACGGTGGCGTTCACCGGCGGTCCCCCCGCCGGGTCAGCCATACGGCGACGGGGGTCAGCAGGGTCGCCCCGAGCAGCCACACGAAGAGGAACGGCAGCCCGAGAATCACCGGGTGGACCCGGTTCACGAGCGGCAGCACCCCCAGGTACAGCACGTAGGGGACCAGCAACCACAACAACTGCGGACGTCGTCTGAGCACGTCAGGGAACCTTAGTGCGATGCCGCTACCGCGACCGGACATCCACGAGTTTCCCCCATACGACAAGCCGGTACCGGGAGGTGAATTCGGGCGTGCAGGTAGTGAGCGTCACATAGGAACCGGCCTCGGTGTACCCGGTGTAGGGCTTCACATTGCTGCGCGGGACGGCGGCGATGACACCGCCGTCGCGCGGGCTCGTCCGCGCCAGCGTCCGGTCGACGGTGTACGTGTACACGGCGTCCCGGGTCTCGACGTCGATCCGGTCCCCGCGCCGCAGCCGGTTGATGTGTCTGAAGGGTTCGCCGTGCGTGTTGCGGTGCCCTGCGAGTGCCAGGTTCCCGGGCCGGCCGGGCTGCGCGGTGCGCGGGTAGTGCCCGACGTACCCCTTGTCGAGGACGCCGCTCTTGCTGATGCCCTGGGCGACGGGCGCGACGAGCCCGAGCCGGGGGATGCGGATGACGGCGTACGCCTGGTCCCAGCGGGGCGCGGAACGCGCGGCGGCACCACCCTCGCCCTCGCTCCCGCCCTCGTCCGAACGCCCGCTGGACGCACCGGAATCATCGGATTTACCCGTTCCGTCCGAATCGCCCCCATCTCCGGGATCAGAACCGCCCGTCCTGCTCCCCGGCCCTTCCCCCCACTCCCGCTGAAGGGCCCGCACCTGGTGGTCGGCTCCCGCGCGGGCCTGCCGATTGGTCCACCACAGCTGATGAACAACGAGCAACAACAGGACGACGCCCAGGGTCACCACCAACTCGGCACCCGTCCAGAGCCCGCGCGCGACGACCCTGCGCCCCCGCGAGTTCCGCTGCACCACCACCGGTATCCGCTCCCGCACGGCCGCACGATAGGCCCCCGGACCGTAACTCTCCAGGCCTGGAACAACCCTCCGCCCCGAAGGCGTACAGCAGTACGGTGTGGTCCATGCGCCCCGACACGCCTGCCGACCACACCACCGAAGCCGAGCGCCTGCTGCGCGCCGCGGCGCGGTACCCCGAGGACCGTGAGCCGCTGCTCCTCCAGGCCGCGGCCCATCTGGAACTCGCCGGCGACCGCGCCCGCGCCACCACCCTCTACGACGAACTCCTCGGCTCCCCCGACCTCGGTCTCGACCACCCGCACCTGGTCAAGGCCCTCAACGCGGCCAACCTGTGGGAGTACGGCCACGAGGCGGAGGCCCGCGCGATCATCGAGGGCATCCGTGCCGCGGGCCCGCTCGACCCGGGCCCCTGGGAGATCGCCGCCGAGACGCTCGAAGCCCACGACGAACTCGAAGCGGCCCACGACTACTTCTCGACCGCGCTGACGCTGCTCCTGGCGCCCGGCGAGGAGGTCCCGTACGCCACCCATTCGCTGCTCTTCGGCCGCCACCGGGTGCGCAGGCTGATGGGCGTCGACCACGACGTCTGGGACGAGCTGGCCGACACCCTGCACACCGCGACCGTCCCGCTGGACGAGCTCCACGACCCGAAGCGCCTGTGGTCGCTGGGCTCCTCGGACCCGGGCGAGCTCCAGGCCGAGATCACCCGCCTGCGCGCCGAGTTGGGCACCTACCGCACCGCGCTGTCCCGTCCGTTCCCGGTCGCGGTGCTGCACTGGCCGGCCGCCGAACTCGCCGAACTCCTCAGCGCCTACCCGGACCTGCGCGACGAGTACCCCTCCCACCCCGAGCACCTGGCCCACCTGGAGGCCGCCCTGCGCGACCTCCACCAGGCGGGCACCCCGAACCTCGGCATGGTGACCGGCACGATCCCGTCGTACGAGGCGTTCGCCGCCTCGGAGGCCGCCTCCCCGTCCGACCCGGACCTCCTCCCCCAGTACGCCACCACCCTCGCCGCCCGCGGCCGGGCAGTGCCCTGGCCCCCGGCCCGCAGCGCGGCCTGCTGGTGCGGATCGGGGCGGGCCTATCGGGAGTGCCACGGGGGCGAGTGAGGCATCGGTGAGGCGCTGGGGCCGTGTTGAGCACACGCACGCTCAACACGGCCCCAGTCCCGCCTCCTCCGCGATCTCGCGGAAGTCACGCACCATGCGTCGCAGCCATTCGAGATACTCGGCGTCGCTGTACAGGATGCGGTCGTGTTTCTTCCAGCGGTAGAGGTAGACGGACCCGTACTGCTTCATGACCGGAATCAGGTCGGGCGGCGGGTCGTCCGCGACAGCCATGACACACCGGAGCTCATCGGCCGCCTGGTCCGGACTGCGGACGACCATCGAACGCCAGGAGGAACGGGCCTCGTCCTCGGATGCGTCCAGGCAGTAGACCAGCAGCCACGAGATGAAGCACTCGATCCCGGGCGAATTCCCCGTGTACGGATCACCCGGAGACATGTACTTCTCCAGTTTTTGCTTGCTACGACGCTTTCTCGGTGGCACCAGAAAACACCCGCCCACTCGATTGTCATTTATTCGGGTATGACGTGAGGATGCGCCAGCCTTGAGGAATTCCCGCATCGCTACGTATTACCAGCAGAACCTGCGTTGATCCCTCGGCGACGGTGAGCGGCGGCAGACCGGGGCGCTCGGCGCGCTGGTCCCCCGGGTAGAGGGGGCCCCGATAGGTGCCGCCGAGCCAGCGCGGGAGCTTCCTCCCCGCGCCCGGCACCGAGGAGTTGAGCACCAGGGCGAACCCGACACCGGACGGGATTTTGGGCTCCGGGTTCCCGCCCTTGGCCATCGTGTATCGGGTCGTGCTGAGCCAGTTCCCGTGCAGCCACCCCGATATCACCCCGTCCGCCTCCGAGAGACTTTCGAAGTAGCTGGCCCGGGGTGGCGCGCCTTCTCCCGGATACCCCTCGATCAGACGTACGGCAAGCGCGGCCTTGGCACCGGTGACCGTGCGCCCGTTGGAAATGGCGAACCCGGCCAGGAGCCCCTTCCCCTTGATGTGCTTCTGGTAGGTGTGGCCGCCGAGCCCCTCCTCTCCCCGCAATGTGTTGAACCGCGGCTGCAAACCGTCGTGAACACTGAGCAAGGCATCGAGCAAGGGCCGTTTCAGACTGTGTCTGGAGCAGAGGTTCTTCCGTGCGCGATCGGCGCGCACCATGGCATCGTTCGCGTTCTCGGCAGGATGGAAACGATTCTTCTCCAGGGCATAGCGCCACAGATCGTCGTCGGACAGGTTCTGGAACACTGTGATGAGCTGACCGAGAGAGTGCGCCACGTACGGCGGCGCCGGCCCGAGCTGGAAGCTCGGGGTGGTCATGGTCTGGACGTGCACCTTCTCCGTGTGGTCAGTCCTGCTCTCCGTGACCAGATGGAGCGAGGGGACCTTGTTCCGCCTGGCAATCGCGGAAATCCCGCTGAGGGCGTCGTTCTTGGCGGGGTTCTTGGCAAGCAGCTTCGACGATTCGTCGATGGCCTGCCGCTCATTCCCCTTCTTGCCATCGCCGTTGTCCTGCCCGGGCTTCTTGTCGTCGCCCTTCCCGTCTTTTCCGTTCTTCCCTTTGAGCTTGTTCCAGAGGGCTCTGCCTTTCTTGGCGATGAATCCGACAATTTTGTCGATGGCCCGGTTGACGGGTCTGGCGACGGCGTGGAAGACGGATTTGACCTTGTTGGCGAGGGATCCGATGCCGAGGAGGGAGGCGAGGAAGCCGATCAGTAGCGGGACGCTGGCGGCGAGGGCGGTTTCGACCATCTTGGGGACGCTTGCCGAGCCGCCGTTGGCGATGGCGATGACCGCGTCGAGTACGGCGTTGACGAATTCGACGATCTGGGCGCCCTGGTTCACGATGAACGTGACGATGTCGATGATGCCCTTGACCGCGCGGACGAATGCGGAGGCGGGGTTGAGGAGGGAGATGATCCAGGTGATCCCGGCGATGATGACGGTGGGGATCAGGTAGCTGGTGAGTTTTTCGAGGATGGTGGCCTTGAGGTCGCCGGCCTCGGACTCGATTTCCTTGACCGCGCCTGCGGGGCCCTCGGCGGCGAGTTTCTTCGCGACGGGGACGGAGGATTCGACGGCGGTCATGGCCTGGTCGGGGATGCCCTTGCGGGTGATGCGGGCGCGGATGTTGGCCCAGGTCAGGCCGAGGAGGGAGCCGATGAGCTGGATGATGCCCTTGAGGTCGAACTTCTGCGGAAGTTCGAGACCGGCCTTGACGGCGGTGCCGAGCAGCCAGGACACGACGCCCGTCTTCAGATGTTCGGCGATGTTGGTGACGAAGAGCTGAAGCCCGGCACCCACGGCCTTGACGAGGTTGCCCAGGAACCCGATGGGGTCCTTGATGATCTTCATGATCGCGGAGGCGGCCTTGGCGAGGATGCCGAGGAGGAGGTTCTTGAGCTCGTTGATCGTCTTGATGACACCGACGATCGCGTCCTTCGCCTTGTCGATCAGCCCCTTGTTGGCCTCCTGGAGCTTCTTGATCTCCTCGTCGACCTTGTTCAGGGCAGCGGTGTACTTCTGGGCGAGGTCCTGGACGAGTTGTTCGGACTTCTCGTTGACCGTCGCTTCCAGGTCGTCGAACTTGCCCGCGAAGTCCTTGGCGGCGTCCTCGCCGAACTGGCGCAGATCGGCGGGGAGCCTGTCGACCTCCGCCTTCAGCTCCGCCCGCCCCTTGGCGATACGGGCCTTCGCACGCCCGAGCTCGGCACCGATGATGTCGGCGACGGACGAGATGACCGTCTGCATCTTCGCGACGTAGAGCTTGCGGGCCTCCTGATAGAGGTTGTCGGCCTCCTTCGGCAGCCCCGCGAACTTGTCCTTGACCCAGCGGGCCTTGCCCGTCCACCCCGAGTACCGCTTGTCCTTGTACGCCTTCATCCGGCGCTTGTGGTCGGCGGTGAACGCGTCCCGAGCCGACTTCTCGCCCGAGGTGAACTTGTCGTCGACCTTCTTGTCCAGGCCGGACAGGGTCTCCTCGACGTCCTTCTTCGTCCCGTCGTAGACCTTCTGGAGCTTCGCCGTGACCTCGGCGCGCTTCTTCTCGTCCTTCGACTTCGTCTCGCCCTTGCCGCCGTCGACCTGCTTCCCGGCGGAGGAACGGGTAGCGGTGAGGGCGTTCATGGCCCGGGCCCCGGAGGCCGCCGCCCCCGCCTTGGCCGTGGAGAGCTGCTGGGCCTCGGCCGCCTTTCCCTTTGCGGGGGCCTTCGCGGAATCGGTCTCGGCGGTCTTCTTCGCCGAGAGAGCCTGATCGAAATCGGGCTCGTTGCCCTTGGCGAGCTGGTCCTCGGTGACCTCGGCGTCCGCCATCGCCTGGTCGTTGGCGGCCGGCCCCTCGGAGAAGTCCGTCACGGAGGCGGGCTGCTGGGCGGGCACGGCATCGGCGGCGGCCGGCGCCCCCGGATTGCCCGGCGGCTGGTCCGGGGACATCGGGGTGACCGGCTTGTCCTTGGCCGCCGACGTGTCCGGCGGAGCCTTCGTCGCCGTGTCGATGTCCTTGGCCGACGACTCCTTCCCGTCCTTGACCTTCCCGTCGACCTCACCCTTGATCTTGTCCGCCTTGCCGGACTTGGAGAACTTGTCCGCGTCGTCGAGGCTCTTCGGGGCCTGCGCGTCGATCGCCTTGTTCACCGCGTCGATGAACGCCTGCTTGTTGAACTCGCCGGGCTTCGCCGCGTTCATCTTCTCCGCGTTCGCCGCCTTGCCCTGCGCCTCCTTGTCGTCGGGCGGCGCGACCGCAGCATCCTGAGCCGACTTCGACTCGGTGGCGGCAGGAGCGTGATGCGCCAGCCGAACCCCCTTGGCCGCCACATCCGCCTTCACCTTGCGGAAACCCGGCGCCTGCGCCGGGGACGGCTTCACCGGGGCCGTGTACCGCTGCGCGACCAGACGGGAGACAGCCGCGTTGCCCGCCGCGCGTTGCAGGCGTTGCAGGCTGCGGGGATCAGGGGCGGGCCGGTCCCCGGACGGGCGCTTCGGTGCCGTCACCGTCGTACGGGAGACACCCGGATGAGCCGCGTCAGGAGAGGAACGAGCAGAGGCGGGGCCCTTCTCCGGAACCGCCTTCATCCGCCCTCCCGGCCCGTCACTACCGCGTACTCCGCCGTGTCGGCCAACTCACCAAGGAGAAACATACGAAGCCAGGAAGACCCTACGGAAGACCAACTACGTTATAAATCAAGGGACTTGCCCAATCGGGCACCCTCGCTGCGCGAACGGGAAGAGGGAATCGCACACACGCGAAGGCCGCACAGCCCCCACCCCTCCCGGAGCCTCACCGACAAAAGAAATCCACCCGACGGCCCGGAATCCATATGGTTCTGCCATGCCCGAACTCCAGCGCCTCCGCCCCGACCACGCGCCCGCACTGCTCTCCTTCGAGCGGGAGAACCGCACGTACTTCGCCGGATCCGTACCGGACCGGGGCGACGCCTACTTCACCGACTTCGCCGCCCTCCACACCGCCCGGCTCGCCGAACAGGCCGCCGGGATCTGCCACTTCCACCTACTGGTCGACGCGGACGGAGCGGTGCTGGGCCGCTTCAACCTGGTCGACGTCGCGGACGGCTCCGCCGACCTGGGCTTTCGTGTGGCCGAGAAGGCCTCCCGCCGCGGCCTGGCCACGGCCACCGTCCTCCACCTCTGCACCCTGGCAGCCACGGACTACGGCCTGACCACTCTCCGCGCGGCAGCCGCCCTCGACAACACGGCCTCCCGCACGGTCCTGACCCGCGCGGGTTTCGTCCCGACGGGAGAAGAGGTCCAGCTGAGCGGGCGGCCGGGCTTGGGCTATGTGTGGGACTTGAGCCGAGGCCCCAATGGCAGGGCCCGGTAGCCACCGCCCCAGTGCAAGGGCGCAGGCGGCCGGTGGTTTGTCAGCCCCGCTTGATACAACTGCATGCATAGCTGGTGAGATGAGGAGATCCCGTCATGCCCAACGAAATGGCAGGCAACGCGGCTCCGGTCGCTGGGCTGTACGAGACGCTGATCACCCAACGCCTCGAAGATCGCATGAAGCAGTTCGACTCCGCGGGCTGGCGCTCCATCGACGAGGTGGTTGGCGCTGAATCTGCGCCAACCGTGCTGACCCGTCACATCGCGAACGTTGTACGAAGGGTCCTCCAGGGCCTCTCACCTGCGGAGCAGGTAGTCGCAGCGAACCACATCCTGGATTCGCTCAGCACCATCGAAGGCGCGACCGAGTGGGTCGATCTCGTCCTCGAAGGCCCAAGGCAGTTGCTCGCAGTCGCAGAGCAAGCAGCTCCTGGTGTGTACGCAATTCGCCCGGCGACGCCCCTCTCCGAGACGGCGCTGATCACAAATTCCCCCGAAGACCCGAGCCTGGGATTTGAACTGCGAGCCGAGCTGGCCACAGCAGACCGCGTTGATCTCCTCTGCGCCTTCGTGAAGTGGCATGGGCTCCGAGTCCTTGAGCAGTCGCTCTCCTCCGCGCGCGAGCGCGGCATCCCCATCCGCGTGCTGACCACTACCTACATCGGAGCAACCGAGCGTCGTGCGCTGGACCGCCTGGTCCGTGAATTTGGTGCTGAGGTGAAGGTCAACTACGAGCTTCGCTCGACGCGTCTGCACGCCAAGGCATGGCTCTTCCGTCGCAGTAGTGGTTTCGATACGGCGTACGTAGGCAGCTCGAACCTGTCCAAGGCCGCATTGCTCGACGGGCTCGAATGGAACGTGCGGCTCTCGTCGGTTGCCACCCCCGCGGTCATCCGCAAGTTCGAGGCAACATTTGATGCGTACTGGAGCGAGCGCTCCTTCGAGCCATACGACCCCGACAGCGATGCATCACGACTCGACGAAGCGCTCGCACAGGCTGGCGGGTCCAGCCGGAACGGAAGCCCCGCCATCACACTCTCTGGACTTGAGGTTCGTCCCTACCCCCACCAGCGCGACATGCTTGAACGCCTCGAAGTAGAACGCATCGTCCACAACCGGCACCGCAACCTCCTCGTTGCCGCGACCGGAACGGGTAAGACCGTGATGGCAGCCTTGGACTTCAAGCGCCTGCGGCAGACGCTAGGCCGCGACCCACGTCTGCTCTTCGTCGCGCACCGCAAAGAGATCTTGGAACAGTCTCTGCGCGTCTACCAGAACGTATTGGTGGACGCGAACTTCGGCGAGCTCTTCGTCGGAGGAGAGATCCCCGATAACTGGACGCACGTCTTCGGTAGCGTCCAGTCGCTCAACTCACGTGCTCTGGACCGCCTCGCTCCAGACCACTTCGATGTCATCGTGATCGACGAGTTCCACCACGGCACGTCCCCGACGTACCGGAGAATCCTGGATCACTTCGATCCGCAGGAGCTCCTCGGTCTCACTGCAACCCCGGAGCGCATGGATGGGCTGAACATCCAGGACGAGTTCTTTGACGGTCGGATCGCCGCAGAGATGCGCCTCTGGGAAGCTCTAGAGAACGACCTGCTCAGCCCCTTCCACTACTTCGGCGTCACCGACAACACTGACATGAGCGCAATCGCCTGGAAGCGTGGAGCGTACGACGTCGGGGACCTCAGCAACCTCTTCACCGGCAATGACGCACGAGCCAGGCTCGTCGTGCAAGCCGTGAAGGACAAGGTTGCTGACCCAGGCTCGATGCGTGCCTTGGGCTTCTGCGTGTCAGTCGCACATGCAGTCTTCATGGCCGACTTCTTCCGTCGAGCCGGCCTCAACGCGGTCGCGCTGTCCGGCGAGACCCCGCGCCATGAACGCAAAGACGCCCTGGACCGGCTCAGAACAGGAACAGTCCAAGTCATCTTCTCTGTTGACCTGTTCAATGAGGGGCTAGACATCCCGGACGTCGACACCCTACTTCTCCTGCGCCCCACTTCCAGTGCCACAGTGTTCCTCCAGCAAATGGGGCGAGGCCTGCGGCGGACCGAGGACAAGGCTGTCCTCACTGTCCTGGACTTCATCGGTCAGCACCGCAAGGAATTCCGCTTCGAGGAGCAGTTCCGCGCGCTGACCAATCTCACCCGCAACCGTCTGCTCACCAACATCGAGAACGATTTCCCACAGCTGCCCTCTGGCTGCCAGATCATCCTTGAGTCGAAGGCCAAAGATCTGATCATTGACAACATCCGTAGCCAGATCAGTGTTAACGTCACTCAGCTCGCCCGCGAGGTCGCCGACTACGCCGAGCCTCGGATCGCCCAGTACCTCCAGGAGAGCCGCCGCGAGCTCAAGGAGTTGTACCGGGGCAGCGGGAGCTGGACGGGTCTGCTCCGCAGAGCAAAGCTACTCCCCGATTCCGGGCCAGCCGGAGAATCCTCACTGCTGAAGCGCGTCTCAGCCTTTCTTCACGTCGATGATCCACTTCGAGTCGCCGCGTACAGCAAGCTCCTCACCAGCGATGCCCCCGAGTACAGCGATCTCAGCGAGCAAGAGCAGGCGTTCGCCCGGATGTTCTTCTTCTCGCTGTGGCCACTGGGCGGCGGCTTCAGCAGCTACCAGGAGGGATTCGACACCCTCCGCCCACAACACGCCTTCCGCGACGAGCTCCGCCAGGTCCTCGCTCACGTCCTAGACCAGGCCAACCACGTGCCCGTCCCGCTGCTCGGCGAGCACGCGAGCCTGCCACTGTCAGTGCACGCCTCGTACAGCCGGGAAGAGATCCTTCCCGCGCTCGGCCAGTCCCACGTAGGCGGCTTCATGCCGGGGCACTTCCGGGAAGGCGTGAAATGGTGCGAGAAAATCCAAACCGATGCACTGCTCATCACGCTCGAAAAGGACGAGAAGGACTTTTCTCCGGAGACTCGCTACAAGGACTACGCACGGAACGAGCATCTGTTCCACTGGGAGTCCCAGAACCAGACCTCGGAAACGTCTCCCACTGGCATCCGCTACCAGACCCACAAGGAGAAGGGCACCCATGTCCTCCTCTTCGTCCGGCGCTACAAGAAGACGGACATCAGCGGACCCCAGCCATGGATGCTCCTTGGCCCCGCCGAGTATGTCGAACACGAGGGCAGCAAGCCCATGGGCATTGTTTGGAAACTCCAGCACGAGATGCCAGCCGACGTGTGGACATACTCGGCAATCGCCGTGGGTTAGCCGTCCAGGTCACCTATGCGCCAGAAGCGGCGGTGCGCTCGCAGGAAGCGTTTCCTGACACGGTGCTGCTCCACCATCCGCAACGGAACTGACCGCAAAGTGAGACCTGCTGCATAGCGATCCACAACATGAAAGTCATCGGTCAGGTAGAGGGCGCCACGATCGAGTCTCACATGACAGTTGGGGCATAGGCACAGCACGTTTCCTTCGACATCGGGACCTCCGGCCGAGCCCCCAAGTGCCTGTATGTGTGCACCCTCGGCATAGCTCTTACCCTCCGCCCCAACTGTCAACGCTAGGCCACAAATCTGACACGTGTACTCATGCCAGCGCTTGACCCGGCGGACAACGGCCGTGTCTCGGACGATACGTTCGACCGTGGTCACCCTTCGCTGCGTGGCCGCCTCAGAGGCATCAGCACCGTTCTGATCGACAACGCCCCGTCCCTGCTGGTCGAGGATGTCTCGGACTTGCTGCTCAACAGGCGTCAGTTCCTGTGTTTCAGCCGGGTGGCGACGCAGCCTAAATCGACAGATCCGGAAGCCTGCCTTGCCAATTTCGGTCCACTCCTCGACAACCTCGTAGAGACCGTCATATCGGTACCCGCTCGCAGGCGAGTAGTCCAGTTCCCCGTCACTTCCTCGAATTACGCGTATAGGGTTTGCCGATATTCGACTTCTTCGCAGACTTGCATTCCCACGGTTATCCCAAGTCTGATCCTCTATCTGCCGACCAGTATTCCGATCCCGTCCGCCGGCACCTGTATAAACGACCTCGTCCCACTGATCGAGATCGTCTTCATAGCCCTGATTCAGCACGATCGCGTCGGCAGCTCTCTCCTCTTCAGCATCAAGGCCCCACGAGATTCCCGCCTCACGCTCCTTGTGAAGCTTGGCATCCTTAACAGCCTGGCGAGAATCAAAGTGGGCACCCGAGAGAAACCCGTCAACATGTCCGAAGGAAGCTCTGTACGCAGCCATGCGAATATATTTCCGACTATGCGATCATCTTCAATCACTCCTGCCGCATTGCCGCAAAAAGTGGCTTGATGGCGGCGCTGCTTGACCTAAAATCGATCACCGACTGAGCCTGATCCGACGCTTCATCGAGGCCATAGCCGCGCCCTACTGGAGGGAGGGGCAACGAACGACCTTGACTACTCACCCAGCCACCCCGACTCTGAAGTTTGTTTGCACGCGTTCGAGGGCGTCGTGCGGTTCGCACCCGCCAGACGAAACCGATGGAACTTTTGGCGGGATCGGTTGACGAGACTTCGGGCGCCGTACCGACACCATGCACATCATGGGGCTCCATCCGCGACAGCCTGCAGGGAAGCCTGGTCGGCCGCGCGCGAAGCCCGTGAGCCCTCCGCGTCGCCCGTGTGTCGACTGAGACCCGAGCGACCCTAGCCGTGGGCAAGCACCCGAGCAGGGGCATTTACCCCAGGACCTCCGGCCTGCCGGCGTCTCGATGGCCCGGCGGAGGGGATCGCGGCTTGACTTTGCGCTACATATCGCGAAAACTAGATACATTCCTTCGAGAGGTGAATCCAATGGACCCCCTGGCCGTGCACAAGGCGCTCGCCAATCCCGCGCGGCTGCAGTTCATGCAGTGGCTGAGGGAGCCGGAGAAGTACTTCGACGAGGACTCCTACCGGCAGCAGGAGCTCGGATTCCACATCGGAGTGTGCGTCGGCGACATCCAGAAGCGAGCCGGGCTGGCGCAGTCGGTGGTTTCGGGGTATCTACAGACACTGAAGGACGCCGGGCTGCTCATCTCGGAGCGCGTCGGGAAGTGGACGTACTACCGACGCAACGAGCCGGTGATCGCCGAGTTCGCCGCGTACGTTCGTGACGAGCTGTAGTTCACACGGTCCCGAGTAGGGCCAGTCGGGACGTCCTGTTCCGGCAGTTCGGCAAGCCCCCGCCTCTCGCTCGATACCACTGCCATCGCCGGCACCCCGACCCTTCTCTCCTGCGACCACACCATACGAAGCATGCCCCGCGGCGAGGCGACCTCGCCCTCAGCATCCCGTAAGTGACCGCCACCTCAGGGCACTTGATGGCATCCCCGCCAGTCGACCCTTGATCTCGGTCCGCGCTTCGAGGTATCGAAGTCCGCTCCCATGATGCAATGCATCTACTTTTCTAGATTTACTGAAAGGTTCTGATCGTTCCGATGAGAAAGACCCCCCTCACCGTCCTCGTGCTCGCCCTGGGCGTGTTCGGGATCATCACCACCGAGATGGGCATGGTCGGTGTGCTCCCTCAGGTCTCGGCCGAGCTCGGTGTCACGCCGTCCACCGCCGGCTGGCTCGTCGGGGTGTTTGCCCTGGTCATCGCGGTGTCCGGGCCATTCACCACGCTGCTCGCCTCCGGCATCGACCGCAAGAAGGTGCTCGCCGCCGCGATCGCGGTGTTCGCCGTCTCCAACGCTGTCTACGCGCTCACCACGCAGTACGAGGTGATGCTCGCCTTCCGGGTCATTCCCGCGCTCTTCCATCCCGTGTTCTTCGCGGTCGCGCTCGCCACCGCCGCACGGCTGGTGCCGGCGCAGGACGCGACCCGGGCCACGACGACCGTGTTCGCGGGGGTCACCGTCGGCTTCGCGTTCGGTGTGCCGTTGACCTCGTATCTCGCCGAGCACCTGTCGCTGTCTTCGGCCTTCTGGTTCGGTGCGCTCGTCAACCTGGTCGCGTTCCTGGGCATCCTGCGGTTCGTACCGTCGATGCCGGTCGGGCAACGGACGTCCTATGGTGCGCAGTTGAGCATTCTCAAGCGTTCCCGGATGTGGCTGACCATCGCCTCCGTCGTCCTCGTCTTCGCGGCGATGTTCTCGGTCTACGGCTACTTCGCCGAGTACCTGGGCCAGGTCACGCACATGGACGGTACGTGGGTCAGCGCCATGCTGATGGCGTTCGGCATCGTGATGATCCTCGGGAACTTCGCCTTCGGCAGCCTGCTGCGACGCAACCTCGTCCGCACCGTTGTCGCCTACCCGGCGCTGTGTCTGCTGGTCTACGTATTGCTGTACGCCGTCGGCCCGCTGTTCGCGCCCATGGTCCTGGCGGTCCTGGTGTGGGGTGCCGTGCATTCGGGCGGACTCATCGTGAGCCAGAGCTGGCTGGGGCGGGACGCGAGTGACGCGCCGGAGTTCGGGAACAGCCTCTTCATCTCGTTCTCCAACCTCGGCATCACCATCGGCACGGCGGTCGGCGGCTGGGTCCTGGCGGAGTACGGAGCCCGTCAACTCGCCTGGGTCGGCAGCGGATTCGCGGTCGCCGCGCTGATCGTGATGGGTCTGCGGCTGAGCCTCGGGGCGGATCGGAGCGGTGGGCGGCAGGCCGTGCCGTCCGAGCCCGGCGCGGAGGAGCTCGGGGAGGTGGGAGCCTGACGCGACCCGTGGAGGCGGGGCGGCGAGAGGTGATGAGGAGGCGGTCCGGGGCGGTGTGCTCCGGACCGCCTCCTTGCCTCTGCGGGTCCGGGGCACGGTGGGACGCGTCGATGGCGATTCGTCAGGGGCGATCGGTGGCCCGGGACGGGACTGGGGTGCGAGTACGGGTGGTAGGGGTACGGCCAAACGAGTGTCTCGCGTGCCAACTCCGGGGCACACCGCTCCGGCGTTCAGGAGACTGGCGGCCAGTGCTGACGGCGCTTCACGGAACGCCATAGCGTACGGGTGATTTCCGGCCACAACACAACACCCCTTACCCTGCGATACATCGGTCACCAACGGTCGGCCGGGACAGAAGGGCGACAACATGACCTCCGAGACCAACACACTGGTCACCATCGATGCCACAACTACCTTGCTGGAGGCGGAACTTCCCCGACTGGAGCAGCACCAGCAGAGCCTGGAGAAGGAACTCGCGACCGTTACCGAGCGCCTGGAGTCGGTGCGTACCGCGCTGACCGCACTGCGTGCCCTCTCGGCCTCCCCCGCCACCGCCACCGTCACCGCCCCCGCGGTCGAGGACGTCAAGACCGAGGACGCGGGGAGCGCAGCGGCCGCCGAGGCCGGAGCGGAAGACATTCCGGCTGCCCGGATTCCGCAGCAGGCTCAGGATTCCGTGGACTCCGCCGCACAGGCGGAGGCCTCGCAGGAGGAGGCGGCCGCGGCCACCCCCGCGCGCCGCACCGCCCGCAAGGCGCCCGCCGCGCCCAAGGGTCGCAAGCAGGCTGCGGCCAAGCCGAAGACTCCCCGCGGCCAGGCCAAGAAGGCCGCCGCCCAGCCCGTCGAGGAGGTCAAGGACGCCGAGGGCAGCAAGGGCGCCGAGGAGACCGAGGCTGCCGCACCCGCCAAGGCGACGAGGGCGACGAAGGCGACCCGGACGGTCAAGGACACCAAGTCCGCCGCACCGGCCAAGGCGACGAAGGCCGCCAAGCCCGCGAAGGCCCGTGCGCCGAAGAAGGCCGCGGCCACCGCGACCGCGTCGACGTCGGCCCCCGCACCGGCTGCCGACGACAGCGGCAGCCTCACCGAGCTGACCATGAAGGTGCTCGCCGACGCCGGCAACAAGGCGGTCCGTGCCCGTGACGTGACGAAGGCCCTGGGGCGCGAGCTCACCCCCAACGGCATCAACACCGTTCGCAGCACCCTGGACCGGCTCGTCGCCACCTCCCGGGCCCACCGCGCCGGCCGGGGCCTCTACCAGGCCCCCGCGAACTGACCCTCATAGAAGGTGAGTTCGCTGGATGCCCGGTTCCGCCGTTGCGGCGGCGCCGGGCATCCCGGCGTTGTGGACCATGCGACGGCAGGGTCGCCGAAGGCGGATATCCGTTCGATGCGGCGGTGCATCCGCCCTTAGGTTGCGCGCATGTCTTCATCACTGCGACTCGAAAAGATCACGGCGGACAACGTCGAGGCCGCCTGCCGACTGCACGTACGACCCGACCAGGACGGACTCGTGAAGCCGGTCGCCTGGTCACTCGCCCAGGCCTACGCGACCCCCGACATCGCCTGGCCACGGCTGATCCTCGACGGCGAGCGGCCCGTCGGCTTCGTCATGGCCTTCTTCGACGTCCGCTTCTATCCGGACGACCCGGACGACACCAGGCTGCGCTCCGGACTCTGGCGGTTGAACATCGCCGCCGGCCAACAGGGCCGGGGATACGGCCGTTTCGCCGTGGAAGCGGTGTGCGAGGAGATCCGGCGACGGGGACACACGCGGGCGACCGTGAGCTGGGTTCCCGGCGAGCACGGGCCCGAACAGTTCTACTTCAAGCTCGGGTTCCGGCCGACCGGGGAGACGAGCGGGGACCAGGTCGTCGGTGAGCTGGAGCTCGGCGACGCGTAGTGCCGGGGTGCGCCAATTCGGGGTGTGTAGTGCCGGGGTGCGAAGTGGCGGGTCGGCCACGCTGTGATGCGCCCTGCCGTGGTGGGGCGTTCCGTGATGGGGCGTGCTGTGGTGGGGCGTGCTGTGGTGGGGCGTGCTGTGGCCGGAAATGATCAGTGGGGGGTAGTGGGCCGAGCCTCGTCACATGACGTGAGCTGCGATGATCCGCGCACACTCGATGGGCTCGCTCCGTGTCGTGTCCACTTCCAGGTCGTAGGTCACACCCCGGTGGACCGGTTCCGCCTGTGCTGCCGCCATGCCGGGTACGCGATCTCCCCGCGCGATCTCCCGGGCAGCGGCGACGGCGCTCTCGCACCGGACTCCGACCCACAGCACCCCGAGTCCGCCGAGCGCCTTCTGCCACCGTTGCTGGGACTCCGCACCGCCGAGGAACACCTCGTCCACGATGATTCCGGCACCGGCCCGGGCCATCGCGGCGACGCCCTCGATCCATGCCGCCTCCACCGTACGGAACTCCGTGCCGACGACCACCTCGCCGTCCGGGGCGAAATCGATGCCCGCGTCCGACCCGGTCATGGACGGGGGCATCGCCTCGATCAGTGTGTCGACCCCGAACGTCAGCCATGGATCCGGCAACACCGCCTGGAGGCACCGGGCGATGCCTGACTTTCCGGAGCTGGAGCCGCCGTTGAGCACGATCATCTGTGTCTTCACAGAGCCACGGTAAGACCTGGCAGCGGGGGCAGCCGGGCACCTCGGTCAACACAGTGGAACTGGTACATGACCCGCATGGCCGTCGGCAGAACCGATTCAGCAGCTCACGTCCGGGTGACGGAACCCCATACGAGGCCGTCATCGCAGGTCAACGGCTCAGACTTGGGCCGGTTCCGTCCCCCCGTACAAGGAGTTCCCCCATGCGTCTTCGTTCCACCGTCGCTGCCGCCTTCGGCGCGCTCGCGCTGCTCGTCGCCGTTCCGGCCTCGGCCGGCGCGGCCACCGGGGACTTCTCGTACACGTACACCGGTCTCGACGGCTCGCCGCAGGTGGGATTCCTCTTCGACCCGCCGAGCCGGATGTGCATCACGCTGCCCGAGGTCGCCGACCCCAACTCGTCGTACCCCGCCCACACCCCGCAGAACTTCACCGACTCCAGCGCGACCGTTTTCACCGGTCCCGACTGCAAGGGCGACTACTTCACGCTCCGGCCCAACGGCGGCCACGCCAGCAGCCGGCTGAAGCTCCGCTCGGTCGTCTTCAGCTGATCCCGTCGCAAGCCGGCCCCGTCGCAAGCTGATCCCGTCGCGCCGTGAGCACCACGCGACCTCCACCCCGGTACGAGCCGCCCCGCGCCCGTGCCGGGGTGGTGCCGTGCCGGGGGCGCATAGGGGATGAGTATGTCGGCGTGTACGAGGGCGTTTTCGAGTGCTTGTACGGGAATGGGGTGCGGGCTTCGGGGGTTGAACGGGTATGCCGAGACCACCCGTGATCCTTCTGCTGTCCGGAAGCCTGCGCAGCGGTTCCTCCAACGAGACCGTGCTGCGCACCGCGCAGGCCGTGGCTGCCCCGGAGGTGCGGACCGTTCTCTACGGCGGCCTCGCGGCGCTCCCGCACTTCAACCCCGACGACGACACGGACCCGCTGCCGGGGCCGGTGGCGGAGCTGCGTGCGGCCATCGACGGGGCGGATGCCGTTCTGGTCTGTACGCCGGAGTACGCGGGGACCTTGCCGGGGGCGTTCAAGAACCTGCTGGACTGGACGGTCGGCGGCACCGAGATCTGCGACAAGCCGACCGCCTGGGTGAATGCCGCCGCCCCCGGGCGCGGCCAGGGCGCGGAGGCCACGCTGCGTACGGTGCTGGGCTACACCGGCGCGGACATCGTGGAGCCCGCCTGCGTGCGGATCTCCGTGGGCCGCGACGCGGTCGGACCGGACGGGATCATCGCCGATCCGGGCGCCCGCGAGCAGCTGGGGCGGGTGCTCGGGCTGCTGGCGGGGCGGGCCGCGGAGGCCGAGCGAGGGTAGGCGAGGGCCCGCGGAGAGGCCGAGCGAGGGTAGGCGGCCCCGCGGAAAGGGCGAGTCGGGTGGATAGGCTCCCGGAAGCCGAGCGGGGGTGGGCAGGCACCGGTTTCGGACCGTCCGGCCTCCCTGGCTCCCCCTCTCCCCCTCTCCCCCGTCTGCACGCCACCCTTTCTTTCCTCGCAGCTCTGCCTCCCCCCTGCCCCCGCTTCCCCGCCGCGCCCCCGCTTCCGTTCTCGCCCCGTTCTCAGTTCGTCAGTGTGTTTCGCAGTGCCTCGGCGAAGCCCTTCGGGTCGCCGAGGAAGCCGGCGTGGTCGCCGGGGAACTCGACTGGGCGGGTGCCGAGCAGTTCCGCCAGCGCGATGGACGTCCGGTACGTGATCAGGCCCTGCGATTCGGCGCCGACCCCGACGAGGACCCGGGTCGGTGCGGCGGTCAGGGCGGCGATGTCGGGTACGTAGCGGGCGGTGCCCCGCAGATCGTGGCCGAAGAAGCGGGCGCCGTTGGCGAGGTCCTGTTCCGTGGGCTCGCCGAACGGCCCGTCGGGGGCGCTCTCACCGCCCTCCCCGCTTTCCGCGCCCTCCCCACCCTCGGTCACGAATCCGGCGACGGCCATGAACCTCATCCATGCCGCGCCCTGGCCCTCTTTCCGGAAGGTCTCGATGATGTCCTCGGTCAGGGCGCGCTGCTCGGCCGCGTCGGGAAGGATCTCCATGACGGGCGGCTCGTGCGCGACCAGCGTCCGTACCCGGTCGGGGTGCCGGGCGACGAGTGCCAGCCCGGTCACCGCGCCGCCGCTGCTCCCGAACACATCGGCCGAATCGGCCCCGAGCGCGTACAGGATCGCTGCCACGTCGTCCGCCCGCCGGTCGGGCAGGGTGTCCTCGTCGGGGTCGTCGAGGGTGCTGCCGGAGATGCCGCGGGGGTCGTGCGTGACGACGGTGTGGTCGCTCGCGAGCGCGTCCGCCAGCGACGCGAACGCCTCGGCCTCCATGGGCGACCCCATGATCAGCAGGAGCGGTCCCGCGCCGCGCACCTCGTAGTGCAGCTGCGCGCCGGGAACTCGAAGGGTGTGGGTGGCGGTCATGCCGGTGGTCCTTCCTCGATCGGCGCCCCGCGGTCCCGGTGCCGTTGCGTTTGACAGAGGTAGGACTCCGGCCGTCGGAAAAACTCATCGCCTGCCCGAGACACAACGACGAGACAGACACTGACAGAATGGGTGAAATGGCAACACATTCTGCGCCTCCGTCGATGCCCTGGCCGGACGGCCTGCCCCTTCACCCCGATCTCCTCGCGGCGAAGGCACTCGTCTACGACCCGAGCGGACTCGTGTGCTCGCGGCCGGTGCCCGAGGCCGAGAGCGCCGAGTACGGTGCGCACGGGTTCAGCGTGGACGGCTCCGCCGTCAGGTTCCGGGTGGCCCGGACCACCCCGACCAAGGTCGGTCAGTTCGTGACGGTGTGGAAGCGGTCCGCCGACGGCGGGCCGATCCGGCCCTACGACTCCGGGGATCCCGTCGACCTCTTCGTCATCAGCACCCGCGAAACCGGTGACGGCAACGACGGCAACGACGGCCGTGACAGCGGTGACAGCAGTGGTTTCGGGCAGTTCGTGTTTCCGCGGGCGGTGCTCCGCGAGCGGGACATCGTGTCGACGGACGGGGTCGGCGGGAAGCGCGGGTTCCGTGTCTATCCGCCGTGGGTGACGACGACCAACCGCCAGGCCGGCCGGACGCAGGAGTGGCAGGTGGAGTACTTCCTGCCGGTCCCGGGCGGCGAACCGGCCGACCCGGACCGCTGCCGGGCGCTCTACCGTCCTTGACGGGGGTGGGCGGTCCGCCGTCCCTGACGGGGGCGAGTGGCCCGGGGCCGGGGCTGGGTGTGTCGTCCGTGACGGTGGCGGACGGTCAGCGGTAGTCCTCCGGGTGGCCCTGCATCCAGGTGTTGATGCGGTCGCGGGTGCCGATCAGTTCGGATCGGTGCTTCTCCAGGTTGTCCGTGGAGAGGTCGCCGTTCAGCGTCTTGCGCAGGGCGGCGATCCCGGCGATCGGCTCCTTGAAGTGGCCGGGGCCCTTGCCGTCCGCCTTCATGGCCTTGTCCAGGCGGACCAGTTCGTCGTGGACCCGGCCCAGGAAGTAGGCGCAGTTCGACGAACCCGGGGTGCAGTTGTCGTTCAGTGTGGCCTGGAGTCCCGCGAAGGCGTCGCGTACGGCCTCCGGCCTGTTGCGCGCCTCCCCGGCCTCCTCGGATGCCGCCGCCTCCGCACTGGCCCCGTCCTTGGCGTCCTGCGCCACGACGGCCTCGTCGGCGGCCCTGGACGCGGCTGCGGCGTTCACCGACGGCGCCACGTAGGGAACGTCGCCGCCCGGCCCCTGTGAGGTCCCGGCGTCCGAGCAGCCCACCAGGACCGCGCCCAGAACCACCGCCGCGACCACGGCCGTTGCTCCGCCGCGCGCACCTGTACGACTGGAACGGATAGCCATGAGGCCCCCCTCGTCCGGTTGGCCCAGACCATACATGTCCCGCACGCCCACAAGTCCAGGCCTCCCGTCGATCCCGGAGCATCGATCCCGAAGCGTCGATCACGGAGCATCGATCCCGAGGCATCGATCAGGGAACGTCGATCACGGAGCGTCGATCAGGGACTGCAGCGCGGGCGCGTACAGGTCCGCGATGTGTTCGGCGGTGGCGTCCGCGCCGGCGCCTTCGCGGTGGAGGCTGAGGGTGGCGCCGAGGCCGATGAGGTGACCGGCGATCAGTTCGGCGCGCAGGGCGCGTTCACGGCCGGGGAGGCGGGCGGTCAGGGCGTCGGTGACCTGTTCGTGGAAGCGGTCGCGCAGCAGGGAGCGTTCGTCCTGGTTGCCCAGCGAGAAGACGACCCGCAGCAGCGGGTCCGACTGCTGTACGCGGCGGCTCTTCACCAGCGTCAACACCATGTGGCGGCCCAGGGTTCCGAGCGGGGCGTCGAAGAGTTCGGCGGCGGCGGGGCCGAAGTCGGCGACGGTGTTGAAGAGTTCTTCCTTGCGGCCGAAGTGCTTGACCACCAGGGACGGGCTGACTCCTGCGTCGGCCGCGATCCCCCTGATGGTGACCTCGGCGTACGGGCGCTGGGTGAACGCCCGGCGGGCGGCACGCAGGATCGCGTCCTTGCCGCTGCCCGGATCAGCGGCGGACCGGGCGGGGGCCTGAGGAGAGGCCACCGGGGAAGCAGGGACCGGGGAGGAAGCCGCAGGGGAAGAAGAGACCAGGGAAGAAGCCGCCGGGGAAGAAGAGACCGGGGAGGAAGCCGCCGGAGGAGGGGAGGCCGAAGGAGAAGGACCCGAAGGAGGGCCCGACGCCGGGGTCGGGCCCGACGCCGCAGAAGAGTCCGAGGCCGCAGAAGGGCCCGGAGCCGGTGCGGTGGCCTGGCCGCTGGTCATGCGCCCTCCTGGATCGGCATCGTCCGCACACCGTCCTTCCGGTCGCCCGGGACGTCGCGGTTCCCTTCGACCGTACCCGCCCCAACGGTCCCGCCCGCCCCAACAGTCTCGCCCGCCTCGCCGGCCCCGCCCGTCGCTCCCCTGTCGCTCGTCGCTCCCCTGTCGCCCGTCGCTCCCGTCGCAGGGGCACGGCCGCCCGGCAGGCACAGGGTGACCAGCAGCGCCGCCAGTGCCGCGCCCGCCGCGATCAGGAAGACCAGCTGGTACGCGTGGAGCGTCGGGGCCGTTCTGCCGCCCACCCGGAACGTGATGTTGGCGAGGACCGCCGCCACGGTCGCGCTGCAGAACGCCTGCCCGATCGACCGCATCAGTGTGTTGAGGCCGTTGGCCGCGCCGGTCTCGCTCACCGGGACGCCGCGCATGACCAGCGCGGGGAGTGCCGAGTACGCGATGGCCGTGCCCGAGGCGACGACCGTCGCGCCCGCGATGATCAGCCAGAGGTTGTGGCTGGTGAAGTACCGCACCACGTAACCGGAACCGATCACCCCGGCCGCCAGCGCCAGGCTGACCTTCGGGCCGTACTTCGCGGAGATCCGCGCCGAGACCGGTGAGAGCACCACCATCATCACGCCGCCCGGCAGCAGACACAGGCCACTGACGACGAGCGAGGCTCCCAGCCCGTAACCCGTCTCCTTCGGCTCCTGCACCATCTGCGCGGTGACCAGGGAGTTCGCGTAGAAGGCGAAGCCGATCAGCAGGGCGGCGACGTTGGTGAACAGGACCGCGGGGCGGGCCGAGATCCGCAGGTCGACCATGGGTGAGACCACCCGCAGCTCGTACGCGCCCCAGATCAGCGCCACGACGACGGCCGCCACCAGCAGGCCGACCGTACGGCCCGAGGTCCAGCCCCAGCCGGCGCCCTGGGTGACCGCGAGCAGCAGACAGACCAGGGCCCCGGACAGCCCCAGCGCGCCGAGGGCGTCGAAGCGGCCACGGGTACGTCGCGGGGATTCCGGTACGCACCACAGCACCAGCACGATGTCGATGACGCCGATCGCACCCGAGACCCAGAACATGGTGTGCCAGTCGAAGTTCTCGACGACGAGGGCGGCGACCGGCAGCCCGATCGCCGCGCCGATGCCGAGCGTCGAACTCATCAGCGCCACGGCGGACAGCACCCGCTCGGGCGGGAGTTCGTCGCGCAGGATGCTGATGCCCAGCGGCAGAACGGCGAGCGCCGCACCTTGCAGGGCGCGGCCGGTGATCAGTACCCCGATGTGCGAACTGACCGCACACAGCACCGAACCCACCACCAGCACCAGCAGCGAGGCGACGAGCACCCGGCGCTTGCCGTACATGTCGCCGACCCGGCCCAGGACGGGCGTGAAGACGGCGCCGGTGAGCAGAGTGACGGTGACCAGCCAGCTCGCGGCGGCCGGGGTCGCGCCGGTGAGGGCCGGGATGTGCGGGAGCAGCGGGACGACGATCGTCTGCATCACCGCGACCACGACACCGCAGAACGCCAGCACACCGACGGCGAAGCGGGGATGCGGCGCCCGGGCGGCGGGGGTCGTGCTGCCGGTGGTCGGGGCGGGTATGTCCGCTGGCATGGCTCTCCGTACGGTGCTCGGCGGCTGGGGCGTCGTGCGAGGGCGGCGTGCGGGACGTTCGTGCGGCTGCGCCGGGCGGGCGGTGCGGAGGGCACGACGCAGGGGGTGCACGCGTGTTCACCCCCAGGGTAAACGCTTGTGCACCCCCTCGGCGACCGGAATCCCGGACATCGCGTTAGCCTCGAAGCCCCGGGCTCAGGGCCCGGACGACACGGACGAGAAGGCGAAGGTGGCTGCGATGGCGAAGGTTCCGGCAGCGGCGGTGGCGGCGAGCGGGCTGGTCGGCGGGTACGCCGTCGCGCGATGGACCAGGAAGCGGCCGCTGGGCGGGGTCGCACTGGCTGCCGCGGGCACCGTCGCCGCGTACGAGTGGAACCGGCAGGCCGGGCCGCGCGCGGCCGTCGGGCTGACCACGGCGTACGTCGCGGCGTTCGCCGGTTCGCACCCGCTGGCCAAGAAGGTCGGCGCCTGGCCCGCCGTCTTCGCCGTGGCGGGCGGCATGGCCGCCGCGTCCTGGGCGGTCACCCGCCGGACCGCCTGAAGCGCACACGAAGCACAGCGGCAGGGGCGGGGGCTCCGACGAGCCCCCGCCCCTGCCGCTGTGCGAATCTGTCCGGGCTCCGCTGCGCCCGCACAGACCTGTCCGGGCTCCGCTACGCCCCCAGCGCCCACGACACCGTGTAGATCAGCAGCCCCGCCAGCGCGCCCACCACCGTGCCGTTGATCCGGATGAACTGGAGATCGCGGCCGATGTGCGCCTCGATCTTCTTCGACGTCTGGTCCGCGTCCCAGCTCGCGACCGTGTCGCTGATCAGCGAGGTGATGTCCGCGCGGTAGGTCGTGACGACGTAGACCGCCGCGTCCTCCAGCCAGCCGTCCAGCTTCGCCTGCAGCCGTTCGTCCGTCGCCAGCCGCGCCCCCAGCGCCATCAGCGAGGCCCGCGCCCGCAGCCGCAGCTCGCTCTGCTCGTCCTCCGCCGCCGCGATGATCATCGTGCGTACGGACGACCAGGCCGAGGCGATGACGTCCTGGACCTCGCCGCGTCCAAGGATCTCCGACTTCAGCCGCTCCACCCGGGCCCGGGTGTCCGAGTCCGTCTGGAGGTCGGCCGCGAAGTCGGTCAGGAACGTGTCGATCGAGGCACGCGCCGGGTGCCCGGGCATGTCCCGCATCTCCGTGACGAACCGCAGCAGTTCCTTGTAGACCCGCTCCCCGATCCGCTTGTCGACGAACCGCGGCGTCCAGCCCGGGGCCCCGCCCTGCACCGCGTCCATCACCGAATCGCCGTGCAGCACCAGCCAGTCGTGGGCGCGTACGCAGATCAGGTCCACCACCCTGCGGTGGCCGCCGTCCGAGACGATCTTGTCCAGCATCTTGCCGAGGCCCGGCCCGATCTCCACCGCGTCGGCCCGCCGGGTGATGGCCTCGCCCACCACGGCCTGCACATCCGAATCCCGCAGCACCGTCAGCGCCCCGCGCAACGCGGTCGACAGCTCGGCGGTGACCCGGTCCGCATGTTCCGGCTCGGCCAGCCACGCACCGACGCGGCGGCCGACACCGAGTGCGTGGATACGGCCCCGCACGACATCACCGGAGAGAAAATTCTCGCCGACGAAGGAACCCAGCGACGCTCCCAACTGGTCCTTCTTGGTGGGGATAATGGCGGTGTGCGGGATCGGCAGGCCGAGCGGACGCTTGAACAGAGCCGTGACGGCGAACCAGTCGGCCAGCGCACCGACCATCCCCGCCTCGGCGGCCGCGGCGACGAAGCCCGGCCAGCCGCCCACACCCGCGTTCTTCGCCCAGGTGGCGAGTACGTACACGAGCGCGACCAGCAGAAGGAGGCCCGTCGCCGTGGTCTTCATCCGGCGCACACCGCGCCGCTTCTCCTCGTCGGCCGCGGTGTACGCGAACGAGGCGAGCGGGGCGGGCCGGCCGCCGGGCGCCCGCGCCCCGGCACGCTCCTGCTGCCGCGCAGCCTCGCCCCCGGCCTCAGCCCCGGCTCCGGCTCCGGCTCCGGCTCCGGTCCGATCGATCCGTTCCATCCGCTCCACCCGTCCGCGTACGCCTCGCCCCCGGTGTCCCGTAAGCATTGTCCCTGCCTGACCTACTCCCGGGCCGCACGTCGAGTTCCCGAGACCCTGATCCATCATGGGATCAGTCCGATTGATCATGAGGAGACACACCGCCCATGCCCAGGCGCCAGGGGTACGCCCTGCTCATCGCCCTCGTGGCGGGCACCGCCGCGCTCGCCGCCGCCGTGGCGTTCGCCGGCTCCCTGCTGTTCTCCGGCTCCGGCGCCCGGCCGCAGCAGATGGCCGTACCCGACCCGCGCTCCCTGGCCCGTACGCCGGCCGCCGCCGCGCACTCCACCGGCCTCTGGGCCGCGACGTGGACGGCGGCCCCCGTCACCGGTGTCGTCGACTCCTACAACAGCAGCGCGCTCAACCGGCGCACCATCCGTAACGTCGTGCACACCAGCATCGGCGGCGACGCGGCCCGCATCACCCTCTCCAATGCCTTCGGCACCCGCCCGCTGGTCATGGACCGCGTCACCGTGAACACCCGCCCGGTGACGTTCACGGGCGCCCGCACCGTGACCGTGGCGGCCGGTGGGCAGGTCGTCAGCGACCCGGTCGCGACCCCGGTCGCCGCCGACTCCGACCTGGTGGTCACCCTGCGCACCCCCACCGCCCGGGGGCCCGTCACCGTCCACGAGCGCAGCCACCAGACGTCGTACGTGGACACCGCGTGGGGCACGCGGCGGACCGACGGCTGGCGCTACCTCACCGCGGTCGACGTGCACACCCGGACCGCCGCCGGGACGATCGCCGTCATCGGCGACTCGCTCACCGCGGGCACCGGCTCCTCCCTCGACACGAACAGCCGCTGGCCCGATGTCCTCGCCGACCGGCTGGGCGGCCGGTACGGGGTGGCCAACGCGGGCATCGCGGGCAACCGCATCCTGCGCGACGGACGCGACGGACACGGCGTACAGGCGAGCGCCCGCTTCGACCGCGACGTGCTGGACGTCGCCGGAGTGAAGACCGTCGTCATCGCGCTCGGCATCAACGACGTGCAGCAGTCCCCGCAGGAGACCGACCCGCGGCGCATCGCGGACGGCCTGCGCGCCATGACCCTGCGCGCCCACGCCCGCGGACTCCAGGTCGCCGGGGCGACGCTGATGCCGTACGAGGGGTACGCCACCTGGACGCCCGCGGGCAACGACGTACGGGAACGGGTCAACGCGCTGATCCGGGCGGGCGGGATCTTCGACTCCGTCATCGACTTCGACGCGGCGGCCCGTGACCCCCACCGCCCGACACGGCTCCTGCCGGCCCACGACAGCGGCGACCACCTCCACCTGAACGACGCGGGATACCGGCTGCTGGGCTCCCTGGTGGACCTGCCGACTCCGGCGTACGAGCAGCCCCGGTCCGACCAGCTCTGACGCTCGGCTCCGACGGGCGGCGCAGTCCGACGGGGACGGCTCGACAGAGCAGCTCAGCCCGACAAGCAGCTCGACGGGGCAGCTCAGCCCGACAAGCAGCTCAACGGGGCAGCTCAGCCCGACAGACGGCTCAGTCCGACGGCCCCTTCTCCAGCCGGCCGCGGCCACGTCCGTGTCCGCTCCCGTGCTCCCCGTCCAGCTCCTGCTGCCGCTCCCGCAGCCGTCCCAGCTCCGCGTCCCGCAGCCGCTGCTTCTCCGCCTTGCTCCGCTTGTGCTCCACACCGACGCCGCCCATCAGCGCGAAGCCGGTGATCCGCACCCGGGGGGAGTCCGGCGACGGGACGCCCTCGTCCTTCGAGCGCTCCCCGAAACCGCCCATGAAGCCGAAGCCCCGGACGTCGACGTTCAGCTCGGGCGGAACCGTCACCTGGATCCCGCCCATGATCGTGATGCAGCGGATGACCACCTCGCGGTCCTCGAAATTCGCCTCGCGCAGATCGATCTCGCCGCCGCCCCACATCGCGAACGCGGTGAACTTGCGGCCCACCGTCCAGTTCCCCCGCCGGCCGAATCCGCCCCACATCGCGAACGCACCGCTGGACGTCGCGGGCTTGCCGATCCGGTCCGCCCACCGCTTCTGCGATCCGGTCCGTGCCGGAGCCGCCCCCACCGGCGCCACCGCCGCGCCCGGCGCCGGAAGATCCCGTACCAGCGGTTCCAACTCCCCGTGCGTACAGGCCTTGTAGGTCGCTTCGAGCCGCTGCTCGAACTCCGCCATCTCCAGCCGGCCCTCGGCAACCGCCTCGCGCAGGGTCTCGGCGACACGCTCACGCTCGGAATCGGAAGCACGCATTTCCGGAAGGTCACTTGTCATACCGCGCAGCCTATTGAACGTCCGCGCGTCCGTCCCAGCCCTACGCGCCCCGACCGGGCACCTACATGCCATCCCACCCCATACCGCTACATGCCGCCGGCCGACTCATACATCTTCGCGATCACGGCCTCGATGTCCGGCTCCCGCACCGAGAGGTCGACCAGCGGGTAGTCCGCGGCGATCCGGGCGACCAGCGGAGCGGCCGACTCCGAGGCCGGGAAGGCCAGCCACTGCCGCGGGCCCTCCACCTTCACCGTACGGACCGAGGGTGTCGACTCCAGCCGGATCGGCGGAAGTTGGCGCTCCAGATCGACCACCAGCGTCCGCTCGCTCTCCCCCACCTCGTGCAGACCGGCGAGAGCCCCGTCGTACATCAGACGGCCGTGGTCGATCACCATCACCCGCTTGCAGAGCTGCTCGATGTCCGTCAGATCATGGGTGGTGAGCAGCACCGTAGTGCCGCGTTCGGCGTTCAGGTCCCGCAGGAAGCCGCGGACCTTCGACTTGGAGACGACGTCCAGCCCGATCGTCGGCTCGTCCAGATACAGCACCTCGGGATCGTGCAGCAGCGCCGCCGCGATGTCACCGCGCATCCGCTGCCCCAACGACAACTGCCGCACCGGAGTGTCCAACAGCTCGCCCAGATCGAGGAGTTCGACACAACGGCCCAGGTTCTCCCGGTACCGCGCGTCGGGAATCCGGTACATCCGGTGCATCAGCCGGTACGAGTCGCGCAGCGGCAGATCCCACCACAACGTGGTGCGCTGGCCGAACACCACACCGATCCGGTGCGCCAGCCTCGTACGCTCCCGCGACGGGTCGATGCCCGCCACGCGCAGCCGGCCACCGCTCGGGGTGAGGATGCCGGTCAGCATCTTGATCGTGGTCGACTTCCCGGCACCGTTCGGGCCGATGTAACCGACCATCTCGCCGCGCGCCACGCGGAAGCTGATCGAATCGACCGCCCGTACCTGCCGACGTTCACTGCGCATGAATCCGGTCTTGCGACGCACGTCGAAGACCTTCTCCACCTGGTCGAGCTCGATGAAGCCGGAGGGGGTTTCCGCGTCCATGTCCGGTGACCTGTCCCGTTCGTAGTGGTGGATCAACTTCCTGTACTGCGGTACGCGCGCAGCCCCGAGCGCCAGCCCAGCCCGGCCGGCAGCCAGCACAGACCCGCCACCACCGGGGGCAGGAACGCCACCCAGACCGGCAGATCCAGCGGATAGTCCCGGCCCAGCACGTACAGCGCGGGCAGCCAGTTCACGAAGGCCAGCGGCACCACGAACGTCACCCCGCGCACCAGGTCCTTCGCGAAGACCGACGGCGGGTACTGGAGCAGTGTGTTCCCGCCGTACGTGAAGGCGTTCTGCACCTGCGAGGCGTCCTGCGCGACGAACTGGAACGCCGCCCCCGCCACGAACAGCGCCCCGAAGACCGCCGCCCCGCTCAGCAGCATCATCGGCATCAGGGCCACCTTCAGCGGCGTCCACTCGATGTCCAGCGCCACCAGCGCGTACCCCAGCACCAGCACCCCCTGGAGCACCCGCCCCAGCCTGCGCAGCGCGAACCGGTCCGCCGCCACCTGGGCGAGCACCGGCACCGGCCGCACCAGCAACGTGTCCAGCGTGCCGTCACGCACCCGCGCGCCCAGCCGGTCCATCGAACCCAGCAGCAGATCGGCGAGACCGAACGCGGTGCCCGACACCCCGTACAGCAGGGCGATCTCGGGCAGTGTGTAGCCGCCCAGCCGGTCCACGTGCGAGAACATCAGCAGGATCGCGACGAAGTCGAAGGCGGTCGCCGCGAAGTTCCCGAACGCCGTCATGGCGAACGAGGCGCGGTAGGCCATCGTCGAGCGCAGCCACATCATCGCGATCAGCCCGTACGCCCTGATCCCCTCGACGAACCGGGGCCGCTCGGCGAACACCACGTCGGGCCAGTCCGCGGCACGGCCGCCAGGACCGTCCGCGGAACTGCCGCCAGGACCGTCCGCCGCCCCGGCCACCTCCACCGCTCCGGTCGTGTCAGCCACCCTGGACCACCACCCTCCTCGTCGCCACCGACTGCACCATCCGCCCCACCAGCAACAGCGCCAGCGCCCAGCCGGCCTGGAAGGCGTACGCCCTCGCCAGCTCCCAGCCCGGGTACTTGCCGAGGAACACATCGACCGGCACCTGGAGCAGCGACGACCACGGCAGCGCCCGCGCGACGTCCCCCAGCACCCCGGGGAACAACGTCAGCGGAAGCAGCATCCCGGAGAAGAACATCCCGGCCAGCCAGGCCATCTGCGCCGTCCCCGCCCCGTCCAGCAGCCAGAACGCGGAGAGCGCCACCAGATAGCGGATCGCGAAGCTCACCACGACGCCGAGCCCCACCGACACCAGGAAGGCAAGCCAGACCCCCGGCGAGGAGGGCAGCGCCAGATCGAAGGCGAGCGAACCCACCAGCATCGGTACGATGCCCCGCCCCAGCAGATGGAACGCGGCCCGGCCCAGATCGCCCGCCAGCCACCACAGTTGGAGATCGGCGGGCCGGTAGAGATCGACCGCGATGTCGCCGGTCCGGATCCGCTCGATCAGCTCGTCCTCGAAACCGCCGCCCATCATGGAACAGGTCATCAGCAGCGCCTGCCCCAGCCAGACATAGCTGAGCGCCTGCGACATGTCGTATCCACCGAGCTGCGGCCGCTCGTCCCACAACGCCACATAGGTGTACGCCAGGATGAACCCGAAGACGGTGTTGGTGAAGACTCCGGCCGCCGTGGCGGTCCGGTAGGTGGCGTAGCGCCGGAACTGTCCCGCCGCCACTACCGCGTAAAGCCGCACCGCACACCCCCCATCGCCGGGTGCCCAACGGCTTTGGACACCAAAGCGCAAGACCCTAGTCCAGCGGGGACAGCCGCCGCGACCGCTTTTCGGGGGCCGATTCGGGGTCGATCCGGCGCTTATTCCCCGGAAAAGGGCACTATGGGGGAACTGACCGCGGCCGAGGAGTCTGCACGGACATGAGCGACGAGCCACAGCAGCCGAGCGGGGAACACCAGCCCCGGGGCTGGGCCCCCAGGGATCCGGCTGCCCACGGCAGCACCGGAGCGTCCGGCGGACCGGGCGGCCATCCCGGCGACAGAAGCGGCAGCGGCGACGGCAGCGGCGCAGCAAAGAGATCCAAGCGCCCCAAACGCACCGGATGGCGCCGTGCCGTCCCCACCTGGCGGATGGTCCTCGGCGCCGTCCTCGTCGTCGCCGTGCTCCTGATCGGCGGCTTCATCGCCGGGTACGAACTCGTCGACATCCCGCCCGCCAACGCCAGCGCCACCGCGCAGTCCAACGTCTACCTCTACAAGGACGGCAGCGTCCTCGCCCGCTCCGGCGAGGTCAACCGGGAGAACGTCAAGCTCGCCCAGGTCCCGCTCACCGTCCAGCGGGCGGTCCTCGCCGCGGAGGACCGCGACTTCTACTCCGAACGGGCCGTCGACCTCAAGGCCATGGCCCGCGCCGCCTTCAACACACTCACCGGCAAGGGCAAACAGGGCGGCTCGACGATCACCCAGCAGTACGTCAAGAACTACTACCTGGGCCAGGAACAGACCCTCGTCCGCAAGGCCAAGGAGTTCTTCATCGCGGTCAAGCTCAACCGCGAGGAGTCCAAGGACCAGATCTTCGAGGGCTACCTCAACACCAGCTACTTCGGCCGCAACGCCTACGGCATCCAGGCCGCCGCCCAGGCCTACTACTCCAAGGACATCGGCGAGATCACCACCGCCGAGGGCGCCTACCTCGCCTCGCTGCTCAACGCCCCCAGCGCCTACGACATCGTCGTCCACCCCCAGAACAAGGCCGCCGCCCTCGGGCGCTGGAACTACGTACTCGACGGCATGGTCAAGGAGAAGTGGCTCGGCGCGGCCGAACGCGCCGCCATGAAATTCCCCGTACCCGGCAAGGTCAAGCCGTCCACCGGACTCTCCGGACAGCGCGGCTACATCGTCCAGGCCGTCGAGGACTACCTCACCGGCAACGACGTCATCGACGAGGACACCCTCGCCACCGGCGGCTACCGGATCACCACCACCCTGGAGAAGAAGAAACAGGACGCCCTCGTCAAGGCCGTCGACGACAACGTCATGTCCCACACCAGCCCCGACCGCAAGGCCGACCGCAACGTACGTGTCGGCGGCGCCTCCATCGACCCCGGCAACGGCCGTGTCGTCGCCATGTACGGCGGCGTCGACTACACGAAGCAGTACGTGAACAACGCGACCCGCCGCGACTACCAGGTCGGCTCCACCTTCAAGCCCTTCGTCTTCACCTCCGCCGTCGCCAACCGCTCCACCACCCAGGACGGCCGGCGCATCACCCCCAACACCATCTACGACGGCACCAACAAGCGCATGGTCCAGGGCCCCGACGGACCCACCGGCTACGCCCCCGCCAACGAGGACGACATCGACTACGGGCCCATCACCGTCTCCACCGCCACCGACAAGTCCGTCAACGCCGTCTACGCCCAGATGGCCGAGGACGTCGGCCCCGGCAAGGTCAAACAGACCGCCATCGACCTCGGCCTGCCCAAGAACACCCCCGACCTCACCGCGTACCCGTCCAACGCCCTCGGCGTCGCCACCGCCAGCGTCCTCGACATGACCGAGGCCTACGCCACCCTCGCCAACCACGGCCGGCACAGCGCCCACGTCCTCGTCGACCGGATCACCAAGGACGGCGAGGACCTCGAACTCCCCGACGGCGGCCACACCGGGCAGGCGGTCGGCCGCGAGGCCGCCGACACCACGACCTCGATCCTCCGGAGCGTCGTCGAGAGCGGCACCGGCACCGCCGCCCAGGCCGCCGGACGCCCCGCCGCGGGCAAGACCGGCACCGCCGAGGAGGACAAGGCGGCCTGGTTCGCCGGCTACACCCCCGACCTCACCACCGTCATCGCCGTCATGGGCCAGGACCCCGAGACCGGCGTGCAGAAGCCGCTGTACGGGGCGCTCGGGCTCGCCCGCATCAACGGCGGCGGCGCCCCCGCCCAGACCTGGGCCCAGTACACCGAGGCCGTCCTGCGCTCCACCCCGGCCACGGACTTCGACCTCGACCTCGAAAGGGGCGCCGAGGAAACCGCCCCGCCCACCGACGAGGAGACCAACCCCCAGAACACCGGAACACCCTCCGAGAAGACCTCAAGCACCCCGCCCAGCACCCCCGGATCCACCCCGCCCAGCAGCCCGGCGACCCCCGGCAGCAGCGAACCGGCGACCGGCGGCACCGACACCGGCAGCCCGAGCGACGGCACGACGGACAACGGCGGCACGCAGAACGGCGGCGGTGACAACGGCGGCCCGCGCGGCGGCGAGAACGGCGGGGAAGGGCCCGGAGGCGGCGGCAACGACGGCCGGGAAGGCAGCGCGTTCCTCCCCGGCACCCGGGGCACCCCGGCCCCGCGTCAGTGACCCGAGGTCGCCTTCAGCCCGACGACCGCCACCAGCAGCAGACAGACGAAGAAGATCCGGGCCGCGGTCACGGGCTCGTTCAGCACGACCATGCCCAGCACCGCCGCACCGGCAGCACCGATACCGACCCACACGCCGTACGCCGTACCGATCGGCAGCGTCCGGGCCGCATGGGACAGCAACACCATGCTCGCGACGATCCCGAGACCGGTGAACACGCTCGGCCAGAGCCGGGTGAACCCCTCGGTGTACTTCATCCCGATCGACCAGGCCACTTCCAGCAGACCGGCGACAACAAGCAGAATCCAGGCCATGACGGCACCTCCGACGAGACAGAACACGCGGACAACACGGGTGCGTCGTCTTTTCGAAGCCCGGTACGGCGCGTCTCGTCGGGGTCACACCACCGTAGCAAAGAACACGCAAAGGGCCTGGTGACACCGGTCACCAGGCCACAACCCCACTACTGCCGCCGTCGCCGCGGTCGGCTACAGATACAGCCCGGTGGAATCCACCGACCCCTCGAACCGGTCGGCCGCCACCGCGTGCAGGTCCCGCTCGCGCATCAGCACGTACGCCACCCCGCGCACCTCGACCTCCGCACGGTCCTCGGGGTCGTACAGCACCCGGTCGCCCGGCTCCACCGTCCGCACGTTCTGACCCACCGCGACCACCACGGCCCAGGCCAGCCGGCGGCCGACCGCAGCCGTCGCCGGGATGAGGATGCCGCCACCGGAACGCCGCTCGCCCTCGGGCGTATCGGACCGGACCAGCACGCGGTCGTGCAGCATGCGGATGGGCAGTTTGTCGTCGGTGTTCTCGCTCACGCCCCGCAACCTACCTGCCCGCGGCGGCGCCACGCCCCTCCGGGGTGCGCGGGCCGCGGCATCAGCCCCTGCGGCGCCGCTTCGACGCCACGACCAGACCCACGACACCCACCGCGAGCAGCGCCGCCGGGACCACCCGCTCCAGACGCGGAGCCCCGTCCTCGGACACGAACTGTGCCCTCACGTCCGACACCGCCCGGTTCACCGCGACGAACGCCCGCCCGGCCGTCCGGTCGACGGCCTCGGCGGCCTTCGCCTTCATGTCACCAATGATCGTGTCCGGGTGCACCCGGACCCCGATCTCATCGAGCACCACCGCGAGCTGCTCACGCCTGGTGATGATGTCCGCCTCGATCTGCGCAGGGGTCCTGGCATCCGACACTGCGCCGCCTCCGTGGTCCTCGTCCGGTAAACCTTCGTCGACAGTCTGTCAGCTCGACCGCCCACACACCCGGCGGCACCCCTATTACGCTCGGTCCCGTACACCCCACGTGCCACCCGAGGAGAACCATGAGCGAGCGACTCCAGCCCGGCGACACCGCCCCCGCCTTCACCCTGCCCGACGCCGACGGCAACGAGATCTCGCTCGCCGAGCACAAGGGCCGCAAGGTCATCGTCTACTTCTACCCGGCCGCCCTCACCCCCGGCTGCACCAAGCAGGCCTGCGACTTCACCGACAACCTGGAGCTGCTCACCGGCGCCGGCTACGACGTCATCGGCGTCTCCCCCGACAAGCCCGAGAAGCTCGCCAAGTTCCGCGAGAAGGAGAACCTCAAGGTCACGCTGGTCGGCGACCCCTCCAAGGAGACCCTTGAGGCGTACGGCGCCTTCGGCGAGAAGAAGCTCTACGGCAAAACGGTGACGGGCGTCATCCGCTCGACGATCGTCGTGGACGAGGACGGCAAGGTCGAGCGCGCCCTCTACAACGTCAAGGCCACCGGCCACGTCGCCAAGATCATCAGGGACCTCGGCATCTGACCCCCGCCCGTCGCGTGTTTCCACCACGTGTTCACGTCGCGTGCGTGCGAAACATGTGACCGGAACATGTGACGGACATCCCAATCGGCCGTCCCCCCGGTTTGCGACCGCCATGACCGCGCAGAAGCCTGTCCTGGAACACTCAACCAGGAAAGGACCGGCCATGGCGGCTTCCGACCCCCACCTGGCGGCCGACCCTGAAGCGGTCAAACGCCATCCCACCCTCTTCCGGGCCATCCGGCAGCGGAGAAACCCCAGGCTGCGCAGGTCGGACATCACCGTCACCGACGACCGGGCGGTCAAGCGGGCGGTGAAGGCGGCCTCGCTGGGGAACGCCATGGAGTGGTTCGACTTCGGGATCTACTCCTATCTGGCCGTCACCCTGGGCCATGTCTTCTTCCCGTCCGGGAACGACACGACCCAGCTCCTCTCCTCGTTCGCGACCTTCGCCGTGGCCTTCCTCGTACGGCCCCTCGGCGGCATGGTCTTCGGGCCGATGGGCGACAAGATCGGCCGCAAGAAGGTCCTCGCCCTCACCATGATCCTGATGGCGGTCGGCACCTTCGCCATCGGCGTCATCCCCTCCCACGACACCATCGGCCTCTGGGCACCCGCCCTGCTGATCTTCTTCCGCCTGGTGCAGGGCTTCTCCACCGGCGGCGAGTACGGCGGCGCGTCCACGTTCATCGCCGAGTACGCCCCCGACAAGCGCCGCGGCTACTTCGGCAGCTTCCTCGAATTCGGCACCCTGGCCGGCTACGTCGGCGCCGCCGGACTCGTCACCGCGCTGACCGCGGTCCTGGACACCGGCCAGATGGAGTCCTGGGGCTGGCGCATCCCGTTCCTCGTCGCGGGCCCCCTCGGCCTGGTCGGCCTCTATCTGCGGCTGCGTCTGGACGAGACCCCCGCCTTCCAGAAGCTGGAGGGCGGCACCGTCCACGCGTCGGAGGCCGCCGACCACGTCGAGACCACCGCCAAGGGCGACCTCGCGAGGATCTTCCAGCAGTACTGGCCGACGCTGATCCTCTGCATCTGCCTGGTCGGCGCGTACAACATCACCGACTACATGCTGCTGTCGTACATGCCGACCTACCTCTCCGACGAACTCGGCTACAGCGAGACCCACGGCCTCCTCATCCTGCTCGCGGTCATGGTCTTCCTGATGCTGATCATCAGCCAGGTCGGCAGGCTCTCCGACCGCTTCGGCCGCAAACCGCTCCTGATGACCGGCATGCTCGGCTTCTTCTTCCTCTCCCTCCCCGCCTTCCTGCTCATCCGCCAGGGCGGCATCCCCGCCATCACGACCGGCATGCTGATGCTGGGCCTCTCCCTGGTCTGCATGCTGGGCACGATGTCCGCCGCCCTCCCGGCCCTCTTCCCCACCCCGGTCCGCTACGGCTCGCTCTCCGTGGGCTACAACCTCTCCGCCTCCCTCTTCGGCGGCACGACCCCCCTGGTGATCACGGCACTGATCAGCTGGAGCGGCAGCAACCTGATGCCGGCCTTCTACGCGATGGCGGCGGCGCTGGTGGGCGTGATCGCCGTGGCCTGCATGAAGGAAACCGCCCGCAAACCCCTGGCCGGCTCCCCGCCCTCGGTGGAGACGGAGGAGGAGGCGGCGGAACTGTGCGCGGCCCAGACGCCCGAGCCGAAGTTCTGAACCGGGCACCCTCACCTGACGAAATGGCCCGCGCCGCTTCAGCCGCAACCGAAACGGCGCAGGCCATTCCACATCTTGTCGGACATCGGACATGACGCCCCGATATACGGCTCGGTGATCCGCACGAGGCTGCGAACGTGCGGCCGGATGCGGAGGGGAAGCATGGGGGGCGAGTCCGTACACGAGGGAGCGGCTCGCCGCTGCGGTCGCCGGGTCGAAGACTTGGGCAGACCTGATGCGTCGGCTCGGGCTCAAGAAGAGCGGCGGCCAGCGACGCGTACTTCAGCAGAAGGTGGCCGGACACGGCTTGGACACAACCCACTTCAGGCAGCGCAGTCCATGGCGAAAGTATCCGGACACGGCCATCGCGGCCGCAGTTGCATCCTCCTCCTCATTGCCTGGAACAGCCCTTCACACTCCAGATCGACCACATCAACGGTGACCGGCTCGGCAACCGACCCGAGAGCCTTCGCCACCTCTGCCCCAACTGCCGTTCCCTCGATGACACTTGGCGCCGCAACCGGCGACCTGCCGAATCGGTCACTGCATAACCCTTCGGGGCTGCACAGCCTCTCCTTGTAGACTGCCGGAGACGCGCGAGTGCTGGAATTGGTTAGACAGGCTGGTTTTAGGTACCAGTGCCCTAGCGGCGTGAGGGTTCGAGTCCCTCCTCGCGTACCTCCAGCGACAGGCCCGGCCCGCTTCCGTAGCGGGCCGGGCCTGTCACGTTCACGGAGACGTCGTCACCCCAACAGCTCCCGCACCACCGGTACCAACGCCCGGAACGCCTTGCCCCGGTGGCTGATCGCGTTCTTCTCCGCCGGGGTCAGTTCCGCGCAGGTGCGGGTTTCGCCCTCGGGCTGGAGGATCGGGTCGTAGCCGAAGCCGTTCGTGCCGGCCGGGGTGTGGCGCAGGGTGCCCGACAGACGGCCCTCGACCACGCGTTCCGTGCCGTCGGGGAGGGCGAGGGCGGCCGCGCAGGCGAAGTGGGCGGCGCGGTGGGCCCCGTCGATGTCGGAGAGCTGGGCCAGGAGCAGGTCCAGGTTGGCCTGGTCGTCGCCGTGGGTGCCGGCCCAGCGGGCGGAGAAGATGCCGGGGGCGCCGCCGAGCACGTCCACGCAGAGGCCGGAGTCGTCGGCGATGGCCGGGTGGCCGGTGGCCCTGGCCAGGGCGTGGGCCTTGAGCAGGGCGTTCTCGGCGAAGGTGACGCCGGTTTCCTTGACGTCGGGGACATCGGGGTACGCGTCCGCGCCGACGAGCTCATGGGTGAGGCCGGCGTCGGCGAGGATCGCGTGGAGTTCGGTGATCTTCCCGGCGTTGCGGGTGGCGAGGATGAGGCGGGTCATGCCACCCAGTATCAGGGGTGATCAGGAGGTGCAGACCTTGCCGATCTCCGCGGCGGCGTCGGTGACCGGGCTGATGTCGGGGGTGGCGTCGCCCTTGTCGATGGCGTCGCGGACGTTGCCGACGCCCGACTGGAGGTTGTCGACGGCCTTGCCGAGGTCGGCGTTGTCGGTCTTGTCGCCGAGGTTGCCGAGTTCCTTCTGGATCTCGTCGAGGGCCTCGGAAGCCTGGGTGGGGTCGCTCGTGGCGTTGGAGACGGCCTGCTGGAGGTTGTCGACGCTGGTGGCGATGGCGTCGGCGGTGCGGACGCAGTCCAGTGCCTTGTCCACGGCGCCGCAGCCGGAGGCGGCGGTGAGGGCGAGGGCGGTCAGGGTCAGCGCGACGGTGATGCGGCGGTGGCGGGCGGCCTTGGCCATGGTGCGGTTCCTCCCCGGATGCGGATACGCGGACGGGCGCACGGTTCGACCCGTGCGCCCGTGTTCGTAACGACGCGCTGTGGTGCGTATTTGGTTGCTTCTTTACTCGCCCAGGGTGCGGGCGAGGGCGTCGTTCTGGAAGACGGTGAGGTCCGCGCAGCCCGCGGTGGCGAGGTCGAGGAGGGCGCCGAGTTCCTTGCGGTCGAAGGGGGTCGCCTCGGCGGTGCCCTGGACCTCGACGAAGCGGCCGTCGCCGGTGCAGACGACGTTCATGTCGGTCTCGGCGCGGACGTCCTCCTCGTAGCAGAGGTCGAGGAGGGGGGTGCCGTCGACGATGCCGACGCTGATCGCGGAGACGGTGTCGGTCAGCGGCTTGCGGCCGTGCTTGACGATCTTCTTGTGCTGGGCCCAGCTGACGGCGTCGGCGAGGGCGACGTAGGCGCCGGTGATGGCGGCGGTGCGGGTGCCGCCGTCGGCCTGGAGGACGTCGCAGTCCAGGACGATGGTGTTCTCGCCGAGGGCCTTGTAGTCGATGACGGCGCGCAGGGAGCGGCCGATGAGCCGGCTGATCTCGTGGGTGCGTCCGCCGATCTTGCCGCGTACGGATTCGCGGTCGCCGCGGGTGTTGGTGGAGCGGGGCAGCATGGAGTACTCGGCGGTGACCCAGCCTTCGCCGCTGCCCTTGCGCCAGCGCGGGACGCCTTCGGTGACGGAGGCGGTGCAGAAGACCTTGGTGTCGCCGAAGGAGATGAGTACGGATCCTTCGGCGTGCTTGCTCCATCCGCGTTCGATGGTGACGGGGCGGAGCTGTTCGGGGGTGCGGCCGTCGATACGAGACATGGCGTCGACTTTATCGGGTGCGGGGGCGGCGCCCGTTCGGGTGCGGGGCGGCACCGTTCGAGTACGCGGCAGGCCCCGTCCGGGTGGGCGGGGCCTGTGCGGTGCCGAGCGGCCGGCTCAGCGAAGGGCTGGGCGGCCGGTCACATCATGTCTTCGATGTCGGCGGCGATGGGGTCGGCGTCGGTGCCGATGACGACCTGGATCGCGGTGCCCATCTTGACGACGCCGTGGGCCCCGGCGGCCTTGAGCGCGGCTTCGTCGACCTTGCTGGGGTCGTGGACCTCGGTGCGGAGGCGGGTGATGCAGCCTTCGATCTCGTCGATGTTCTCGATACCGCCGAGCCCGGCGACGATCTTCTCAGCCTTGCTGGCCATGGCCTTCTCCCTGGTTCTTCACATGCGTGCGACGGCCCACCCTGGGTCCGTTTCGTCACCGTAACGCACGTTTGGCCCAGCTTCGCGAGCGGGTGGCTGGACCGTCCCCAATGATGACGATCACCGGTGCCCTGTCTTCCAGGCGGGTTACGCACCGTACCTCAACTGGTCTACACCAGTCTGCAACGACCGCCGAACGCGCCTTGTTCCGGGAGGATGCCGATGAGTTCGAGCAGCGCCGCAGTGCCACAGAAGACGTGGTGGAACGGCCTCTTCCAGGGTCTCCAGAAGATGGGACGCAGTCTTCAGCTGCCGATCGCCGTCCTGCCCGCGGCCGGCATTCTGAACCGGCTGGGCCAGCCGGACGTATTCGGCGACGAGGGCCTGGGCTGGAACAACATCGCCAAGGTGTTCGCGGCGGCGGGCGGCGCGCTGCTCGACTCGGGGCTCGGCCTTCCGCTGCTGTTCTGCATCGGTGTCGCGATCGGCATGGCGAAGAAGTCGGACGGTTCGACCGCGCTCGCCGCGGTGGCCGGCTTCCTCGTCTACTACGCGGTGCTGCACGCCTTCCCGGTGGACTGCGCCCCGGGTTCGACGTTCACCTCCGGCGGCACCTGGTTCGGCACCTGTGTCACCGGCGACGCCAAGGTCACGGCGGCCGCGTACCAGAACCCCGGGGTGTTCGGCGGCATCGTGATGGGGCTGCTGTCCGCCTGGTTCTGGCAGCGGTACCACCGGGTCAAGCTGGTGGACTGGCTGGGCTTCTTCAACGGCCGCCGGCTCGTCCCGATCATCATGGCCTTCGTCGGGCTGCTCTTCGCGGGCCTGTGCGCCTGGCTGTGGCAGCCGATCGGTGACGGCCTGACCAGCTTCTCCAAGTGGCTGGTGGACCTGGACTGGGTGGGCTCCGGCATCTTCGGTCTCGCCAACCGCGCACTGCTGGTCATCGGCCTCCACCAGTTCCTGAACACCTTCGTCTGGTTCCAGTTCGGCGACTTCACCAAGCCGGACGGCACGGTCGTGCACGGTGACATCAACCGGTTCCTGGCGGGTGATCCGACGGCCGGCCAGTTCACCTCGGGCTTCTTCCCGATCATGATGTTCGCCCTGCCCGCGGCGGCGCTGGCGATCTACCACTGCGCCAAACCGCATCGCCGGAAGGCGGTCGGCGGCATGATGCTCTCGGTCGGCCTGACGTCGTTCGTGACGGGCATCACCGAGCCGATCGAGTACTCCTTCCTCTTCGTCGCACCGCTGCTGTACGGGATCCACGCGGTGCTCACCGGTGTCTCGATGGCGGTGACGTGGGCGCTCGGGGTGAAGGACGGCTTCAGCTTCTCGGCGGGTCTGATCGACTACGTCATCAACTGGAGCCTGGCGACCAAACCCTGGCTGATCATTCCGATCGGACTGGTCTTCGCCGCCGGGTACTACGCGATCTTCCGGTTCGCGATCACCAGGTTCAACCTCCAGACACCGGGCCGCGAACCCGACGAGCTGGAGGAGGAGATCGAGAGGAACCTCACGAAGTAGCAGATCGGACGGGCTGCCGACCCGTCCCGAGCAGTCCCGAAGGCCCCCGGACCCGCGTGGTCCGGGGGCCTTCTGCCGTGTCACCGAGCGTGGGCGATCGCTCATGCGAAGTAGTCGGAATGTACAGGTTCCTTATCCAACCTTCACCGTGCTACAACTGGTCTACACCACTGAGTGGTCCAGACCACGTGGCACTCTGCCGCGTTTCTAGAGTCGCCGCCTCCCCCCATCCAACGACCTGGGCGGCGCCTTGCCCCATGGAGGAAGTTGATGTCCACGGCAGACACCGCACCCGCGGTCACCAAGAAGAAGGGTGCCGGCGTGATGTCGGTCATGCAGCGCATCGGCCGCAGCCTCATGCTGCCGGTCGCGGTGCTGCCCGCAGCCGCGCTCCTGGTGCGTCTCGGCAACAACGACATGCTCGGCAGGGACTCGTTCCCGGACTTCGTCACCAAGATCGCGAGCTTCATGGCCGCGGGCGGCAACGCGATCCTCGACAACATGGCGCTGCTGTTCGCCGTCGGCATCGCGATCGGCTTCGCGAAGAAGTCGGACGGTTCGACCGCGCTCGCCGCCGTCACCGGCTACCTGGTCTTCCAGAAGGTGCTCGCCACCTTCACCGACAGCAACCTTCCCCAGGTCGCGACGGTGGTCGACGGCAAGGTCGTCATGACGGACGCCCCGGTGGACGCCAAGGTCCTCGGTGGTGTCGTGATGGGCATCGTCGTCGCGCTGCTCTACCAGAAGTTCTACCGGACGAAGCTGCCCGCCTGGGCCGGCTTCTTCGGCGGCCGCCGCCTGGTCCCGATCCTCTCCGCCTTCGCGGGCCTGGTCATCGGCATCGTCTTCGGTTACATCTGGCCGGTCCTCGGCACCGGGCTGCACAACTTCGGCGAGTGGCTGGTCGGTTCCGGCGCGGTCGGCGCGGGCATCTTCGGTGTCGCCAACCGTGCGCTCATCCCGGTCGGCATGCACCACCTGCTGAACTCGTTCCCGTGGTTCCAGGCCGGTGAGTTCCACGGCAAGAGCGGCGACATCAACCGCTTCCTGGCCGGTGACCCGACGGCCGGACAGTTCATGACCGGCTTCTTCCCGATCATGATGTTCGCCCTCCCGGCCGCCTGCCTCGCCATCGTGCACTGCGCCCGCCCGGAGCGCCGCAAGGTCGTCGGCGGCATGATGTTCTCGCTCGCGCTCACCGCCTTCGTGACCGGTGTCACCGAGCCGATCGAGTTCACCTTCATGTTCATCGCCCCGGTGCTGTACGCGATCCACGCGGTGCTCACCGGTGTCTCGATGGCCCTCACCTGGGGCCTCGGCATGAAGGACGGCTTCGGCTTCTCCGCCGGCGCGGTCGACTTCTTCCTGAACCTCGGCATCGCCAGCAAGCCGTGGATGCTGGTGCTGGTCGGCCTCTGCTTCGCGGTGATCTACTACGTGGTCTTCCGCTTCGCGATCACCAGGTTCAACCTGCCGACTCCGGGCCGTGAGTCGGACGAGGAGCTCGCCGAGCTCCTCAAGGCCGAGGCGAAGTAGGCCGCGCCCGGCACACGACGAAGCCCTCACCTCCCCGGCGGGAGGTGAGGGCTTCGTGCTGTCCGCGACGCTGCGCGCAGGAGTGGCACGAGAGGCACTAGATCTCGTACACCGCCCCCGGCACCGCCACCTCCGCCGGTCCGTCGAAGACCACGCGGGCGTCGGCCAGGTTGCGGCCGGCGTCGGTCCACGGCGGGATGTGGGTGAGGACCAGGCGTCCCACGCCGGCCCTGGCGGCGGTCTCGCCGGCCTCGCGGCCGTTGAGGTGGAGGTCCGGGATGTCCTCCTTGCCATGGATGAACGATGCTTCGCACAGGAACAGATCGACGCCCTCGGCGAGTTCGTCCAGGGCCTCGCAGACTCCCGTGTCGCCGGAGTACGTCAGCGAGCGGCCGCCGTGCTCGATGCGGATCCCGAAGGTGTCGACGGGGTGGCAGAGCTTCTCCGTGCGGACCGAGAAGGGGCCGATCTCGAACGATCCGGGCTTCAGCGTGTGGAAGTCGAAGACCTCGCCCATCGCGTGCTCGGACGGGGTGTCGGCGTGCGCGGTGGTCAGCCGCTGCTCGGTGCCCTCGGGCCCGTAGACCGGGATGGGGGCGGGGCGTCCGCCGTCGTGCCGGTAGTAGCGGACGACGAAGTACGCGCACATGTCGATGCAGTGATCGGCATGGAGGTGACTGAGGAAAATGGCGTCGAGGTCGTAGAGACCGACATGGCGCTGCAGCTCGCCGAGGGCGCCGTTGCCCATGTCGAGGAGCAGCCTGAAGCCGTCGGCCTCTACGAGGTAGCTCGAACACGCTGATCCCGCGGACGGGAACGAGCCGGAGCAGCCGACGACGGTGAGCTTCATGGAGCGTGAACCTCCGAGACGTGGGAACGGGGAGGGTTCGTGCGGTCTGTTGAGCGGTCCGTCGAGCGTAAGGCGCGAAACAGCCGGTCGCTCCTCCACGGCCGTCCGTTGTGGGGGAACTCACCTGCTCTGTCACCGGTTCGATGGAAGGGGTGCCGACGCCGGTACGGTCGGGGCATGGACATGTCCTGGTGGTGGATCGCGCTCGTTCTTGTCGTGCTGCTCGCGCTCGTCGCGGCGGTCGCCGATGGGCGGGGGCGTGGCGGGCGTCGGCCCCGTGGGGGTTCCCGCAGGTCGGCGGGGGCGGAGGGGGCGCGCTCGGGTGGGCGTCCGGGCGGCCGGACGCGCCCGCCGGCGGGGCCCGGACGTGGGCCGGAGCGGCGGCCGCGGCCGGGGGAGATCTGGTGGGCCGAGGTGCCGTACGAGGACGGGCCCGGGGCGAAGGACCGGCCCTGTCTGGTGCTGTCGGTACGGGGTGGCTCGGCGCTCGTCGCGAAGATCACCAGCAAGCATCACGCGGACCGGCCCGGGGTGATCGCGCTGCCCGCGGGAACGGTGGGTGACGCTCAGGGCCGGGCGAGTTTCCTGGAGACGGACGAGCTGCGGGAGGTCGCGGTACGCGGGTTCCGGCGCCGGGTGGGGGTCGTGGACCCGGCGGTGTGGGAGCGGGTGCGGAACCTCGGATGAGGTGAGGTGAGGTGCGCCCGCGCCGGGCGCACCTCCCCGGAGGCTGTCAGGCCCAGAGCTGGCCGTGCAGGGTCTCGATGGCCGCTTCCGTGGTCGGGGCTGTGTAGACGCCCGTCGACAGGTACTTCCAGCCGCCGTCCGCGACGACGAAGACGATGTCGGCCGGTTCTCCCGCCTTGACGGCCTTGTTTCCGACGCCGATCGCCGCGTGGAGCGCGGCGCCGGTGGATACGCCCGCGAAGATGCCCTCCTGCTGGAGGAGTTCGCGGGTGCGGGTGACGGCGTCGGCCGAGCCGACGGAGAAGCGGGTGGTGAGGACCGAGGCGTCGTAGAGCTCGGGGACGAAGCCCTCGTCGAGGTTGCGGAGTCCGTAGACGAGGTCGTCGTAGCGCGGCTCGGCGGCGACGATCTTGACGTCCGGCTTGTGTTCGCGCAGGTAGCGGCCGACGCCCATCAGGGTTCCCGTGGTGCCGAGGCCGGCCACGAAGTGGGTGACGGACGGGAGGTCGGTGAGGATCTCCGGGCCGGTGGTGGCGTAGTGGGCGCCCGCGTTGTCCGGGTTTCCGTACTGGTAGAGCATGACCCAGTCGGGGTGCTCGGCAGCCAGTTCCTTGGCGACGCGGACGGCGGTGTTGGAGCCGCCCGCCGCCGGGGAGGAGATGATCTCGGCACCCCACATGGCGAGCAGGTCGCGCCGCTCCTGGGAGGTGTTCTCCGGCATGACGCACACGATGCCGTAGCCCTTGAGCTTGGCCGCCATGGCGAGCGAGATCCCGGTGTTGCCGCTGGTGGGTTCCAGGATGGTGCAGCCGGGGGTCAACCGGCCGTCCTTCTCCGCCTGTTCGACCATGTGGAGCGCGGGGCGGTCCTTGATCGAGCCGGTGGGGTTGCGGTCCTCCAGCTTGGCCCAGATCCGGACGTCGTCGGAGGGTGACAGCCGCGGCAGGCGGACGAGCGGGGTGTTGCCCACCGCGGCGAGCGGGCTGTCGTACCGCATCAGTTCATGCCGCCGGCGACGGCCGGGAGGATGGTGACGTTGTCGCCGTCGCTGAGCTTGGTGGAGATGCCGTCGAGGAAGCGGACGTCCTCGTCGTTGAGGTAGACGTTCACGAAGCGGCGGAGCTGGTCGCCGTCGACGATGCGCTCGCGGATGCCGTTGTGCCGGCTCTCCAGGTCCGTGAAGAGGTCGGCGAGGGTCGCTCCGTCGCCCTCGACGGCCTTGGCGCCGTCGGTGTAGGTGCGGAGGATGGTCGGGATGCGGACCTCGATGGCCATGGCGTGGGCTCCTGTCGGAAGCGGAGAGGTGACGTGGGGCGCGCGGCTCTGCCCCCGCGCGGGGGTGGTGCGTACGTGTGGTGTTGGGGGCCGCGGGCCCGGCTCAGACCTTGCGGCCGGCGGGCAGGCGGCACGTACAGATCGCGCTGGAGAGCCTGCACAGGTCGACGTGCAGGCGCGCGACGAGCAGCGTGCCCGGCGTCTTGTCGCTCACGTCATGGAGAACCATGCGCTCATCGTATCGATTCCCGGTCCGTAATCCCGAGTGTGATCTCACCTGATGGATGCCCGGTGTTCGACAGGTGGACGGGACCGTTAGTGAGCCCGGTCCCGTCCGGCCGGTTTCCGGTGGTGCGGCGGGGTCAGGCGGGTTCGTACGCCTCGACGACCTCGACGTCCTCCTCGGTGATCACACCGTCCACGATGCGGTACGAGCGGAACTGGAAGGGGCCCGCGTCGTCGGTGTCCGCCGTGGAGACGAGCACGTAGTGGGCGCCGGGCTCGTTGGCGTAGGTGACGTCGGTGCGGGAGGGGTAGGCCTCGGTCGCGGTGTGGGAGTGGTAGACGATCACCGGCTCCTCGTCGCGGTCGTCCATCTCGCGGTAGAGCTTGAGGAGGTCGGCCGAGTCGAACTCGTAGAAGGTGGGCGAGCGGGCGGCGTTGAGCATCGGGATGAACCGCTCGGGGCGGCCGGTCCCCTCCGGGCCCGCGACCACGCCGCACGCCTCGTCGGGGTGGTCGGCACGGGAGTGCGCGACGATCTGGTCGTACAGCGCCTGGGTGATGGTCAGCATTTCGCCAGGATAGGCGAGCCCTCTCGTACCGAAGTGTGGTCCGAGAGGGCCCGCATGGTGGACATGGCCGTTGGGGCGGCCGGGTGGTAAAGGGGGTTCAGTTCTTCGCGAAGGCCTTGTTCCCGGGGTTGCGGGCCTTGAGGACCACGTACGAGATGCCGAGGAGCGCGGCCCAGAGCGGGGCGCAGTACAGCGAGATCCTGGTGTCCTTGTCGATGCCCATCATCACGATGACCACGGCGATGAAGAACAGCGCGAAGACGCTGGTGTACGGGGCGCCGGGGGCCCGGAAGTCCGACCGCGGGAGCACGCCGAGGTCGGAGAGGCGCCGGTAGCGGAGCTGGCTGATCAGGATCATGATCCAGGCCCACATGCCGGAGATGGTGGCGAACGAGACGACGTAGGTGAAGGCGTCACCGGGCCACTGGTAGTTGATCCAGACGCCGACGAGCATCAGTGCGGCGGAGAACGTGGTGCCGACGAGCGGGGTGCCGCTCCTGGTGAGCCTGGTGAAGAACTTCGGGCCCTGCCCGTTGAGGGCGAGGTCGCGCAGCATGCGGCCGGTGGAGTACATGCCGGAGTTGCAGGAGGAGAGCGCGGCGGTCAGCACGACGAAGTTGACGATGCCGGCGCCGAGGCCGAGGCCCATCTTCTTGAAGGCGGCGACGAACGGCGAGACGTCGGGCTGGAACTCGGTCCACGGAACCACGGAGAGGATCATGATGAGCGCGCCGACGTAGAAGACGGCGATGCGCCACGGCACGGTGTTGATGGCCTTGGGCAGGACGGTCCTCGGGTCCTTGGACTCGCCCGCGGTGACGCCGACCAGTTCGACGGCGAGGAAGGCGAACATCACGATCTGCAGCGTCATCAGGGTGCCCTTGATGCCGTGCGGGAAGAAGCCGCCGTCGGCCCAGAGGTGGCTGACGGACGCGGTGTCCCCGGCGTCGGAGAAGCCGAGGGTGAGAATTCCGGCGCAGATGAGGATCATGCCGACGATGGCGGTGACCTTGACCATCGAGAACCAGAATTCGAGTTCGCCGAAGAGTTTCACGGATATCAGGTTCACCCCGTAGAGGATGACCGTGAAGATCAGTGCGGATATCCATTGCGGAATGTCGAACCAGAACGTCATGTACTGGGCTGCGGCGGTGACTTCGGTGATTCCGGTGACGACCCAGAAGAGCCAGTAGGTCCAGCCGGTGACGAAGCCCGCGAAGGGGCCGATGAATTCACGGGCGTACTCGGAGAAGGAGCCCGAGACCGGCCGGTACATGAGGAGTTCGCCCAGGGCCCGCATGATGAAGAAGATCACCAGGCCCGCGACGGCATAGGCCAGGACGAGGCTGGGCCCGGCTTTGGCGATCGCCTTTCCCGCACCGAGGAAGAGCCCGGTGCCGATGGCCCCGCCGATGGCGATCATCTGGATCTGGCGGGCACCGAGGGCCCGCTGGTATCCCTCACCGGGCGCGCCGGATTCCGATACCTCTACGGCCTGCCCGCCGCTGTTCCCTTTGTCGACCTGCGCCGATGTCATGTGCTGCGCCTTTCTCCACGCCGATCCGCGCCGTCGAGGCTGCGGATCGGTTCCTGATCCCCCCGGATATGGATGGAGTGCCGCCGGTGGTGGCCGGCTCTTGGCGCCCTCGGGAACAGGGGTGGCGTGCCCGAGTGGTCGTGAAGATCTATCACGGCCACTCGGGCGACCCACCTGACGTTCTGTGGCGTACACCACAGTTAAAAGCGGACAAGAGTTTCCTGCCGCAGCAAAGACGACCGTTCAGGTGACGGGATCGTTATTCGGATTTGAGCATCCGCTGAGCGAACACTCGGCGCCCTCCGGGAGCGCGGCACCGCCGCACCGCGGCACCACGGCACCGCGGCACCACCGCACCGCCGCACGGTTTCGGGACAGCCCTTACGGCATCAGCGTTTCCACGAGCGTCTCCTGGAGCGCGCCGAGCCAGAGGTAGGCCATGACCATCGGCTTTCGCGGGTCGCTGTCCGGGAGCCGGTAGAGCGATCCGGCCTCGCCCTCGTCCTCGTCGGAGACCTCCAGGCGGGTGCCGATGGTGAGCCGGAGGTCGTTGAGGGCGCCGAGCCAGTTGCGGCATTCGTCGCCGGTGAGTTCGAGCACGGCGCCGTCGTCCCCGGTGACCGTGAGCGCGTCCAGGGTGCGTACGACGGCGAGGGCGTCGGTGCGCTTGCGGGCGCGCAGGTCGTTCTCGGTGAAGCGGCGGAACTCGGCGGAGGCGGCCCGCAGTTCGGTGTCCTGGTCGCCGTACGCCTCGGGGAAGAGGCGGGCCAGGGCTGGGTCGGTGGGCGGCTCGCTGGGCCCCTCCGCGAAGAGGGCGGCGAGCGGGTCCGCGTCCTCGGCGGGTTCGTCGCCGGGACCGATCAGTTCCAGCAGCTGGACGGCGAGGGAGCGCAGGATCGCGATCTCCACCTCGTCGAGCGCGACGGCCGCGCCGCCGCCGGGAGTGGCCTCGAAGTGGCCGGCCATGGGTTTTCTCCGATGGTGGGTCGGGCGGGGCAGGAGTCGGGCGGACGGGCGGGGAGGTCCGGCGGGGAGGTCTAGTTGCGGTCCTGCGTGAGCGTGGCCCACAGTCCGTAGCCGTGCATGGCCTGGACGTCGCGCTCCATCTCCTCGCGGCTGCCGCTGGAGACGACCGCGCGCCCCTTCTGGTGGACGTCCAGCATCAGCTTGTGCGCCTTGTCCTTGGAGTAGCCGAAGTAGGCCTGGAAGACATAGGTCACATAGCTCATGAGATTGACCGGGTCGTTGTGGACCAGCGTCACCCAGGGGACGTCGGGCTCGGGGACGACAAGACTCTCCTCGGCCGATTCGGGACGCGTGATCTCTGTGGGGGCGACGCTCACCCACCCCATGCTGCCACTCGGGAGGGGGCATCGCACAAACGACCCGAGATCTCGTCACTCTGACGAAATAGGGGTAGCATCCGGAACATGAACTCTGCGGACCTTGGGCGACGGGTCGGTGTGCCGTCGACCGCGCTCTTCACCGACCAGTACGAGCTCACGATGGTGCAGGCCGCGCTGAAGGCCGGCACGGCCGATCGGCGCTCGGTCTTCGAGGCGTTCACGCGCCGGCTTCCCGAAGGGCGGCGCTACGGCGTCGTCGCGGGCATCGGACGGGTACTGGACGCGGTGGAGAACTTCCACTTCGACGACGAGATGCTCACCTTCCTGCGCGAACAGAACGTGGTGGACGGGCCGACCCTCGCCTGGCTGGCCGACTACCGCTTCAGCGGCGACATCTGGGGCTACCCGGAGGGCGAGGTGTACTTCCCCGGCTCCCCGATCCTGCGGGTCGAGGGCTCCTTCGCCGAGTGCGTGCTGCTGGAGACGGTGATCCTGTCGATCCTCAACCACGACTCGGCGATCGCCGCCGCGGCCTCACGGATGTCCGCCGCGGCCGGCGGGCGCGGTCTGATCGAGATGGGTGCACGACGCACCCATGAACTGTCGGCGGTGGCGTCGGCGCGTGCCGCGTACATCGGCGGCTTCAACACCACCTCCGACCTGGCGGCGGGCTTCCGCTACAACATCCCGACCGTCGGGACCAGCGCCCACGCCTTCACGCTGCTCCACGACACCGAGCGCGACGCGTTCCGGGCCCAGGTCGATTCGCTCGGCCGGGGCACCACGCTGCTGGTCGACACGTACGACGTCACCGAGGCGGTCCGTACGGCGGTCGAGGTCGCCGGGACCGAGCTGGGCGCGGTGCGGATCGACTCCGGCGATCTGCTGCTGGTCGCGCACCGGGTGCGGCAGCAGCTGGACGAGCTGGGCGCCACGGAGACGAAGATCGTGGTGACCTCGGACCTGGACGAGTACGCCATCGCCTCGCTGGCGGCGGCGCCGGTCGACGCGTACGGGGTGGGCACGCAGCTGGTGACCGGCAGCGGGCAGCCCACCTGCTCGATGGTCTACAAGCTCGTCGCCCGCGCCGGCTCCGCCGATCCCGCCGAGCCGCTGCGTCCGGTGGCCAAGAAGTCGCTCGGCGCGAAGTCGTCGGTGGGCGGTCGCAAGTGGGCCGCGCGCCGGCTGGACGAGCACGGGATCGCCGAGGCCGAGGTGATCGGCACCGGCGCGGTACCCGCCGAGCTGGCCGACCGGCAGCTGCTGGCGGAGCTGGTCAAGGACGGCGAGGTGATCGCCCGCGAGCCGCTGGACGCGGCGCGCGAGCGGCACATCGCGGCGCGGGCGGGGCTGCCGATGTCGGCGGTGCAGCTGTCGCGCGGCGAACCGGTGATTCCCACCGAGTACATCTGACGTGGGCCGTGCGGTGCGGTGACCGGGGCCGCCCGGGTCACCCCAGCCGCCCGGATCACCCCAGCAGCCCCGGTCACCCCCTCAGCCCCATTCACCTATGCGGCTCCGGCTCCGGCCGTGTCTGTGGCGCTGGACGCCGCAAGGGCTCCGTCCCGTCCCCTCCCTATCCGGGGCCGGAGTCTCTAGGCTCGAAATGCGCCCCCCACAAGGCTCGAACCCGCCCACACCCCCACGACCGCCGACCGTCCCCCACCTAAGGACACCCGTCATGCACCGCGCGTTGATCGTCGTCGACGTTCAGAACGACTTCTGCGAGGGCGGCAGCCTCGCCGTGGCGGGCGGCGCCGATGTCGCCGCCGCCGTCACCGACCTGATCGGCGAGGCCCAGGCCGGGTACCGCCATGTGGTGGCCACCCGCGACCACCACGTCGACCCGGGCAGCCACTTCTCCGACCGTCCGGACTTCGAGCACTCCTGGCCCCCGCACTGCGTGGCCGGCACGGAGGGCGTCGGCTTCCACCCGAATTTCGCCCCCGCGGTCGCCTCGGGGTCGATCGACGCGGTGTTCGACAAGGGCGCCTACGCGGCGGCGTACAGCGGCTTCGAAGGCCTCGACGAGAACGGTGTGGGGCTGGCCGACTGGCTGCGGGAGCGCCATGTCACCGAGGTCGACGTGGTCGGCATCGCGACCGACCACTGTGTGCGGGCGACGGCGATGGACGCGGTCCGCGCGGGCTTCACGACGCATGTGCTGCTCGACCTGACCGCCGGGGTCGCCGAGACGACCACGGAGCGGGCACTGGAGGAGCTCCGCAGGGCGGGCGTGAAGCTGACCGGCAAGCCGGTGGTCTAGGGCCTTTCGCCCGAACCAGCCCGGGCTCCGGCCCGACCCGGGCCGAGGCCCTGGCACCTGTCCGGCCTGTTCGCGGCCCGAAGCCCGGAGACCAGAGCCCGGAGCCCGGAGCCCCGTGTCTCAGGCCGGCCGCCGGACGGGGATGGCCGGGCGGAGCAGAGCCCGGATCGGGTGCCAGAGCTCCTGTGCCCGCTCCGGTCTGGCGCGCCAGAGGAGCCCGTCGGGGTGGTGCAGCACGGCGGTGATCTCGTCGGGGGTGGGCGGCTCTGCGTTGCCGCGGAGGTAGACCGCGCGCAGTCCGGCGTTGCGCAGCCGGGTCAGGGCGCGGGCCCGGTTGGCCGCGTGCACCAGGACCCGGACCGGGGTGCCGGAACCCGGTCCGTCGGCCGGATGGGGCAGGGTGATCGCCACCACCACATTGCCGTCCGGCAACCTGCAGAATCCTCCGCCTGCCATGTTCCGCGCTCCCCCGTGAGACGTCGTGTCAATAAGAATCCGAACAAGACGCACCTAAACACGATCGGCCGCCGCCCGCTAGAGGGCGACGGCCGATCATGCTTTGACCTGCGGTTATACGGGACTACTTGTGCGAAGGACCGACCTTGACGGTGATCGTCTGGCCGCTGCGCGGCTCCTTGACGATCGAGATCCGGGTGTTCGTGTCAGGGACCTGAACACTTCCGGTCGGGTTCTCCTTGTACCAGTAGGTGCCCTTGTGGTCGTCGAAGGCCGGGATGCCGCGCTGCGACTTCACCCGGACCGGCGCGTCCGCGTTGTGCAGCGTGAAGGCGTCCGTCGCGTACCAGCTGAAGGGAGCGTCGAACGGCTGGATCTTGTTGCGCATGATCGTGCCGTCGGCCCACTTCAGGGGCTTGGCGTGCGCGTCGACCGGCAGGATCAGGCCCTGGCCGGGGTGCTGCGACACGTTGTTGTCCTTCTGGGACTTGTCCCAGAGCCAGACGAGCAGACCGTTCTGGTACGGGTAGTGCTCCACCCAGTCCGGACGGGTCTTGGAGAAGCCGAAGTTGTACGGGCCGACCTTGAGGGTCTTGTCGTAGCTGACGTACTGGCGGTTCTCCGCGATGTAGTACTGCGGGTAGTCCTTGGTGAACGACTCGCCGACGCGGGAGAAGCCCTTGGCGGTCCAGCCGTTGTCGTCGCCCTCGGCGTTGTCCGTGAAGAGCGCGGCGCCGTCGGCGGTCACCGAGATGGTGTCCGCGGCGAAGCCGATGCCGCCCGCGCCGCCGTCGGTGGCGTAACGGAAGCGGACGTCGATCTTCTTGCCCGCGTACGCGTCCAGCGGGTACGAGAGCTTCTGGTACTTGCCGGAGACGTCCGTCAGGGCCGGCTTGTCACTGGCGTCGCGCGTGATCGCCTTGCCGTCGGCCGTGCCGTCGATCGCGGTCCAGCTGGTGCCGCCGTTGTCCGACACCTCGGCGTAGAGGTAGTCGTAGTCCTTCTCGATGTCCCACCAGCCCGCGAGGTCCAGGGATGCCTTGGACTTGCCGGTGAGGTCGACCGAGCGGGTCAGGGTGTTGTTCAGGTTGTCGCCCATGTCGCTCCACCACTGCTTGGAGCCCTCCGCCGGCTTGGTGACGGCGGTGGTGACGGGCTTCTCGGGCAGCGTGACGACGAGCGCCTGCTTGTTCTTGGTGTTGTACTCCGACACGCCCAGCTTGTGGGTGGACTTCGTCGAGGCCTTGGCCTCGGCGTAGTCGAGCCAGCCCAGCTGCAGCTTGTCCCAGGCGGTCATGTCGCCGGGCAGGTCACCGATCGAGTCCTTGCCCTTGCCGAGCCAGGAACCGGCCGACATCAGGGACCAGAAACCGACCGAGTTCTCGGCGGTGTTGGTGGTGTCGTAGAGGTCCGGCAGACCCAGGTCGTGGCCGTACTCGTGGGCGAAGACGCCCAGGCCGCCGTTCTCGGGCTGCGCGGTGTAGTCGCCGACCCAGATGCCGGTGTCACCGATCTGGGTGCCGCCCGCCTTGTTCTCGGCCGGGCCGGTCGCGCCGGCGTCGGTGCCGTAGGCGTACCAGCGGTGGGCCCAGATGGCGTTCGTGCCCTCGACGCCGCCACCCGCGGACTCGTCCTCGCCGGCGTGGACGATCTGGAAGTGGTCGATGTAGCCGTCGGGCTCGTTGAAGTTGCCATCGCCGTCGTAGTCGTAACGGTCCCACTGGTCGTACTTGGCGAGATCCGTCTTGATCTGCTCGGGCGTACGGCCCTGGGCCTTCTGATCGGCGGCCCAGGCGTTCACGCCGTCCTTGATCATGTCCCAGGCGTTGGCGCAGTTGGTCGAGCCGCAGTAGTTCGAGCCGTAACGGGCCTCGTTGTACGGCACCTTGACCCAGTCGGAGACCTCGCCGTCGACCGAGTAGCGCCCGGAGGACGTCTTCTCGTAGTACGTCTTCAGCGAGTCCTTGCCGGCACCCTCACCGAAGTAGAGGTCCTGGAAGTGCGCCTGGTTGTAATCGGCCTGCCAGGCGGTGCTGTTGTCCTTCTTGGGGTCCGGCTTGGCTATCTTGTTGTGCAGCGGGCCGGGCGTGCCCCCGTACTTCGGGACGGCCGGCTTCGGGCCGTCGCCGTCCGGGTCGAACATGGTGGTGTTGTCGACCTTGTCGCCGAACTCCACCAGGATCGTGAAGATCTTGTCCGTCTTCTCGCGGCCGAGCTCGACGTACTTCTTGTCGTCGAGCTTGACGACCTTGGAGCCGCCCCGCTTCGAGATCTTCTTGTCGCCCGATATGACCTGCTCAAGGGCGGCCTGACGCTGTGCGTCCTGCTGCTCGCTGAACGGGCCCTTCAGGTCGTGCTCGTTGCCCTTGGCCGACCCCGGGTCACGGCGGTCGACGCTGGTGCTCTTGGCTCCCGGCGCCTTGTCGTCTGCCTGGGCCGTGGCGAAAGCCGACGCCGTGGCGGCAGTGGCGGCCATGGCCACGACAACCGCAGCGGCGCGAAGCGCCCGTCTGTTTGTGGTCACTTGATGCAGTCCTCCCCGGCGCTCGCCGCTGCGGCCAGGGGGTGATGTGGGCCGCGCGCGCGAATACGCGTCACAAGTGACGACATTCGACCGGAGTTACGCGAGAAAAGACAGATCTTGACTTGGACAGGCCAAGTGCACTATGCAGGAGAACGCTTCCGTTATCCGGACGTTCAACAAGGGGCCAACCGGCGCGTCGCGGACCACGGTTGGAGCGGCGAATGACTCCGTGCGCCCCCTGTGCACCGGCACCTTGGGTTAGGCCGTGCTTACCGGTGGCTCCGCTCGGGCATCCACCGTCGTAGAGTCGCTTGACAGTGCGACCGTGTTGAGAGACCGCCCATCCGACGCCCCGAGGACGGATACCGCCATGCCGCGTCCCACAGCCGCACAGCTCTCCTACGGTTCGGTCACCGTCATCTTCTCGACCCTCGCCATGCTGCTGCTCTCCCGTACGGGGTCGGGCCTCGGCATCGCCGTCATCGGGACCGCGGCGCTCGCGCTCGGTCTGCTGGTGGCCGTGACCGTACCCCAGCCGTCACGCGCGAAAACCGCGAGGCGGACAGGTGCCCGCTCCGCGGTCCGGGTGAATCAGGACGCGGTCTCCGCGGCCGTCGAGGCCGAGGGCCTCGCCCGCGACGGGGCCCATGCCCCGGTCTCCGCCCCCCGCGAGGCCGCACCGCGGCCCGCGGCCGCCGCGGACGAGCACGTGAGCCGGCACTCCGTACGCCACTGAGCCACCGGGGCCGCGGGAGGGGACCGCGGGACTGGGTCTCGGGACGGGGCCGGGACCGGCGGCGTCAGCCGGTACGGGCCGGGGCCGGCTGCGTCAGTTGGTCTGGACGACCACTGTCTTCGCGGCCTTGTCCTGCAGGCCCTGCCGGTACGGCTTGTCCGTGAACATGAGCACGATGTTGATCAGCCACCACAGACACGGGCAGCACAGCAGCGCCGGCAGCCACAGCACCACGGCCCGCAGGAACGAGGCACCGGTGTCCGGCACCCGCCCGTCGTTGAGCATCGCGACGCGCAGCTTCAGCAGCCGCTTGCCGATGGTCCGGCCGTCCTTGTGCGTGAAGTACGTGTCGTAGGCGACGTACACGACCAGACCGATGAGCGACCAGATCAACTGGTGCCCGCTGTACGTCTGGCTGAAGACGTCGCCGACGTCACTGCCGTTGCCGTTGTTGTCCGTCACCTCGACCGCGCCGCCCCAGGGCAGCGAGATCAGATACAGCGGGATCGAGATGATCAGGAAGTCGATCAGCCGGGCCAGGATGCGCTTGCCCGGCTCCGCGAGCGGCGGCATGCCGGCCAGCGGATCCGCACCGCCGTACGGTCCACCGCCGCCGTAGGGGCCCGGATCGTACGGCGGCGGGGGCGGGGGCGGAGCGCTGTCGTACGGCGAGCCCGACGACGGCGGGGGCTCATGCGGCTTCTTGAGGAACGGGTCGTCCTCGGGCGGCTGACCGGACGTCGGCTGATCGTTGCTCATGGGGGCAGTGCATCCCGCCCCGGAGGCGCCCGCAACGGCTCAGGTGCGTTCGGGGGAACCCCGGCCCCGACGGCCCTTCACCCGGTGGGCCGTCGGCCGACCGGGTGCGGTCAGCCCGCCACGAAGGTGTGTGCCGCCTTGTCGTGCCAGCACTGGCGCCACGGCCGGTCGATCAGGCACCACAGCACGTTGACCACCCCGATCACCAGGATGCCGAGCACGCCGTAGACCAGCCATCGGCGCAGCGCGGCGCCGAAGGACGGTGGGCCGTGGGACTCGATGTCCCGTACTTCGAGCCCGCAGAGCTTCTTGCCCAGGGTGCGGCCCCACTTGGCCGTCGGCAGCGCCTCCAGCAGGACCCCGAGCACGAGGAACGCGCCGAGCATCGCGCCGAACAGGCCGGCCGTGGTGGGGTCCACCAGCCAGACGGTGACCGTCTCACCGGAGAGCTTCGCCGCGTTGATCTTCTCGTCGATGTGGTCCAGCGCCTGCGAGACGAGCGGGAAGCCGATCGCGCCGACGAGCGCCATCAGCACGACGCTGTCGATCAGCCGGGCGACGAACCGCTTGCCGAGCCCGGCGGGCCTGGCCGCCGCCTGGGCCTGCGCGAGCTGCTGGAAGGGGTCGTCGACCGGCGGCTTCCAGGGCACGACGGGCTGCTGGGACTGCTGGGACTGCTGCGGCTGGGGGCGGAGCTGGGGCTGCTGGGGCTGGGGCTGCGGCTGGGACTGCTGCGCCGGAAGTTGGGGATGGGCTGCCTGAGCGGGTGGCGGGGCGGGCTGATTGCCCTGTTGCGCCCAGGGGGCCGGATTCTGAGCCTGCGCGGGACTCTGCCGCTGCGCGGGGTTCTGGCCCTGCGCAGGGTTCTGACCCTGCACGGGATTCTGGCCCTGCACGGGGGCGGGGTTCTGCGCCGGGGCGGGATTCTGCGCCGGGGCGGAGGGCTGTGCGCCCGGCCCCGGGGCGATCGCGCGGATCGCCATCGTCCCCTCCGATACCGCCGGTTCGGTCGCCCGACGGGCCGGCGGGCCGCCGCCCCGTCCCACGGCCCGGATCGTGACCGTCCCGTCGGTGGGCGGGCGTCCCGCGTCGCCCGTGCCGGCATCCGTACCGCCGCCGGGGCGGCCCTGACGGCCGATCCGGATCGCAACGGTGTTCTCCGGCGCGGGGGACGACGGTGCGGGAGACGACGGTGCGGGAGACGACGACGGAGAGGGAGAAGAAGAAGCGGGAAGAGCGGGAAGAGAAGGAGAAGGTGCGGGAGGAAGCGCGGGAGAGGCGGCGGGCTGTCGCGGGTCCGGCGCGGGGGCGCGGACCGCCGGGACGCGATCGCCCGGCACCGGGTCGGCCGGGGCGCGGTCCGTGGGCGTACGCGGATCGTTCTGCCTGTCCGGCCGGCCCGGTTCGCCGTCCTGTCCGCCCGGTTCGCCGGGCTGCCCGCCGCCCCAGGAGACCCGCCGGTCGTGTTCGCCGCCGAATCCGGTCTGCCGGGAGGCGTCGGCCTGCCAGGCGGTGGCCGGTTCGGGGCGGTTGTCCGCGTGCGGTCCCTCGTCCAGGAAAACCGGACCGGTCTCGTCCACCGGAGCCGGAGCCGGAGCGGGAGGCGGTGCGGACTGCTGCGGCTGCGGCTGTGGCTGGGGCTGTGGCTGTGGCTGGGGCTCGGGCACCGGTGCGGAGGGCTCTTCTCCGGAGGGTGTCACCGGCGTCGACCCGCCCTGCTCAGGAGCCGGGCGGCTTGTGCCTGGCACCCACGAAGCACCGTTCCAGTACCGGACATATCCGGGAATGGACGGGTCGGGGTAGTACCCCTCGCGGGGGCTTTCGTCACCGGGTGCCGGGGTTGGGGCGCTCATCACCGTGGTCCCGTATCTCTTCGAGGCCTGAATGCAACGGGTCCACATCTACCAGACGCCCGCGTACCCCTGGGCCACTCCAGGGGTTTGGGCCGCTTTCCCGTCGCCCGAAAGTTTTTCCCGGAAGTCGCGTAATAGATGGCGTGGAGGGCGCTCTCTCCCTGTGCAGGCCGGTCATGGGACCGGTCCACGCACACCGGAAGGACGCACTCATGCACACCACCGTGGAACGCGAGCTGGAACTCAAGCTGGTCCTGTCGCCCGAGCGCAGCATCCCCGTCCCCGCCCGTCTGACGTACCGGACAGCGGACCCGTACGCCGTGCACGTGGCCTTCCACATCGGCTCCGAATTCCCGGTGCACTGGACGTTCGCCCGCGACCTGCTGGTCGAGGGCGTGTTCCGGCCGTGCGGTCACGGGGACGTCCGGATCTGGCCGACCAAGGTCGACCGGCGCAACGTCATCTTCGTCGCGCTGACCTCGCCCGACGGGAACGCTCTCCTGGAGGTGCCGTCCGCCGCGGTGGCCGCCTGGGTGGAGCGGACGCTGCGGGTGGTCCCGCCCGGCACGGAGGCCGAGCGGCTCGGGATCGACGAGGGCCTCGCCGAGCTGCTCGCCCCGCTGCCGGCCGACGACCTGTGGCTGCGCGACCCGTGGCCGTCGGACGAGTCGCAGGACGGCGAGGCGTGAGCGGGCGCCGTTTCGCCCGGCCGCCCTGGCTATCCCGGCCATCCCGGCTGTCAGAACACCTTGCCGGGGTTGAGCAGCCCCAGCGGGTCGAACGCCTGCTTGATGCCCCGGTGCAGCTCGACGCTGACCTCGCCGAGCTCGCGCGCCAGCCACTCCTTCTTCAGGAGGCCGACGCCGTGCTCGCCGGTGATCGTGCCGCCGAGCTCCAGGCCGAGGGCCATGATCTCGTCGAACGATTCGCGGGCCCGCCGGGACTCGTCGGCGTCGGTGTGGTCGAAGCAGACGACGGGGTGGGTGTTGCCGTCACCCGCGTGCACGCAGACACCGATGGTGAGGTCGTACTTCTCGGCGACGGCCGCGGTGCCCTCCAGCATGGCGCCGAGCTTCGAGCGGGGTACGCAGACGTCGTCGATCATCGTGGCCGACTTGACGGTCTCCAGCGCGGTGAGCGACATCCGCCGGGCCTGGAGCAGCATCTCGGACTCGGCGGCGTCCTCGGCGGGAACCACGTCGGTGGCGCCCGCGGCGGTGCACAGCTCGGCGACGGCGGCCAGATCGGCCGACGGGTCCGGGGTGTCGAAGGCGGCGAGCAGGAGCGCCTCGGTGGTGTCGGGGAGGCCCATGTGGGCCATCTTGTTGACGGCCCGGACCGTTGTACGGTCCATCAGTTCGAGGAGTGACGGAGTGTGACCACGCTCCATGATCCGGCAGATCGCGTCGCAGGCGCTCGCCGCGCTCGGGAACTCCGCGGCCAGGACCAGCTGCTGCGCCGGCCGGGGCTTCAGCGCGAGCACGGCCTTGACGACGATGCCGAGGCTGCCCTCCGAGCCGACGAAGAGCCGGGTGAGGTCGTATCCGGCGACGCCCTTCGCGGTGCGCCGGCCGGTGGTGAGCAGCCGCCCGTCGGCGAGCACGACCTCCAGGCCGAGTACGTACTCGGCGGTGACCCCGTACTTCACGCAGCACAGGCCGCCGGACGCGGTGCCGATGTTGCCGCCGATGGTGCACATCTCCCAGCTGGAGGGGTCCGGCGGGTAGTAGAGACCGTGCTCGTCGACCGCTCGGGACAGCACCGCGTTGACGACGCCCGGTTCGACGACCGCGATCCGGTCGACGGGGCTGATCTCCAGGATCCGGTCCATCTTCACCAGGGACAGCACGATGCAGCCGTCGGAGGCGTTGGCCGCGCCCGACAGGCCGGTACGCGCCCCCTGCGGGACGACCGGGACGCGCAGGGCCGTGGCGGTGCGCATGACGTGCTGGACCTGCTCGACGGTGCGCGGGAGCACGACGACCGCGGGTGTGCCCGCCTCGCAGAAGCTCGCCATGTCGTGGGCGTACGAGGCGGTGACGTCGGGATCCGTGATCAGGGCGTCGGCGGGCAGACCGGCACGAAGTTGTTCGAGAAGACCGTCCATGATCCAAGCGTGACACCCGGGCCCATTGGTGTGAACCCGTCTGCCGCGGCCTTCGCAAGGCGCGGTGTGCTCTTATTACTGACGCAGAGTGATCGGCATGGATGTCATGCCGCAGCAGCCTCCGCAGCCCCCTGATCCGAGCAGCTCCCCTCCCCTTGACGTCTCCGCCCCCTCCACTCCTTCTGCCTCTTCTACCCCTTCTGCCTCTTCTGCTCCCTCTGCCCCTTCCGCCCTCTCCGCTCCTTCCGCCCCCAGCGCTTCCTTCGCCCCCGTCGGCGCCTCCGCGCTCTCCTCGCTCGTCGATCCCGAGTCGCTGGCCGAGCCCCCGCCGCTCTCGTTGCGTACGACGCTGCGCCGGGCGGCCCTGGGCGTGGTGGCGGGTGCGGTGCTGGTGACGGGTGCGGTGGTGGCCGTTCCGGAGGACGGGAAGAAGGCGTCGCGGCCGCCCGTGCCCGGCCCGGTCCAGCGTGCGCTGAGGGCGACCGCCGCCGGTGCCCCGGCCTCGCTCTCCGATCTGACGGCGCTGATCGGGGACCGGCAGCAGTGGGTGGGCACGCATCCGTCCGACGCGCGGTCCTGGGCACTGCTGGGCACGGCCTACGTGGAGTGGGGGCGGCGTTCTGCGGACGCGGCGTACTACGGCCGGGCCGAACAGGCGCTGAAGCGCTCGCTGAACGTCCAGCCGGGTGAGAACGGCAACACGGCGGCCCTGGTGGGGCTCGCGGAGCTCGCCGATGCCCGGCACGACTTCGTCGCGGCGCGGAAGTGGGGCGAGACCGTGCGGGCGCGGGAGCCGAAGCAGTGGGCCGTCTATCCGGCGCTGATCGACGCGTACGGCGGGCTCGGGGACCACGAGGCCGTGAACTCGGCGGTGGAGCGTTTCACGGCGCTGCGTGCGGGGGTTCCGGCGCTCGTGCAGACGGCACGGATGCAGCGGGACCGCGGCCGGCGCGAGGAGGCACTAGCCGGCGCGCGGGACGCGGCGGACCGGGCGACCACGCCCGCGCAGAAGGCGGAGTGTCTGCATCTGCTGGGCGAACTGGCCTGGGAGCGGGGCGAGCCCGAGGAGGCGGTCGCGCAGTTCGGCGCGGCACTGCGTACCGACCGGGCCCACCACGCGTCGCTCGCGGGGCGGGCCAGGGCGTTGGTGGCGCTCGGCCGTACCGACGAGGCCCAGCGCGACTACCGGGCGGCGCTGACGCAACTCCCCCGGCCCGAATACCTGCTGGAGCTGGGCGAGCTGTACGAGTCGCTGGGGCTGGGCACGGAGGCCGACGAGCAGTACGCGCAGCTTCGCCGGGCACTCGCCAGGGACGAGGGTCAGGGCGTGGACCACGCGCTGCTGCGCGGCCGTTTCGAGGCCGACCACGGGGATCCGGCTGTGGCGGTCGGGCTGCTGGACGCCGAGTGGGCGCGCCCGCACCGCAGCGCGGCGGTGGCGGACGCCCTGGGCTGGGCCCTGCACCGCTCCGGCGACCCGTCCGCCGCGCTGGAGTACGCGGCCAGCGCGGTCGACACGGGCGGGCAGAACGCCGCGTACGCGTACCACCTGGGCATGATCCAGCAGGCGTTGCGGGAGTACGGTCCGGCCCGCCGCAATCTGGAAGAGGCCCTGCGCACCAACCCCGGGTTCTCCCCCTTGGCCGGGCCCGCCGCCCAGGAGGCCCTGGACGATCTGGCTCCTCCCCCGCCGGGCGGCCCGCCAAGGCCGCGTCCGGCCCCGGAGTCCGAACCGGAACGGCCCGAAGCACGGCAGCCGGCCCCGGGCTCCCCCTGACGGAGCCCGGGGCCGGCCGCGTGCCGGTCGATCGGGTTCGGAGGCTGCCGACCCGAGGGATCAGAGGTTGCCGCGCTTCTCCTGCTCGCGCTCGATCGCCTCGAAGAGGGCCTTGAAGTTGCCCTTGCCGAAGCCCATCGAACCGTGGCGCTCGATCATCTCGAAGAAGACGGTCGGGCGGTCCTGGACCGGCTTGGTGAAGATCTGCAGCAGGTAGCCGTCCTCGTCGCGGTCGACGAGGATCTTCTGCTCGCGCAGGATCTCCACCGGCACGCGGGTCTCGCCCGCCCACTCGCCGAGGGTGTCGTAGTAGGAGTCGGGCGTGTCCAGGAACTGGACACCCGCGGCGCGCATCGCCCGTACCGAGGCGACGATGTCGTTCGTGGCGAGCGCGATGTGCTGGACGCCGGCGCCGCCGTAGAACTCCAGGTACTCGTCGATCTGGGACTTCTTCTTGGCGATCGCCGGTTCGTTGATCGGGAACTTGACCTTGAGGGTGCCGTCGGCGACGACCTTCGACATGAGTGCGGAGTACTCGGTGGCGATGTCGTCGCCCACGAACTCCTTCATGTTGGTGAAGCCCATGACCTTGTTGTAGAAGCCGACCCACTCGTTCATCCGGCCGAGTTCCACGTTGCCGACGCAGTGGTCGATGGCCTGGAAGGTGCGCTTGGCGGACGGCTCGACGATCGGCTCGGCGGCGGCGTAGCCGGGCAGGTACGGGCCCTCGTAGCCGGTGCGCTCGACGAGGGTGTGACGGGTCTTGCCGTACGTGGCGATCGCGGCGAGCACGACGGTGCCGTGCTCGTCCTTGACCTCGTGCGGCTCGTCGAGGCCGCGCGCGCCGTGCTCGACCGCGTACGCGTAGGCCGCGCGGGCGTCCGGGACCTCGATGGCCAGGTCGACGACGCCGTCGCCGTGCTCGGCCACATGGGCGTCGAGGAAGCGTCCGTGGTCGGTGGCGGCCTTGATGACGGAGGTGAAGACGAAACGGGCCGATCCGTTGGTCAGTACGTAACTCGCCGTCTCGCGGCTGCCGTTCTCCGGTCCGGAGTAGGCGACCAGCTTCATGCCGAACGCCGTCGAGTAGTAGTGCGCGGCCTGCTTGGCGTTGCCGACGGCGAAGACGACCGCGTCCATTCCCTTGACCGGGAAGGGGTCGGCCTGCCGGGCTGTTTCGGGGGTGGTGTGCAGAGTCTCAGTCATGTCCGAAGGCTCTCGCCGCTTCGCAAGGTGCGCAATAGTTCACGGAATCACTGGGCAATCTGTATAGCGCATGGGGATGATGGGCGGGCTATCTGTACATGATGACCATCACGTCGACCCTTCGGAGCGGACCATGGCGATCGATCATCTGGACGGGCGGCTGATCGTGCTGCTGGCCCGCGAGCCCCGCATCGGCGTACTGGAAGCATCGCGCAGACTCGGCGTGGCCCGCGGGACGGTGCAGGCCCGGCTCGACCGGCTTCAGTCGAATGGCGTCATCCGCGGTTTCGGTCCGGCGGTCGATCCGGCGGCGCTCGGCTACCCCGTCACCGCGTTCGCCACCCTGGAGATCAAGCAGGGCCAAGGGGCGGACGTGCGGGCCCACTTGACCGGCGTGCCCGAGGTGCTGGAGCTGCACACCACCACCGGGCACGGCGACATGCTCTGCCGGCTCGTCGCGCGTTCCAACGCCGATCTCCAACGGGTCATCGACCGGGTTGTCGGTTTTGATGGCATTGTCCGGGCCTCCACGGCCATCGTCATGGAGAACCCGGTCCCGCTGCGGATCATCCCGCTCGTCGAGCAGGCCGCGGCGGACCACGACTGAGCCGAGGAGTGACGTGTGAGCTTCTGGGAGTACTTGGGAAACCGGCACCAACAGCTGCTCACCGACGCGTACCAGCACGTCAGCGCCGTGTTCCAGTGCATGGTGATCGCCACCGTGCTGGGCATCCTGATCGGGGTCGTCACCTACCGAAGCGGCTGGGCGGGGTCACTGGCCATCACCTCGACGGCGACGATCCTGACCATCCCCTCCCTCGCCGCGATCGGCCTGCTCATCCCGCTCGTCGGCCTCGGGGTCGCGCCCACCGTGATCACCCTGACGCTGTACGGGCTGCTGCCCATCGTCCGTAACTCCATCGTGGGGCTGCGCGGCGTCGATCCGTCGCTGGTCGACGCGGCGAAGGGCATCGGGATGTCCCGGCTGGCCCGGCTCTGCCGGGTGGAACTGCCGCTCGCCTGGCCGCCGATCCTCACCGGCATCCGGGTCTCCACCCAGATGCTGATGGGCATCGCCGCCATCGCCGCCTACGCCTCGGGCCCCGGCCTGGGCAACGAGATCTTCCGCGGCATCGCCTCGCTGGGCAGCGCCAACGCGCTCAATCAGGTGCTCGCGGGCACGCTCGGCATCGTCATCCTCGCCCTGCTCTTCGACGCCGCGTACGTACTGCTCGGGCGGCTCACCATCCCGAGGGGGATCCGTGTCTGAGACCGCCACCGGGAGCACGGACGCCGGCAGCGCCGGAACGCCCCGGACCACGTCCGGCGCCACCATCCAGCTGGAGGACCTGACCAAGCACTATCCGGGGAATCCGAACCCGGCGGTGGACAGCGTCTCGATGGACATCAAGGCCGGTGAGACGGTGATCTTCGTGGGCCCGTCCGGCTGCGGCAAGTCCACCACCCTGAAGATGATCAACCGGCTGATCGAGCCCTCGTCCGGGCGGATCAGGATCAACGACGAGGACGTCACCGACATCGACCCGGTGAAGCTGCGCCGCAAGATCGGCTACGCCATCCAGTCGTCCGGGCTCTTCCCGCACATGACGGTCGCCGAGAACATCGCCCTCGTACCGAAGATGATCGGCTGGTCGAAGTCGAAGGTGAAGGACCGGGTCGAGGAGATGCTCGATCTGGTGGGGCTGGACCCGCGGGAGTTCCACGGGCGCTATCCCCGCGCGCTCTCCGGCGGTCAGCAGCAACGGGTGGGCGTGGCAAGGGCGTTGGCGGCCGATCCGCCGGTGCTGCTGATGGACGAGCCGTTCGGCGCGGTCGACCCGATCACCCGTGACCACCTCCAGGACGAGCTGATCCGGCTCCAGCACGAACTGCACAAGACGATCGTCTTCGTCACCCACGACTTCGACGAGGCGATCAAGCTGGGGGACCGGATCGCGGTGCTGCGGGAGCGTTCGCACATCGCGCAGTTCGACACCCCGGAGGCCATCCTCACCAATCCGACGGACGACTTCGTCTCCGGTTTCGTCGGTGCCGGTGCGGCGCTGAAGCGGCTCAATCTCACCCGGGTACGCGATGTGGAGATGGCCGAGTTCCCCACGGTGACGGTCGACGACCCGCTCCAGTCGATCTTCAACAAGCTGCGCAGCGGCCCGCACAACGAGCTGTTGATGCTGGACCGCAGGAACCGCCCGTACAAGTGGCTGCGGCGCGGCGACCTGATGCGGGCCCGGGGTTCGCTGGCGCGCGCCGGGCAGCTGGTCCACGACACGGTGACGCGTGACGCGACGCTGCACGACGCGCTGGAGGCGGTGCTGACCGACAGCGGCGGACGGGTCGCGGTGACCGGGCGGCGCGGCGAGTTCATCGGCGTCGTCGACATGCAGACCCTGATGAACTCCGTCCATGAACTGCTGGAGGCCGACCGGCTCGCCGCCATCGAGCACCAGCACGACCTGGAGGAGTTGCGCAGCCACCAGACCGAGACGGAGCTGGAGGGCGGTCCGGGCGCATGACTCGCAATCCACCGCTGAACCACGAACCCCCGCGCCGGCCGCGCCCCGAGCCGTCCGTGCCCTCCTCCGACAAGGACCGCCCGCCCGGCGAGCACGACGTGAAGGGCCATGCCTTCCGGGACGAGGAGGAGGAGCCGGCCCCGCCGCCGAGCGGTCCGCCGCGCCGGTTCACCTGGCGCAAGCTGGTGATGATGCCGGTGGCGCTCGCGATCGTGCTGGCCGTCACGTATCTCTGGATCACCAATGTCCACCTCGACTCGATCGCGCGGAACTCGCTCACCGGCGGCAATGTGCAGCTGCGCTGGTGGCAGCATGTGCGGCTGACCGCGATCTCGACGTTCTGGGTGCTGATCATCGCCATTCCGCTGGGCATCGCGCTGACCCGGCGCAGGCTGAGCAAGGGTGCCCCGGTGGTCACCGCGGTCGCCAACATCGGGCAGGCGACACCGGCGATCGGCCTGCTGGCGCTGCTGGTGATCTGGCTGGGCATCGGTCCGTCGACGGCGATCATCGGCATGGTGATCTACGCGGTGCTGCCGGTCTTCTCCAACACGGTGGCCGGTCTCAAGGCGATCGAACCGAATCTGGTCGAGGCCTCGCGCGGCATCGGCATGTCGGCGACGGGGACGCTCACCAAGGTCGAACTGCCGCTGGCCGTACCGCTGATCCTGGCCGGGGTACGTACGGCCCTGGTGCTCAACGTCGGCACGGCGACCCTGGCCACCTTCGTCGGCGGCGGCGGTCTCGGTGACCTGATCACCTCGGGCATCCAGACCCAGCGGATGCCGGTACTGGTGCTCGGCTCGGTGCTGACGGTGGTGCTGGCGCTGCTGGTGGACTGGCTGGCCTCACTCGTCGAGGTGGCGCTGACACCGCGCGGACTGGAGGTGGGGCGATGACGGGCCCGCGGAAGGTGCGTGCCGGCCTGGTGGGGGCGGTGGCGGTGGCGCTGCTGCTCTCCGGGTGCGGGCTGAAGAGCGGCTCGCCGATGGTGGACGACGTGGTGCCGGGCTCGGTCGGCCGGGGGAAGCCGCTGGACGGTGCCTCGCTGACCGTCACCTCGAAGAACTTCAGCGAGAACATCATCCTGGGCCAGATGATCGGCCTGGTCTTCAAGGCCGCGGGCGCGGAGGTCCTGGACCGGACGAACCTGCCCGGCTCGATCAGTGCGCGCGAGGCGATCGTCAAGGGCGACGCGGACGCGATGTACGAGTACACGGGCACCGGCTGGATCACGTACCTCGGCCATGCGAAGCCGATCCCCGACCCGTTGAAGCAGTGGACGGCGGTCCGGGACGAGGACCGCCGTACGGGGGTGACCTGGCTGACGCCGTCCACGCTCAACAACACCTACGCGCTCGCCATCAGCCGGAAGAACAACGCGAAGTACCACCTGAAGACGCTCTCCGACGTGGCGGCGCTGGCGGAGAAGAACCCGTCGGCGGTGACGATCTGCGTGGAGAACGAGTTCGCCTCACGCGACGACGGGCTGCCGGGCATGGAGAAGGCGTACGGGATGTCGCTCCCGGCCGCCAACATCAAGAAGATGGACGCCGGGATCATCTACACCCAGGTCTCCAAGTCCGACTCCTGCCTGCTGGGCGAGGTGTTCACCACGGACGGCCGGATCAAGGCGATGAACCTCGAAGTGCTCGTCGACAACAAGCACTTCTTCCCCAACTACAACGCGGCACCGGTCATCCACACCAAGACCTTCGAGAAGTATCCACAGATCGCCGGACTGCTCGACCCGGTCAGCAGGAAGCTGACCACCGAGGTCGCCCAGGTGCTCAACGCCAAGGTGGACGTGGACGGGCAGGACCCGCACGAGGTGGCGAAGGACTGGCTGATCCAGGAGGGGTTCATCAAGCAGGGGTGAGCCGGTGCCGGGAGACACACCGCACACCACGCACGACTCACTCACCGGCTCGCCGACTCACCGGCTCTCCCCCGGAGACCCACGTGCAAAGGATGTGTTGCAAAAAAACTGTTGCAAAGAAGATTTTGCAAGTCTACGGTTCACCCATGCCCGAAACAGAGGACGGCGCCGAGACGCCCGCCGAAGCCGAGAACATCCACAAGGTCGATGCCCGCACCCTGCGCGGGCTGGCCCATCCCCTGCGGCTGCGGCTGCTGGCCGCGCTGCGGGAGTTCGGCCCCGCCACCGCCTCCGGTCTCGCCGGCCGGCTCGGCGAGTCCAGCGGCGCCACCAGCTACCACCTCAGGCAGCTGGCGACGTACGGCTTCGTCGAGGACGACCCGGAGCGCGGCAAGGGCCGCGAGCGCTGGTGGCGGGCCGCGCACCGGGGCACCGTCTTCGACAGCGGCAGATTCCTGAGCCACCCCGACCCCGAGGTGCGCGGCGCGGTCGACCTCGTGCTCCACGAGATCGCCACCGCGCACTCCCGGGAGCTGAACACCTGGATCGGCACCATGTCCGAGTGGCCCGAGGAGTGGCGCGAGGGCTGGGACATCAGCGACTTCCAGGTGCGCCTCACCCCGGACCTCGCCGAGGAGCTGATCGGGAAGGTCCACGAACTCATCGAGAGCTACCACGGCCGGGTCCCGGAGGGCACCGAGGGCTCGGCCAACGTCCGCAGCCATGTGCACCTCTTCCCGCGCCCCGCGGCGTAACCAGCCCCTCCCGACCGGAAGGACATCGTCGTGCACCCCGATACACATCTGCAGCTGCACCACCTGCGTGCCGCCGAACTACGGCTGTGCGCAACGGAATTCGGCCTGAGATCGGCCGCGCAGGGCGCCGGTCTGCGCACCCGGCTGGGCTGGGCCCTCGTCGGACTGGGGCTGCGCGTCCTGCCCCACCGGGCCGGCCACACCTACGTCGTGCCCGGTCCGGCGTGAACGGTCGGGGGGACCGCAGCCGTATCCCGCTCGCCGCCGTACTGTCCGCCAACTCCATATCCAGGGCGGGCAGTTCACTCACCATGATCGGTGTCCCGTGGTTCGTCCTGGAGACCACGGGAAGCGCGGGCCGGGCCGGTGTCGTCGCCTTCTGCGCAACCCTGCCGATCGTCGTATCCGCCCTGATCGGCGGCCCCGTCATCGACCGGCTCGGACGGCGCCGGGTCTCCGTGGCCTCGGACCTGGTGTGCGGCCTCGCCGTCGCCGCCATTCCGCTGCTGCACTACGCGGACGCCCTGGCCTTCTGGATGCTGTGCGCGCTGATGGCGGTCGGCGGGCTCGCGCACACCCCGGGCGACACGGCGCGCTACGTCCTGGTGCCGGATCTCGCCGAACACGCCGGCACCACCCTCGCCCGCGCCGCCAGCCTCTTCGACGCCGTGTCGCGCGGCGCCCGGATGGTCGGGGCGGCACTGGCCGGCGTACTGATCGCACTCGTCGGCGCGGAGACCGTACTGCTGCTGGACGCGGTGACCTTCCTGACGTCCGCGCTGCTGATCGCGGCAGGCGTACGGGGAGTGCGCGCGGCCGAGCCCCGCAAGGCCGCGGCACCGGTCTCGCTGCGGGCGTACCGCACCGAACTGCGCGAGGGCTACGCCTACCTGCTGGGCAACCGGCTGCTGCTGGCAGTCGTGGTGATGGTCCTGTTCATGAACGGCACCGACCAGGGCTGGAACGCCGTCCTGCTCCCGGTGCACGCCTCCGCCGAACTGGGCGGGGCCGGTGACATCGGGCTGCTCACCGCGCTGTTCGGCGCGGGCGGGCTGGCCGGGGCGCTGCTGTACGGGGCGGTCGGGCACCGCTTCTCGCGGCGGACCGTGTTCACGGTGTGCGTGCTGCTGTGCGGCGCGCCCAGGTACGTGGTCGCGGCGCTGACCGGTACGACGCTGCCGCTCGCGGTGACCATGGCGCTGAGCGGGCTCGCGGGCGGGGTGCTGAACCCGATCCTGACGACCCTGATCTACGGAACGGTGCCCGACGAGCTGCGCAGCCGGGTCTCCGGGGTCCTCACGGCGGGCGGCGAACTGGCCATGCCGGTGGGCGGTCTCGCGGCCGGCCTGCTGGTCGAGAGCGCGGGCGTGAAGGGCGCGCTGCTGGCGATGGGCGGGGTGTACCTGCTGGCGACGCTGAGCCCACTGGTATTCCCGGTGTGGCGCACGATGGACGGCGCGGTGGCGGAGCGGGCTTCCGTACCGGCCGACGAGCCGGTCGGCGAGATCAGCAGCTCGGGACCCTGTGCCCCTGCTCCAGTGCCCGGAGCGAGGACACCGCGCTCTTCAGAGTCGTGACCGGAATCAGCCGCATCCCCTCGGGCAGCTCGGCGCCCGCCTCCCGGCACTCCGCCTTCGGTACGAGGAAGACGGTCGCCCCGTCTCGGCGCGCGGCCTGAGTCTTCAGCGACACCCCGCCGACCGCCCCGACCGACCCGTTCGCCTCGATCGTGCCGGTGCCCGCGATGGTGCGGCCACCGGTGAGATCGCCCCCCGAGCCGTCCCCGTCGAGCTTGTCGACGATGCCGAGCGCGAAGAACAGGCCGGCGCTGGGTCCGCCCACATCGGCGAGGCTCAGGGTCACGTCCACCGAGCCGGGCTTCTTCCCGAGGTAGTTCAGCGCGGCGTCGACCGCGGAGTCCTGCGACTTCCGCATGTCGTCGAGGTTGTGCTTCTCGATCTCCTTCTCGGAGCCGCCGGTCGGGTAGACGGAGTCCCGGGGCAGCACCGCCCGGTCCGTACGGAACCAGCCGTCGATCACATCGCCGATGCCGACGTCGGCGGTGGGCCCGGTCGCGAGGATCGTCGTCATCCGCAGCTCACCCTTGGTGGGTCGGGTGGGCGCGCCCTTGATGCTGATCACCGGCGTGCCGTGATCGTCCCCGAGCACGTTCGCGGTCGAGCCGGGCTGCGCCAGGGTGAACGGCAGCGGCGCGAAGGCGGCCACACCGAACAGGGCGAGCACGGGCAGGGCGCACAGGGCGAGGGCACGGGGACGCGAGAGACGAGGGAGCACCCGCCCAATCTAACCGCCGGAGCGGGCACAAGGGCCGGGCGCCCCGTACCCGGCCCGGGGCGTCTACGGCGTGCGCCGGGTTCCCATCTGCATGGCCGGGGCGACCACCCGGCCGATGGACGTCCAGCCGAGGAACAGATTGATCACGAACACCGAGCCGGTGTTCGCCCCGCGCCCCGCAGCGATGAAGAAGGGCAGGAAATACAACGGGATACCCACGGCAACGAGAATCGTGAGATCAGAACCATTCATCGGAACCCCCGGAACGGCCACGGGCTCCGGTCGAGGCGTGGGCCCCGAAGACATACGGCCCGTCCGGGCATCCGCTCAGACGTGATCCGGCCATGAAGCCGCCCGCGGGCCGGTGGGGGCGGCCCGCCGCAGGGCCCGCTACCGGAGCGCGTCCGCCACTTCCCTGGCCGCGTCCACCACACGGGGGCCGACGCGTTCGGGTACGGAGTCCGCGAGCATCACCACACCCACGCTGCCCTCGACTCCGGTCACCCCGACCAGCGCGGCCGCGGCTCCGCTCGCCCCGGCCTCCAGCTCGCCGTGGGTGAGGGTGAAGGCGGTCTCGCCGACCGGCTTCTGGCGGGCGGCGAGGATCGCCCGGCCCGCGGCACCCCGGTCCAGCGGGTGGCGGAATCCGGCCCGGTAGGCCACGTGGTAATCGGTCCAGGTCGGCTCGACCACCGCGACGGCCAGCGCGTCGCTGCCGTCGACCAGCGTGAGGTGTGCGGTGGCCCCGATGTCCTCGGCGAGCGAGCGCAGCGCGGGCAGCGCGGCCTCGCGCACCAGCGGATGCACCTGGCGGCCCAGGCGCAGCACGCCCAGGCCCACTCGGGCCCGGCCGCCCAGATCCCGGCGTACCAGGGCGTGTTGTTCCAGGGTGGCGAGCAGACGGTAGACCACGGTCCGGTTGACCCCGAGTTTGTTGGACAACTCGGTGACGGTCAGGCCGTGGTCGGTGTCGGCAAGCAGTTTGAGGACCCTCAGGCCCCGGTCGAGCGTCTGGGAGGTTTCCGCGGTCACGACGCCCTCTCCTCTTTGATGAGCGGCAGCGGCTGATTCCCACGGAATGTGCGTCGCCGGTCCCAGCGGCGACGCACGGAGAGGCCGCCGGCCTGGCCAGGCACCGGCTGCGCCCCGCTGCGGGCTCTGCCACGGGGCGTTCATTTTTTGGGACAGTAGCGAGCGAGTCCGCTCAGCGGAAGACCTCGTCCAGAATCCGGGCGTTGTCCGAAGGGGAGTTGGCTTGAAGCAGCATAAGCGCCGGTCAGCGGGGCGTCGGCCGGATCCCGGAGGTCTACGCGCGTCCAGGTCGGCCGACGCCGTCGCGGCGCTTCACGCACCGGAAGTGAACTGCCGTTAACTCACGGTGAACGCCTGCTGCACAATTTTTCCGTTAACGAGCACCTCGCAGGCCCGGATCGACTTCGTCGCCGGGTCCCGGACGGTGAAGTCGAGGGCGAAGGTGCCGTCGAGACCGATGACCCGGGTGACGTACGGATCGGCGGTGCGTTTCCCGTCCGCGGTGCGGCCGGTCACCGAGACCGTGGCGACGGGGGCGAATCCGCGTCCGGCCACCTGGACCGTCGTGCCGACGGGCCCCTCGGGGGGCGAGAGCGCGAAGGACGGTCCGGCGGGGACGGTTCCGTCCTGGACGGTGAACGCCGCTGTCTCGGTACGGGGGTTGACGAGGACCTCCCGGACCCGGATGGCGACGGTGTCGGCGGCGTTGACCTTGAAGGTCTGCGAGAACGCCCCGTCCAGCCCCACCACCTTGGTCTTCGCCGGGTCGGACGTCTGCGAGCCGTCGGCCCGCAGCCCGACGATGGACACGGTCGCGACCTTCGCGAAGCCCTGCCCGATGACGGTGACGGCGGTGCCCTTCGGGCCGGCCGAGGGGGTGAGCACGACGAAGGACGGGGCGACGGTCAGCGGGGTGGTGGCCTGCGCTCCCCCGGCGGTGACCTGGAGCGCGTACACGGCACGCGGGGTGGATCCGGCCACGGTGACCGTGCCGGCCAGCGTTCCGTCGGCGCCGATCCGGAGGGTGGAGCCGCTGATCCGGGCGCTGTCGCAGGAGCCGCCGTCGGCGGTGCAGAGGGCGGCGGTGGGCGTGGTTCCGGACGGCCAGTCACCGCCGGAGAGGGCGATCGTTCCGCCCGGCCTGACCTTCGCCGCGCCCGCGGAGAGCGTCGCGGAGGCGTCGGTCACGGTGAACGGGGTGGTGAGCACGGTGGCCGGATCGTTTCCCTCGTCGACCTGGATCGCGGCGATGGCGGGGTCGGAGACGGTGAACTCGACGTTGAACGTGCCGTCGGGGGTGCTCTTCACATAGACGGCGGTGTCGTCGAGCGTCGCCCCGCTCGCGTCCAGGCCGACGGTGTTGATCCACCGGTCCTGGAAATAGTTGCTGCCGGTGACGGAGATGACGCTGCCGACCGGCGCGCCGGAGCGGGAGAGCGCGATGGCCCGCGGCCCGCCGGGCACGTACGCCTTGACGGTCAGGGGCGCGGTCGCCTCCTTCGTGCCGTCGCCGACCTTCACCAGGTACGAGCCGTCGGGCACGGCGCCCGCGGCCGCGAGCACCGCGCTTCCGCCCAGCTCCCCCGAAGCGCTGATGGAGAGGGTGCTGGAGGCGAACTTGCCGGTGTCGCAACCACCGCCGTCCGCCGAGCAGAGCGACGGTACGGGGGTGGCGCCCGCGGTCCAGAGGCTGCCCGACAGGGCGACAGCGGTGGACGGCCGGACGGCTGTGGTGGGCGCGGTCAGGGTGGGCGGATGCCCCGCGGTGCCCTCGGCGGTCACCGTGCCGATGGAGCCGCCGCCGCTCACCACGTCGCACGGGGTCTCGTAGGTGGAGCCGAGCACCTTCGTACGCGTCAGATTGCGTATCGGGGTGAAGGTGATCGGGCCGCTCGCATTGGCGGGGATGAGGAAGTCCCCTTCGTACGGCGGGATTTCGATGGGCTTGCCGGACGGGATGTCGAGGTTGATCTGGGGGCCGGTGACGGTGACCGTGCCGGTGGCGCCACCGGACATCGCGAAGTCGATGCTGGGGGTGGTGGGCACATCGCTCAGGCTGAGTCCGCTGGTGGCGGGGGACGGTCCGAGGGCGACCTTGGCGTGGACCTTGCCGCCCGGGTCGACGATCGACGGTGAGAGGTCGACGCTCATCTCCTGCGGCCCGGTCGCCTCGCCCTGGCCCGCGGGCAGGGAGCAGTGCACGGTCGGGGTGACGGTGCCGGCCTCGGCGGCGGGGGCGAGTGCGACGGTGCCGCCGGTCCAGACGAGCACGGCCCCGGCGGTGAGCGCCACGGCACGGCGTAACCCCGCGCGTCCGCGGTGAACCATCCCCGACCGTCCGGCCCTTCCCGGCCGTTCGGTTCTTCTCGATCTGACGGACACGGACATGCGTCTCCTCCATGGCTGAGATGTCGGCTGCGGGAATTCCCGAATTCGGAACGGCGGCGCCCGCCCGCTCCGATGCGATACGGAGCGGGCGGGCGCCTCCGGAACTTCCCCTCACGGCTCCCGGAAAATCCTCCGGAGAACACAGAACAGAAAACGGAGAATGAAGAATTCAGAGAAGAGTGAGGGTGAGGGTCGCGCTGTAATCTCCGGGCGGGGTGAAGCCGGGGACGGTGAGGGTGAGATCGGCGTCGGCGTCGAACCGGCCGCCGGTGAACGGGCGGGAGCCGTCCGGATCCATCCGGCAGAGGCTCGCCGCCCCGCTCCCGAGCGCGGCGGGCGAACCGGCCACCGGCGCCCCCACGCTGCCGTTCTGCGCCGTGCACCTGGGCGTCCACCGGACGGCGTCGGCCGGGATGGTGCCGCCGCCGGAGGAGGTGAACCCGGAGAGCGTGGCGGTCAGCGACCAGCCGCTGTTCACACCGCGGCCGTCCTCCACCTCGACCCGGTTGAGCCGGGAGCGCTGCACACCGCTGCCGGTGCCCAGCACCGTCGTACCGAAGTCGACGGTGTCACCGTCCTGGACCATGGACAGTGTCCCGGCCCTGACCGAGGTGCTCAGCCGCTGGTCGGCGCTGCCGCCGTCCCCTCCCCCGCCGTCGGAGACGGTGAACGGCACGGTCCGCACGGTCGCCGGATCGTTGCCCTCGTCCGCCTGGACCGCGACGACGGCGTCGGAGATGACGGTGAACTCGACGGAGAACGTGCCGTCCGGGCCGCTCTTGACGTAGACCGCGCTGTCGTCGAGCCCGGTGCCCGAGGCGTCGAGGCCGATGACGTTGATCCAGCGGTCCGGGTTGTAGTTCTTGCCGCTGACCGTGACGACACTGCCGACGGGACCGCTGCCGCGCGACAGCGAGATCTCACGGTCGCCGGCCGCGACGGCCCGGACGGTGAGGGGGGCGGTGGCCTCCTTCGTACCGTCGTTGACCTTCACCTCGTACGCACCGTCCGGCACCGCACCGGCTTCCGCGAGGGTGGCCGTGCCGGCCAGCGTGCCGTCACCGCCGATGGTGAGCGTGTTGCTCCTGAACTTCAGCGGATCACAGCCGCCACCGCCCACCGCACAGAGCGAGGGCACCGGCGACCCGCCCGGCGTCCACCCCGAACCCCCCAGCGCCACCGCGGTGTTGGGCCGTACCGGATCGGCGGGAGCGGTCAGCGTGGCGGGTTCGGAGCCGGTGCCCTCCACCGTGACGCCGCCGACGCTGCCGCCGCCGCCCACGACGTCGCAGGGTGTCTCGAAGACGGAGCCGAGCACCTTGGTCTGCGTCAGCGTACGGACCGGGGCGAACGAGATGTCCCCGGAGGCGTCCGCCGGGACCAGGAAGTCCCCTTCGTACGGCGGGAGTTCGATGGGCTTCCCGGCCGGGATGTCCATCGTGAACTCGGCCCCCCGCACGGTGACGGTGCCGGTCGCCCCGCCCGACATGGCGAGGTCGAGGCTGGGGATGGTCGGCACGTCCTCCAGCGCCAGCGCGCTGGTGGCGGGGGACGGCCCCAGCGTGACCTCGGCGTGCACCTTCCCGCCCGGGGCGACGACCGCGGGCGACAGTTCGACGGTCATCTCCTGCGGCCCGGTCGCCTCACCCTGCCCCGCGGGCAGCACGCAGTGGACGGACGGGGTGACCACACCGGCCGCCTGCCGCCCGGCCGCCGCCGCGTCCCGCGGCGCGGCCTGGGCGGTGGCCCCGGCGCAGCTCAGCGACATCACGAAGCAGGCAGCGAGCAGACCGGTCACGCCGGGTCTTCGTCGTCGTATCACCAGACACCCCTCCATGGCCCATTGATTGCGCACATTGAGGAGGCCGGGTGCAAAGAAGTCAAGAGAGAACCGGTTGATCCTTGCCTGAAATGCCCGAAGAGCATTTCCACGGGAATTTCAAGTGCTCCTGCGGACATCTCTTGACTTCTCCGAGGACCACCGTTTCACTGCACCCGACATGCCGGGCCCGGCACGCAGATCCACTTCCTCAGTTCTTCGGTGAATCTGCGGAATTCAGAACCGGAAGGAGTTCCCCCCGTCATGTCGTCGAATCGAAGACACATCCCCCTGGTGCTGGCCGCGGCCTGTTCCGTGGCCGGCGCACTCGCCCTGGCTCCGGCGGCCCATGCGGTGACTCCGCTCACCGCGACGGCCACGTACGACTGCGGCGCCTGGGGCAGCGGTCTCGCCACCCTGACCGCCACCGACTCGGGCACGTCCAAGACGATAAAGATCACGTCCACCGCGATCACCATGCCGGCCGGTACCAGCGCCGACCCGAACAGCATCACGACGACGCTCAAGCTCAGCAAGACCTCGGGCGGCGTCACCAGCCAGGTGCAGTTCTCCGGCAAGACCAACCCCGGCCTGAGCGGCGGCAACCCCATCACCCTGGGCCCGCTGAAGCTCACCTCCGGCACCCTGGCCGCGGGTGACAGCACGAATTCCGTGGTGCTGGCCTCGCCTCCGAGTGCCACCAACTGGTCACTGCAGATCGTGGCCTCGTCCCCGACGTCGGCCACGGTCCCGTGCGTCGCCACGGCCAACCAGTCCGCACCGTTCGTCTGGTAACCGCACCACCCGCCCCGAACCAGAGGCCCTAGCCGCACCACTTTCATCCGCACGTACGAAAGCCGCACCACTCCATCCGCACGTACGACGCCGGCCCGGGGCGAGGACCGCTGTCCCCGCCCCGGGCCGGCGCACACCCAGCACTCGGCACCCGGCACTCGGCACCCGGCACTCGGCACTCGGCACTCGGCGTCCGACGCCCTGCGCTGCCACCCCGGACGCACGTACCTCCTGGCCGATCGCCACAATCAGTGACCATTTCCTACGCCAACTCCCTGTCCCCATTGGTAAATTGACGCACCGCTCATCGCCCGCGCGGGCGGCGTACGGGAATCAACGGGACTATGGGGAAGGCATCCGCCAGTGGCGTGGGACGAGTGGGAACAGTTGAAATCCGAGGCGGCGGAGAGAAATTCGACCCAGATGCAACTGAATCAGGTCGAACCAGGCGGCGGAGGGCCGATTCCCCAGGGCGACCTGGAGGTCGATCAGCAGGACCTGGCGGCGATCGGCAATACCGCATTCCGGATGTACGGAGATCTCGAGAAGGCCGGTGACCACGCCCGCGCCGCCACCCAGAAGGCTGCCGGCGGGCTCAGGGCGGAGACCTTCGCACTGGGCGCGGCCCTCGATCACGTGGCGTCACGGTGGATCGACCAGGTCCGCTCACTGCTGGACGCCTGTGCCCACATCTCGAACCACCTCGATTTCACCAAGGGCGCCCACGCCGACGACGAGGTCTACATCGCCACGCTCATCAGCAACATCGACACACTCGACAAAGGCTTCGACGAGAGGTCGGGCCACTGATGGACCTCGACTCCCTGCGCTTCGCCAACTTCTCCGGTCTGGATACGGCCATCGCCGACTGGGAACAAATGGTCGCAAAGCTCAAAGCCCTTCAGAGTGACGCCAAGGACGACCTCAAAGCCAAGTCGGACAAGGCGAACTGGGCCGGCGAGAACGCCACTGTCACCCGCGCTTTCGTGAACAAGACGGCGGGAGAGTTCGCCGACGCCCACACTCAGGCCGAAACCATCACGAAGATCCTCACCGACACTCGTGGGGAACTCGTCGGCTACCGCACGCAGCTCAACACTGCGATCCATCGCGGGGCGCAGAAGAACCTCACTGTCATGGACACGGGCGACGGATCCTTCACCGTCACCATGAACATCCACCCCGACAGGGCCGCGAAGGGCACCACGCTGCCCGAGCACACCCAGCAGGACGTCGACACGTTCCGGGACGAGATTCAGAACATCCTGAAGAAGGCCACGGAGAGCGACACATCGGCGGCGAAGGTACTCACCCTCCTCGTCGACCAGGCCAAGTACGGCTTCTCGGATGCCAGCTACTCGGACCGCGACTCCGCGGCCAAGGCGGTGGCCGAGGCGGAGAAGACGGCGAAGATCCTCAAGAAGGACCCGCACGACGTCACGCTGACCGAGCTCAACGCTCTCAACACCTCCCTGGCCGCTTACAAGAACGACCCGCTCTTCGCCGAGCGGTTCGCCACTCAGGTGGAACCGAAGAAGGTCCTGGAGTTCTACGCCGGAATCGCAGATCCATACCAGGGATACGGGACCGACCGGGCCCGGATCGAGCAGGCGAAGAAACTTCAGAAGAACCTCGGTATCACGCTGGGTACGGCCACACTCTCCGACAGCGACACGATGGAGCGCTGGGAGCAGCAGATGGTGAAACTGGGCCCCGACCGACTCGGTATCGACGACGCCAACGACCCGACGGGCTTCGGCGTCATGAGCAACCTCATGCGCTTCGGTGACTACGACGACCAGTTCCTCAACAACTACGGCGAAACCCTCATCGCCTACGACAAGGAACACAACGTCAAGGACATGAGCCCATGGATCAACAACCGGGATCAGGGGGATCTCAACTTCTACGGGAAGAACGACCGCGGCCGGGACCCGATGACCGGCTTCATGGAAGCCCTGGGCCACAACCCCGATGCCTCGACCCAGTTCTTCGCACAGCCCGAGGGCGCGGGGGCGACGATCCGCAAGGAAGACGAGGTGAATGATCACCTCAAGTACCTGACCAAGGACCGAATCTGGCTCCCGGACGCCCCCTTCGGCGGTGACGGCAAGGCCATGGCCGGTCATGACTCGCTCGGTCACGCCCTGGAATCGGCCACCACCGGATACGCGTACGACGCCGACCCGATGTCCGGCAAGGACCCCATGGTCCCGGGCGCCAAGGACCACCGGACGGCCGCGACGGCAGGCGTCATGGAGCAGGTGGCGTTCCTGTACGGGAGCGAGGAAGGCCCCAAAATGCTGCACGAGCAGTCACCACTGGCCGACAGCCTGGGGAAGATGGGAGCCGCGTACATCGACGACATCGACTACAGCCTGTCGGGGGTCGGGAACTCCGCCAAGACCGACGAGTCATTCCCCGCCAAGTACCAGGGGCGGGCGAATTTCGGCGAGCAGGGCGCCATCAACTTCCTCAGCGTGCTTGGGCAGAACGAAACCTCGCACGGCGTCGTCACAGCGGCGCAGCACCTCTACACACTGAGCGCTCTGGACGCCAACCCGGCCACTAGCGAGGCGAACATCAACCACGCCAAGGACGCGCTCATGACGGGTGGCGAGGCCCGCGGCATCCTGGACCACTCGCGCGTGCAGCAGGCGGAAGCCACGTACGGCAAGGAGGCCGAGGAAGCAAACAAGTCTCTTGGCCGGTCCGGTGACTGGGTGAAACTGGGCGCAGGCGTGGTGGTGGGAGGCGGAATCGCGGCGATCCCGCTGCCCGGCTCCACCGCCGCAGCCCTGGTGGTCGCTCCCATGGCGGCGGACACCGTCGGTGACATGGTGAATACATTCATCGGTCACGAGGTCGACAAGAGCATCGACAGCTCCGAGCAGGACGCCGCCGAGAAGTCGCAGATGACCAGTCAGAAATTCTACCAAAAGGGCGCCGACGAGCTCGGCACGGCTTACGTCGCCTACGAAAAGAATAATCCGAAGTGGGAAAACAGTGAGAGTTCGGAGTGGGCGAGGGACATCGAAAGCAGCTACATCAACACCGGTTCGAACCAGGACGACTTCCGAGGGCGCGCACCGTACAAAGACTGACCGGCAGTCGACTACGCACATATCGGAGCGCTCATGAAGGCAACAACGCGCTGGGCTGCATTCTTGACTCTTGTCGTCGCCGGGGTGACCGCATGCGGCAACGACAGTGGCGAGGAAGCGAAGCCCGACGTACTCTCGGCCACCCAGGTCTGCGACGGAACGCTGGACACAGCGGCAGCGGCAGCGCTGGGACACCTCGGCGGCACGGACCGCTTCACTGAGATCGAGGGGAAAAAGGAATCCGGGACCCCGTACAAATTTTCCTTGAAACATGCGGCAGAGACTCTTTACGACGACCCGTCCAAGAAGAACGACTGCCTCATCTACAAAGCCGATGGCAAGAACGATTTTCCGCTTCTCGACATCAGTTTTCAGGCACGGAAGAGCCATCCCGACCTCGCCGAAGAGGACAAGTCGAGCGATTCGGGGGAGATGTTCTTCCCTCTCGGCCTGTTCGCATCCGCACGGGGCGAGGACAGCACTTCGCTCTACTTCGCGTGCCCCACGTCGGGGCCCGATGGAAAGATGCCCTATGTGGAGGCGGAAATGTTCTCTGCACGAGGCCAGGTGAACCCTGACGGAAAGGGACGCATGACCGTACTCAATGCCGTTTCCCGTGCCATGGCCGAGGAGTTGGGCTGTGCTGCGGAGGCCAAGCTGCCCGCCGAGGTACCGGACGCCCTGGCCGGATGACGAGCGCGTGAGACCGGGAAGGAACACGACCGTCCCGGTCTCGCTGCCGTTCCGATCGCCACCCGCGCACAGGGGGTGCTCCACAGCCGTAGCGGAGCGCCCCCCGTCATGCCAGGGTTCACGTCATGCGGGTGGCCCACTCCTGGACCTTCTTGATCCGCTGCTGGATCTGTCCGGCCGTGGCCTCCGCGCTCGGCGGGCCGCCGCACACCCGTCGCAGCTCGGTGTGGATCACGCCGTGCGGCTTGCCGCTCTGGTGCGTGTAGGCCGAGACCATCGTGTTGAGCTGCTTGCGCAGGCCGAGCAGCTGCTTGTGCGTGACCACCGGCCGCGCCTCGGCCGGCTTCTCCAGCAGGTCGGCCTCCTCGGCCGGCCGCTGGCGGCTGTGGGCGATCTGCCGGGACTGGCGCTTCTGGAGCAGCAGCTGCACCTGGTCGGGTTCGAGCAGCCCCGGAATGCCCAGGTAGTCCTGCTCCTCCTCGCTGCCGGGGTGCGCCTGCATGCCGAACTCGGCACCGTCGTACAGCACCCGGTCGAAGACCGCGTCCGATTCGAGGGCCTCGAAGGGCAGCTGCTCCTCGGTCTCCTCGTCCTCCAGCTTCTCGGCATCGGCGAGGAGCTTGTCCTCCTCCGCGAACGGGTTCTCCTCGTCGCTGCCCTTCTTGGGCTTGTCGAGGACGTGGTCCCGTTCGACCTCCATCTCGTTGGCGAAGTCGAGCAGCATCGGAATCGTCGGTACGAAGACCGACGCGGTCTCGCCGCGCCTGCGCGAACGCACGAATCGCCCGACGGCCTGCGCGAAGAAGAGCGGCGTGGAGATGGTGGTGGCGTACACACCGACGGCCAGGCGCGGCACGTCGACACCTTCCGACACCATGCGGACCGCGACCATCCAGCGCGACCCGTCCTCGCTGAACTGGTCGATCCTCTTCGAGGCGGCCTTCTCGTCGGAGAGGACCACGGTGGCCTTCTCGCCGGTGACCCGCTTGAGGATCTTGGCGTACTCGCGCGCCGATTCCTGGTCGGTGGCGATGACCAGCCCGCCCGCGTCCGGGATTCCCTTGCGGACCTCGGTCAGCCGCTTGTCGGCGGCGCTCAGCACATTGGGGATCCACTCGCCGGTGGGCGACAGCGCGGTGCGCCAGGCCTGCCCGATGGCGTCCTTGGTCATCGGCTCGCCGAGCCGGGCGGCGATCTCGTCGCCGGCCTTGGTGCGCCAGCGCATGTTGCCGCTGTAGCTGAGGAAGATCACGGGCCGGACAACGCCGTCGGCGAGCGCGTTGCCGTAGCCGTAGGTGTAGTCGGCCGAGGAACGCCGGATGCCGTCGTTGCCCTCCTCGTACACGACGAACGGGATCGGGTTGGTGTCCGAGCGGAACGGCGTACCGGTGAGCGCGAGCCGCCTGGTGGCCGGGTCGAACGCCTCCTGGCAGGCCTCACCCCAGGACTTCGAGTCACCGGCGTGGTGGATCTCGTCGAGGATGACGAGGGTCTTGCGCTGCTCGCAGCGGTTGCGGTGCAGCATCGGCCGGACGCCGACACCCGCGTAGGTGACCGCGACGCCGTCGTACTCCTTGCTGAGCGGGCCCGCGCTGTAGTCGGGGTCGAGCTTGATCCCTATCCGGGCCGCTGCCTCGGCCCACTGCTTCTTCAGGTGCTCGGTCGGCGCGACGACGGTGATCTGCTGCACCACGTGGTGGTGCAGCAGCCATGACGCGAGGGTCAGCGCGAAGGTGGTCTTCCCCGCGCCGGGGGTGGCGACCGCGAGGAAGTCGCGCGGCTGCTCCTGGATGTACTTCTCCATGGCGCCCTGCTGCCAGGCTCGCAGCTTGCCGGCCGTGCCCCAGGGGGCGCGGCCGGGAAAGGCGGGTGAGAGGTGGTGGGAGGCGGTAGTAGTCACGGTCTCCGGTTCGGGGCACTCGGGTACGTGGTGGGGTGTCCGTAGGACAACCGGGCCACCCTACCGGCGCAGCGCACGGAACCTCGTACGAACAGACCGAGGCCCCGTGCGGGTGCGACTCAGCTCACACGCCCGAGCGCAGGGAACGCAGGCGCTGGGCAATGTGTCCGACGTCGTCGAGACTGCCCATCGCCACCTCGATGACAAGCTTGTACGCCTCGTCCTGATCGACGTCCACCATGTCCGAACCGTTGAAGTCGAGGAAGACGACCGTGCACATCCAGGCCATGCGCTTGTTGCCGTCCACCAGGGGATGGTTCACAGCAAGCGACTGGAGCAGGGCGGCGGCCTTCTCGAAAAGGTCCGGATACGCCTCCATGCCGAACATCTGGGACTGGGGGCGGTGGACAGCCGAGCTGAGCAGCCCCAGATCGCGCACCGCGATCTGCTGCTCCCCGCAGGCAAGCTCCGCCAGGTCCAGGACTTCCTGGACCGTCAGGTACTTCACTACTCCCCCAGCCGCCGCAGCAGATCGGCATGGCGCACCGCGTACTTGGCGCCGAGCCGACGGACCTCATGTCGATCCGCTTCCTGCTCGAGGTACCGGTCGATCGCCTGCAGCACTATGGCGTGCATGCTCCGCCCTTCCTCCTCCGCACGGAGCTTGAGTGCCTCCTGCTGGTCGTCACGCAGACGCAGATTCATAGCCATACCAAAACGGTACCATCACAGGGGTCGCAGCGATACTACTCACCGCTCCCGCACCCGGGCCGCCACCCACGCCCCCACCAGCGCCACCCCGGCCATCGGCAGGAAGACCACCGCGAACGCCCCCGGATGGGACCCCGCCGCCCCCGCCTCCGCCGCCTCGTGCACGGCCCCCACGGCCCCGCCGCCCATCGCCGCGAAGGCCGCTCCGCCCGCCGCGAGCAGCAGTACGTTGGAGAGCCCGTCGGAGATCTGGAGGGCGGCCGAGTTCGCCCCCGCCTCCTCCGGCGCCGACAGCTTCAGCAGCAGCACGCTCGTCGACGCGAGCACCATGCCCATGCCGAAGCACCCGAAGGCCCAGGCCACGGCGACGGTCCAGACCGGCACCGAGTCGATCAGCACGGACGGCGCGGCCGCGATCGCCGCGGCGACCAGCACCATGCCGCCCACCATCATCCGCTCCCGGTACGGCTCCAGGCTCGGCCGGGACTGTACGTACGAACCGAGCGCCCAGGTCCCGCCCCCGGCCGCGAGCGAGAACCCGGCCATCGTCGGACTGAGCCCGCGCTGGGTCACCAGCATCAGGGGTACGAAGGACTCGGCGGCGATGAACGACCCGGCCGCCACACCACGCAGCAGCACCACCGAGGGCAGCCCGCGCGCCGCCCGCCCGGTGCCGGGCGGCAGCAGCCCCCGCACCGCGGGCACGAGCAGCGCGACACCCACGGCGGCCGGCAGCAGAGCGAACCAGTTCAGCTCCTGCCCGGCGTACTGGAGCAGCGCCGCGCCCAGCGAGATCCCGAGCGCGAGCATGATGCGCCGCCGGTCGTACGGCTCGACGGGCGCCGCCGGATCGGCCGGCCCCGACGCCCGCCGCCGGATCGCGGGCAGCGCGAGCGCCAGCGGGAACACGACGAGGACCGGGATGCCGATGAAGACCCAGCGCCACCCCAGGTGCTCGGTCACGCTCCCGGCGGCGAGCGGCCCGACGACGGACGGGATCACCCAGCTCGCGGCGAACGCGGCCAGGATCGACGGCTGCAACCGCTTCGGGTAGGCCCGGCTGATCACCACGTACAGCGCCACGATCACCAGCCCGCCGCCGAGCCCCTGCACGGCGCGCCCCGCGACGAAGACCCACATGCTCCCGGCGGTCCCGCAGAGCAGCAGCCCCGCCGCGAACGCGCTGATCCCGGCGGCGAGCGGCCCCAGCGGCCCGCGCCGGTCCGCCCACTGCCCGGAGAGCACCATGGCGAAGAGGCTGGTCGTGAAGTACGCGGAGAACGCGAACGCGTACAACGGAATGCCGTGCAGCTCCCGCGCGGCGACCGGCATCGCGGTCCCCACGGCGGTCGCCTCGAAGGCGATCAGGAACACGACGGAGACGATGCCGATGCTCAGCGCCCGATAGTTCCGCCCGAGCACCCCTCCGGATTCGACGGCGGCAGGGGCGTCCACGGCAAGGGGTGGGACATCGACGTCGTCCCGCGGTTCCAGGGCACTCATGAACCCAAGCGTAAGGGGCAAAATCCCAGATGAGCCCTGTCGTGAGACGGTCCTCCGGTCCTCCGTTGGTCGTAGGACCATGATGCCGATCGTGAACGCGGTATGGCAGTCGCATTGCACCCCGCCCCGCACCCTTGAGTGACGGGACCTCCGCCCCTACGGTCGAACCACGACAAGGAACACACGGCCGTGTGCCCGAGTGGTTCAGGGGCTCGACTGCAACTCGAGTTACACCGGTTCGAATCCGGTCACGGCCTCCACAGACAGAGCCGCCCGCCCCGTGGAAGTCCGGGACGGGCGGCTTTCCGGGACCTTCGGCAACGACCCTGCCACCAATGGAAACTCAGTTGGTGGTCCGGGGCTCCAGTACGGGCTTCTCGGGCAACCCGCCATTGTTCTCACACTGCAGCGTCTTCGCCACGGCAAGGGATGCTGCGTGCAGAACCGTCAGGTTCGCTTCCCGCGAATCGGACAGATTCTGCTCATGGCCACTAGGTCGGCCAAAATTTCCGAGTATGCGCATCGGACGAACCTTCGAACCTTTAAACCGAGTGCTCACGCACTCGAAGTAGAGAGCAGCGGACGTCGGAGTCGCCTCGGACTGCTTTCCCATGGTGTAGAGCTTCCCCCCTGCCGGAAGGCGCAGATCTCCCACGTCCTGTGGCGCGTACATAGAAAATGTGATGCCTGCCCTCCCCTTTCTCCCCGCACCTTCCGGGGCGATTCGACACAAGGTGTCGCCTTGAGCCCAGCGATGGCCGGACTCATACCCGGCCTCAAGCGCATCGACGACGCGGTCCATGGCATTCGCGTTGGTCCCGGCGAACGAAGTCGCACCCGTGACGGACTCGATCGTCTTCGCCAGCGGACCCTTGAACAGACCATCACACACTTCCCCCGACCCGACGTAGTCCGGCGTCCCCTTCTCCTCGCCACACCCGGCAGCCGTCGCCCCGACAGCCATCAACAACCCGACAGTGCACAGCGCTCGCCTCACACGCACCGCTTCCACGGCCTTCACCTCCGCACCCCGTCCCGCACCATTCTCCGGCTCAATCCCCGGTCTCGGGATCGCTGCCCTGCTGGTTCTCACGGTCATTTCCTGTTCCATATCCAATTCTCATCGACTCCCTCATGTCCTGACGGAATCCGGAATCGGCGGCAGTCGTATGCCGCTCCAGGAACCCGTCCATGGGCGCCTCAGCCATGGACTCGCCAGATCGGAACACCCTGGTCTTCTCCTCACGAGTGAGATCCTCGACCTCTTCCTTGTGTTCATCCACGGACTGGTCAGAGATGTCTCCGATGAACTGACCAACGACATGCTCCACGGCTCCACTGGCCGTGTCGCTGCCCAAAGTAATAAGCGTTGCTGCTGCCCCCACAGCAGCGACCTCAGGCAGGAAGGCAACACCAGCAGCTATTCCCACACCGGCACCGAACTCGACCCAACCGGAACGCGCGGCCACAGCCTTCTCATAGTCCTCCTGATCCTTCATATGGGATGCAACTACCTGATCCGCACGGGATTGGTCGAGCATGCCCTGCACCTCGGCACCCGTACCGACTACTGACCGCGCAGCACCCTGGTTGATCTCGCCACTCGAGTCCACCTGACGCTCCAGCATGCCGGTGGTATAAATCTGTTCTGCGTTGGAAAGTGTGGCGTATGCGTCTGGGTGCTGCCCCAGAGTACTGAGAAATTGACGCACTGCAGCTCGCCCATTGCCGCTTTCCCCATCACCGTTCACGATGGAGAAGTCGAGGTGCCCTTCCGGGTTCTTAGTCGGAGCAAATACACTGTCCGAGCCATTCTTTTCGAGCGACCAGTTGATGTCGTCGATGTACCCGGCACCCATGACCCCAAGGCTGTCGGCCATCGCCTCCTGCTTTTTCAGCAGGCCGGCATCCGCGCCGTACTTCTCCATGACGTCCCGCATGACGCCGGCGTTGTCCGCGTCCCGCACGACGTCGGCGTGCGGACTGTCGTGTGGGTACCCGAGGGTCGCTGCCTCCAACGCATGTCCGAGCGCGTCCGGCATGTAGCCGAGCGACTTCTCCTGTTCCTTCGGGTCGAGCGAGTCGACGTCCCCGAAGGACTCCCACTTCTCATTCCCGAAGAAGTCAAGGTAGTTGTCGATGGCTGCACCATCCGCCTTGCCGAGGTCTGCCGTACCTCCCTCGTCGACCGTGCCGTCCTCGTTGTACTTGGTCGGGTCGTCGGAGAAAAAGTGCTTGGCCGCGTCCGGGCTGTGCCCCAGCGCTTCCAGCATGGAGACGGTGGGGTCGTACCCGGAGCCGTTGACGCCGGAGGGGTTGAACGGGTTTTTGAACGGACTGTTCACCACCTTGCTGTCAGCGAACGTGTATGGGTCCTTCTGGTGCAGCTGCGCTACGTGCTCGGCAATCGGGTTCAAGAAATTAGCGCTGTAGTTCCCGTACCGCATGATCCCGCCCAGCAGCTGGTATCCGAACGGCCCACCGCTGTCGTACTTGGTCAGCGGGATACGCTCGGTACCGAGTTTGCGCAGCTCCGGACCCCACTCCGCACTGAAATCCTTGTCACGGGAAGCCATGGCGAGATTGAGGCCCAGGTTCTTCTGGAGTGCCTGGACGTCCTTGAGCCGTTCCTTGTCGACCTTGCCGTACTCGTACGTATCGGTCGAGAGCTGACCGAAGAATGCGAGCGACTTCTCCGGGGTCAGCTTCCTGTAGAAGTCCTTCGCGAACTCGGACGAGTTGCTGTTGTCATGGAGCAGTTCGTTGAGTGCTTGGAGCTCGGTGTGCGTGATGTCGCGGCCCTTGGCAGCGAGCGCGGCAGCGCGGGCCGCTTCTTCCTGGTCCAGGTTCTCGTACTTCGGCGCGGTGAAGTCGCGCCTGTCGGTGACGTTGGCCTCAAGCGCGTTCTTGAAAGCGACATCGGTGTCGTTGCAGTTGTCGACGATGAGGTCGATCTTCTTCTGCCATGCCTCGATCATCTTCTTCTGCCGCGCCAGAGTCTCGAAGTAGTCGGGATCTTGATTGGGCGAAACCCCTGACTTCTCGTATGGATGCCGAGCCGTGACCTTGCCCTTGGCATCGACATGGATGCCAGCGACGGGTCCTTCGTCGTCGCGAATGCTGATCAGCTCGTCCTTGGCCTTCTTGATGGCCGCATGGCCCTCTTCAAGGATCGCCTTCACGCCCTTGGCCTCGGCTGCGGCGTCCGCGAACTCCTTGGCAGTCTTGGTGACGAACGTCTTGGTGACCCCCGCGTTGAGGCCTTCCCATTCCGCCTTGTCCGACTTGCCCTTCATCCCGTTGGCCGCGTCATCGGCGAGCTTGTCCAGGTCGCTCGCCATCTTGCCCCAGTCGTCGACCGCAGATTTCATTTTCCCCACGGGGGCGTCGATCAGATCCTCGTACTTCAGCATGTGCTTACTCCCCCGACCCCTTACTTCATGTATTCCGTGAGCTTGGAGATCGGTGCCAGGTCCCCCTCGACCTTCGCTTCGTCCTTCGCATGCTGAGCCTTGGTGTAATCGAGGTGGTTCGAGATGTGCGCAAGGGAATCCAGCAGAGTCTTCAGATGGGTATTCCAGAAGTCGTGCACCTTGAGCACCGCCGAACCGCTTGCGAAGTTGCCGTTGGTCAGCGCGATCGCCGCGTCGAACGTGGCGGGACGAGCGCGGTCCCCCTCTTTCGACAACCGAGTCCGCAATTCGTAGGCGTCGTTTCCGATGGCGCCGAGGGAGTCTCGGTTGACCACCAGGTCGGGGGCGCCACCCCCGCTCCCGCCGCCCTCGGCCGGGACGCTGTCGATCTGCATGGCACTCCGCCGCGCGGCCGCCGCGTCACGAAGCTCCGCCCACTCCTCATCGAACGACACGAACTCCCCCCAAATTCTGGCCTGTTGGCCATCTTGCCCGAGAAACACGGCCACCGCCGGGTCACTTTATCGGCGGAGCGCCCGGGGCGAGCACCCCGACCACGGACGGGATCGGCCCAGCGCGCAGCGACTGCGGCAACCGCGCTGACCGTGGCGCCCGCCGCGCGCTTGTCTGCGCCTATGTCCAGGGCGAGTTGGAGCCGGGGGGAGCGGCCGGTGGTGGTGCGCAGGCCGGGTGCGTGGGCTGCTGGTGAGGCTGTGGTTGCTGGTACGGGTTGGGGTACGGCTGCTGGTGCGGGTACGCAGGCGGGGCTGCCGCGGACTTGCGGCGGCGGGAGCGGATGGCCAGGCCTGCCGTCACCGCGCCGATGAGCGCGAGCGCGCCGATGCCCAGACCGATCCAGAGGCCCGTGTTGCTGCTGTTGCCGTCGGAGAGGGGAGCTGCCGCGGTCGGCTCGTCGGGGCTACCTGAATCCCCGGTCGCCTTCGAAGGGTTGGGGGAAGCGCCGGGACTCTTGCGCTTGGCTGCCGCGAGGTCGGGGAGCGGGTACACGTCGGGCGGGCCTGGGTCGCCCGGGGTCTTGAGGGCGATGCGGGGGCGGACCGCGCCGTAGCCGACGTAGTCGTCACGTTTCGCGCCACTCTTCGGTTTGCCCGCTGTGTTCAGCATGACGCGGAGGACCTGGTTGTTGGTCCAGTCGGGGTGTTGTGACCAGATGAGGGCGGCGGAGGCGGAGGCGATCGCGGTGGCGTCGCTGGTTCCGCTCGTCTTGCACAGCTGAGTTCCGCCCTTGCAGGGATGGACCATGTCGATTCCGGGTGCCGTGAAATCGATCTGCGGCCCGTACTGGGACTCGTCGGTCTTCTTCGCGTCGTGACCAATGGCGCCTACGCCGACAACCCCGGGCGTACCAACCGGGTATTCGAGCAGGTTGCCTCCATCACCGCTGTTTCCGGCGGCCGCGAAGACCAGCGATCCATTGTCGAGTGCGTACTTCACCGCATCTGTGAGCGCTTGCGAACCTTCCTGCACACCCAGGGAGATATTGATGACCTTCGCGCCGCGTTCCACTGCGTACCGAATCGCTACAGGGGCAACTCGATTGAACTTTGCGTCCCCCTCAGCCTGGGTTGCCCCGACTCCCGATTCGGGCATGCGGATCGGGAGGATCTTCGCTCCTGGCGCAAGGCCGAAGGCGCCGTTCCCTCTGTTGCTCCGGCCCGTCCCCGCGATCAGGCCGGCCATGCTCGTACCGTGACCGTCGTAGTCGGTGTGCTCATCACCCGCAACATCCGACTCCAGGTTCCTTCCCTTGAGAACCTGCCCCACCAGGTCCGGATTCGCCGGATCCACCCCGGTATCGATCACAGCAACGACAACGCCCTTGCCCGTACTCGTCTGCCACATCTCGTCTGCCTTCATGGCGTCGAGATGCCACTGCATGGAACGCGTGGAGTCAGCAGACGCGGGCACAGCGGAACCGCCTACCAGGAGCAGGCCCAGCGCAGCCGCCATCGCGGATCGCCGTCGTGCAGCTCCTTCACTCCTGATGCGCATCCAAGTCCTTCGTGAGTTCACTGCTGATCAGTCGATGACCGGCGGGACTACGCGTCGGCCGCCTTGCTGCCAGGTCTCATCGTCTTCGACCAAATAGTCCGGCCGCTCGCCGTTCTCATCCCGCCTCGTCGTGTGCGCCCCCGAGCCTTTACGCGTCGAGCCTCCCGAGGCCCCTCCCCTCACCAGACCGGACCCTCCGGGAGTGAACGGGCGTGCGGACCCGCGACCCTGTGGTTGGCGGCTGCTGCCACCTGTGATCGGGGAGACTCCGGAACCGACGCCGCCACCCATGCCCGGGGCACGCCCCATGGGCGCTGCGCCGCGGGGGTTCTCGTTGCCGATGACCGTTCCACGAGGGATTCCCGCGACAGAGCGTCCTGGTTCCGGGGGTACAACGCGGCCACCGGTGATCCCGTTGGGCCCGGGGGCACGGCCCACCGGACCGGGGCCCGGCGGAGTCGCCCCCGGAGCAGACACTGACGGACGCGGCAAACCAGTCGCACGGCCTCCTCCACTGGTGCTGTGGGGTGCGGAGGGGCTGGTAGGGGGAACAGGCGGAATCATGCCTGGCGTCAGCGAGGGAAGATTGTCAGGCCTGGGCCCGGTTGGCGGCACTACTGGATTCGCAACCCGCGAAGGCAGCGTGTCCGGCAGCGCGGCCACTGCGTCGATCCCCATGCCCACCGGCTTGGAGACGGAGGGTGACATCGTGTGCGGGGTGGCAACCACGCTCCCGGCAGGCGCGGTCACATCAGCCGTGGCTTCAGCGCGGTGTCCTGATACACCGTGGTGTACCGCGCCGCTGGTAGCAGATGCGGGCGCCGTCTCCGGCGAAACTTGTCCGTTCTGTCGCCCGTCGCGCGTGTCAGCCCGTCGCAGAGCAATCGCCCCCGGCAAAGCCGGAAACACCGGCTTCTCCAGAGACGTCATCTGCGACGACGAGAAGGTGTACGCCTGCGACAGCCTCCGCATCTGCGCGGCCGCCTCGTCACGGTTCTTCTTTCCGGACTCGATCAGCGTCTCTGCGGACTTCCTCGCCACATCCGAGGCATCCGGGTCGTTCCGGGCAGCGAGAGCAGCCTCCAGGTTCGCCCGGGCACCCGCCTCCGTCCGTGGAATGGACGCCTGCGCCGACGCAACAGCGTTCGATGCCTCGCCGAGCCACTTGGAGACGCCCTCGCTGTAATCACCAAGGCGCAGCGTCGCATTGGCCAGATCTGCACTCCATGTGCGGAACGCATCAGCCCCTTGGCCCTTCCACTCCACCCACTGCGGGCGGACCTTCAGGTCCTCGGCGATCTTGCTGATCTCGGAAGCCGCTTTCGCGAGACGGTCCGACGCTGCCTGCATCTCGCCGCTGTTGGCGCGGTCCAACCACTCCAGCATCTGCTCGTGTGTCTTTTTGTCGAAATCCGTACCCATGGCGCCCCCTCTCCCCGTCCCCTGTCATCCGCGCGCAGAGCACATCGACCATCAGCGTCAGAAGACGGTGCCGTCGGACGTGTGGCGCTGCTCGGCCTTGTGGTGGGCGCTCATGCTGTTCTGGATCGCGAGCATGCGGCCCCGGATGTCCAGGTCGACGTTCTCGTAGCCCTTGTGGGCCCCGAGCACGGCGATGCTCATGCCCTCGATGGAGTCGGAGAGCAGCTGGGACAGCTCCTCCAGCTCCTTGATGACCTTGGAGTACGAGCCGTGCAGGGCGTCCGCCTCCGACCACTCGCCCTTGCCGCCGCCGAACCGGTCCCGTCCCATCGTGTCTTCGCCGACCTTCCCCGGGCCCGCCGGAGAGGTCTTGAGGTCGTGCAGGAGGACGTCGATGCGGTCGCGGAACTTCGTGAACGACGAGAGCTCGATGACCAGTTCGCCCGCGACTCCCGGGGACACCGCCCCCGCGGCCCCCACCGCTCCGATGACATGCCATGGGTATGCCGGGGATTCTGCCCCCGGACCGCTCTGCCCCACATCGCCCTCCCCCCGTTCGGCGACAGCCGGTCGGCGCATCGGCCCTCGGCTTCACTGGTCACCCTAGTGAGCAGTGATGACACCGCGCATTTCCGGGTTGCGTCCGCAACCCGGATCAGGCCATCCGCGTGGGCATCAGGAGTTGGACGCCGCCACCGCTGCCTGGGGCCTGATGGGGAGGCGGTTGATCGGGCGGCCGGTGGCTGCTCGTACGGCGGCGGCCACTGCTGCCGGGGACGTCACCACGGGGACCGCCGAGGCGGGCTTGGCACCGAAGGGGGCCACCACGTCGCGTTCCTCGACGAGTTTGACGATGCGGATCTCGGGGGCGTCCAGGGCGGTCGGGAGGGCGTAGCCGGTGAGGTCGGGGTGGCGGATCAGGCCGCGGGCGCTGCGGAGGTTCTCGGTGAGGGCGGCGCCGATGCCCTGGGTGATGCCGGCCTCGATGCGGGTCGCCAGCTGGGACGGGTTGAGGATCCGGCCGACGTCCTGGGCGATGGCCATCTCCACGACCCGGACGGAGCCGAGTTCGATGTCCACGTCCACCACCGCGCGGATCGCGCAGAAGGCGAGGCCGACGAAGGCGTCGCCCTGGCCGGATTCGTCGAGGGGCTCGGTCGGGTGGGGGCGGCACTGGGCGGTGGCCCAGAGTTCCTTGCCGTCCATCGCCTCGGTGACCGTCGTGGACAGCACACCGTCGTACGAGGTGATCTTGCCGTCGGCGATCTGCAGCAGTTCCGTGGACATGCCGAACTTGTGGGCCAGCGGCTGGAGGAGCTGGGTGCGGACCATCTTGGCGGCGCGTTCCACCGCCCCGGCCGAGACCCAGGTGTGGCGGCCGTGCGTGGCCGGGCCCGCCGGGGGCTGGTCGGTGTCGACGGACGCGACGTGGACCTCTTCGATGCCCAGGGTCTCCTGGACGACCTGGCGGGCGAGGGTCGAGAAGCCCTGACCCGTCTCGACCGCCGCGCAGATGACCGTGGCGATGCCGTCGTGGACCCTGACGGTGGCCGTGGAGACCTCGTCGGTGCCTTCCGCGCCGAGCATGTGGACCATGCCGAGCGCGTAGCCGACCCCTCGGCGCACCGCACCGGGTTCGCCCGCGCCCTCGGGGCCGCCGGGAAGCAGCCAGTCGTCCTCCGGGGAGTCCTTGGGCAGGGCGGGAAGGGGGAATTCCCTTACGGATTCAAGGAGTTCGGCCACCGGTGCCGGGCAGGTCACCGTCTGGCCGGTGGGCAGGATGTCGCCGGTGGACAGGGCGTTGCGCAGGCGCAGTTCGGCCGGGTCGATGCCGAGCTTGGCGGCCAGCTTGTCCATCTGGCCCTCGTATGCCGCGCAGACCTGCATCGCGCCCTCGCCGCGGACGTGTCCGGACGGCGGGTTGTTCGTACGGACCGCCCAGCCCTCGATGAAGGCGTGCGGGACGACGTAGGGGCCGCAGGCGAACGCGACCGCGGCGGCCAGCGACTCGGACGAGGAGTCGGCGTACGCGCCCGCGTCGAGCAGGATCTGCGCCTCGACCTTCACCAGCCGGCCCTCGGCGTCCGCGTGGTGGCGGTAGCGCAGCAGCGTGGGATGCCGGTGGGAGTGTCCGAGGAAGGACTCCTCGCGGGTGGCGGCCAGCTTGACCGGGCAGCCGGTGCGCAGGGCGAGCAGGCCGAGCGGGAGCTGGAAACCGGGTTCTTCGCGGTCGCCGGTCGCGCCGGGGACACCCGTGACGACGACCTTCACCCGGTCCGGTTCGAGGCCGAAGCAGGCGGCGGCGAGATCACGGTCGGTGTGCGGGTCGGTGGAGGCGGTGTAGATCTCCACACCGCCGTCGGGACGCGGCACCGCGAGCCCGGCCTCGGCGCCGATGGGGGCCGGGTCCTGGCGGCCGATGCGGTACAGGCCCTCGACCACGACCTCGCCGGTGGCCTCGGGGTCGCCGTACTGGAGCGGGATGTGGCGGATCAGGTTGCCGTCGGGGTGCAGCGGTTCGGCGGCGAAGGCCTTCTCCGGGTCGGTGACCGGTTCCAGGACCTCGTACTCGACGGCGATGGCCGCGGCGGCGAGCCTGGCCGTGTCCGGGTGGTCGGCGGCGACCGCGGCGATCGGCTCGCCGTGGTGGCGGACCAGGTCGGACGCGAAGACCGGACGGTCGACGACCCGGCGTCCGTAGGTGGTCTCCCCCGGGATGTCCTCGTGCGTGATGACGGCCCGCACCCCCGCCATCTCGACGGCGGCCGAGGTGTCGATGGACAGGATCCGGGCGTGCGGATGCGGGGAGCGCAGGACGGCGGCCCAGAGCAGGCCCTCGGCCCAGAGGTCGGCGGCGTACGGGAAGGTGCCCTCGGTCTTGGCGCGCGCGTCGGCGGGGGGCAGCGAGACGCCGAGGCCGAGCGCGGGCGGCTCGGTGTCGGGGCCCTCGGCCGTCGGGTCGGTGCCCGTCTGGGTGGTGATCCGTGTGCTGGTCGCGTTGGCAGCGGTGGCTGCGTCGTTGCTCACGCCATGCCTCCGTCCTGCGGGTGCGGCTGGACTCCACCGGCGCCGGGGGCCGCCTGGTGCGGGATGCGGGCCTCGTCGGACTCCGGGGACGGGGAGTCCGACGAGGCGAGGTCGGCGGCGGCCTCGCGGCCCGCGATGACCTCGTTGACGGCGTCCAGGACACCGCGGTAGCCGGAGCAGCGGCAGAGGTTCCCGCAGAGCGCCTGGCGCGTCTCCAGTTCGCTGGGGGCGTGGTTGCCCTCCAGCAGGTCGTGGACGGTCATGGCCATGCCGGGGATGCAGAAACCGCACTGGACGGCACCGCACTTGGCCAGGGCGCGCTGGACGTCGGAGGGCTCGCCGTCCACGGCGAGACCCTCGACCGTACGCACCTCGCTGCCGGCCGCGGTGGCCGCGGGGACCAGGCAGGAGGCGACCAGCCTGCCGTCCACCTGGACGTTGCACGCTCCGCACTCGCCCTGCGAGCAGCCGTCCTTGGCGCCGGCGAGGCCGAGGCGCTCGCGGAGCACGTAGAGGAGCGACTCGCCGATCCAGGCGTCGGTGACGGGGCGGTCGGCGCCGTTCACGTGCAGGACGTAGGACGCGGCGGGGTGGTCGTCGGGAACGCCGAGCGGGCCGGATTCTTCCGGTTGAGGGTCGGGCAGCGAGGGATCAGACTGCTGAGGATCGGTCTGCTGAGGATCGGTCTGCTGGAGATCGACCGGCTGGAGATCGGCCGGCTGGGGATCAGACGGCCCAGACTCCTGGGGGGCTGCTTCGGGGTCGGTCACCGGCACCGGGGGCGCTGCGGCTTCGAGGTCCGCCGCAGGCTGCGCGTCCTCGGACTCGGACACCGGCTCCGACACCGGATCGGGCTTCGGCTCCGGGTCCCGCTCCGGCTCCGGCTCCGGCTCCGGCTCCGCGGGGTGCCCGGAGGCGGCGTCGACCGTGTCGGCAACGGCTTCGGAGGGCGCTTCCGGAGCGTGCGGAACGGCGGCGGCACCGTCCGGTACCGGGGTGGGCTCCGCCGCCACGGCAGGCTCCGGGACCGGTACTGCCTCGGGGGCGTGCGGGGTGTCCGCGTACGTTACGGACGACGCCTCGACCGGTGCCTGCTCGAACTCGGCTCCCGGCGTGTGCTCCGGCTCCCGGTCCGTGTCCGTCAGGAGCGCGGGATCGACCGCGAGGTCTGCCCCGGCCCCGGCCTCGTGCTGCTCGGTCGAGGGCGCCGCGACGGGCTCCGGGGCCTGCTCCCGTACCGGTTCCTGCACCGGCTCCTGCGTCGCCCACGGTGCGGGTGCGCCGCCCGGCAGCGTGGCCGGCGGGGTCCGGTCCCCGTACCACTGGGCCGCCAGGGCCGAGGCCGCGAACTCGCCCGACTCCTCCGGGAGATCGCCGTCGGCGACCGGGATCGTCCACTGGCCGGTGTGACCCGTGTGGTCGGGGTGGCCACCGTGCTGCCCGGTCTGGTCGACGGGAGCGGTGTGGTCGGGGTGGCCCTGCTGACCCACCCGGCCCGTGTGGATGCCGTACTCCGTGGACTCGGTGAAGTTCCACTGGCCCGTGGCCGCCGGGTTCTCGCGGTACTGCTCCTGCGCGTACGGATCGTGCAGGGCCTGCGGGGTCTGCGGCTCCTGGGGGGCATGAGGGACGTGCGGGGCCTGGGGGGCCTGCTGCGGGTACTCGTACTCGTAGTCGTACGGGCCCTGCTGATGGTTCGGGCCCTGCTGATGGTTCGTGGCCTGCTGCTGGTTCGGGTCCGGCCAGTGCACCGACCCGGGGGCCTGCTGCTCCGCCTCCGTACCGTGCTCCTGCCGGCTCTGCGTCTGCATGATCCAGCTGCCCGTGGCCGACGGGTCGAGCCCGGCCGCCGGGGTCAGCGGCACGATCATCGGCGGTACGTAGCCGTGGCCGGGCGCGGCCAGCGGGATGTTCGCCAGGTCCTCCGGCGGCAGGTGGACGAAGGCGGTCGCCTCCGCGTCGTACTCGCCGCCCTGCGGCGTCGGCTGCCAGCCCCCGTGCCGCAGGTGCTCCTGCTGCCCGTGCCGATCGTTGTGTTCTTCGTTGCTCACGACAGTGCCCTCCCCAGCGCTCGTCGGGCCAGCGCGGCGACGGTCCGCCGCAGGTGCAGTACGGCGGGGGGCAGCGGTACTGCCTCGCCCCCGTCGGACGGCGGCTGGTCCGGGATGCAGGCCGCGGCGACGTACTCGCCGAAGGCGGCCAGCGCGTCGGGGGCCAGGCCCCGTTCGCCGTCCCAGTCGATCAGTGAGGCGATCCAGCGTTCGGCCTCCAGCGGGCGCAGCGGCATCGGCGCGATGGCGCCGACCGCGCAGCGCACTCCGCGCCGGGCCGGGTCGAGGACGATCGCCACGGACGCGGTGGCGCGGCCGGGGCCGGTGCGGCCGGTGGCCTTCAGGAAGACCTGGGGGGCGTGCAGCAGGGGTACCCGTACGAAGCCGATGAGTTCGGCGGGTTCGAGCATGTCGCGGCCGGCCAGCAGATGGGAGACCGGGATCTCGCGCCGTGCGCCGCCCGTACCCGCGATGACCAGCTCGGCCTCCAGCGCGGCGAGCACCGGCAGGGCGTCACCGGTCGGGGCCGCGGTGGCGATGTTGCCGCCGAGCGTTCCGGCGTTGCGGATCTGGGGCGGGCCGGCGGCGCGTGCCGACGCGGCCAGTGCGGGGATCAGGGCCGCGAAGTCGGGCCGTCCCATGCGTGCGTGGGTGAGGCCGGCGCCGAGCAGGGCGTGGCCGTCCTGGTAGTGCCAGCCGCGCAGCTCGCTGATCCGGCCGAGGCCGACCAGGCCCGAGGGGCGCAGCAGCCCCTTGTTGACGGCCGACATCAGGTCTGTACCGCCCGCCACGGGAACGGCGGCAGGCATGGCTCCGAGCGCCGCCACGGCCTCGTCGAGCGAGGCCGGCAGCGTCACGGACTGCGTCGCCTGCGGTGCGTGCGTGGTCAACCCAGCTGCCCCTTCCCGGTGTCCCGGCTGTCCGGCTGTTTCGCCGTACGGTACGTGCTCGAAGCCTGGACGTGGCAACTCTGGCACATCTTCGGATCGGACCGACGCGAGGGTCCGCGAAGGGCGTATCCATCCCTGATCAGGGGAATGTTCCCGTTTCACCCTGCTTCGGCGCAGAGTGTGAATTGCAGTTCTTCGGTACGGCTCGTGGGCGATTGTTCTGTTCTGGCCTCTGAGTGCCGCGTTCCGTTGCGCCAGGGCGAGTTCCGGACAAAAAAACCGTCGGCCGGCCCGCTCCTCAGGAGTGGGCCGGCCGACGGCCGGGTGCGGTCGGGATCACACGTTCGGGGGCACCCCGTCGATGGGTCGTCCCAGCACTCCGGGTCGCTGCTGACGGGGCAGCGGGCCGGCCGGCGGCCGGTAGTCGACGCCGAGGGCGTCGAGCCGGGCGTAGTGCGTGGTCATCCGGCGCTCGAAGGCGGCGAAGTCCCGCTCGGCGGATACGGGCAGCGGTGACCAGGCGACCTCCGCGAACGCCGCGAGGCGCGGGAAGACCTGGTAGTCGACGCGGGCCCGGTTCTGCATCACCTCGGTCCAGACATTGGCCTGGGTGCCCAGGATGTGACGGGCCGCCTCCTCGGAGAGGCCCGCCGGTACGGGTTCGAAGCGGTAGACGTCCTCCAGGGTGCGGACGAAGCCGATGGGCATCGGCTCGTCGGGGCCGCCGTCCTGACGGTGGTCCAGGTACACGTGCTGCTCCGGGCACATCACGACGTCGTGGCCGGCCTCGGCGGCGGCGATGCCTCCGCCGTAGCCCCGCCAGGACGACACGGCGGCGCCCGCCGGGAGGCCGCCCTCCAGGATCTCGTCCCAGCCGATCAGCCGGCGGCCGCGCGCGGTCAGCCAGGTGTCGAAGTGCCGGATGATCCAGGACTGCAGCTCGTCCTCGTTGGCCAGGCCGAATTCCGCGATCCTGGCCTGGGCGACCGCCGAGTCCTTCCACTGCTCCTTGCGGCACTCGTCGCCGCCGATGTGGATGAACGGCGAGGTGGCGGCGGGGAAGAGGTCGAGCACCTCTTCGAGGACGCCCTCGAAGAAGCGCAGGGTGTTGTCGGTGGGGGTGAGTACGTTCGCGTTGATGCCCCAGGTGTCCCAGACGGAGAGGGCGGTGGTGTCGACGACGTCCGCGTTGCCCAGTTCGGGGTACGCGGCGATGGCGGCCTGCGAGTGGCCGGGGATGTCGATCTCGGGGACGACCCGGATGTGCCGCTCGGCGGCGTACGCGACGATCTCGCGGATGTCGTCCTGCGTGTAGTACCCGCCGTGCGGGGTCTCGTCCCACAGCTCGGAGGCCCGGTGGCCGTGCTTGGTGCGCGAGCGCCAGGAGCCGACCTCGGTGAGCCGGGGGAAGCGCTTGATCTCGATGCGCCAGCCCTGGTCGTCGGTGAGGTGGAAGTGGAAGACGTTCAGCTTGTGCGCGGCGAGGAGGTCGAGATAGCGCAGCACGTCGTCCTTGGGCAGGAAGTGCCGTGCCACGTCGAGCATCATGCCGCGCCAGGGGAAGCGGGGGGCGTCCTCGATGTCCGCGAAGGGGATCGCGCGTTGTGTGCCGGGGCTGACGGGTGCGCGGCGGAAGGCCTCGGGGCCCAGGAGCTGACGGAGGGTCTGCGCGCCCCAGAAGACCCCGGCGGGGCTGCCCCCGGTGATCTCCACGCCGGTGCCGGCCCCGGTGCTCAGCCGGTAGCCCTCCGGTTCCAGTGCCGGGTCGATGGCCAGCCGGACGGTGTCGGCGGCGTGTTCGCCGCCGGGGGCCAGCGGCAGGCCGAAGGCGGCGCCGAGCGTGGTGCGCAGCCAGCGTTCGGTGTTCTCCGTGCCGGGGGCCGCCGTGATGGTGGTGGACGGGCCGAACAGGAAGCCGCGGCGCCCTTCACCACCGGCGCGCACGGGCGCCGGGATCAAGTCGGGTGCCGGGATCACGTCGGATGCCGGGATCACGTCGGATGCCGGGACCGGCTCGGGCGCCGGGATCACGTCGGATGCCGGGATCGGGCCGGAGATCGGGCCGGAGGTCGGGCCGGAGGTCGGGTCCATGTCCATGGCCATGGCGTCAGTCCTTTACCGCTCCGCCGAGTCCTGAGACCAGGCGGCGCTGTACGAGTACGAAGAAGACCAGAACGGGAACGGTCATCACCGTCGAGGCTGCCATGATCCCTCCCCAGTCGTTCTCATCGGGTTTGAAGAAGACCAGCAGCGCCATGGGGAGCGTCGACTGGGAGGTGTCGCTGATGATGAACGACTTCGCGAACAGGAAGTCGTTCCAGGTGGAGATGAACGAGAAGACGCTGGTCGCCACCAGGCCGGGGAAGACCAGCGGGAAGAGGATCTGCCACAGGAAGCGGGTGCGGCTCGCGCCGTCGATGTACGCGGCCTCCTCCAGTGCCTCCGGGACGGCCTTGACGAAGCCTCGCAGCATCCAGATCGCGAACGGCAGCGAGAAGGCCAGGTGCGGCAGGATCAGCGAACCGAGCGTGTTCAGCTGGCCGAAGTCCCGCATCAGGAAGAACAGCGGGATGGTCAGCGCCTCGACCGGCACCATCTGCGCGACCAGGAACATGATCAGCAGCGTGGTCCGGAAGCGGAACCTGAACCGGGTCACGGCCGTCGCCGCCAGGAAGGCGATCAGCGCGGAGGCGATGACGACCGTGCCGGCGACGAGCAGGCTGTTGAGGAAGTACCGCCCGAAGTCGTTCTGTTCGAAGACCCGCCGGAACGAGTCGAGGGACGGCGACAGCGTCCACGGCCGGGGGTCGGTGGACTGGATCTCTCCGGCCGGTTTGAGCGCGGAAAGCACCATCCAGTACAGCGGGAAGGCGACCGCGGCGGCGATCAGCAGGGCCGCGGCCTCGGCGGCCAGCCGGCCGGGCCGGCGGACGCGCAGCATGCTCCGTGCGCTCACAGTTCCTCCCCCTGACGCCGCACCAGCCGCAGATAGACGAGCGTGACGGCCAGCAGGATCACCAGCATCACGACGCCGATCGCCGAGCCGAGGCTGTACTGCGAGGACGCGAACGCCTTCTGGTACGCGTACACGTTGAGCACCAGGTTCTGGCCGGCGATGCCGCCGCCGTTGGTCATGACGTAGATCTGGGTGAAGACCTTGAAGTCCCAGATGATCGACTGGATGGTGACGACGACGAGGATCGGCCGCAGCATCGGGGCCATGACCGACCGCCAGATCCGCCACTGCGAGGCGCCGTCCAGCGCGGCCGCCTCCAGCACCTCGGTGGGGATCGCCCGGATGCCCGCGTACACGGTCACCATCACGAACGGGAACGAGCACCACAGGACTTCCAGCAGCACCAGGGCGAAGGCGCTGTAGCGCCCGTACGTCCAGGAGAAGTCGCCGAGCCCCAGCACCCGGTTGACCGGGCCGAAGTCCGGGTCGAAGAGGAACACCCAGACGGTGGACCCGGTGATCGCCGGGGTCGCCCAGGCACCGAGCGCGGCCATCATCAGGGCGAGCCGCGGCAGGGCGCGGATCCGGGTCAGCAGGACGGCCAGCGCGCAGCCGACGAGCAGGGTGGCCAGTACGCAGACGGCGGCGAAGGCCACGGTCGCCAGCAGCACCTGCCAGAACTGGCCGTCGCCGAAGAGCGTCGCGTAGTTCCCGAAGCCCTGGAAGGTGGTCGGTTCACCGCCGCTGACCTGGGCCTGGGTGTACTCCAGGAAGGAGATCAGGCCGAGTTGGTAGATCGGGTAGACGAGCAGCCCGCCGAGCAGGACGAGCGCGGGCAGGAGGTAGAGCCAGGGGGTCCAGCCGGAGCGGCGCGCGGGCGAGGACTGGCGGCGCCGGAGCGGGCGCGGGGCCGTGCCGCCCGCGCCGGCGGCGCCGGGCGCTTTGTACGCCGTGGTGTTCGCGGTCATGGTCAGCCCGCGTCGGTGAACGCGGCGTCCATCTTCTTCGCCGCGTCGTCCGCGGCCCCGGCCACGTCCTTACGGCCGCTGACGATCTCCTGGAACATCGTCGGCAGGATCAGCGAGGAGTCGATCTGGCCCCAGCCCGGCGAGGCCGGGACGAACCTGGCGCCCGCGCCGAGGGTCTTGACGAACGGTTCGACGAACGGCTCCTTCTTCGCGGCCGCGTCCCGTACGTCGGTGTAGGTCGGCAGGAAGCCCATCGCGTCGAACATCTTGGTCTGGGTCTGCTTGCCGGTCAGGGACTTCATCAGGTCCACGGCGAGGGTGCGGTGCGGGCTGCTCTTCAGTACGCCGATGTTGTTCCCGCCCGCGAACGCGGGGGCGACGGAGCCCTCGGCGACTCCGGGCAGCGGCACCACCGCGTACTTGCCCTTCACCGATCCGGCCTCGACGGCGGTGTGGCTGAAGTCGCCGCCGATCGCCATGGCGGCCTTGCCGGAGGCGAAGGCGGTGACGGTGGCGTTGCCGCCCATGGCCGCGCACTTGGCGGCCGGGCAGTTGTCGTCGCCGAAGAGCGAGGTGTAGGCCTCGATGCCCTTGCGGGCCTTGTCGCTGTTGATGGCGGCCTTGTACGTACCGCCGTTCTCGTCGGCGAGTTCGCCGCCGGCCGCCCAGATGAACGGCATCGCACCGTAGGTGTACGCGCCGCCGACCGCGAGCCCGTACAGGTCCGGCTTCTTCCTGTGGATCTTCTTGGCGGTGGAGATCAGCTCGGCCTGGGTCTTGGGGGCCTCGATCCCCAGCTCGCCGAAGACGTCCGTGCGGTAGTACAGCGCCCGTACGCCGACGAAGAGCGGGGCGCCGTAGATCTTGCCGTCCACCGTCACGGACTGCTTGGCGGTCGGGTCGGTGTCCTTGGCCTCGTCCCAGGCGGTGAACTCGGCGCTCACGTCGGCGAGTCCGCCGTCCTTGACGTATCCGGCGGTGTCGGTGTTGCCGTACTCGATGAGGTCGGGGGCGCTCTTGGGGTCGTTGAACGCCGCCTTGATGCGCTGGGCACGGGTGTCGACCGGTATGTACTCGACCTCGACCTCCGCACCCTTGTGGGCCTTCTCGAAGTCGGCGACCGCCGCGTCGACGACCTGTTCCTTGGGCTTGTTGCCGACTTCCTGGAAGAGCCAGACACGCAGCGTGCCGGTCTTCTCGTCCCCCTTGGCTCCGGTGTCGGAGGTCTGCGGCGCGCAGGCGGTGGCGGTGAGACCCGCCAGCACAAGCGCCGCGGCCGGGGCGGCAATTCGGGCAGAAAGCTTCATCCGGGAACCCCTACCGGTCGGCGTTGCAACATACGCAACGGTCGTTTCGTTCTGCACAACTGGCAGGAGAGTAGGTGCGCACGCAGACGCCGACAAGTGGTCTCTACCACTCTGTGACCCGGGGAAGCAGCCCGTGCAACGCGAAGGGCCCCCGGGGCGCGCGTTGAGCGCGCCCCGGGGGCCCGAAGCAATGTCGCCGGACTGCTTCCGGACTACTTCTTGTCCTTGCCGCCCTTGCCCTTGTCCTTGTCGCCACCGGCGCCCATGGACTCGTAGATCTCCTTGCACATGGGGCAGACCGGGTACTTCTTGGGGTCGCGCCCCGGCACCCAGACCTTCCCGCACAGCGCGACCACGGGGGTGCCCTCCAGGGCGCTCGCCATGATCTTGTCCTTCTGGACGTAATGGGCGTAGCGCTCGTGGTCGCCGTCGCCGTTCGACACCTGCGGGGTCGGCTCTACGAGGGTGCCCGTACCTGCCCCGCGCTCGGGCTCAAGAGTGCTCATAACCGCCAAGGGTACCGACCGCCCGGAGCTTCAGTTCAGCGAAGGGTCGTCCGGATACGTGGCGATCATCGCCAGTTCGCTGCGCTGGCGGCGCAGGACCGCGCGCCAGAGGTGCTCCGGGCGCGGGAAGGAGACGTCCCCGGGTTCCGACTCCACGACGTACCAGGCACCCTCGGTCAGTTCGGTCTCCAGCTGTCCGGGGCCCCAGCCCGCGTACCCGGCGAAGATCCGCAGCGAGCCCAGCGCCGCCGCCAGCAGCTCCGGCGGCGCCTCCAGGTCCACCAGGCCGATCGCCCCGTACACCCGGCGCCAGCCGAGCGGACCCTCGTCGCCGGGGATCACGGCCACACCGAGCGCCGAGTCGAGCGAGACCGGGCCGCCCTGGAACACGACGTCCGGCTCACCGGTCAGGCCGGCCCAGGGCGTGAGGATGTCACCGACGCCGACCGGGGTCGGGCGGTTCAGGACCACGCCGAGTGAGCCCTCCTCGTCGTGGTCGAGCAGGAGCACCACCGCGCGGTCGAAATTCGGGTCCGCGAGCGCGGGTGTGGCCACGAGCAGTCGCCCTGTGAGCGAGGACACCTCGGTCATGGCAGAAATGATCCCGCATCTTCGCCCGCCGCGGGGACCAAGTGGACCGCCCGGTCACCGGCCGGGCCGGAGCGCAGCTCAGGGCGCACGGATGCATGGGGAGCGCGCGATCCGGAGGGCCTTGCGGACGGTAACCCTCCGCAAGTCTCGGGGAGCAGAGCGTGTTGTGGCGGATTCATGACGTTCGTACACCCCCTGTTCTCTTACGGAACGGGGGTGGTCGGCCATTACTCTTTCGTTTGGCCCCCTGCCCGACCACTCCGGAACGCGAGATTCATGACCGGCACAGACGATGTCCTGCTTGTCCACGGCGGAACCCCGCTGGAGGGCGAGATCCGCGTCAGAGGCGCCAAGAACCTGGTGCCGAAGGCGATGGTCGCCGCGCTGCTCGGCAGCGGGCCCAGTCGGCTGCGCAACGTGCCCGACATCCGCGACGTGCGGGTGGTCCGGGGGCTGCTCCAGCTGCACGGCGTGACGGTCCGGCCCGGTGACGAACCGGGTGAGCTGATCCTGGACCCGACCCATGTGGAGAGCGCCAACGTCGCCGACATCGACGCCCACGCGGGCTCCTCGCGCATCCCGATCCTGTTCTGCGGCCCGCTGCTGCACCGGCTCGGCCACGCGTTCATCCCGGGGCTCGGCGGCTGCGACATCGGCGGCCGGCCGATCGACTTCCACTTCGACGTGCTTCGGCAGTTCGGCGCGACCATCGAGAAGCGGGCGGACGGGCAGTACCTGGAGGCCCCGCAGCGGCTGCGCGGCACGAAGATCCGGCTGCCGTACCCGTCGGTGGGCTCCACCGAGCAGGTGCTGCTGACGGCCGTGCTGGCCGAGGGCGTCACCGAGCTGTCCAACGCGGCCGTGGAGCCGGAGATCGAGGACCTCATCTGCGTACTGCAGAAGATGGGCGCGATCATCTCGATGGACACCGACCGGACGATCCGGATCACCGGTGTCGACCGGCTGGACGGTTACACCCACCGGGCCATCCCGGACCGCCTGGAGGCGGCCTCCTGGGCGTCCGCGGCGCTGGCCACCGAGGGCAACATCTACGTACGGGGCGCACAGCAGCGCTCGATGATGACGTTCCTCAACACCTTCCGCCGGGTCGGCGGTGCCTTCGAGATCGACGACGAGGGCATCCGCTTCTGGCACCCGGGCGGCGCGCTGAACGCCATCGCCCTGGAGACGGACGTGCACCCCGGCTTCCAGACCGACTGGCAGCAGCCGCTGGTGGTGGCCCTGACGCAGGCCACGGGCCTGTCCATCGTCCACGAGACGGTGTACGAGTCCCGGCTCGGCTTCACCTCCGCGCTCAACCAGATGGGCGCGCACATCCAGCTCTACCGCGAGTGCCTGGGCGGCTCCGACTGCCGCTTCGGCCAGCGCAACTTCCTGCACTCGGCGGTCGTGTCCGGACCGACCCGGCTGCAGGGCGCGGACCTGGTCATCCCGGACCTGCGCGGCGGCTTCTCGTACCTGATCGCCGCACTGGCGGCGCAGGGCACCTCGCGGGTGCACGGCATCGACCTGATCAACCGCGGCTACGAGAACTTCATGGACAAGCTGGAGAAGCTGGGCGCGAAGGTCGAGCTGCCGGGCGGGGCGCTGGTCTGAGACCGCGCGCCGGAAGGCTGCTGACGGGGGTTCGGGGCGCTGCCCCGGGCCCCCGTTCCCCGTTTTCCGGCCCCTGTTCCCCGCCGAACGGGGCCCGGGGGCTCGATACCGGGCCGCAGAGGCCCAGAACGGGGCCTCTCGGGCCGGTACACCGAAGGGCGGTCACCCTGGTGGGGTGACCGCCCTTCGTCGCGCCTGTGGGGCTTACTTGCCCTTGGCGGCTTCCTTGAGCTTGGAGCCCGCGGAGACCTTCACGCTGTAGCCGGCCGGGATGTTGATCGGGTCGCCGGTCTGCGGGTTACGAGCGGTGCGAGCGGCACGGTGGGTGCGCTCGAAGGTCAGGAAGCCGGGGATGGTGACCTTCTCGTCGCCCTTGGCGACGATCTCACCGACGGTCTCGGCGAGGGCGGCCAGAACGGCGTCGGCGTCCTTGCGAGTCACCTCGGCGCGGTCGGCCAGGGCGGCCACCAGCTCACTGCGGTTCATGTTGTTACTCCCGTGTTCTTCTTGCCTGTGAGGCGTGAGATCGAAGCCGATGCTGCCAGGGCCCTCGGACAGTCCCCGGACCCGGGTCTGTCGTCAGACCCTCGCGCCCGATTACGCATCCTGCCCCCACCTGCGGCGGTAACGCCAATCCGGCACCCTCCGGAGTCACACGAAAAGCGCCACGGCCTCTTCGTGGTGACGTTCCGTCGACTCCCCGAAAGCGTTCCGCAGCGAATGCGGGGCCTGCGCGGGGCGTGCCGCCCGCCCACCCTAAAGGGGCGTTTGGGGCGTCGCGACCCGCGACGCGCCGTAGGCCGGGCCGACGTGAGCCGGACCGGCGTGGGGCGCCGCGGGCGCGGCCGGCGCGGACGGGGCCGCGCCGGGTCGTACCGGGGGGTCCGGGTCAGCCGAGCTCGCCCGAGGCCGGGCGGGTACCGGCGGCCGCCCTCGCGGCGTCCCGGACGGCTCCGGCGACCGCGCCCGCGACCCGGTCGTTGAAGACCGACGGGATGATGTAGTTCGCGTTCAGCTCGTCCTCGGCGACCACGTCGGCGAGGGCGCCCGCCGCGGCGAGCATCATCTCCGTGTTGACGGTGCGGGACTGGGCGTCCAGCAGACCGCGGAAGACACCCGGGAAGACCAGCACGTTGTTGATCTGGTTCGGGAAGTCGGAGCGGCCGGTGGCGACAACTGCCGCCGTCTGGCGAGCGATTGCCGGGTCGACCTCGGGGTCCGGGTTCGCGAGCGCGAACACGATCGCACCCTCGGCCATGGCCGCGACGTCGTCGCCGTCCAGCACGTTCGGGGCGGAGACGCCGATGAAGACGTCGGCGCCCACGACCGCCTGCTTGAGGGTGCCGGTGACGGACTCCGGGTTGGTGTTGTCGGCGATCCAGCGCAGCGGCGAGTCGGCGTCGGCGGAGACGAGGTCCTCGCGGCCTGCGTGCACCACGCCGTGGATGTCGGCGACGACGGCGTGCTTGACGCCCGCGGCGATGAGGAGCTTCAGGATGGCCGTACCGGCCGCTCCGGCGCCGGACATGACGACGCGTACGTCCCCGATCCCCTTGCCCACCACGCGAAGCGCGTTGGTCAGCGCGGCCAGCACGACGATCGCGGTGCCGTGCTGGTCGTCGTGGAAGACCGGGATGTCCAGGGCCTCGCGCAGCCGCGCCTCGATCTCGAAGCAGCGGGGGGCGGAGATGTCCTCCAGGTTGATGCCCGCGAAGCCGGGGGCGATCGCCTTGACGATCTCGACGATGGCGTCGGTGTCCTGGGTGTCCAGGCAGATCGGCCAGGCGTCGATGTCGGCGAACCGCTTGAAGAGGGCCGCCTTGCCCTCCATGACCGGCATGGCGGCCATCGGGCCGATGTTGCCGAGGCCGAGCACGGCGGAGCCGTCGGTCACGACCGCAACGGTGTTGCGCTTGATGGTGAGGCGGCGGGCGTCCTCGGGGTTCTCGGCGATCGCCATGCAGACCCGGGCCACGCCCGGGGTGTAGATCATCGAGAGGTCGTCACGGTTGCGGATGGGGTGCTTGGACGCCATCTCGATCTTGCCGCCGAGGTGCATCAGGAACGTACGGTCGGAGACCTTGCCGAGGACGACGCCCTCGATGCCGCGCAGACCCTCGACGATCTCGTCGGCGTGCGAGGTGGAGGTGGCCGCGATGGTGACGTCGATCCGGAGCTTCTCGTGACCGGAGGCGGTCACGTCGAGGCCGGTGACCGAACCGCCGGAGGACTCCACGGCCGTGGTGAGCTGGGAGACCGCTGTGCCGCTCGCGGGCACCTCCAGCCTGACCGTCATCGAGTACGAGACGCTGGGCGCCGTTGCCATGGCCGAGTCCTTCGCTTTCCTTAGCTTCTTTGCCGCGCGGCCGGGGCGCTCGCCTCGAACACGCTTCCCGATCGTCGCACCTACTGGCCGGTAGCCGGTAATGACTGCCACTCTTCGGAAAGTAGTTTCCACCATACGAGATATGGGGGCTTCGATGGAAGCCCTGAGCCTGCCCCGGCGGGATCCGGCCGGGGCCCGCCGGATCCACTGCGATCCGGCGGGGTCCACTGGAGATCAGCGGGGTCCACCGGGGTCGGCGCGGGGTCCACCGGGGCCCAGACGGAGTCCGGCCGGATCCGGAACGGGAACGGACTCCCGAAACAAAAACAGACCCGCGCCACCTGGAGGTGACGCGGGTCTGTCTTCTGGTTCAAGCGGCACCGACCCGCCATGCTCGCCTCGCGGCAAGTGGTCGCTCGTAGCGACGAAGGTTGGGCCCGGGGGCTTGGATCGAGCCGGTGCCGACACCAGGCTAACAAAGACCCCGAAGAAGTGATTCCCCGCAGCACAGGTTGACCCGAAAAACAGGCGATCAGTCCCTCAGCAGGTCCGGAACTCCGTCCTCGTCCGGCAGATCCCGCTCCCCCGACACCACCGTGAGCTGCTGCGTCGCACGCGTCAACGCCACGTACAGCACCCGCAGGCCCGCCGGGGACTCGTCCGCGATCTCCGCGGGCGAGACGACCACCGTGGCGTCGTACTCCAGGCCCTTCGCCTCCAGGCTGCCCAGCGCCACCACCCGCTCGCCCAGCTCGGCGAGCCAGGCACGGGCCTGCGCCCGGCGGTTCATCGCGACGACCACGCCCACCGTGCCGTCGACCTCACCGAGCAGCCGCCGCGCCTCCTCGCGCACCGAGGCGGCCAGATCGCCGTCCCGTACCGTCTCGAAGCGCGGCTTCACCCCGGTGGAGCGGACCGCGGACGGGGACTCCATCCCGGGCATCGCCAGCGCCAGGACCTTGGCGGCCAGCTCGGCGATCTCCGCCGGGTTGCGGTAGTTGACCGTGAGGGTGAAGCGGCGGCGCGGCCGGTTGCCGAGCGCCTCGTCGCGCGCACGGGCGGCCTCGTCCGGGTCGGACCAGGAGGACTGCGCGGGGTCGCCGACGATCGTCCAGGTGGCGTGCCTGCCCCGGCGGCCGACCATCCGCCACTGCATGGGCGTCAGGTCCTGCGCCTCGTCGACGATGACGTGCGCGTACTCCGTGCGCTCCGCGGCCAGCCGCTCGGCGCGCTCGCGCTGGGTCTCCTCGCGCTGCGGCATCAGTTCCTCCAGCCCGGAGAGCTGGTCCAGCGGGTCGAGTTCGCGCTTCTTCTTCGGCCGGTGCGGTGTGCCCAGCAGCGTGTGGAGCTCGTCGAGGATGGCCACGTCGTGCACGGACAACGGCCCGTTCCCCGCGCTGTCGAGCCTCTTCAGGGAGCGGGCGAAACGGCGCACCTCGCCCTGGTTGAGGACCCGGCGGGCCCAGCGGCCGAGCCGCTTCTCGTCGGCCATCGCCGCGAGCACCCCGCGCGGGGTCAGCTCGGGCCACCAGGCGTTCAGGAAGTCGAGGAAGTCCGTCTCGGTGGAGACGTCCTCGTCGAAGGACGAGCGCAGTTCGGCGGCGAGTTCCGGGTCGGTGTAGCGGCCCCGGCCCGAGGACCTGTTCCACAGGGCGTCCAGCAGCAGTCTGCGGGCGCGCGGGCGCAACAGGTTGACCGGTGCGGTGCCGCCGAGGACGGACTGCCGGATGCGGTGGAGTTCGTCGGCGTTCAGCTCGACGCGGGCGCCGAACGCGACGACCCGCAGCCGGGTGGGGGTGGCCGGGGCGGCGTCGGTTGCCGCCTCCTCGTCGCCGAAGGACAGCTGGCCGTCCCGGTCCGCCGCCCTGCGGGAGGTGCCGGGCTGTTCCAGCGCGCCCCGGGACGCCTTGCGCAGCACCTGGAGCATCCGCGAGGAGCCCTTGATCCGGGCGACGGCGGGGTCGTCGTAGGTGGTGGCGCCCTCGACGCCGGCCGCCTCGTCGGAGAGCGAGCCGACGGCACGGATCGCGACCTGCCCCTCCTCGCCCAGCGAGGGCAGCACACCTTCGGTGTACGCGACCAGGAGCGGGGTCGGCGACACGACGAGGATGCCGCCCGCGTATCGCCGCCGGTCCTGGTAGAGGAGGTACGCGGCGCGGTGCAGCGCGACGGCCGTCTTGCCGGTGCCGGGACCGCCGGAGACCTCGGTGACCGAGGCGGCGGGGGCCCGGATCACCAGGTCCTGTTCGGCCTGGATGGAGGAGACGATATCCCGCATGGTGTGGCTGCGGGCCTGGCCGAGCGCCGCCATCAGGGCGCCGTCCCCGATCACCGGCAGCTCGGCGCCGTGCAGGTACGAGGTCAGCTCGGGGCGCATCAGGTCGTCCTCGACCCCGAGGACCTTGCGGCCCTTGGAGCGGATGACCCGGCGGCGCACGACCCTGCCGGGTTCCTTCGGCGTCGACCGGTAGAACGGTGCGGCGGCCGGCGCGCGCCAGTCGATGACCAGCGGCGCGTAGTCGGAGTCGAGGACCCCGATCCGGCCGATGTGCAGCGTCTCCGCGATCTCGGCCGAACTGTCGTCGCGTACCGCGTCCTCGGCCGGTTCGACGGAGGTGTACGCGCCGTCCGGGCCGCGTACACCGTCCTTGCCGAGCAGCAGGTCGATCCTTCCGAAGAGGAAGTCCTCGAACTCGCTGTTCAGCCGGTTGAGGTGGATTCCGGCCCGGAACACCTGGGCGTCACGCTCGGCGAGCGCCCCCGGGGTACCCACCTGGCCGCGCTTGACGGCGTCATTCATGAGAAATTCCGCCTCGTGGATCTTCTCCTCAAGGCGGTGATAAACACGGTCGAGATGTTCCTGCTCGACACCGATTTCCCGGTCCCGCAACGAATCGACAGCGGCATCCTGCGCGGCCACCGAGGCCCCCTTCTGACGTGCATTGGGCAGCCGTCAACCTTATGCGAAGGGTGACCCGCCGCGCACCTGCCGCGCGTCTCGAAATGGTCTGCCGGGGGTATCGGTCAGGCATCTACCTCGACCAGCCGCCCGCCGTCGAACGTACGCACCTCGAAATGGTCGATGTCGCCCCGCCCCATGGCCGCTCCGCCGGAGACATAGAGCGGGTGTTCCGCGCCCGGGTACGGGGAGTCCTGGATGCCGTACCCCCACTCCGGTACGGACCATGAGGTGACGACCTCTTCCTCGCCGGTCCTCGACACCGCGATCAGGCGGCATTTCTGCGGGCCCGTCACGTTCCTGAGCTCCAGCACGGTGCTGGTGCCCCAGGGCCTCTCCGCCATGCCGACGGTGGCCGAGACCCGGGTACGGGGGTCGGTGGCCCGCACCTTCTCCGGCATGCGGCGGAAGGCGGCGCCCTCGGCGGGGGTGGTGGGGTCGGTCGGGGTGGTGGGGCCGGTCGGGGTGGTGGGGCCGGTGGGAGTCGTCGGTGTGGTGGAGCCGGTGGGGTACGGTCCGGCCGCCCGCGCCGCCGGGCCGTCGTCGCCGCCCGCCAGGACCGCGACCACCGGGCCGCCGATGATCAGCGCCACCGCCGCCGCAACCAGAACCATGGAGCGGCGCCTGCGCCGGACCCGCCCGGCCGTCACCTCGTCGACCAGCCGCTCCAGCACCTGGGGGCCGGGCTGCCCCGGTACGTACCGGACGGCGGGCGCACCCCGGTGGCCGGCGACCCGCGCGAGCACGGGCTCCAGGCCGGCGAGCTCGTCGAGCCGGGCGGCACACAGGTCACAGCCGGTCAGGTGCGCCTCGAAGGCGGACGCCCCGGCGTCGTCGAGAACACCGAGGAGGTACGCACCGGCGGCGTCGTGCCCGGCGGGATCGACGGGGGTGCGGTGGCCGGACGGACCGGAAGGGCTGTGGGAGTCGGAGGGGCTACGGGGGCCTGAGGGGCCTGAGGGGCCTGAGAAGCTGCGGGGGCCGGTCGGCCTGAGCCCGAAGGGCTCCCATTCGTGGTCGTCGTTCATGCCGTGATCCCCCTCTCCTCCAGTGCGAGTCTCATCGAGCGCAGCGCGTAGAAGACCCGCGACCGTACCGTCCCGCTCGGAATGCCCAGCACCTCGGCCGCCTCACCGACCGTGCGGCCCTTGAAGTAGGTCTCGACCAGGGCCTCCCGGTGCGCGGTGGTCAGATCGTCGAGCGCCTCGGACAGCGTCATCAGCCACAGCGCCTTCTCCATCTCGTCCTCCGCGGGCACCGCCTCCAGCGGCGACGGGTCGACCTCGGGCGGCCGGGCCCGTCGGCTGCGGTGGCCGTCGATGACGATGCGCCGGGCGACCGTCACCAGCCAGGGCCGGACCGATCCGGTCGCGCCGCCCAGCCGCCCGGCGTTCTTCCAGGCCCGGATGAGCGTCTCCTGCACCACGTCCTCGGCGCGCTGCCGGTCACCGGCGACCAGGCGGAGCACGTACGCGAACAGGGGCCCGGCATGCTCGCGGTAGAGCGCCCTCATCAGCTCCTCGTCCGGGACGGCGGAAGGCGACGGGGAGCGGGGTGAGGAAGTGGAAGAGGGCACGGGGGCGTGCGGGGGCGGGGCGGGCGGCGCTGACTGCCTGCCGCGATGCCGAGCCCTGTGCGGACGATCACCGGCCACGGCCGCATCCTTGCGCACCCGAACCCTCCCGGTCGAGACCCTGTGGAGCTCCCAGGTCATCGAATACGGGGGCGGGCCGCGATCCGTTCAAACCGGCCGAGGATTCTTTCGGACCGGCCGAGGATTCTTTCGTACCGGGTCAGGAATTCTTCGGACCGGTTGAGGATCCTTCGGACCGGTTGCGGATGCGTACCCGGCCACGCGATTCCCGGCGCCCGCTACGGAACAGCCGTGTCCGGCACCGCCGAAGCCGCCGCCCGACGGCGGTGCCGGGCCACCCGCTCGCGGTTCCCGCAGACCTCGCCGGAGCACCAGCGGCGGCGTCGGCCGCGCGAGGTGTCCAGGTACAGCCGGCGGCAGTTGTCGGCCTCGCAGCGGCGCAGCCCGGCCCGCGCCACGGGGTCGGTGAGGAGTTCCACGGCGTCGCGGGCGACGGCGGCCAGCAGCGCACCGCACTCGGGATCGGCGCTCAGTGCCCGTACCAGCTTGCCGCCGCTGCCGCGCACGGCCCGCAGCCCCGGTGGCGCCCCGGCGGCGAGCGCGTTGACCCGTTCCAGGGCGCTCCCGGCGCCGCGGCTGCCGCCGAGCTCTGCCGTCAGCAGCCGTTCGACGCCGGTCCGCAACTGCCGGAAGCGCACCACCCAGCTCTCGTCCACAACGTCGAGGTGGGTGCCGTCCGGTACGAGCCCGGCGGCGACGAGCCAGTCCGCGAGCCGCTCTGCGCAGTCGAGCAGTTCACACGCGCCGGTGGTCCCGACCCCGGTCGCCACCAGGTCCAGACAGGGCCGACCTGAGTCGAACCGCCAGTCGCACGAACTCTTGCCGGCCGCCATGCGCATGTCACCGCCTCGGGTCACCGGTGGGGTCTCCTCCAGGGTGCCCCTCGCGGCGCCCGCCCGGAACCCCTACCGCCCCACGGGTCGTCGCGCGGGCGACCCGTACGGTGTCCGCATGTACGACGATCCTGTCACCACCACCCTCTCGGCCGGGCCGCTCCTGCTCCGGCCCTGGCTGGCCGAGGACATCCCGGCGCTGATCGAGGCGTACCGCGATCCCGCGATGCGCACCATGCTGCGGTCCCAGGTCACGGACGAGGCGACGGCGGAACAGTGGCTGCGGGTGCGACAGGAGGGGTGGGTGTCCGGCGGATACTTCAGCTTCGCGGTGGTGGACCGCGATCACGGGAGCGAACCGGTCGGCAATGTGGCGCTCAAGCACCCCGCACCGGGCTCCGGCGACGCGGAGGTCGGCTACTGGACTTCTGCCCCCGCCCGCGGCCGCGGGATCGCGCCGCTGGCGCTCGGAGCCCTCGGCGACTGGGCGTTCGAGACGTTCGCGGGGGATGTACTGACGCGGCTCGACCTCCTGCACCAGCTGGGCAACGAGGCGTCCTGCCGGGTCGCGGAGAAGAGCGGATACGGCTTCGCGGAGGTGATTCCGGCGCGTCCGCCGTGGCCGCTGGACGGGCATCGGCACACCCGGCTGCGCACCGGGGACCTCTGACGGCCGATCGCCCCGGACGGTCGCTCAGCCCACGGGCGGACCGTCGTGCAGGATCCGCTGGAACAGGCAGTGGTCGCGCCACTCACCGTTGATGTGGAGGTAGCGCGGGGCCATCCCGAACTGCTCGAAGCCGCACTTCGCGAGCACCCGCTGCGAGGCGAAGTTGTCCACGACCGTCCCCGCCTCCACCCGGTGCAGGTGCAGCTCGTCCCTGGCCAGCTCGCAGATGCGCGTCACGGCGGCCGTGGCCAGACCGCGGCCCGCGTGCTCGACGTCGACCCAGTAACCGAGCGTCCCGCTGCGGAGCGGCCCGAGCACGATGCCGTTCAGGTTGAACGCGCCGATCGCACGGTCCTCCTCGTCGGCGAGCACCCAGGGCATCGCCCGTCCCGCGTCGCGGTCGGCGAGCAGCGCGGCCAGCCGCTCCCGCTGCCCCTGCTCGGTGTAGAAGGAGTCGGGCCGCACGGGCTCCCAGGGCTGCATGTACGTGCGGCTGCGCGTCAGTGCGACGGCGAGGGAGGCGGCGTCGTCCGGGGCGAGGGGACGGAGACGTGCGTCCGCGTCGAGGCGGTGGATTCCATGGCTCATTCCCGCACGCTATCCCGGCACGATTCCGGCGCGATTCCGGCACCGATGAAAGCGAGTTGGCCGGAAGGCGGTACCGGCCTCGACCGGCGCGTACCTACCGATGTGTCTGGAGTTCGCGATGAGCCTGACGGCCGACGACCGGCCGGCGGTCCACGAGGTGATCGCACTCCATGGTCACCTGAGCGACGCCGGCGCCCATGAACGATTCGTCGAGGCGTTCACGCCCGATCTCGTGGTCGACGCCGGCGATCTCGGCCTTCCGCCCTTCCCTGCGCACGGCGGAGAACGCCCGGTCACTCCCCGGCGTGCTCCCGCCCGGCCAGGGTCGACAGCCGGTCGAAGGTACGGATCAGCTCCGCGCGTCTGTCCTCCTTGTACCCCTGCCCGGGCTCCAGGCCGTCGATGGTCCGCTCCCACACGTCCATGAACGTCTTCTTCCACTTCTCGACCACCGCGGGCTCCGGCACACGCGCGCCTACGTACCCCTGCTCCGCCATCAGGCACAGCAGCTCGACGTTGCACGGCACGGCGACGCCGTCGTACTCGTCGGGCTCCAGGACGACCGGGTCGCCGGCCATCGCCTCCTCGATCTCCGAGACGAGGCGTCCGGTGATGCCGGACAGATGATCCGCGGCCGTGTCACTGTCGAAATTCCCGCTGCCCCAGGTACCCACGGGGCCCCCTTCCCATTGGCTCTTCCTGCCTGACCCGTTGTAACAAACGGCACTGACAACGGAAGTTCGCAACGGAACTTCACATCGGAACCGACAACCGAAACCGGCAACGGGAGTGGCCACGCCACGGACAGCGGCACAGTCTCCGGACCCCGCCGAACGGACCGGCGACCCGGTCACGACCGCGCCGAACCACCATCCACCCCGTCGTCCGCCCCACGGTCCACCCCGTCGTCCGCCCCACGGTCCACCCCGTCGTCCGCCCCACGGTCCGCCCCGTCGTCCGCCCCACCGTCCGCCGCCGCCACCGGGTCCAGCGCCAGCCGGTAGCCGCGCTTGACGACCGTCTGGATCAGGCGGGGCGCGCCCAGTGCCGTGCGCAGCCGCGCCACGGCGGTCTCCACCGCGTGCTCGTCCGTGCCGCCACCGGGCAGTGCCCGCAGCAGATCGGCGCGGGACACCACCCAGCCCGGTCGGCGGGCCAGGACGTGCAGCAGCGTCATCCCGGCGGGAGGCACCGGGCGAGGCCCACCGTCGACGATCACGGCATGGCCCCGGATCTCGACCCGGTGCCCGGCGACCGGCAACGCCGGCGCCCTGGCGGGGAGTTCCCGGCAGATCAGCTGGACGAGCGGGGCGATCCGGAAACGTTCCGGCTGGACGGTGTCGATGCCCCGGGCCTGCAACGGCAGGGCGGTGACCGGTCCGACGCAGGCCACGAGGACGTCCTCGCGCAGCGCGCTCAGGAGCTCCGGGAGCAGCCCGCGTCTCTCGGCCCGGCGGAGCAGCGAGACGGCGGCCGGGGCGCTGGTGAAGGTGAGGGCGTCCAGACCGCGGGCGAGAGTGGTGTCGAGCAGCCGGTCGAGCGGGGCGATGTCCTCGGGATCCGTCCAGCGGTAGACGGGTACGGCGAGGACCTCGGCGCCGCCGGCGCGCAGCGACTCGACGAAGCCGGGGAGGGGTTCGCCGTGCAGTTGGAGGGCGATGCGGCGGCCCGCCACACCCTCGTCCAGGAGCCGTTCCAGGACCTCGGCCATGGACTCGGATGCGGGTGACCACGTCTCGGTCAGCCCGGCGGCCCGGACGGCTCCCTTGACCTTGGGGCCGCGGGCCAGCAGTTCCGCGCCGCCCAGGGCCGCCAGCAGCCGCTCGCCCAGGCCCCAGCCCGTGGCGGCCTCGATCCAGCCGCGGAAGCCGACAGCGGTGGTGGCGACGACCACATCGGGTGCGGACTCGATGATTCCGCGGGTGGCGGCGAGGAGTTCGCCGTCGGCGGCGAGCGGCACGGTCCGCAGCGCGGGAGCGTGCAGGACCGTGGCGCCGCGTCGTTCCAGCAGCGCGCCGAACTCCTCCGCGCGCCGTGCGGCGGTGACCCCGACGGTGAAACCCGTGAGAGGCCCGTGCTGTTCGTCCTGGTGCATGTGGTCTTCCCGGCTCTCGTCCCGCTGCTGCCCGATGATGCCGAGGGGCGAGCCTGCCAACGATGCGTGACAGGGCTGGTTCACCCGTATTTCCCGCCCGTTACGTCACCCGGCACCGGGCGGTCGTACCGGTGCCCGGCCCGGCGAAGGTATACCTCGGGGCGCACCGCGCCCGCTCAGCCGGACCCCAGCATCAGGGCCGCGTCGGGCCCGGGGAGCCAGCTGTCGCCGGGGCGCACCATCCAGCCCTCCTCGGCGCCCAGCCGGGCCGCCGCCTCGCGCAGTGCGTCCAGGCCGGGATGGCGCAGCCCCTTGCGCCAGACCAGCAGCAGCGGCGAGAGCGGCACGGGCCGGACCAGCGGACGGATCACGGTGCCGGGTATCGGAGGGAAGTCGACCACGGCGAGCACCGGGTTCCGGTCCTTGGCCATGACCCGCTGGAATTCGGCCACGCCTATCGCGAGCGGCACGGGCGGCGCCAGTTCGATGTCCCACTCGGCGAAGAGCAGCCGGGCGAAGTCCGTCCACTCCTTCGTGCGCGGGTTTCCGTCGCCCGCGTAGACGGTCTCCCCGGCCAGGTCACCGAGCGCGACCGTCTCGCGCGCGGCGAGCGGGTGGTCGTCGGGGAGCAGCACGGCCATCGGCTCGTACCGCACCGGCTGCACGCCCAGCCGGGCCCGTACGCCGGGGTCGAGTCCGGCGGCGCGGCCGAAGGAGACATCGAGCCGCCCGGCGAGGATCTCGCCCGCCGCCCAGGTCAGGCCGCTCTCGAACCGGGCCATCAGCTCGCAGGCCGGGGCCAGCTCGCGGGCGAGGGCGAGCACCCGGGCGGCCGCCATGCCATCGGTGTTGAGGTCGACGAAGAGCGGCCGGGCCGCGGGGTCGGCGAAGGCGGCGGCAAGCTCGGCGTGCGCGTCCAGCACCCGCCGCGCGTACGGCAGCAGCCGCTCGCCGTCGGCGGTGAGGGCGACCTGCCGGGTGGTCCGTACGAAGAGTTCCGCGCCCAGTTCGCGCTCCAGCCGGCGGATGTCGCGGCTCAGCGCCTGCTGGGCGATGTAGAGCCGGGCCGCGGCCCGGGTGAAGTGCAGCTCCTCGGCGACCGCGACGAAGGCACGGAGCAGCCGGGGGTCGGTGTGGGTGTCGGCGGAACGCGTCCGGGCACCCGGATCGTCATCGGAGGAGGCCACACCAGAATTTACAACACAGATGCGTCAATCACTACGGAGTAGGTGTTGGACCCCGGACACCGTGCACCCCGACGCTTGATCCATGCCGTACGAGAGAACCCCCGCCGACCGCCCCGTACTCGCCCTCTCCGGTGACCGGCTGGTCATCGCCCCGCGCACCGCGCCCGCCCGGCGGGCGTCCACCAACCCGTACCGCAGGCTGCTCGCCACCCCGGGCGCCCGCGCCTTCACCGTGGGCAATCTCATCGCCCGGCTGCCGATGGGGATGTTCAGCGTCAGCGCGGTCATCATGATCGCCGGTTCGCGCGGCTCGTACGCCCTGGCCGGGGCCGTCACCGCGACCGGCCTCGCCGCCACGGCGGTGGTCGCCCCCTGGACGGCCCGGCTGGTCGACCGGCACGGGCAGGCCAAGGTCGCGGTGCCCGCCACCGCGATCGCCGCGCTCGGATCGCTGGCCCTGCTGCTCTGCGTGCACTACGACGCCCCGGCCTGGACCCTCTTCGCCTCCTACGCGGCGACCGCCACCACCCCCAACACGGGCGGGATGTCCCGGGCCCGCTGGGCGCATCTGCACCGGGGCGACCCGGCCGCCCTGCACACCGCGAACTCCTTCGAACAGGCCGCCGACGAACTCTGCTTCATGCTCGGCCCGGCGCTGGCCGCACTGCTGTGCGCGGCGCTCTTCCCGGAGGCCGGAACGCTTGTCGGGGCGGTCCTGCTGATGACCGGCGTACTGATCTTCGCCGCCCAGCGCGCCACCGAACCCCCCGTGGCCCCCCGCACCCACGCGGGCACCCCCCTCCGCACCCCGGGCATGCCGGCCCTGCTCGCCGCCTTCCTCGCCACCGGTGCGGTCTTCGGCGCGATGGAGGTCGTCACGATCGCCCACGCCGGGGGCGCGATCCTGGCACTCCAGGCGGCCGGTTCATGCGTGGCCGGGCTGCTGTACGGATCGCTCCGCCCGGCCGCGGACATCCGGCGCCGACTGCTCGGCTGCCTGGCCGGAATGACGGCCCTGATGTCCCTCCCGTTCCTCGCCGCAGCCTCGACCGGTTCCCTGCTCGCCCTCGCCGGCGCGCTCCTGCTGGCCGGCGCGGCGACGGCCCCGACCATGGTGACCGGGATGACCCTGGTGCAACGCCTCACCCCGGAGAGCCAGTTGAACGAGGGCATGACGCTGGCCGTGACCGCGCTGCTGGGCGGCATCGCGGCGGGTTCGGCGACCGGGGGCTGGATGGTGGAGCACACGGGACAGGTGGCGGGCTACATCGCACCGGTCTGCGCGGCGGCCCTGGCGCTGGCCATCACGGCAGCCGGGGTCCGGGCCCCCCGGGTACGGTGACCGGCGCGCGGAAATCGGCCCCCCGGTGGTGGATTGCCGCGAGCGCCATGCGGTCGAGTACGGGATCGACCGGCACGGGGCAGCGGCCACGAGGTACGACAGCCCTCCGCCCGTCACGAGGCGACAGCCCTCAGACGATGTCGAATTCGTTGCCCTCGGGGTCCTGCATGGCGGCGGCGTAGAACCCCGAGTCGGGCTCGTCCTTGATCCGCAGCACGGTGGCACCGGCTTGGACCAGGCGTTCCACGGTGGCCCTGACCCGCGATGTACGGACGTCCAGCGGGACGTCACTGCCCCCACCGACCTTCAGGTCGAAGTGCCACCGGTTCTTGGCGGCCTTCGGCTCCGGAACCTGCTGGAACCACACCCTCGGTCCACGTCCCGCAGGATCGATGATCGACTCCGGAACATCCCCGGCACCGGCCGGCAACTCCTCCTCGGGCACCCCCATCGCCGCCCAGTGGGCACGCCACGTGGCATGCCCGCCGGGCGGAGGCTCAGGCACGTATCCCAGGGCCTCTGCCCAGAAAGTCACCATTGCCTGCGGATCGGAACAGTCGATCGTCAGCTGCACTGTCATCTCCATGTCCGGAGCATCCCAGACGGGTCCGACACAGGGTCCGCTGCGATCCGCACCGAGGAGATCGGGACCGGCCCCGACACCTTTCACACGGAACCGGTCACAGGTCACAGGTCACAGATCACGGGTCACGGGTCACGGGTCACAGATCACGGGTCACGGGTCACGGGTCACGGGTCACAGATCACGGGTCACGGGTCACGGGTCACAGATCACGGGTCACGGGTCACCGGTCCGGCCCGATCCAGACGAAAGACCCTAGATCCGCGAGTTGCGCAGCGACTGCCAGACGGCACCGGTCAGCGCCCGCGTCGCCCGGGGCACCGACAGACTCTCCTGCTCGCGGTACAGCGCCCAGTTGTACTGGATGAGCGACAGCTTGTTGGAGGACAGCGAACCTGCCTGGTGGGCCCGGTACACCGCCAGCGGCTCGGTCAGACCCCGGGCGTCAGCACCGTCCCGCATGATCGACAGCCACAGGGCGTAGTCCTGCCTCTTCCGCATCTCCGGCATCAACCGCGTGCCGAGGGCGTTGCGGTCATACATGGCGGTCAGTGCGCCGATGTAGTCCCGGACCAGCATCGCGCGGTAGTCCACGTGCTCTCTCGCCCGGATCACACGACCGTTCGGGGTGAAATCGGTGCTTTCACCCTCGTAATCGGCGTCCATCTTGTAGTAGGAGGTGAACGTCAGAGGCGCATCACCTGCCGCAGCGAAATCGACCTGCCGCTCGGTCTTCTCCGGAAGCCACATGTCGTCACTGTCGAGAAAGGCGATGTAGTCCCCCCGGGCCCGCTCGATGGCAAGGTTGCGTGCCCGGCCGGCACCGCCCTGTTCGGGTGCCGATTCCGGCAGGACGCGACTGTCCTGCCGGGCGAACTCCATGAGCAGGTCCATGGAGTCGTCGGTCGACTTGTCGTCGGTGATCAGCAGCTCCAGGTCGCTGTGGGTCTGCGTGAGCACCGACCGGACCGCAGCGCCGAGAGTGGCGGCCGAGTTGTACACGGGCATCACGACAGACACCAGGGGCACAGCGTTTCTCCTTGCTCAGCCATGAACGGGGTCGGTCCATTCAAGCACTGCGATCGGGCAGGAGCCGCCACGCATGCCGTTGCCGCTGGTCAGGACCACGCGGGCGGGCTGCCCATGGCCCTCCGCGCCGCCGGGGGCGCCCGTCCGCAGGGCATGAAAATGCCTCTGCCCCGCGAAGACGTTCGCGGGGCAGAGGCTCACATGGGAATTGTGGAGATGGCGGGAATCGAACCCGCGTCCAACGGTGCAGAATCAGGGCTTCTCCGTGTGCAGTTCGCTGCGCTTTTCTCAGCCCCGGAAATCACGCGAACAAGTCTCCGACGGGCTCAGTCACTGTTTGATTTCCTTCCAGGCCCCGTGACCGGGTCTAGAAGTTTAGATCCCTTGATGATGCCAGGATCCGGGTCGGGATCACCCCCGGGCTGACACTTCGCAAGTCGCTACTTAGGCAGCGAGGGCGAAGGAATCGCGCTTGGTGTTGGCGATTATTGGTTGCGACATATGGTTTACGAGATCATTGCCGCTTCCTCGACACGCTTCCCCTGCTTCGACATCCGCTGTCGAAACCGATCATCCCCATGTTTTGTTTTCAATGCGTGCACCTGCTGTGAGGTGCAGTGCCATCGTACGTGACCAACACGCGACGATGCCAGCCTATTCCTGCCGCCGCCCGGCGGAGCCGGACCGGGCACGGTCCTACGCGCTCCGCTGGCGCCTGCGTGCCGCCGAGATCGCGCGGTTGGTCTCCCTCGTGTCCTGCTTCTCGCGGAGGGTCTGGCGCTTGTCGTACTCCTTCTTGCCCTTGGCGAGCGCGATCTCGACCTTGACCCGGCCGTCCTTGAAGTACAGCGCGAGCGGCACGATCGTGTGGCCGGTCTCGCCCGACTTCGACTCCAGCTTGTCGATCTCGGCGCGGTGCATCAGCAGCTTGCGCTTCCGCTTGGCCGAGTGGTTGGTCCAGGTCCCCTGCACGTACTCGGGGACGTGGATGTTGTGCAGCCATGCCTCGCCCCGGTCGATCTGGACGAAGCCGTCCACCAGGGAGGCCCGGCCCAGCCGCAGCGACTTGACCTCGGTGCCCATGAGCACGAGGCCGCACTCGTAGGTGTCGAGGATGTGGTAGTCGTGCCGCGCCTTCTTGTTCTGCGCGATGAGCTTGCGCCCCGTGTCCTTTTCCTTAGCCATAGTGCGGCCATTTTCGCACTACGACCCACCCCCGAGGCCACTCAATACTGTTTCGGCCCGCCGCTCGGCCCCGGAGCCGACCGCGAGGTCCGGGGTGATGCCGCGTTCGTCGACGCTGCGTCCCGCCGGGGTGCGGTAGTGGCCGACGGTCAGCTCGGCCACCGAGCCGCCCGGAAGCTTGCTCGGCATCTGGACCGAGCCCTTGCCGAAGGTCCGTGAGCCGACGGTGACGGCGCGGCCCCGGTCCTGGAGGGCGCCGGTGAGGAGTTCGGCGGCGCTCATCGTGCCGCCGTCGACCAGGACGACGAGGGGGCGGTCGGTGTCGCCGCCCGGCTCGGCGTACAGGGCGCGCTGCTCGCCGTGCACGTCGTACGTGGCGACCAGGCCGCCGTCCAGGAAGGCGGAGGCGGCGGTGACGGCCTCGGTGACCAGGCCGCCGGAGTTGCCGCGGAGGTCGAGCAGCACGCCGGCGTCCGACGGGGCGCCCCGGACCGCGTCCCGGACCCTGGCGCCGGAACCCCTGGTGAACGAATCGACCTCGATCATCACGGCCCCGGAGGCGGCGGAGCCGGGCGGTCCCAGTCGTCGCACGGTCACGGGCTCGGTGGTGAGTCTGGCCCGGTGCAGTGTCTCGGTCCTCCGGCGGTCGCCGCGCGCGGTGCCCAGGACGACGGTGGAGCCCTCGGCGGCCTCCGTACGGTCCCCGCGCAGCAGGGCGACGACCTCGGCGACGGGGCGCTCGTCGACCCGGTGGCCGTCGATCGTACGGAGCAGGTCGCCGGGCTCGATGCCGGCCCGGTCCGCGGGGCTGCCGGGCTGCACCCGGGCCACCTCGACCTGCCCGCCGGCGGAGCGCTTCGCGGAGATCCCGACGCCGGTGTACGAGCCGTCCAGGGCCTGCTCGAACTCCTCGTACTGCCGCTCGTCGTACACCGCGCCCCAGCGGTCGCCGCTGCGGCTGACGACCTCCTCGGCCGCCTCCTTGCCGGACTTGCCGTCGGCCACGGCCCGGGCGGCGGCGTCGGCCACCTCGTCGCGGTCGACGGTGGAGGCCACGGAACGGGTCGCGAAGGACTCGGACTTCGCGCTGCCGCGCGGCAGCGAGCCGGTGGCCGCGGCGGTGGCCAGCACCCCGGCGAAAACCAATGTCAGAGCCGCCCCGCGGCGCACGCCGCGGGGCCCGAAACACTGCGCGGGGCCCGACATGGCGCCGAGTCTAGGACAACACCCCCTGGGCGCACGGCCGGTTGGCCGCGCGCCACAGGGGGCGCTTGTCACACCTTGAGGTACTTGCGGAGCGCGAAGAGCGCGGCAACGGCGGGCATCAGCAGGCCGATTACCAGGACCAGGGGCAGCTTGGTGAAGACCGCGTCCCAGCCGATGAAGTCGATCAGATTCAGCTTGCTCTGGAGCGCCAGACCACCGTCGATCAGGAAGTACCGGCCCGCCAGCAGCATCACGCAGGCCAGGACACCACCGATGAGCCCGGCGAACGCGGCCTCCATGATGAACGGCATCTGGATGTAGAAGCCGGAGGCCCCGACCAGTCGCATGATGCCGGTCTCGCGCCGTCTGCTGAACGCGGACACCCGGACGGTGTTCACGATCAGCATCAGTGCGATCACCAGCATCAGCGCCATCACGAAGAGGGCGGCCACATTCATGCCGTTCATCAGCTGGAAGAGGTTGTCCAGGATGCTTCTCTGGTCCTGGACGGACTGCACCCCGTCACGGCCGGCGAAGGCGGTGGCGAGCACCTTGTACTTCTTCGGGTCGTGGAGCTTGACCCGGAACGACTCCTGCATCTGGTCCGGCGTGATGTTGCTCGCCATGGGCGAGTCGCCGAACTGGTCCTGGTAGTGCTTGTACGCCTGGTCGGCGGACTCGTACGTGACCGTGTCGACGACGTCCATCTTGCCGAGGTCGCCCTCGATCTGCTTCTTCTGCTCCGCCGTGACAGCGCCCTTGGCGCACTTGGGCGTCGAGGTCACATCGTTCTTGCTGCACAGGAAGATCGAGACGTTGACCTTGTCGTACCAGTAGTCCTTCATCGTGCTGACCTGCTCGCGCATGAGCAGCGCGCCGCCGAACAGGGCGAGCGAGAGGGCGACGGAGACGACGACGGCGAAGGTCATCGTGAGGTTGCGACGGAGGCCGACGCCGATCTCCGACAGGACGAACTGGGCGCGCATGGCGTCCTTTCAGTGCTCGATGCTCAGTGCTGGTAGCCGTAGACGCCGCGGGCCTGGTCGCGTACGAGACGGCCCTGCTCCAGCTCGATGACGCGCTTGCGCATCTGGTCGACGATGTTCTGGTCGTGGGTCGCCATGATCACGGTGGTGCCGGTCCGGTTGATCCGGTCCAGCAGCTTCATGATGCCGACGGAGGTCTGCGGGTCGAGGTTGCCGGTCGGCTCGTCCGCGATCAGCAGCATGGGACGGTTCACGAACGCTCGCGCGATCGCCACGCGCTGCTGCTCACCACCGGAGAGCTCACCGGGCCTCCGGTCCTCCTTGCCACCGAGGCCGACCAGGTCGAGAACCTGGGGCACCGCCTTGCGGATCTCGCCGCGCGGCTTTCCGATGACCTCCTGCGCGAACGCCACGTTCTCCGCAACGGTCTTGTTGGGCAGGAGCCTGAAGTCCTGGAACACGGTGCCCAGCTGGCGGCGCATGTGCGGCACCTTCCAGTTGGACAGGCGCGCGAGGTCCTTGCCCAGGACGTGGACCATGCCCTGGCTGGCGCGCTCCTCACGGAGGATGAGTCGCATGAAGGTGGACTTGCCGGAGCCGGATGAGCCCACCAGGAAGACGAACTCGCCCTTCTCGATATCGAGAGACACATCCCGTAGAGCGGGACGGCTCTGCTTCGGGTAGGTCTTGGAGACGTTGTCGAATCGGATCACGGATGCACCACGGTCGGCCGGGAGTAGGTGTGCGTGACCATACGCGACCCGGACTGAGGCGTGCAGGCGCGCGTCCGGGGATGGGCGATTTATGGCGGAACGGTACCGGCCGGACGCGGGTCCGAAGCGCGACGGATCGGGTGATGTCCGGCGGGCCGCGCCGAAATCCGCGCGAGCTGGCACAGTGGTAGGGGGAACGGTTGCGTTTCCATGAGCGTTGTGCGGAGAGAACGCGTATGCGGCTCCGCCGCGCGGGAGGAGGAAAGCGCATGACCTATGACCGACTGGTGTGCGCGAACTGCGCGGCGCCCGTCAACGAGGGCCGTTGCCCCGTGTGCCGGGCGAGCCGTGCGCGGCTGCAGCAGGAACAGGAGCAGGGAATGTTCGCCGGGCTGAACCCGGTGATGCTGGTGGCCCTGCTGGTGGTGTTGCTGGGCGCGCTGGCGCTGCTGGCGCACCAGAGCGTGTAGCCCGCGCGGGCGTGTAGCCGCGCGCTCCGCCCGGTCGCCCGCAGGCGTCGGGACGTGTACGTGGAGGGGCCCGGGATGCCGATCGGCGTCCCGGGCCCCTCTGTGTCCCTCTGTTACCGCAGGTGACCCTTAGGCGACCGTGCGGCCGTTCATCAGGCGCGGCATGATCCGGAAGCCGATGCCTCCGGCGATCATCGTCGCGGCGCCGACCAGCAGGAACGTGGTCTCGGCCGCACCGGTCTCGGCGAGCTCGTCCTTGCCCTTGCCCTGCTCGACCGGCTGGTTGCCGGCGGAGTCGGGAGTGGTGTTGTCCGCGCAGTTCGCGCCGTCGAGGTCGACGGTGCAGTTGCTGTCGTCGCCACCACCGGTGGTCGAACCGGCGGAGGCGTTGCCGGAGGTGCCGGACGAACCGTTGCCTCCGTTGCCGTTGCCGCCGTTGTCACCGTTGCCGCCGGTCTGGTGGCCACCGTTGCCGTTGCCACCGTTGCCGTTGTTGCCGTTGCCGTTGTTGCCGCCGTTGTCACCGGCACCACCCTGGTCGCCCGCACCACCCTGGTCACCGGCACCACCCTGGTCGCCCGCACCACCCTGGTCACCGGCGCCACCCTGGTCACCGGCGCCACCCTGGTCGCCCGCACCACCCTGGTCGCCCGCGCCACCCTGGTCACCGGCACCACCCTGGTCGCCCGCACCACCCTGGTCGCCCGCGCCACCCTGGTCACCGGCACCACCCTGGTCGCCCGCGCCACCCTGGTCACCGGCACCACCCTGGTCGCCCGCACCACCCTGGTCGCCCGCACCACCCTGGTCGCCACCCTCAGTGGTGCCGCCATTGTCGACACCGCCCGGGTCGCCGCCCTCGGTGCCGCCCTGGGACTCGCCCGACGGCCCGTCGAGGCCGGCGTCGATGCCCAGGCCGGTGTCATCGACGTGAGCGTTGGCCGACAGCCCGGCAACGTTGACATCGACACCGACGGCCGAAGCCACACCGGCGGCGGTGAGCGAGGCGCCCGCGGCGATTACCGCACCTGCGGCGATCCGCGCGACGCGGACTCGCGTCTTCTTCGTCATGTGCTGCTACCCCCAGTAGCTGTTCTCGTCAGTGGAGCAGCCATATGCGGGCCCCGGCTCTGCGGGGTTCGCTCCGAACAGCGCCACGTGGAGCCGTGGTCATGCCGCCCGCCCCCGTTCACACCCGTCCCAGACATACGCATGCTGCTCTAGCAGCCTGTCCACAGTTAAGGACTACGTCAAGGCCGTTCCGTGCAATATGAACCGATTTGAAGGGAGTTGGTCTCCATTCGGAGTCCCGACTGTGACGCACTCACCACAGCGCCCGCGCAACCCGGAACCCCAACTCCCCTTCGGGAACTGCCCCGTGCGGTCGACGAAAGCGGCGGTGCCGGAAACCCCGCGGGGTTTCCGGCACCGCCGTGAGCGCTTGCCGTTCCTACTTCTCCCGCTGCTTGCGCCAGCGGATGCCCGCCTCCAGGAAGCCGTCGATCTCGCCGTTGAAGACCGCTTCCGGGTTGCCCATCTCGAACTCCGTACGCAGGTCCTTGACCATCTGGTACGGGTGCAGGACGTAGGACCGCATCTGGTTGCCCCAGGAGTTGCCGCCGTCGCCCTTGAGGGCGTCCATCTTGGCCTGCTCCTCCTGGCGTCGGCGTTCGAGGAGCTTCGCCTGGAGGACGTTCATCGCGGATGCCTTGTTCTGGATCTGCGAGCGCTCGTTCTGGCAGGAGACCACGATGCCGGTCGGGAGGTGGGTCAGCCGGACCGCGGAGTCCGTGGTGTTGACGCCCTGGCCGCCGGGGCCCGAGGAGCGGTACACGTCCACGCGCAGCTCGGACTCGTCGATCTCGATGTGGTCGGTCTGCTCGACGACCGGCAGCACCTCGACGCCCGCGAAGGACGTCTGGCGGCGGCCCTGGTTGTCGAAGGGCGAGATCCGGACGAGCCGGTGGGTGCCCTGCTCGACGGAGAGCGTGCCGTAGGCGTACGGCACCTGGACGGCGAAGGTGGTCGACTTGATGCCGGCCTCCTCCGCGTACGACGTCTCGTAGACCTCGGTCTTGTAGCCGTGCCGCTCGGCCCAGCGGATGTACATGCGCTGGAGCTTCTCGGCGAAGTCGGCCGCGTCCACGCCACCGGCCTCGGCACGGATGTTGACCAGGGCCTCGCGGGAGTCGTACTCGCCGGAGAGGAGCGTACGGACCTCCATCTCGTCCAGCGCCTTGCGGACCGACTCCAGCTCGGACTCGGCCTCGGCGAGGGCGTCTGCGTCGCCCTCGTCCTGGGCGAGCTCGAAGAGGACTTCGAGATCGTCGATCCGGCCGCGGAGGGCCTCGGTCCTGCGGACCTCGGCCTGGAGGTGCGAAAGCTTGCTGGTGATCTTCTGCGCCGCCTCGGGGTCGTCCCAGAGGGAAGGCGCGGCCGCCTGCTCCTCGAGCGCGGCGATGTCCGCCCTCAGCGCATCCAGGTCCAGGACGGCCTCGATCGACCCCATGGTCGAGGAGAGGGACTTCAGCTCTTCGGAAATATCGACGACTGCCACGGGTCCAGCGTAACGGCTGTCGGCACGGACGTTCCTCGGGCCGCGTGATCAGGACCCCGCGGCCCGGTCCCGGGCGCCTTCGCGGGTCGGTCCCGGGCCGCCGGGAACGGCCCCGGGAATCCCCGGGTCAGGGCGTGCCCGGCGCCGAGGTCCCCGTCTCCCGCTCGGGTGCGGCCGCGTCGTCGCCGCTCAGCGCCAGCCAGCCACCCACACCCAGCGCGACGAGCAGCACCAGGGCCGCGGCGCCCAGGGTGAGGCGGCGCTTGCGGACGGCGGCGGACTTGTTGCGGGCCGAGCCGGGGCGGGGCGTGCCCGGGGAGCGGGGGGCCCTGGCGGTGCCGCGGGGGCCGCCGGAGAGTTCGTCCGGGGCCGGGACGCGCATGCTCGTGTGGGTGTCGCGGTTGGCGTCGGCGGACGAGCCGGGGACCAGCGGGACCGCGCCTCGGCGGCGGGGTTCCTCGGGGGCGGGGGCGTACTGCTGCTCGTCGTACGCCTGGGGTTCCGGCTCGGTGTCCGGTTCGTCCACGTCGAGCGGAGGTATGCCGCTCAGGTGCGGGAGCTGCTCGCGCAGCCGGGCCGCGAGCTCGGAGGCGCGCAGCCGGGATGCGGGGGCCTTGGCCAGGCACTGGACCAGGAGCTGCCAGAGTTCGTCGGGGATGCCGGGGAGCGGTACGACTGTCTCCGTGACGTGCCGGCGCAGTACGGCGCCGGGGTGTCCGCCGCCGAAGGGCGTGAAGCCGGCGAGCAGTTCGTACAGGACCGTCGCGAGGGCGTAGATGTCGACGGCGGCGCGTGGCGGCAACCCCTCGACTATCTCGGGCGCCAGGTAGTCCGGCGTGCCGATGATCTTGGTGGCCTTGGTGCGTCGGGGGGTGTCGATCAGTTTGGCCACACCGAAGTCGGTGAGCAGCGCCGGATGCGAGTGGCCGGGGCCGAGCGGGCCCTCCATGTCGAGCAGGATGTTCTCCGGCTTGACGTCGCGGTGGACCACACCGGCGGCGTGGGCGGCGGCGAGCCCGTCGGCGACGTCCGCGATGATCGCCACGGCGGCCTCGGGCGCGAGGCGGCGTTCGCGGTCCAGCCGGGTGCGCAGGTCGGTGCCGCGTACCAGGTCCATGACCAGCGCCAGGTCGTTGCCGTCCACCACGAGGTCGCGGACGGCGACGACGTGCGGATGGTCGAGTCCGAGCAGGGCGGTGCGCTCCTGGACGAAGCGGCCCACGAGTTCCTGGTCGGACGCGAGGTCCTCGCGGAGCAGCTTGATGGCCACCGGGCCCTCCGGCCCTTCGCCGAGCCAGACCGTGCCGGCGCTGCCGCGCCCCAGGATCTGGTGTGCGGTGTACCGGCTGCCGATATTCCGTGCCAAGACTGCTCCCTCAGCGGCTGGCGATGGACCGTCGCTCATGACCCCCGGTCGACAAAGTTACGCGTCGGCCGGGGGGTTGAGTGCCCGGGATGGTGCCAACCTTCACTTCTGCGGGCGATATGCGGTGGAAACTGGCCCGTGGAAGTCGATATAGCTACAGAATTGATGGTGCTGCGGCCGCTCAGGGGCCGGTGTTGCCGTTGCTGCTGTCGCTGCCGCCGCCCAGTTCCGAGACCCAGTCGGTGACCGTGGAGACCGCGTCGCCGATCGCCTTCCAGTAGCTCTTGCCCTGGCCGATCCAGTCCTGCAGCGGGGTCAGTTCCCAGATCAGCCAGCCCGCGACGAACAGCAGCACCAGGGTGAACAGACAGCCCTTGAGGCAGCCGAGGCCGGGGATCCTCATCGGGTTGGCGCTGCGCTGCCTCGGCTCGCGGGGCTGGCGCGGGGCCGGCGGCTGGGGTGCCGGCTGCTGCGGAGGCGCGTACTGCTGCCGCTGGGGCTGCTGTTGGGGCTGGGGCTGCGGCTGGTACTGCTGCTGCCGGTGCTGGGGGTACTGCTGCTGCGGCGGCTGCTGGTACTGCTGGTGCTGCGGCGGCTGCTGGCGTCGCTGGGGCTGCTGTTGCTGGGGCTGCGGGCGCTGGGGGCGGCGGCGCAGCGGGTCCTGGCCCGGGTCGAGGTACTGGACCTGGGTCTGCTCGTTGCGGTCGCGGGCCGCCTGGAGCTGGGACTGCCAGGGGTGCGGGCCGTCGGGCTCCGGAGGACCGTCCGGACGCGGCGGTACGGGCGGCATGACCGAGGTCGGGTCGGCGTGGCCGCCCGGGCCGGGGGCGTGCTGCATGACGCTGGTGGCGGCGTTCGGGTCGAACGAGCCGGCGTTGCTCGGCAGCACCTGCGTCGGGTCCGCCGCGCCGGGGGTCTCCGGAACGGCGGCGGGCGCCGGGTCGGGAGCGAGCAGTGCGCCCACCCCGTCGGCCGCGGCGATCTGGGCGGAGTTGGCGTGCACACCGATGCCGGCCGCGACGGTGCGCAGACCGCGGGCCAGGTTCTCGGCGCTGGGGCGCCGGTCGGGGTCCTTGCTCAGGCAGCGCTCTATGACCGTCCACAGCGGGGCCGGGACGCTGGAGGGGCGGCGGGGCTCCTCGCTGAGGTGGCGGTGGAGCACTTCGAGGGCGGTGCCGCCGGCGAACGGCGGCCGGCCGGTGACCAGCTCGTACAGCAGGATGCCCGCGCCGTAGATGTCGACGGCGGAGGTCTGCGGGCGGCCCTCGGCGGACTCGGGCGCCACGTAGGCGGGGGTGCCGACGAACTCGTGGGTCCGGGTGAGCCCCGGGGAGTCGGCCAGCCGGGCGATGCCGAAGTCGGTGAGCATCGGGCGCATCTGGCCGTCGCGCTCGTCGAGCAGGACGTTGGCCGGCTTCAGGTCACGGTGCACGACGCCGTCGGCGTGGCTGGCGGCGAGCGCGTCCGCGATCTGCGCGGTGAGCAGCGCGGCGGCGACCGGGGTGAGCGGGCCGTTCTCGCGGAGGTAGCGGTGCAGGTCGGGGCCGTCGATCAGGTCCATGACGAGGGCGAGGAGGTCGCCCTCGACGACCAGGTCGCGGGTGCGCACGATGTTCTCGTGGGTGAGCCGCAGCAGCACGGAGCGCTCGCGCAGGAACCGCATCACGACGTCCGCGTCGTTGGCGAGCTCCTCCTTCAGGACCTTGATCGCCACGGTCTCGCCGGGCTCGCCGGCGACGGCCGCCTCGGCGCCCGCGGTCTCCCGCTGGCGGGCACGCCAGACGGTGCCCGTGGCGCCGCGTCCGAGCGGCTCCTCCAGGAGGTACTTGCTGCCTACCGGCCGCACGTCATGCGCTCCCTGCAGATCGTGGTGCTTACGGTGTTCCCGGATCCGCCGGGAGTTCCGGCCCAACTCTAGGGCCTGTCGTCAAACTGCTGTGGCCGCCCGGAGGACTGCCCCGTCACCCGGAAAACCGCCGTTGCCGCCCGGCGGGCGCCGTCCGGCGGCGTGCTCCCGCCCACCGTGGTCGATGCCGCCCCCGAGGCGGTACCGGCCCGTTGCGGAACAAGACGCTCACATCGGGCGGATGGTTGCCGCACACGTGTACGACGAACCGCCCCGGAGGCTCTTCCGGAACGGTTCCGTCACCGCGGACGGCGTTCCAAGCAGGCACTTATGGGCGCACAGCCGACGTTTCAAGATCACTTAGCGGTGACCGCCGGGCGTGTTGTCAGTGGCAGGTGCGAGGATGCCTCCAGCACGGACTGTGGGGTCGGGAGCCCCGCGCGCCGTGACGAACCTGTACCGGACGACGCGTCCGTGTCGGGTGGGGGGATTCACAGGGCGTTTCCCCTGCCCGGCGCCCCGCGCAGAAGGGACCGCTGACGGCGATGCAGATCCGGCTGACCGTCCTCGCGCCGCGCAGCGGCCAGACCCCGGCGCGCGCGTGCGACGTGCTGGTCACCGCCCCGTCGGGGACGGCGCTCGCCACCGTGGCGTCCAACCTGGCCGCGGCGGTCCTGGGGCCCGACGGCTCGCTCGGCAGCGGCGCGGTGGTGCTGTTCGCCGGGCGCGAGCGGCTCGACGCGCAGCGGTGCGCCCTGGGCGAGCCACCGCTGGTGGACGGGGCGGTGCTCTCGCTCCAGGTCCCGGGCGAGGACGAGGCGGTGGACGACGCCGTTCCGGCGCGGCTGCACGTGGTCGCGGGGCCGGACGCGGGCGGGGTCCATCTGCTGCACGGCGGCAGGATCCGGATCGGCCGCTCCGCCGACGCGGACGTGCCGCTCGACGACCCGGATGTGTCCCGGCTGCACTGCGCGGTGACGGTCTCCGCCGACGGCCTGGTCTCGGTGGCGGACCTCGGTTCCACCAACGGCACCCTGCTGGACGGCGCGGAGGTCCGCGACCGCCCGGTCCGCCTGAAGCCCGGTGCGCTGCTGCGGCTCGGCGAGTCCACGCTCCGGCTGACCTCGGGCGCCCCCGAGCCCGCGCTGGCCACGGCGCCGGACGGCGAGGGCCATCTACGGGTGTCCGGCACGACGGACCCGGCCGGTGCCGACGGGAGCGCCGCCGAGGAACACGGCTCCGGCCATGGGTACGCCCCACCGCCTTCCGCCGGCCCCGCGTACGGCGACGGTGGCGGTGACGACGGGCGCCCCGGCCCGGCGCGGCCCGCACCGGGAGACGAGCCGCCCCGGCGGGGCGGGATAGGCGCCTGGGCCCGCCGGCTCGCGGGCAACAAGGGCGAGCCCGTCCACGAGGCGACACCCGACGGGGCGGGCACGGCCGAGCCGGTGTTCCCGGCCGGCCGCGCGGCGCCCCCGGGGCCCGCCGCGCAGAGCGTCTGGCCCGACCCGGCGGCCGTGCTGCTGACCGCGCTCGGCCCCGGCCCCCGGCTGTGGGAGCGCGGCACCACCCACCCCGAGGCGCTCGTGGTGCGGCTGGGGACGACCGACCGGGCGGAGCTGCCCGCCGTGCCGGTCACGGTGGGGCTGCGGGAGGCCGGTTCGCTCGGGCTCGCCGGGCCGCGGACCAGGCTGGCCGGGCTCGCCCGTTCGACGGTGGCCCAGCTCGCCGCGCTGCACTCCCCCGCCGATCTGGAGATCGTGCTGATCAGCACGGACCGCGCCCGGAGCGCGGAGGAGCGCAGACGCGAGTGGGCCTGGCTCGGCTGGCTGCCCCATCTGCGGCCGATGCACGGCCAGGAATGCCGGCTGCTCCTGGCGTACGACCGCGAGCAGGCCACCGCCCGTACGACGGAGCTGGTGCGCCGGCTGGACGACGGGCCGCTCGGGCCCGGCTGGGCGAGCCAGGACCGCGCCACGATCGCCGAGGCCGCGCAGCGGTACACGGGTCCGTACACCGTGGTCGTCGTCGACGGCGACCCCGGCTCGGCGGCGCTGCGCGAGAACACCGCCCGGCTGGCCGCCGCCGGTGCCGCGGCGGGCGTCCATCTGATCTGTCTGGCCGAGACCCCGGCCGCCACCCCCACCTCACCGGTCGCGGCGACGTACGAGGCCGCCTGTCACGCCTCGATCGCGTTCCGCGAGTGCGGGGCGGTGGCGATGCTGAGCGGCGATGTGGCGACGGCCCTGCGGCTGCTGCGGACGGCGGACGGCCGGGCCGCGGGCCGGGGCACGGTCGCCGCGGTGGACGCGGTGTCGGCGCACTGGGCCGAGCGGTTCGGCCGGGCGCTGGCCCCGTTGCGCACGGAGGGTGCCGCCACCGCTCACGGCCGGCCGGCCGCCGCGCTCCCGGCCACCGCCCGGCTGCTGGACGAGCTGGGCCTGGCCCGCGCCACCCCGGCCTCCCTGATGGCCCGCTGGGCCTCCACCGCGGACGACCAGCCCGGTGCCACGGTGCGCGGTTCGGGCCGCTGGACGGGCGGGCCGGCGGGCGGCGGGACGGACGGCGGCGACACGGGCAGCCCCGGCTCGGGCCGTACGGAGTATCCGCGCGGCCCGGCCCCCCGGGTCGGCGCCCAGCGGCTGGGCGGCACGCCCGGCCCCGACGGCACGGCCGGGTACGCCCCGGGCTCGGGCCGCACCCCGTACCCCGGCAGTGAGAACGCCACGCACATCGGCACCCCGGCCCACCCCTTCGCCCCCGACGACACCCACGGGTCCGGCCGCACCCCGTACCCGGACTCCGGCCGCACCCCGTACCCCGGCTCCGGCCGCACCCCGTACCCCGGCTCCGGCCGCACCCCGCATCCCGGCGGTTCCGCGTCCCGGGTCGGCGGGCAGCGTCACGGCGGCGCGCCCGGGGACACTCCGAGCTCCCGGACCGTTCCCGGGACCGGGACCGGCTCCTGGGGCAGCGGCGGCGGCGACGTCCAGGGATCCGGCGGTCCGCGTTCCGCCGGATCCGGACACGGCTCGAACCGGGTCAGCGGACCGCGCGGCAGCGACACCCCCCGGATCGCCGCGCGAGGCGCCGAGAGCGCCACCACCGCGGGGCACCCCGCCGCGGAGGCCGTCGCGGGCGCCGGGCCGGCCACCGGTGCACCCGCCACCGCCGAAGGCACCGCCGCGGTCGGGCGGCCCGTGGTGGTGCTCGGGGCCGGGCCCCGGGGCGCGGTCAGCGTGGATCTGGCGGAGGAGGGCCCGCACCTCCTCATCGAGGGACCGGCCGGCAGCGGGCGCACGGAGCTGCTGCGGGCCGTCGCCGCCTCGCTCGCCGCGGCCGCCCGGCCCGACCTGCTGGGCATCCTGCTGGTCGACGGGGCGGGCGGCGACCGCGGCGAGGGCCTCGGCCCCTGTACCGAACTCCCGCACGCGTTCATGCACCTGGTGGCCTCCGATCCGGTCCGGATGCGGGAGTTCGCGCAGGCGCTGGGCGGCGAGCTGAAGCGGCGCGCCGAGCTGCTCGGCCCGTACGACTTCACCGAATGGCACCACCGGCACGAGGTGGCCCGGCGGATGGTCGGCCAGCGCCCGCCGGCCGGCACGGAACAGCGCGGTGACGTGGACGCCCCGATGAGCGGGACGCTCCGGCTGCGCCCCGCCTCCGCGTCCCCGGCCCCCGGGCCCTCTCCGCTGCCCCGGCTCGTCGTCCTGGTCGACGACTTCGACGCGCTGGTCGCCCCGGCGCTCGGCAGCCCCGGCCGGCCGGCCGCCGGTTCGGTGGTGCGGGCCCTGGAGACCGTGGCGCGGGAGGGCGGGAGGCTGGGCGTCCATCTGGTCGCGGCGTCGGCCCGCCCGGAGCGCACGGAGGACACCGACCTGGCCCATGGGGCCCGGCTGCGCATCGTGCTGGACGCGCCGGTGGTCCAGCCGTCGCCGGAGGACCCGGCGCCCGGGCGGGGCAGGCTCGGGCATCCGGACGGGCGGGTGACGCCGTTCCAGGGTGGCCGGGTGACCGGTCGCATACCGCGTACCGCCACGCTGCGGCCCACCGTCGTGCCGCTGGAGTGGGAGCGGATGGGCGATCCGCCGACCCGCCGCCCGGTCCGCGAGCTGGGCAACGGACCGACGGACCTGGCGCTGCTGGCCAGTGCTCTGGAGTGGGCGGCGCGTTCGGTGAACGCCGAGCCGATAGCCCCGCTCGGCCCCGTCCACAGCTGACCGGGACCGGGTCCGGACATGCACTGACATCACGTCACGAGCCCATCACGATCAAGGAGTTGACACGAGAAGCGGTATTGCGGCGTCCGGGGGCCGGGCGTAGGACTGTGCGCACACAACGATGTGAGAGACGGGGAAGCAATGCGCACAACCCTTCGGATCAGCAGGGCCGCCGCGGTGTTCACCGCTGTCGGCGCACTGGCCCTCACCGGATGCAGTGACGACGGCGGCGGGAAGGACAAGTCGGACAAGGGCTCGGGCAGCGGCAAGCAGAGCTCGTCGGTCGACCTGCCCAAGCTGGACGGCGAGAAGCTGTCGGTCGCGGCCGTCTGGACCGGTGCCGAACAGGCCAACTTCGTCAAGGTCCTCAAGGAGTTCGAGAACCGCACGGGCGCGAAGGTCACCTTCGTCCCGGCCCAGGACCCGATCGTCAACTTCCTCGGTACGAAGATCGCGGGAGGTCAGCCGCCGGACATCGCGATGATCCCGCAGGTCGGCGCGATCCAGCAGGCCGCGCAGAAGAAGTGGGCGAAGCCGGTCGGTCCGGAGGCCAAGGCCCAGCTGTCGAAGAACTACTCGAAGGTCTGGCAGGACCTGGGCGCGGTGGACGGCACCCAGTACGGCGTGTACTTCAAGGCCGCCAACAAGTCCCTGATCTGGTACAACGCCAAGGCGTTCGAGAACGCGGGCGCGGCCGAGCCGAAGACCTGGAAGGACTTCCTGAAGACCGCCGAGACGGTCTCCGCCTCGGGTGTCACCCCGGTCTCGGTCGGTGGCGCGGACGGCTGGACCCTCACCGACTGGTTCGAGAACATCTACCTCTCCCAGGCCGGTCCGGAGAAGTACGACCAGCTGGCCCAGCACAAGATCAAGTGGACGGACCCGTCCGTCAAGGCGGCGCTGACCACGCTCGCCGAGCTCTTCGGCAAGCCGTCGCTGATCGCGGGCGGCGCCGACGGCGCGCTGCAGACGGAGTTCCCGGCCTCGGTCACCCAGACCTTCACCGGCGGTGACCAGCCCAAGGCCGCGATGGTCTTCGAGGGTGACTTCGTGGGCGTCAACATCGCGCAGACGAAGGCGAAGATCGGGACCGACGCCAAGGTGTTCCCGTTCCCGGCGGTCGGTGCCGAGTCCCCCGTCGTGACCGGTGGCGACGCCGCGGTGGCGCTGAAGGACGGCAAGGGTGCCCAGGCGCTGCTGACCTGGCTGGCCTCGACCGATGCCGCGCAGATCATGGCCGAGCAGGGCGGGTTCATCTCGCCGAACAAGGGCCTGGACGCCACCGCGTACCCCAACGAGGTGCAGCGCACCATGGCGAAGGCCCTGGTCGCGGCCGGTGACTCGGTCCGGTTCGACATGTCCGACCAGGCGCCGCAGTCGTTCGGCGGGACGCCCGGCAAGGGTGAGTGGAAGACCCTCCAGGACTTCCTGAAGAACCCGAAGGACATCGCGGGGACTCAAGCGAAGCTGGAGTCCGACGCGGCCAAGGCGTACAAGAGCTGACGGGATGACGACAGCCGCAGCGGGGGGCGCCGACGCGGTGCCCCCCGCCGACAAGCAATCGTCCCCGGAGCCTTCGGTGCCCGCGCCCAGGAAGCCGTCCGATCCGGCGGCCGGCGGCCCGGGACGCGGCCGCAGGAGCGCGACCGGCACCCGCCGGTTCTTCGCGGCGCTCTTCCTGGCGCCCGCGCTGGTGCTGCTGGGCGCGCTCGTGGTCTATCCGATCGTGTACTCCGTCTACCGGTCGTTCTTCGACCAGGCGGGTACGGGCTTCGCCGGACTCGACAACTACAAGGCGCTGTTCACGGACGACACCATCCGTACAGCGGTCAAGAACAACGCGATCTGGGTGGTGCTCGCGCCCACGGTCTCCACGGCCCTCGGGCTGATCTTCGCGGTGCTGACCGAGCGGATCCGCTGGGGCACGGCGTTCAAGCTGGTGGTCTTCATGCCGATGGCGATCTCCATGCTCGCCGCCGGCATCATCTTCCGGCTGGTGTACGACGCCGCCCCGGAGCGCGGGGTCGCCAACGCCGTATGGGTGGGTGTGCACGACACGTTCAACGAGTCGGCGGGCTACCCGAAGGCGCACCCGCTGCCCGTCCACCCGCTGAAGGCCGGCCCCGGCGGCTCATTCGTCACCAAGGCGCCGGTACGGGCCGGGCAGCCCGTGCAGCTGCCGCTGGTCGGTGTGGTCCCGGCGAACATGCCGAAGGACGCGAAACCCGCGAAGGCCGCCGCGGCCGGGGACGGGAAGATCCACGGCACCGCGTGGCTGGACTTCACCAAGGGCGGTGGCGGCAAGCCCAACGTCATCGACGCCAAGGAGCTGGGGCTCAAGGGCATCGAGGTCGAGGCGGTCAAGGACGGCAAGGTCGTCGCGTCGGCGACGGCGGCGGCGGACGGTACGTTCACGCTGCCCGCGTCGGCGGACGGCGCCGGGCTCCGGCTCCCCGCCTCGAACTTCAAGGAGCCGTACAACGGGGTCGAGTGGCTCGGACCGACGCTCGTCACCCCCGGGATCATCGGTTCCTACGTCTGGATGTGGGCCGGGTTCGCGATGGTGCTGATCGCGGCGGGGCTCGCGGGGCTGCCGCGTGAGCTCCTCGAAGCGGCCCGGGTGGACGGCGCGAACGAGTGGCAGGTGTTCCGCCGGATCACGGTGCCGATGCTCGCGCCCGTGCTCGTGGTGGTGCTGGTCACGCTGATGATCAACGTGCTGAAGATCTTCGACCTGGTCTTCATCATCGCGCCGGGTTCCTCGCAGGACGACGCGAACGTGCTGGCGCTCCAGCTCTACCGGTCCTCGTTCGGCACGGACGCGGACCTCGGGATCGGCAGCGCCATCGCCGTACTCCTGTTGCTGCTGGTACTCCCGGTGATGTACGTCAACATCCGCCGGATCCGGAAGGAGGGGCGCCGATGACGACAGCGTCGACCACGGCCACGAACACACCGGCCGACAGCGCTCCGGTGAAGGCCGAGCGGTCCCTCGGCGCACGGCTGGCCGCCCGCGCGGGCGGCGGCGCGATGCGGATCTTCCTCGTCCTGGTGGCCCTGTTCTGGCTGATGCCGACGATCGGTCTGCTGCTGTCCTCGCTGCGCGGCGCGGACGACATCGCGGCGACCGGCTGGTGGAAGGTGTTCACGGCCCCGTCCGAGCTCACCTTCGACAACTACTCCCGGCTGCTCGACAATCCGACGATCACCCACTCCCTCCTCAGCACGGTCATGATCACCGTTCCGGCGACCCTGCTGGTCGTCGTGATCGGCTCACTGGCCGGATACGCCTTCGCCTGGATGGAGTTCCCCGGCCGCGACTGGTGGTTCCTGGTGGTCGTGGGGCTGCTGGTGGTCCCGGTGCAGGTCGCCCTGGTCCCGGTCTCCAAGCTGTTCGGTGCGGTCGGGATCTTCGAGACGACCTTCGGCGTGATCATCTTCCACACGGCCTTCGGTCTGCCCTTCGCGATCTTCCTGCTGCGGAACTTCTTCGCGGAGATCCCGAGGGAGCTGCTGGAGGCTGCCCGGCTCGACGGGGCGGGCGAGATCCGTCTCTTCACCCGGGTGGTGATGCCGCTGGGCGGTCCGGCGATCGCCTCGCTCGGCATCTTCCAGTTCCTGTGGGTGTGGAACGACATGCTGGTGGCGCTGATCTTCGCGGACTCCGGCTCCCCGCCGATCACGGTGGCCCTGCAGCAGCAGGTACGCCAGTTCGGCAACAACATCGACGTGCTGGCGCCCGGCGCCTTCGTGTCGATGGTGATTCCGCTGGCGGTCTTCTTCGCCTTCCAGCGCCAGTTCGTCTCCGGCGTGATGGCGGGCGCGGTGAAGTAGCCGGGCGAAGCGGACGAGCGAAGCGGACGGTGCCGCCGTCGGACGGGCCTGCGGGCCGGTCCGGCGGCGGCACCTTCAGCGTTGCTGGCCCGCCATCACCGTGACCAGGCCGATGACCACGAGCAGCGAGCCGCCCCACGTCCACATCGAGGTCCGCTCGTGCAGCACGGTCGCCCCGGCCAGCACGATCAGCAGATATCCGAGGGCGTTGAACGGATAGGCGATGGACAGCGGAACCTTGGCCAGGGTCGCCATCCAGGCCAGGGCCGACACCCCGAAGACCACCAGACCCAGGACGACCCAGGGGCTGGTCGCGGCGCGGATCGCGACGGATCCGCCGCCGTGCCCCGCGGCGGCGGCCGCGCTCTTCATCCCGTGCTTGAGCATGATCTGGCCGCCCGCCGAGGAGAACACGGCGAACAGCAGCAGCATCAGACTGGGGAGGGTCAAGACCTTGCTCCTGACTGCGGCGCCCGCGGTTTCCGGCTCCGGGGCGGGGGTGGGACGGGGGACGGCGGCCTCAGACGCCGACCCGGTCGGGATGGACGTACTGTCGGTTGAGGATGTCCTGTACATCGACGTGCTCTCCAGCGATGATCGTCTCGGCCGCATGCGGGGTGAGCAGTGCGACGTGCTGATAGCCGAACAGCGTCGGCCGGATCCGGGTGAGCAGCTTCGACACCGCGCCCAGGACCGCGGGGAGCGGCCCGCCGCCGAGCAGCGCCCAGAACGGGGCCCCGGTCGACGCGATGTCCAGGACGTCGTAGCCCGCGTCCCGGACCGTGCGGCGCAGGCTGGCCCGGGTGAAGAAGCGCAGATGCGTTTCGTCGAGGATGCCGCGCCGGTCGTAGCCGAAGACTCCGAACGCGACCCGCAGCCGTGAGTACCAGTGGCTGAAGTTCGGTACGGAGAGCAGCACATGGCCGCCGGGCCGCAGCACCTCGGCGACGTCGGCGAGCACCCGCTCGGGGCGGGAGAGGTGCTCGATGACGTCGCCTGCGACCACGTAGTCGTAGTCGACGCCGATCTCGACCGGCAGCCCCTCCTCCAGGTTGGCGAGGTGGAAGCGGGTGCACTTCTCGCGTACGCCGGGGACCTCGATGTAGTCCACGCCGGTGACCTCGTGGCCGAGGGCTTCGAGGCGCTGGGCGAACAGTCCGCCGGAGCAGCCGAGGTCGAGGACCCGGCCGGGCGGGAGGCTGCGCATCCTCTCCAGGATGACGGAGTGCGAGGATCCGTCGCCCTCCTTGAACGCGTACTCGACGGGCTTGGGGATCCAGCCGCAGGTGCCGAATCCCTTGACGGCGAGCCGGTATTCGAGGACGTCCTTGACGACGTCCTTCGCGTACTTCATGCCGTTGACGTAGCAGATCTCGTCGCCGTAGTAGGTGGGGACGGCGATCTCCTTGATCCGCATCCCCTCGTTGAGCAGCTGGACGATGATCTGGGTATCGAAGTCGAACGCGTCGGTGTTCCGGTGGATCGGCAGCTTCTTGAGCGCCGCGACGCTGTAGGCGCGGTATCCGGAGTGGAATTCGGTGAGCTGTGATCCGAGGAGGGTGTTCTCCACGCGGGTGAGAATGCGGTTGCCAAGCCATTTGTACATCGGCATGCCGCCCTTGAGTGCGGATCCGGATTTCATCATCCGTGACCCGAAGACGGCCTCGCATTCGCCGCGTTCGATCGGTGCGACCATGTCGGGCAGGAATTCCGGGGCGTACTGTCCGTCGCCGTGCAGCAGCACGACGATGTCGAGTCCGTGCTCGGCGGCCAGCGCATATCCGGCCTTCTGGTTCCCGCCGTATCCGAGGTTCTTCGTGTGCCGCATCACCACGGTCCGCGGCATTCCCTCCGTCTGCGACCAGCGGCAGCCCGCGGTGAAGGTCGCGTCATGGCTCGCGTCGTCGAGAATGAGGATTTCGGCGACCTTGGACCGGAATTCCTCCGGAATGCGGTCGAGTGTCCTCTCCAGCGTCGTCTCGGCGTTGTACGCGACCACCAGGATGCCGATCCTGGGGCTCGGGCTTTCCTTCACGGGGCGTTCTCCAGTTGCGCTCGGTACTCGGTGCTTGGTGTCTGGCGCTCGATGTCTGGCGCTTGCGGGGAGGGTCAGTTGACGGCGCAGTCGGTGCGCCGCTCGGCGCGGGACGCCGCGGCCGGGTTCCGTCCGGCGGGCGGCTCGGCCAGCGGCTCGGCGGGCGGCTGCGGCCGGGCGGCGATGATCTTGCGGACTCCGCTGACCAGGCCCCCGGCGAGAACCACCCAGCCCAGCTCGGCGAGTTGCAGCACCGTTTCGCTCCAGTGCACGGCGGAGCGGCCCTGGTAGCCGAGGACCGCCGTCAGACCGAGCAGGCAGCTGTACGCGGCGCCCTCCCAGAAGCCGACGACGAACAGTCCGGCGGCGGCCCAGGTGAGGTACTGGAGCGCGGAGGCGGTGGAGAGCAGCAGCAGCAGGCTCATGGTGACGGCGACGACGACCGGCAGCTGCGCGGGCCGCAGCCGGGCGAGCCAGACCCCGGCCGCCACACAGGCCAGCACGAAGATGAAGTGGCCGTCGCCCTCGATGTAGGTGATGAAGGACTCCGGCATGCCGAACAGGTCGGCGAACCGGACGAGCCCCCAGAGGCGGTAGCCGCCGCCCGCGTACTCCAGGACGTTCTCCTTGAGGTGCTGCGGAACGGTCAGCAGGACCGGCCCCCAGACGAGGGCGATCAGGGCCGCGAACCCGGCCGAGAAGCGGACGAACGCCGGCCGGCCCGCCCGCACCGCGACCAGGAACAGCGCCGGGATCACCACCACGGGGATGAACTTGACGCTGATCGAGAGCGCGGCGGCCACCCCGGCGGCCAGCGGCGCCTTGCGGTCCACGAGGAAATGGGCGGCGACCAGGGCGAAGGTGATGGCGACCGCGTCGGTGTTGCCGTGGTATCCGGAGGTGGCGATCAGTACGGGGCTGGCGGCCACGCCCACGCCGCAGGCGACGGCGGCGCCGAGCGAACCGCGGCGGCGCACGATCTCGAAGACGACGATCGCGCAGAAGAAGTCGGCGATCGAGGCGGGCGACCTGATCAACGTGCCGAAGGGGATCCCGAGTTCGGAGATCTCATTCAGCCCGAGAAGCATCCAGCCGGCCAGTGGCGGATGGTTGTAGACGGGCAGTCCCGGCAGCGGCTGTTCGTAAATCCGAATGGGCCCGTAACGCACGATCGCCTTTGCGAAACCGTGAAAGATTCGCACATCGGCCGGACCCGGCTTGTTCGCCGCGATCAGCATTCGGGTGATAAGACCCGCGGCGGCGGCGACGATCACCACCGCCCTTGCGCGTGACACGTTCCAGGTTTCGCATCGCATTCGGATACCCATGAAAACAGAACGTAGCAACCCGAGGACGCTGAACAACGCACCGATGGCCACACTTAGATGGACCATTACTCGAATATTTCGCACATCCGCGCAAACATTCGCATCCCTTAATCACTCGAACGGTTCAGGGGGTGCGCGGCGGCGGAAGGGAATTGCCCGGCCGGAAGCGGCACGGCCGGGCGGCGCGGATTACAGCATTCGGTCGACCACTCCGGCCGCCGCGTGCCCGTCGTCCAGGTCGCAGAAGTCCCGGCGGAACGCCTCGTACGCCTGCGCGTGTCCCGCGGTGGCCCGCTCCGGATCGCGCAGCGCCTCCACGAGAGCGGCGGAACCGGGGATCAGCGGGCCGGGGGCACGGGCCTCGAAGTCGAAGCAGAGGCCGCGCAGGGTGTCGCGGTGGCGCGCCGGGTCGTAGGTGTGGAAGAGCATCGGGCGGCCGGTCCGGGCGAAGTCGAACATCAGCGAGGAGTAGTCGGTGACCAGGACGTCGCTGATCAGCATCAGCTCGCCGGCGTCGCCGTAACGCGAGACGTCCCGGACGAAGCCGCTGCCGCTGTCCGGGACGCGGCCGGTCACCAGATGGTGGCGTCGCACCAGCAGCACGGTGTCGCCGCCGAGTTCGCGTTCGGCGGCGGCCAGGTCGAGCCGGAGGCCGAGGGCGTACCGGCCGTCGCCGCGCGGCTGGTCCTCCCGCAGGGCCGGCGCGTACAGCACGACCCGCCTGCCCTCGGGGACGGCGAGCCGTTCGCGTACCGCGGCGGCGACCTTGGCCCGGTCCGGGGCGTGGAACAGGTCGTTGCGGGGGGAGCCGCACTCCAGGATCTCGCCCGGATAACCGAAGGAGCGTCTCAGGACGGGGGTGGCGAAGCTGTTCGGCGAGACCAGGAAGCTCCACTGGGTGGCGAGGTGGGCGGTGCCCGCCGGGTCGAGGCCGGTCCGTTTGAGGGGGGTGCCGTGCCAGGTCTGGACGACGCACTGGCCCTCGCGCCGCTCGAACCACTGGGGCAGCTGGGTGTTGGTGACGACGTAGCGGCTGCGGGCCAGCGCCTCGTGCCAGGCGGCGGAGCCGTGCTCGACGGCCGTGGCACCGGCCGGGACGCGGGCCTGCTGGTCGCTCACCACCCACAGGTGTTCCAGTTCGGCGCCGCGCCGGGCGATCTCCTCGTGGACGGCGCGCGGCGAGTCGGAGTACTGCCGGCCGTCGAAGCTGCTGTACAGCACGGTGTCGCGCAGTGGCGCGGTGCGCCGGGCCCGGTAGCGCTCGCACAGCAGCCGCCTGCCGCGCGGGCCGCGTTCCGCCGCGGGAAGCACCGGGGCGCTGTTGATCAGAAGCTGGTCGTGGAGGCGCCGTTCGACGGTGTACGTCCGGCCGCCGAGGGTGCGGGCGGTGGGCAGGGTGCGGTGCGCGGCGGCCGGGATGCGCAGCGCGGCGTCGTACGCCTCGTCCCGGGCGCCCCGCTCGCGGAGGAAGAGGTACCAGTCCCCCTGGCCCAGCGGCAGGTTCCCGCCGGGGATCTCGACGGCGTCCGGCCGGAGCGCGGCCCGGAACCGCCGGGCGCCCGCGGCCCCGGAGAGGGTGAGCGGCAGCACGGCCTCCTCGCCGTGCCCGCCGTGTCTGGCCACCAGGTCGAGGGGCGTTCCCGGAAGTCCGGGGAAGGTGCCCTCCAGGAGGAGCTGCCCGTCCCCGGTCCAGGTCGCCAGGTCGACGGCGGGCTGCACGGTACGGTCGCTGATCAGCAGATTGCCGCGGGAGCAGGTGGTGAGGCCGAGTTCGCGCCGCTCCTCGCCGGTCCCGGCCAGCGGGTACCGGCCGGGCAGTACCGGCCCCGGCACGTCGACCGGTGTGCGGCGGCCGTCCGGTCCGACGAGGTGCAGGCCGTACGGGACCTGGGCGAGCTCCGCTCCCTCGGTGGCGTCCGGCCGGGCGTCGGTGAAGGCGTCGAGCGGGACGTCCGCGGTGAACCGCCGCCAGCCCGCCGCCGAGGGCACGGCCCCTTCGTGGACCGTCACCGGACGGTCGAAGGCGGTACCGGAGGGGCGGTGGGTGAGCGCGAGGCGCAGCGGCCCGTTGCCGAGCCGGTCGCGGATCATTCCGTCGATGACCACGGTGGGGGTTCCGTCGCCGGTGTCGCCCGCGCGGTGCGTCTCGAAGCGGGCGTCGATCCGTTCGGCGTGCAGCACCAGCCTGCCGCCCTCGAAGGCGGGCACGATCCGGTGGTCGCCGTCGGGGCGGTGCACGGGCGGCGGGGCGGACACCTCGTCGGTGGAGAGTCCGGAGCGGCGCAGCATGCCGTGTCCGGCGATGCCGATCTCCAGCCGCCAGGTGCGGCGTTCGGGGCCGCCGGCCGGGTCGATGCGGAGCCTGGCCGGGTCGACGACGGTCTCGAAGCCGGATCTGTCGTAGTCGTGCAGGCTCTGCCGGGACCGGGCGGTGGCCTCGGGTTCGACGGTGGTGCGCAGCCGCAGCGGCACCACGTGCCGGCGTCCGGCCCGCAGCCAGCCGGCCCGGAACTCGGCGGCGCGCGATCCGGCGGGCAGGTTGCGGATGTACGCGTACCCCTTGAGGTGCAGTCTGCCGTCCTGCCAGTGGGCGTCCCGCAGCCGGGCGGTGAGCGGCAGGTCCCGCTCGCCCACGCGCAGCACCGGGCGTGGCACCGGCCGGGTGAGGACCGGGTAGGAGGCGCTGCGGCGGCGTACCCCCCGTACCGTGAAGGCGCCCGGCTCGGACGTGTCGAGGGCGAGCAGGTCCAGCAGTTCGCCGGTCCGGCGTTCGCGTACGAGGTGCCACATCAGGCGCAGCCGCAGCGGCAGCGCGTCGAGCACGGCCGGGTCGACCTGGTCGGTGAACTCGTTGGCGTACGTGACGAAGGCGCGCCGGTACTCCTCGTCGCCGTCGGGCAGCGCCTCCATGAAGTACCGGAGGTCGTTGGCGAGCACATGGGCCTCGTAGCGCCGTTTGTCGGCGGCGTCGCGGTGCTCGTCGAGGAAGGCACAGACGCCGAGCACGTGCGAGACCCGGTCCTGGACGCCGCGGACGACGGCGCGGCGGGTGGTGGGGGAACCCGGCCGGACACGCCAGTGGTAGACGGGGTCCTTCAGCACGTCGACGGAGCGGGCCAGGAAGTGGGCGGGCAGCACGACGGGGATGTCCTCGTGGAGGGCGCCGACCGGGAAGGCGAAGGCGTGCTCGTCCCAGAAGGACCGGCGGAAGACCTTGTTGCAGGCGATCCGGTCGGCGGCCAGGTCCCAGTCCCGCGAGATGTGGGTGCGCAGCCGGGTGGTCGCCATGGGCCTGCGGAATTCGGGCGACTGCTGGAGCCGGCCGCCGGTCCGCAGCCGCAGCACGTTGCCGGAGGCGATGTCCGAGCCGGTCTCGTCCAGGGCGCCTGCGAGGAGTTCGTACGCGCGGGGCGGGAGCACGTCGTCGCTGTCGGCGAAGGCGAGGTGGCGGGCGCCCGGATCGCAGCTGCGTACCCCGGTGTTGCGGGCGTGCCCGAGCCCGCCGTTGTCCTGGCTCACCAGCCGGAACCTGCCGTCCTGTGCGGCGAACGCGGCGGCCAGGGCCGCGCTGTCGTCGGTGGAGCCGTCGTCGACCATCACCACTTCCAGGTCGGCCATGGTCTGCTCCGCGAGGGACTTCAGGCAGTCCGTCAGATAGAGCTCCACGTTGTGGACGGGTACGACGACACTGAGCCGTGGCGGCATGTTGGGCACGTCCGTTCATCGGGGGCCTGACTGTCCGTACGGCTCAACCCCGTGACGGTCCGGGGGTCACCGGTCGCGGTCTCTCCCGAACGGGTGAGATCGACCGCTCCCCGGTTGCCGTCCGATCACCGGCCAGGTCCCGCCCCGGGGTGTCACCGGAGTGGCCCGGCAGCAGGTCGAGGCGGGTGCCGCGCGAGGCCCGGCAGGCCTCCCGGTCCGGGACCTGGCCGGTGATCGGACGGTCCGGGCAGACGTAGTCGTACGTCAGGGACGAGCAGTCGGTGATCAACGCGTCGGAGACCGGGCCAAGTTCCTCGGCGGACGGTTGCCCCGTCACGTCCACCGCCCCGGCCCCGCCCCGCGGGAGAGCGGCCGTAGAAGTGGTGCGCGCGGACCAGGGCGGCGTACTGCGGGGACGAGCGGGCAGCGTCCGCGCGCGGCGATCGCCGCGCTGCCCCCGGGATCCGTCGTCCACGACGAGGAGTTCCGGCTCGCCGGGAATCCGGTCGGGCACGGACTCGATGGCGGCCCGGGGATGTCCCTGATCTCGGTGGGTGGCACGACCACACCAAGCAGCCCGGCGGCCGAGCGCGGTCGCGCCGTCACCCCGCGCCGAATCCCGCGTTCACCCGTTCGGGGCAGTGTCGGTGACCCGGGGCGCCCGCCCCGGTTGAGCGGGCATGAAGCCGCGCCTCAGTGTCGTCGTCCCGGTCCACAACGTCGAGGACCACCTGGAGGACTGCCTGCGCTCGGTGGCCGGACAGTCCGTCGGCGACATCGAAGTGGTCCTCGTGGACGACGGTTCGACGGACGGAAGTACGGCCATCGCCGAGTCCTTCGCCGCCCACGACCGCCGCTTCCGCTATCTCCGCCGACCCAACGGCGGGCCGGGCGCGGCCCGCAACACGGGCGTGCGGCACACCAGCCCGGACGTGCCGTACCTGGCGTTCGTCGACAGCGACGACGTCGTCGTCCACGACGGCTACGCGCGGATGCTGGCCTCCCTGGAGTCGACCGGCTCCGACCTCGCGACCGGCAATGTGTGGCAGCTGACCGAGCAGGGGCGGCAGCAGGCCCGGGAGTACCGCTGGCTGACCGGCAGCCGGGCCCGCACCCACATCGGCCGCGATCCCCGGCTGCTCGCCGACCGGGTCGCCTGGAACAAGGTGTTCCGCCGATCCTTCTGGGACCGGCACGCCTTCGCGTTCCCGGAGGGCTCGCTGTACGAGGACACCCCGGTGGTGATCCCGGCGCACTACCTGGCCGGCTCGGTGGACGTGCTGCACGAGCACGTCCACTACTGGCGGGTCCGGGAGGGTTCGATCACCCGGCGGCGTACGGACGTCCAGGGCGTACGGGACCGGATCTCGGCGTGCGAGCAGGTCAGCGCGTTCCTGGCGGGCCGGGGCGGGGTGGCGAACGGCGGTGCGCGGCGCCGCTACGACCTGTCGTGCCTGCGTGACGACTTCGTGTACTTCCTGGACGGGCTCCCCCTGGGCGGACCCGAGTACCGGGAGGCGTTCATGGCGGGCGCCGGGGCGTTCCTGGACCGGATGGAGCGGATGGACGGGGCGGGCCGGGCGGACCGGGCCGTGGCCCATGAGTTCCCGGTGTCGCTGCGGATCAAGTGGCAGCTGGTGAAGGAGCGCCGGCTCCCGGAGCTGCTGGAGGTGCTGGCCTTCGAACGGGCCAACGGCGCCGGTACGTTCACGGTCGGCGGGGTGCCGGGGCGGCGGCAGGCCGGCTTCCCCGGCATCCCGGACACCGTCCGCCTCGCCCGGACCGATCTGCCGGCCGTGGCCCGGCTGCTGGACGCGCGCTGGGGCGACGACGGGAAGCTGCGGCTGCGCGGTTACGCGTACATCCGCAATCTGCCGGCCACGACGCCCCGCCACTCGCTGAAGATGGGCCTGGTGCGGTCGACCCAGGGACAGGTGTTGCGGACGGTGCCGTTGCGCGGTGTGCTCTCGCCCGAGGCGACCGTCGAATCCGGCCAGCGGCTGCACCGTTACGACCACTCCGGCTTCGAGATGACCCTCGACCCGCGCCGGCTGCGGCCCGGCGGCTGGATGGTGGGGATGATGGTGGCCGCCCAGGGCGCGGTCCGCCGGGTGGCGGTGCGCGCCGTGGACACGGGGGCCGCCCAGCCGCTCGTCCATGATCTGGGCGACGGACGGCGGGCGGTGCTCGACTACCGGGGCGGGCGGCTCCGGCTGACCGTGGCACAGCTGCCCGCCCGTTGCGAGAGCCACCGCTTCGGCACGGACCTGGAGCTGACCGGCCGGCTGTACGAGGGCGTCCGGCCGAAGGCCCTGGTGCTGACCTGCGAGGGGGTGGCGGACCAGGAGTTCGGCCACCCCGTCGAATGCCGGCCGGACGGCCGCTTCACGGTACGGATCCCGCTCGCCGACCTCGCCGGGATGGCGGGTGCGGCACCGGCGCCGCACCGGGCGCCGCGCGAGGTCGAGCCGGAGCCCGGCGGCCGGTGGCGGGCGCGGCTGGTGCTGGCCGACGGGACGCGGGTGCCGCTCGCGGTGGCCCCGGAGTCGGCGCCGCCGGTCGTGGCCGACGCGGCGGGCGAGCTGGTGCTGGACCTGAGCGGGCAGCCGTTCGTGGAGTGGGCGGTGTGGACGCCGGACGGGGCGCTGCGGGTGGAGGGGGTGACCGGGGCCGGTACGGGCGTACGGCAGGACGAGGGCCCGGACCGCCTCGTACTGCGGCACGAGACGCTGCGCGAGACGGTGTCGGCGCCCGTCACCCATGACGAGCGGGGCGCAGGAGTGCCGGAGGGGGTGGGCGGGAAGGTGCGTGAAGGGGCGTACGGGGGGCGCCGGTTCACCGCGTTCCTCGCGCCCTCGGTGGCCGCCGGGCTGTCCGAAGGACGCTGGGAGGCGTATCTGGGCGGCCGGCCGGTCCGGGTGCCGGCCGGGCTCGCCGCCCGGCTGCCGCTGCGCCGCGGCGGCCCGGTCGCCACGGCCCCCGTGCCGGGCCGGGAGTTCGCCCTGGACCGCAGATCCGGCGACCGGCTGACCCTGTGGGCCGGGCCGGTGGCGGTGCCGTCCGAGCGCGGCGCGTTCCGCCGGGCGGAGCTGCGGGGCAGGCACTATCCGTCCCGGCGGGCGATGCCGCTGCGGGACGCGGTGCTCTACACCGGCGGCGATTCACCGCGCGCCGTGCACACCGAGCTCGTGCGCCGGGGCGTGGAGTCGGAGCACCTCTGGGTCACCGACGGGGTCCACGGCGGCGTACCGCCCACCGCCGTCCCGGTGATCGAGCACAGTGCCGCCTGGTACGAGGCGCTGGCGCGGTCCCGCCGTATCGTCACTGCCGACCAGTTGCCCGAGTGGTTCGAGCGGCGGCCCGACCAGACCGTCGTGCAGACCTGGCACGGCGCCCCGCTCGGCCGTTTCGGCGCGGATCTGGCCGGCACCCCGTACGCCGACCACCAGGAGCTCGCCACGCTGCCGCACCGGTCGGCCCAGTGGTCCGTCCTGGTCTCCCCGAGCCGCCACGCCACCCCGCTGCTGCGCCGCGCGCTGGACTACCGGGGCGAGATCCTGGAGGCCGGCTCCCCCGCCAACGATCTGCTCTTCTCGCCCGACCGCGCCAGGACCGCGGAGCGGGTACGCCGCAGGCTCGGTATCCCGGACGGCCGCCGGGTCGTGCTGTACGCGCCGACCTACCGCGATCAGCTGGCCCACCCCGGCACCGACGACGAGCGGCCGCGCTACCGCTGGGACGCGGCGCTCGACCCGGCGGCGCTGGCCCGGTCCATCGGTTCGGCCCACACGGTGCTGGTGCGCCGCCATCCGAGGGTGACCGGGAGCGTGCCCGAGCGGGCCGGTGTGCGTGACGTGTCGGCGCACCCGGACACCGCGGAGCTGCTGCTGATCGCCGATGTGCTGGTCACGGACTACGCGGGCCTGATGTTCGACTTCGCGCACACCGGCCGCCCGATGCTGTTCCACACCTATGACCTGGCGCACTACCGGGACACGGTGCGCGGTTTCTGCCTGGACTTCGAGGACCGGGCGCCGGGCCCGCTGCTCGCCCGGGCGGACTGGATCGCCGCGCTCCTTCGCGACGCCGGTTCGCTGGCCGAGTCGGCGGCCCGGCACGCGGACGCGTACGGGAGTTTCCGCCGCGACTTCTGCGACCTGGACGACGGCGGGGCGGCGGCCAGGGTCGCGGACCGGCTGCTGGCCGAGGGTCAGCCCGCCTTGAGGGCGGCGACCGCGGAGGCCGCCAGGTCGTCGAGGTAGCCCTTGGGCAGCGGGCCGCGCACGACGGCCAGCCGCCAGTAGAGCGGGCCGACGATCAGGTCCAGCGCCCGGTCCGGGTCGCTGTCCCCGGGCAGTTCGCCACGGGCCACGGCATCCCGTACGACCACGGCGGCGATGCCCTGCTGCGGGTCCAGCAGGGCGGCCTTGATCGTGTCGGAGATCTCCGGATTGCGGGCCGCCTCGACCAGCAGGTCCGGGATGACCTGCGAGGCGACAGGGTGGCGCAGGGCGTACGAGGCGAGTTCGAGCACCGCCCGGACGTCCCCGTACAGCGAACCGGTGGCCGGTGCCGGCATGCCCTGGGCCGCGACGGCCGAGACGAGATCGAGGACCAGGGCCAGCTTGGACTTCCAGCGGCGGTAGACGGCGGTCTTGCCGACGCCCGCGCGCCGCGCGATCCCCTCCATCGACATCCGGGCGAAGCCCACCGCGGCCAGCTCCTCGAAGACGGCACCGCGAATCGCGTCGGTGACGTCCTCGCGCAGCACGGCGGCTCCGGCGGGGACACGGCGGCGGGTTCCCGGGTCGGTGGTCATGGCCGAATCATAGTCCGTAAGGACGGAACGGTTGCGTTGCGACGTGGATGCGTCCTACCCTCGGCGTTGCGACGATACGGTCCCGTTCCGTCGGACGTCGCTCCCCCCGCCTCCCGTCGAAAGCGATCGTGGTGAGCCAGACAGCAACCCCACCGGCCCCGGCCGACACCCCCGACGCGGCGCCCCTCCCGGTGTACGCGCCGGGCGAGCTCGCCGCGCTCGCCGCCCGGCACGGACTCACGATGAGCGGCGCCCGGCCCTCGCTGGCGGCGTACGTCCGGCAGCTGTGGGGACGGCGGCACTTCATCACGGCGTTCGCCACCGCCAAGCTGACCGCCCAGTACAGCCAGGCGAAGCTCGGTCAGATCTGGCAGATCATGACGCCGCTGCTGAACGCGACGGTCTACTACTTCATCTTCGGCGTCCTGATGAACACCAAGCGCAACGTCGAGGACTTCGTGCCCTTCCTCGTCACCGGCGTCTTCATCTGGACCTTCACCAGCAGCTCGATCACCGCGGGCACCCGGGCGATCAGCGGCAATCTGGGACTGGTGCGGGCGCTGCACTTCCCGCGCGCCTCGCTGCCGATCGCCCTGGCCCTGCAACAGCTCCAGCAGCTGCTGTTCTCGCTGGGCGCGCTGGTGCTCATCCTCGTGGGGTTCGGGCAGTTCCCGAAGCCGTCCTGGCTGCTCGCCGTTCCGGCGCTGCTCCTCCAGGCCGTGTTCAACACCGGCGTCTCCATGGTGGTCGCGCGGCTGGCCGCCCGGACGCCGGACATCGCCCAGCTGATGCCGTTCGTCCTGCGGACCTGGATGTACGCGTCGGGGGTCATGTGGAGCGTGGACACGATGCTCAAGGGCGACCGTGTCCCGCACTTCGTGATGGTGATGCTGGAGTGCAATCCGGCCGCCGTCTTCATCGACCTGATGCGGTTCGCACTCATCGACAGCTTCGGCGCGTCCCATCTCCCGCCGCATGTCTGGGCGATCGCGGCGGGCTGGGCGCTCGTGTGCGGCGTGGGCGGATTCGTGTACTTCTGGCAGGCGGAGGAGCGGTACGGACGTGGCTGACGACATGGCTCACAACAGCGAACCGGTGCCGACCGTCGTCGTGGACGACGTCCACATCACGTACAAGGTCAACGGCGCCCGCACCGGAAAGGGCAGCGCCACCTCGGCGCTCAGCCGGATCGTCTCGCGCCGACAGGCCCCCGGGGTGCGCGAGGTGCACGCCGTGAAGGGGGTGAGCTTCGCCGCGTACAAGGGCGAGGCCATCGGTCTGATCGGCTCCAACGGCTCGGGGAAGTCGACCCTGCTCAAGGCCATCGCCGGTCTGCTGCCCGCGACGAAGGGCCGGGTGCACACCCAGGGCCAGCCCTCGCTGCTCGGGGTGAACGCCGCGCTGATGAGCGATCTGACCGGTGAGCGCAACGTGGTGCTCGGCGGCCTGGCGATGGGCATGACCCGTGCCCAGATCCGCGAGCGCTACCCGAGCATCGTCGACTTCTCCGGCATCAACGAGAAGGGCGACTTCATCACCCTGCCGATGCGCACGTACTCCTCCGGCATGGGCGCCCGGCTGCGCTTCTCCATCGCGGCGGCCAAGAGCCATGACGTCCTCCTGATCGACGAGGCGCTGTCCACCGGCGACGCCAGGTTCCAGCGGCGCAGCAAGGAACGGATCATCGAGCTGCGCAAGGAGGCCGGCACGGTCTTCCTGGTCAGCCACAGCAACAGGTCGATCACCGAGACCTGCGACCGGGCGATCTGGCTGGAGGCGGGGACGCTGCGGATGGACGGCCCGGCGGACGAGGTCGTGGCGGCGTACGAGAAGTTCACCTCCGGCAAGAAGTAGCCGGGGCGGCGGGGGCGTCGGCGACCGGCAGACGAGGGCCGGGCACTGCGGCAAGGACGTCGGCGACCGGCAGACGAGGGCCGGGCACTGCGGCGAGGACGTCGGCGACCGGCAGACGAGGGCCGGGCACTGCGGCGAGGACGTCGGCGACCGGCAGACGAGGGCCGGGCACTGCGGCGAGGGCGATAAACTCCGCAGCCGCGCAACGGGGTTGGGCTCGAACGGCTCGGGGGGACACATGCAGGACGGCGTGCCGGGACCACTGCGGGCGGACGACCCGCGCGAGATCGGCGGCTATGTGCTGCGGGGCCGGGTGGGGGCGGGCGGCATGGGCACCGTCTACCTCTCGCACACCCGGGGCGGCCAGCCCGTCGCCCTGAAGGTGATCCGCCGGGAGTACGCGCGGAGCGCGGAGTTCCGGGTGCGGTTCGCCCGTGAGGTGGCCGCCGCCCGCCGGGTCTCCGGGTACCACCTGGTGCCCGTCGTCGACCACGACACCGAGGGGCCGCAGCCCTGGCTCGCCGCCCACTACGTTCCCGGCCTGCCGCTGGACGCCGTCGTCGCCACCCATGGTCCGCTGCCCACGGCCGCGGTGCTCCGGCTGGCCGGCTGCCTGGCCGGTGCGCTGGACGCGGTCCACGGCGCCGGGGTCATCCACCGGGACATCAAGCCCGGCAATCTGCTGCTCGCCGCGAGCGGCCCCTGGCTGCTCGACTTCGGGATCGCGCGGGCGGCGGACGCCCGGACCCTCACCACGGCGGGGCGGCTGATCGGCAGCCCGAAGCACATGTCGCCCGAACACGCGCTGGGCAGGCCGCTGACACCCGCGTCCGACGTGTTCGCGCTCGGGCTGCTGGCCGCCGAGGCCGCCGCCGGGGAACACCCGTACGGCCGGGGCCACGGCCTCGCGGTGGCCGCCCGCATCGCGGACACCGACCGCGAACCCCCACGGTTGGACCACCACCCGGAGCCGCTGCGCGGGCTGCTCCGGCGCTGCCTGGCGGCCCGGCCCGAGGACCGCCCCGCCGCCCGCGAGGTCGCGGAACTCTGCCGGAGGGCGCTCGGCGCGGACGGCGAACGGGGCCTGCGGGTCTTCACCGGCTGGCTGCCGGACCCGGTGGCCTGTGCCGTGGCCCGGATCGAGGCGGCGACCCGGCCCCGCCCGTCCGCGTACACCCCCACCTATGTGCCGACCGTGCGCGATCCGGCGGCCGCCGAATGGAATCGCCGGGTCCGCCGAACGTCCGCACCCGACTGACGGGTTGACGGAACGACACCTGCCGTAGGCTCCATCCGTTCAGCTTCGGACATGCGAGCGGGGGAGGCTCCCATCAGTACCGGCACGGGCGACATACTCACACCTCTGGGACCGGACGATCCGCGCGAGACCGCCGGATACCGGCTGCTCGCCCGCATCGGCGAGGGCGGCATGGGCACCGTCTACCTCTCGCACACCCGCGGCGGCCAGGCGGTGGCACTGAAGCTCATCCGCCGCGAGTTCGGTGACGACCCCGAATTCCGCCGCCGGTTCGAGCAGGAGGTGCAGGCCGCCCGCCGGGTGCAGGGCTACCACCTGGTGCCGGTGGTCGACCACGACACCTCCGGCCAACAGCCCTGGCTCGCCTCGGCGTTCGTACCGGGCATGTCGCTCCATTCGGCGCTGGCGGACCACGGGCCGCTGCCGCTGTCCACGGTCTTCCGCCTGGTCGGCTGTACGGCGCGGGCGCTCACCGCGATCCACGCGGCGGGGGTCGTCCACCGCGATCTGAAGCCCGGCAACATCCTGCTCGGGGCGGATGGCCCGTACGTCATCGACTTCGGGATCGCCCGCGCCGCGGACGCCACCCAGCTCACCCGCAGCGGCGGGCTCATCGGAACCCCGCAGTTCATGTCGCCCGAACACGCGCTGGGCGAGCGGGTCGGACCGGCCACCGATGTCTTCTCGCTCGGCCTGATCGCGGCGCTCGCGGCGACCGGCCGTCATCCGTACGGGGCGGGCGGGGCGCTGACCGTCGCCGCCCAGATCGCCAACACCGAGCACCGGCCGCCCCGGTTGGACGGCTATCCGCAGGAGCTGCGCCCGCTGCTGGAACGCTGTCTGGCCGCGGATCCGCAGGCACGCGTCACCACCGCCGAACTCGCGGCCCTGTGCGAGCGGGCGGCCGGCCGGCCGCTGAGCGAGGCGGACGGCTGGCTGCCGGAGCCGCTCGCCGCGGAGATCGCCCGCCGCGAGCAGGCCACGCGGTCGCCCGCGCCGCAGGCCGGCCCGGCGGCCCCCACGCACCCGCCGAACACGGACCCGTCACCGACCGGTGCCGCCGCCCCCGGAGCCCCGGTACCGCCGGGCGGCCCGTCCGGACACGGAACGACCCAGCAGGCAGCGGGCGCGCCGTACGGGCACCCGCCGACCCAGCAGGAACCGGGCGGCCGGCCCGGACACCCGCCGACCCAGCAGGAACCGGGCGCCCCCGGCATGCCGTTCGCCGCCACCGAGCCCGCCGTCCCCCGGCAGCCGCCCGCGTACGGCCCTCCCGCGCCGGGGCAGCCCGGTCCGGCGCCGACGGTGGCACCCGCCGCGAAGTCCCGCGGGCCGGTGCGGGTCGTGGTGGCCGCCGGAGTGGCACTGCTGCTGGTCGCGGGAACGTGGGTGATCGCCACCCGCGGCAACGACAAGGACGACAACCCGCGCAGCGACGCCAAGCACAGCGACCGGCCCTCGTCCTCGCGGCCCGACCCGAAGCAGCAGCCGTCGGACACCGCCGGCCCCACGCGGCGGAGCGGCTACGAAGTGATCTTCAAGGACCGGCCCTTCGCGCTGCGGGCGCCCGCCGAGCCGAATGTCATCGGCGTCGATCTCGACGAGCCGCGGGTGTCGGGCCCCGGCGAATTCACCGACAGCGACGACGAGCTGGAGCTGAGCGAGGTGTCGGGCGGCAGCTGGACCTTCCGTACGCCGATGGGCAGGAGCACCGGGGCAACCCCCGAACAGTGCCTTCAGGGCTCGCAGTCCGACGTGCTGCCGTCCGAGATCAGGGAGAAGGAACTCCAGCGCGGCCGGACCCTCCCGGCGGGCACCCGGCTGTGCACCGTGACGTCCGACGGCAATCTCGCCATGCTGAAGATCACCAAGGTGGAGAAGCGCGCCACCAACGATCTGCCGGACTACTTCACCGAACTCACCCTCTGGCACCAGCAGTAGGCGCACCGCCGCCGCACCCCGGCAGCCGACCCGATCCTCCGGCTCCCCGCCCTCCGGCAGTGCCCCGGGCGGGGACAGCAGGGACGGCGGGCACGGGTACCGCTCCGCGCCCGGCGCGTACAAGGACAGAGCCCCAGCGTGTACAGGGGCAGAACAGAGGGGAGGCGACCACCGGACACCCGGCGGCCGCCTCCCCTCCCGGTTACCCGGCTACGCGTGCGTACGGAGCAGTGTGCGCATCGTCCGCATCGCCACCGACAGGTTCGCCAGGTCGAACGCGTCCGACCCCTGGATCTCGTCGAGCGTGGAGCGGGACCGGGTGAGGATCGCCGCGTTCTTCTCCTCCCAGGCCTTGAACCGCTCCTGAGGCGTAGAGGTCCCGTTGCCCACCGCCAGCACGTCCGCGGTGAGCGCGGCGTGCGCGGCGTACAGGTCCTCGCGGATGGAGGCGCGGGCCATGGACTGCCAGCGGTCGGCCCGCGGCAGCTCGATGATCCGGTCCATCAGCTGGGTGATGCCCAGCCGGTCCGCGAGGTCGTAGTACACCTCGGCGACGGAGAGCGGGTCCTTCTCCGTGCGCTCCGCGATCGCCACGATGTCCAGCGCCGGGAAGGCGGAGGAGAATCCGGCGACCCGCTGGGCCAGCTCGCCCGGGACGCCGGCCTCGGTGAGCTCGTCCAGGATCGACTGGTACCACTCCAGGTCGGCGCCCATCAGCATCTTGGGCAGCTCGGCCCAGACCTGCTCGACGCCCTCCTTGAAGAAGTCGATCGTCTCGGCGATCTCCAGCGGCTGCGGCCGGTTGCCGAGCAGCCAGCGCGAACCGCGCTCGACGAGCCGGCGCGAGTGCAGCCGGATCCGGGTCTGCACATCGGCCGCGACCTTGTTGTCGAGCGCCTCGACGGCGTCCCACACCTGGCCGAGTCCGAAGATCTCACGGGCCGCGAACTGGGCCCGCACGATCTCCTCGATCGACGCGCCGGTCTCTTCCCGCAGCCGGTGCAGGAAGGTCGAACCACCGCTGTTCACGGTGTCGTTGACCAGAACCGTGGTGATGATCTCGCGCCGCAGCGCGTGCCCGTCGACCGCCTCGGGGAACTGCTCGCGCAGCTGCTCCGGGAAGTAGGCGTGCAGCAGCTTCTGCAGGTGCGGGTCGTCCGGCAGGCTGGTCCGGATCAGCTCCCGGGCCGCCGTGATCTTGGTGTACGCGAGGAGCACGGCCAGCTCGGGCTGGCTGAGCCCCTTGGAGGCGCCCAGCAGCTCACGGATCTGGCGGTCGGCGGGCAGGAACTCAAGACCGCGGTCGAGGTCGCCGTCCCGGCCCAGCCGGCGCATGAAGCGCTGGTGGGCGTGGAGCAGCGAGGGCGACTGGGAGGTGGCGTTGGCGAGCGCCACGTTCTGCGCGTAGTTGTTGCGCAGCACCAGGCGGCCGATCTCGTCGGTCATCTCGGCGAGCAGCTTGTTGCGCTGCTTGACGGTCATGTCGCCGTCCCGGACCAGGCCGTTGAGCAGGATCTTGATGTTCACCTCGTGGTCGGAGGTGTCCACACCGGCGCTGTTGTCGATCGCGTCGGTGTTGATCCGGCCGCCGCCGCGGGCGAACTCGATGCGGCCGAGCTGGGTGGCGCCGAGGTTGCCGCCCTCGCCGACGACCTTGGCCCGCAGGTCCGCGCCGTTGACCCGGATCGCGTCGTTGGCCTTGTCGCCGACGTCCGCGTTCGACTCGGCGGAGGACTTGATGTACGTACCGATGCCGCCGTTCCACAGCAGGTCCACGGGGGCCTTGAGGATGGTCTGCATCAGCTCGGCGGGGGTCATCTTGGTGATGCCCGGCTCGATACCGAGCGCCTCGCGGATGTGCGCGTTGACCGGGATGGACTTGGCGCTGCGCGGGTGGATGCCACCGCCCGCGGAGAGCAGGTCCTTGTTGTAGTCGGCCCAGGAGCTGCGCGGCAGCTCGAACAGCCGGCGGCGCTCGGCGTACGAGGTGGCGGCGTCCGGGTTCGGGTCGATGAAGATGTGCCGGTGGTCGAAGGCGGCGACGAGCCGGATGTGCTCGGAGAGCAGCATGCCGTTGCCGAAGACGTCACCGGACATGTCACCGACGCCGACGACGGTGAAGTCCTCGGTCTGGGTGTCGTGGCCCAGCTCGCGGAAGTGGCGCTTGACGGACTCCCAGGCGCCGCGGGCGGTGATGCCCATGCCCTTGTGGTCGTAGCCGGCGGAGCCGCCGGAGGCGAAGGCGTCACCGAGCCAGAAGCCGTACCCGACGGCGACCTCGTTGGCGATGTCGGAGAAGCTCGCGGTGCCCTTGTCGGCGGCGACGACCAGGTAGGTGTCGTCCTCGTCGTGCCGGACGACGTCGACGGGCGGCACGACCTCGCCGGCCACCATGTTGTCGGTGATGTCGAGCAGCGCCGAGATGAAGGTGCGGTACGAGGCGATGCCCTCGGCCATCCAGGCGTCGCGGTCGACGGCCGGGTCCGGGAGCTGCTTGGCGACGAACCCGCCCTTGGCGCCGACCGGCACGATGACGGTGTTCTTCACCATCTGTGCCTTGACCAGGCCGAGGATCTCGGTACGGAAGTCCTCCCGCCGGTCCGACCAGCGCAGACCGCCTCGGGCGACCTTGCCGAAGCGCAGGTGCACACCCTCGACGCGCGGCGAGTAGACCCAGATCTCGAAGGCCGGCCGGGGCGCCGGCAGGTCCGGGATGGACTGCGGGTCGAACTTCATCGAGACGTACGAGTGCGGCCTGCCGCTGTCCGCGCGCTGGAAGAAGTTGGTGCGCAGGGTGGCCTTGATGACGGTGAGGAAGGACCGCAGGATCCGGTCCTCGTCGAGCGAGGCGACCTGGTCCAGGGCCCCGTCCAGCTCTTCGAGGAGGCCGTCGGTGAGCTCGGTGCCGGCGCTCTGCCGCTCCGGGGACATCCGGGCCTCGAAGAGCGAGACCAGCAGCCGGGTGGTGTGGACGTTGTTGCGGAGAGTGCTCTCCATGTAGTCCTGGCTGAAGGTCGACCCGGCCTGGCGCAGGTACTTCGCGTAGGCGCGCAGCACCATCGCCTGGCGCCAGTTCAGCCCGGCGCCCAGCACCAGCGAGTTGAAGCCGTCGTTCTCGGCCTCGCCGGTCCACACGGCGGCGAAGGCGTCCTGGAAGCGGTCCCGGGCGTCGTCGGCGAGGTAGTTGCCGTTGGCCTGCGGCATCCGGAGCCCGAAGTCGTAGATCCAGGCATGCGTACGGTCGGCGCAGCGCAGCTCGTACGGGCGCTCGTCGACGACCTCGACACCGAGCTGCTGGAGGGCCGGGAGCACGGCGGAGAGGGAGACCTGCTCGCCGGTGCGGTAGATCTTGAAGCGGCGTTCGCCGGGGGCGGCGCCGACCGGTTCGTACAGGCTGAGGGCGAAGTCGTTCTCGTCCTGCTTGAGTGCTTCGAGGTGGACCAGGTCGGCCACGGCGGAGCGCGGCGTGTGGTCGGCCTTGTAGCCCTCGGGGAACGAGTGGCCGTACTGGCGCAGCAGCTCGGCGGCGCGCTCCTCGCCGCATTCGGCGCCCAGCGCCTCCTGGAAGCCGTCGGCCCAGGAGCGGGCGGCCTCGACGAGCCGGGCCTCGATGCGGTCGGCCTCGGCGTCGGTGAGGTCGGGCAGCTCGGTGCCGGGTGCGACGCGGACGACGAAGTGCAGCCGGGAGAGGATCGACTCGGTGTTCCAGGCGGTGAAGTCGACGCTGGTGCCGCCCAGCTCCTCCTTGAGGATGTCGATCAGCCGGAGCCGCACACCGGTGGTGTAGCGGTCGCGCGGCAGGTAGACGATCGCGGAGTAGTAGCGCCCGTACTCGTCCTGGCGCAGGTAGAGCCGCAGCCTGCGGCGCTCCTGGAGGTACAGCACGGAGGTGACGACGGAGCGCAGCTGGTCGACGGGCGTCTGGAAGAGCTCGTCGCGCGGGTACGTCTCCAGGATCTGGAGCAGGTCGCGGCCGTCGTGGCTGTTGGGCGAGAAGCCCGCGCCCTCCAGCACCTCGGCGACCTTGCGGCGGATGACGGGCACCCGGCGCACGGACTCGGTGTAGGCGGCGGAGGAGAACAGACCGAGGAAGCGGCGCTCACCGACGACGTTGCCGTCGGCGTCGAACTTCTTCACGCCGACGTAGTCGAGGTAGCTGGGCCGGTGCACGGTCGAGCGGCTGTTGGCCTTGGTGAGGACGAGGAGCTTGCGCTCGCGGGCCTTGGCCCGGGCGTCGGCGGGCAGCCGGTCGAAGGACGGGCTGACGGGGTGCGCCTCGTCGACGCTGTGGTGCGGGTCGGAGCGCAGGATGCCGAGGCCGGTGCCGGGGACGGCGGCCAGCGAGTCGGTGTCCTTCAGCTCGTACTCGCGGTAGCCGAGGAAGGTGAAGTGGTCGGCGGCGAGCCAGCGCAGCAGCTCCCTGGCCTCGTTCACCTCTTCGTCGGCGAGGTCGTCGAGCGGCTCGCCGGGCAGGTCGTCGGCGATGCGCAGCGCGGCGTCGCGCATCTTGTCCCAGTCCTCGACGGTCTCCCGTACGTCGGACAGCACGCGCAGCAGGTCGGCGGTGATCTGCTGGAGGTCGGCGCGGTCGGTCTCGCGGTCGATCTCGACGTGGATCCAGGACTCGACGAGCGCGTCGTGCGGCAGCTCGCCCTTCTTGTCCTCGGCGCTCTTGCGGCCCGCGGCGATGCCGTTGCCCTCGGCGAGGACCTCGATGAGCTTGCCGGTGACGTCACGACGTACGACGACCTGCGGGTGGATCACCACGTGGATGCCGCGTCCCTGCCGGGACAGCTCATTGGTGACGGAGTCGACCAGGAACGGCATGTCGTCGGTGACGACCTCGACGACCGTGTGGCTGCACGTCCAGCCGTTCTCCTCGACGGTCGGGGTGTGCACCCGGACGTTCGCCGTGCCCTGCGGACGCGTCTCGGCCAGCCGGTAGTGCGAGGAGGCGGCACCGAAGACGTCCACCGGGTCGCGGCCCGCGATGTCCTCCGGAGCGGTGTGCAGGTAGTAGCGCTGGAGGTAGGAAAGGAGCACGTCCTGTCCGGGGCGCCCCTGCCCGGCCCCGGTGGCCGCAACACGCACCCGGGAGGTACCGCCCGGGCCACCGACACCACCGCCCGGGCTGTTGTCAGCTACCTTCGCCGCCCGTGCGAGCAGCTCGGCCTTGGCTTCGTCCAGCTTGGTCTGCATGTCCTCTGGCTCCTGTCGCGCGCCGTTGCGTGACGTAGGTGAAAAAGACGACGTACCGCCACGACACGGGGTTTCCGGTCTGAGTCGACGCTATGCCGCTATGAGAGATGCCCGGGGCCGAATTGGCCATTTTTGGCATTCGGTCCAGGTCCGGGCTGAGGGAATCAGCGACGGCCCGGGTGCTGTGGCACTCCGGGCGCAGGCCGGGGGCTTCGCTGCCCCCGAGGGCTATCGCGCTGATCACGGGGTCCAGGCTATATCGCCCGCCCCCGTGACCGTCACGAGCCGTTTGTGTAAAAAGATGGCCCCGAACTTTGACACTCTGGACAGCGCGCGAGTCCGTATTGCCTCACTCTGGGAGGCGGAACAGGCCGACGAACCGTGGGAGCCCCGCCATGGCACCGAAGATCCTGATCGTCACCGGCGACGCCGCCGAGTCCCTGGAAGTCCTCTACCCGTACCAGCGGCTGCGCGAGGAGGGGTACGACGTCCACATCGCGGCGCCCGCCCGCAAGACGCTCCGCTTCGTGGTGCACGATTTCGAGCCGGGCTTCGACACGTACACCGAGAAGCCGGGCTACACCTGGCCCGCCGACCTGGCGTTCTCCGAGGTCGACCCCGGGGACTACGTGGCGGTGGTCGTCCCGGGCGGCCGGGCACCCGAATATCTGCGCAACGACCCCGAGCTGCGCAAGCTCCTCAAGGCGTTCTTCGACTCCGACCGGCCGGTGGCCCAGATCTGCCACGGTCCGCTGATGACCGCGGCGGTCGGCGCGCTGACCGGCCGGCACGTCACCGCGTATCCCGCGCTGGAGCTCGACATGCAGACGGCGGGCGCCACCTTCGAGGACCACGAGGCGGTGGTCGACGGCGTGCTGGTCTCGTCCCGCGCCTGGCCGGACCACTCGGCGTGGATGCGCGCGTTCCTGAAGATCCTCCGTACAAAGGCCCCGGTGACGACCTGACGCCCCCCACGGGCCTCCCTCACCCGGCGATGCGCGCGCCCACGGGCCTCCCTCACCCGGCGATGCGCGCGCCCACCAGGCCTCCCCCACCCGGCGGATGCGCGCCGCCGCCAGGCCTCCCTCACCCGGCGGATGCGCGCCCTCACCAGGCCTCCCTCACCCGGCGGATGCGCGCCCCCGCCCGACCATGCTCACCCGGCGATCTGCTCGGCAAGTCGCGCGGCCTCGGCCAGGCTGTCCACCACCGGCACCCCGGCCGCCTCCAGGCTGGCCCTGCTGTGCGACCCGCCGGTGTAGAGCACGGCCTTCGCGCCGACATGGGCCGCGGCCACGGCGTCGTCCACCGCGTCACCGATGATCACCGTGCGCTCGGCGGATATCCCGTCCAGCGCGGCGATGTGCCGCTCCATGTGCCGGGCCTTGCTGCCGCCGGAGGGCCCGGTGCGCCCGTCCACCCGCAGAAAGCGCCGCTCGATGCCGTACCCCCGCACCACGGGGACCAGCTGGTCGTGCCCGTACATGCTCAGGAGCGACTGGCTGCCCCCGCCCAGCTGCCACTGGGTGAGAAGCTCCTCGGCCCCTTCGGTGAGTCCGCAGGCGTCCCGCCGCTCGGTGTAGTGCCGGTGGAACACCCCGTCCATACGCTCCCACTCGGCCTGCGTGGGCTGCCTGCCCATCAGCCGTTCGTAGAAGCGGGGTATCGGGATGCAGTACATCTCCCGGTACTGCTCAAGGGTGATCGGCGCCAGGCCGACCTCGCCGAACGCGGCATTGGTCGCGCCGATGACCGCGTCGTTGTCGTCGAGCAGTGTGCCGTTCCAGTCCCAGACCAGATGCGTGCGGTGCTTCCCGTGCGTCCCCATGCAAAGAAAATACCCGCCCCCTCCGACAACCGTTCGAGCCGATGCGCCCGCCCCGGTTCCCTCGCCGTCAGGGGATCAGATGCGGAATCTCCTGGATCCCGAACCACAGCAGCTCATGGTCCTCGGCGCCGTCCACGGTGAACTGCGCGTCGTCGTCCCCGAGGTCCGCCGCCCCCAGCGCCGCGGCCGCCGCCGTGACGTCCTTCTGCGCGTCGTCCGCGTCGACATGCACCGCGGCGGCCTTGGCGAGCGCCACGGGAGACGCGATCCGCACCTCGCCGAGCGAGGAGGGGTCGAGGCTGTGATCCGGGTCGGCGACGGCCGTGCCGTCCGGCACCTCGACGGCCACGACGACGCGCTTGCGCACCGCGTCGGGGTTCTGCGCGATCATGCGCAGCGAAGCGGAGGCGGCCCGGTTGAGCGCCGCGTACTCCAGCTCCTCGATGTCGTCCGAGACGTACCACTCACGCAGTGCGGGGGTCACCGCGTACGCGGTGAGCGGCCCGGGACCGATTTCGCCCGCCCGGTGCGCCGCTGCGAGACCGGACAGGGTCAGGGGGACGTACACGCGCATGGCCGGGTCGCTTTCGTAGTCGGAAACGCCCTCAGGATACGTGTGACGTCCCCCTTTGGGGTCACGTGCACCGATGCCGCCCCGTCCACCCGGCAACCACCCCTCACCCTCCCTGCGCCCGTCTCGGACCCCGCCCGGCAGCACCCGCATCACCCGGATAGGTGATTCCTCCCGACCGTCCCCGTCGCCCTCCTGCCGCTTGCGGCCTCCTCGGCCGTCGCCGTAGAAGGTCCACAGCAGAAGTTACCGCCCGGTATTTCACCGGGCCTCTGAAGCACGGGGGCGATGATCGATGAGCACGAACAGGACCCGGCCCGCCGGACGCCGCGACCAGCGCAGGCCCGAATCCGTACCACCCCAGCGCACCCGGACTCCCCGGCGCGTACGCCCGCACCACTGGTTCGCCGACCGCCTCCTGGCGGTCCTCAGCGGCCAGCGCCCGGTGCACTGGATGCTCGGCCACACCATCGGCGAGGCCTACGACCAACTCGCCGAACTGGCCCCCCGCACCCCGCTCAGGGCCCGCGGCGCCCGCCCCGTGATCCGCATGTGCCACGGCGCCCAGCCGGCCCCGGGCGTGGTGGAGGCCTGCGCGAGCATCGCGGCCGGCGAACAGGTACGCGCCATGGCCTTCCGCCTGGAACAGGGCCCGGACCTCCGCTGGCGCTGCGCAGCAGTGGAACTCGGCGACGAACACCTGCAACCGGCCCCGTCCCGCTAGCCGGGCCGAGGCCGACGACCGCGAGGGGAGGCGGATCGGACAGACCAGGCCTGGGCCTGGACCTGGACCTGGGCAGTCCACCACCGAAACCGACAACGCAGCAGAGCCGGGACCGGGCAAAGACGGGAGCGAGGAGATGAACGGAGATCGGGGTGGGACGGGGCAGGACGGGGCGGGACTAGCCGACCGAGGCAGATCAGGGCAGGCCGAGGCCGAGCAGGGGTAGGGGCCGGGCAAGGCCGGGGTACGGGCCGGGCAAGGCCGTACTGGGCCAGACGAGGCGGTGCGAGGCAGGGCGCGGCAGGGCGAGGTCGGACGGGGCTGGACAGAGCAGGGCTGGACGAGGCGAGGAGGGCAGGCTCCGCAGGGAGGCAAGGCCGAGCAGAGCAAAGCAGGCCAAGCAAGGCTGAGCCGGACCGAACCGAGCAGGGCCGCAAGGCTGACGGACCGAGTAGGGCCGCACCAAGCAAGGCGGGCAAGGGTCGCACCGGTCCGAGCAAGACCGAACCAAGCCAGTCCGAGCAGAGGCCGAACCACGGACGAGCCGAACCACGGAGGCCGGACCACGGAGCAAGGCCGGGGAGGGCCGGAACAGAACCAGCGGAGTCCGCGCGTCCCACCCCAGCCTCTCCCGGCCTCCTACGGGGCCGGGAGAGGAGCCAACACAGAAGGGGAGCCACACATCCCGTCCCAGCCCCTCCTGCCCCCTCTCAGCCCTGCCTCGCCCCCATTCGCCTCCCTCTCAGCCCCATCCAGCCCAGTTCGCCCCAGTGACCGCCTCCTCAACCCCGCCTCAGCCCGGTCACGCCCCACCGCCCCCTTCCAAACACCCATCACACCTGCCGGCCCTTCTCGGCCCTCCCCAGACCTGCTCAGCCCTCCCCAGACCCTGCTCGGGCCTTCCGGACCTGCTCAGCCCTCCCTGGATTTACTCAGGCCTCCCCAGGCCCTCCCGAACCTCCCCGACCCTTCCCGGACTCGCTCGGGCCCCCGGACTTACTCGGACCTCCCCGGGCCCTCCCGAACCTCTCCGGCCCTTCCCGGACCTACTCAGACCCCAAGACTTGCTCAGGCCTCCCCGGGCCCTCCCGAACCTCCCGGCCTCCCGAACCCTCTCAGCCCTTCTCAGCCCTCCCGACTGCTCGGTCCGACGCGACTCAGCCTTGATCCGCCCTACCTGGCCTGGCCGGGCTCAGCCACGCTTGGCATGCCCGGTCGGCTTGGGCATGCCCGGCCCTCTACGGGGCCTGCTCGGCTGCCTTGCCTCGCCCTGCCCAGCTCGCCCGGTCCGGGCCCAGCTCGGCCCGACCCCGCCTTGCCCTGCCTCCTGCGGGGCATGGCCCCGGGCCCCGCCCTGGCCCCGGTCCTGCTCTGATCTGCCTGGGCAGGGCCCGCCTCGATCAGCTCCCCCAGACCCCTCAGTCGGCTCCCGAGCCCCTCACCTCTCCCCCAAGCCCCTCAGCCAGCTCCCCGGCCCTCACCTCTCCCCCAAGCCCCTCAGCCAGCTCCCCGGCCCTCACCTCTCCCCCAAGCCCGCAGCAGGCTCCCCCAGCCCCTCAAGCCCTCCCCAAGCCCCTCCCCGGCCCCTCCCCGGCCCCTCCCGGCCCCACCAAGCGTCTCCGGCCCCACCTAGCCCCTCCGGCGATTGAGGAGCGGGGTCCGGGGCAGAGCCCCGGTTTCGGGAAGGGGCGGGTAGGGGACAGGCCTCGCGCAGCGACCCAACCCCTAACCCCCGACCCCCAACGCCCACCAGCAGCCACAACCCACAGGCCGCGAACACCCACAGCCCCAAACCACAAACCGCACACCAAAAACCGCACACCAAAAAGCCGGAGCCGGACGCCCAAACCACACGCGCCCGACCCCGGCTACAACCCCACTACGACCCGACCACCGCAACGACGCCCAAAGACGTCACCCGCAGCCGTCACTACTGCTGCCGCAGCTACTTCTTACGACGACGTCCGCCCCCACCGTTCTTCTGGGCCTTGCGCCGCTCCGCCCTGGTCAGCCCGTCCGACTCGGACCCGGCCCCGGCCCCGGCCGTACCGTCACCGTTGGAGAAGTCGCCCTCGACGACCCCGCCCTCCCCGTCCACCGTGGGAGCGGAGAAGTGCAGCCGGTCCGGACGCTGCGGAGCGTCGAGCCCCTTGGCCCGGATCTCCGGACGCGCCGCCGGCACGGCATCCTCCTTGGTGAGCGAGGTCCGCTCGGCCTCGTCCTGCACCGGCACCTCCTCCACCTGCTGCTCGACCTGGACCTCCAGGTTGAACAGGTAGCCGACGGACTCCTCCTTGATGCCCTCCATCATGGCGTTGAACATGTCGAAGCCCTCGCGCTGGTACTCGACCAGCGGGTCCTTCTGCGCCATGGCACGGAGGCCGATGCCCTCCTGGAGGTAGTCCATCTCGTAGAGGTGCTCACGCCACTTGCGGTCCAGGACGGACAGCACCACACGCCGCTCCAGCTCACGCATGATGTCCGAGCCGAGCTGCTTCTCACGCTCGTCGTACTGCTCGTGGATGTCGTCCTTGATGGACTCGCCGATGAACTCGGCCGTGATCCCCGCCCGGTCGCCGGCCGCGTCCTCCAGCTCGTCGACGGTGACCTTCACCGGGTAGAGCTGCTTGAACGCGCCCCACAGACGGTCCAGGTCCCACTCCTCCGCGAAGCCCTCGGCGGTCTCCTGACGGATGTAGTCGTCGATCGTGTCGTCCATGAAGTGGCGGATCTGGTCCTGCAGATCCTCGCCCTCCAGGACCCGGCGACGCTCCCCGTAGATGACCTCACGCTGCCGGTTGAGCACCTCGTCGTACTTCAGGACGTTCTTGCGCGTCTCGAAGTTCTGCTGCTCGACCTGCGACTGGGCCGACGCGATCGCCCGCGTCACCATCTTGTTCTCGATCGGCACATCGTCCGGCACATTGGCCATCGACATGACGCGCTCGACCATCTGCGCCTTGAACAGCCGCATCAGGTCGTCGCCGAGCGACAGGTAGAAGCGGGACTCGCCCGGGTCGCCCTGACGGCCGGAGCGACCACGCAGCTGGTTGTCGATACGCCGCGACTCGTGCCGCTCGGTGCCCAGGACGTACAGCCCGCCGAGCTCCTTGACCTCTTCGAACTCCGCCTTGACGGACTGCTCGGCCTTCTCCAGCGCCGCGGGCAGCGCGGCCGCCCACTCCTCGACGTGCTCGACGGGGTCGAGCCCGCGCTGGCGCAGCTCCGCCTCAGCAAGGTCGTCGGGGTTGCCGCCGAGCTTGATGTCGGTGCCTCGTCCGGCCATGTTCGTCGCGACCGTGACCGCGCCCTTGCGGCCGGCCTGGGCGACGATCGTCGCCTCACGGTCGTGCTGCTTGGCGTTGAGGACCTCGTGCTGGACACCGCGCTTGGAGAGCTGCTGCGAGAGGTACTCCGACTTCTCGACCGAGGTGGTGCCGACCAGGATCGGCTGCCCCTTCTCGTGCTTCTCGGCGATGTCGTCGACGACCGCGGCGAACTTCGCGACCTCGGTGCGGTAGATCAGGTCCGACTGGTCGGCACGGACCATCGGCCGGTTGGTCGGGATCGGCACCACACCGAGCTTGTAGATCTGGTGGAACTCGGCGGCCTCGGTCATCGCCGTACCGGTCATGCCGGAGAGCTTGCTGTAGAGGCGGAAGAAGTTCTGCAGGGTGATCGTGGCGAGGGTCTGGTTCTCGTCCTTGATGTCCACCCCTTCCTTCGCCTCGATCGCCTGGTGCATGCCCTCGTTGTAGCGGCGGCCCGCGAGGATACGGCCGGTGTGCTCGTCGACGATCATGACTTCGCCGTCGATGACGACGTAGTCCTTGTCCTTCTTGAAGAGTTCCTTGGCCTTGATGGCGTTGTTGAGGTACCCGACGAGCGGCGTGTTCACCGACTCGTAGAGGTTCTCGATGCCGAGCCAGTCCTCGACCTTCGAGACACCGGGCTCGTGGATGGCGACGGTCCGCTTCTTCTCGTCGACCTCGTAGTCGCCGGTCTCCTCGATACCCTTGAGCGGATTGCCCGCCTCGCCCTTGGCCAGCCGAGTGACCAGCTTGGCGAAGTCTCCGTACCACTTGGTGGCCTGGTCGGCCGGGCCGGAGATGATCAGCGGCGTACGGGCCTCGTCGACGAGGATCGAGTCGACCTCGTCGACCACGGCGAAGTTGTGACCGCGCTGGACGAGCTCGTCGGCGGACCACGCCATGTTGTCGCGGAGGTAGTCGAAGCCGAACTCGTTGTTCGTGCCGTACGTGATGTCGCAGGCGTACTGCTCACGGCGCTGGGCCGGCGTCATGTTGGCGATGATGCAGCCGACAGTCAGGCCGAGGAACTTGTGGACGCGGCCCATCAGTTCCGAGTCTCGCTCGGCGAGATAGTCGTTGACCGTGATCAGGTGCACGCCCTTGCCGGAGAGCGCGTTGAGATAGGTCGGCAGGGTACCGACCAGGGTCTTGCCCTCGCCGGTCTTCATCTCGGCCACATAACCGAGGTGGAGGGCTGCGCCGCCCATCATCTGAACGTCGTAGTGGCGCTGTCCGAGGACCCGCTTGGCGGCCTCACGGACGGTCGCGAATGCCTCGGGGAGCAGGTCGTCCAGGCTCTCGCCGTCCGCGTACCGTTCCTTGTACTCGTCGGTGAGCGCCCGCAGCTCGGCGTCGGAGAGGTTGACGAAGTCCTCTTCGATGGAGCTGACCTGGTCCGCGATGCGGTGCAGTTTGCGCAGGATCTTGCCTTCGCCTGCACGCATGAGCTTGTTGAAGACGGACACTGAGGCTGGTCTCCTTGCCGGTCGGGCCTGGCACTGGGTCGTGTTATGGACTCTGGCACGGGCACGGCAGGTGGGCCCCACCGCAACGGCCATCGTAAGCGAGGACCCCGCCGCCTCGGGAGGGCTGCCGCCGCGTTGGCCCCGCTGTCCCCTCCGAGTCAACGGACGAGGAGCGCCGAAGGTGCCGGGAAGTCCGAAAAGTGTTCGCTTCCCGAGCACACCCTCACCAGAATCCCTTCATGGAGCCGATCACCCTCACCAGCGACCGTCTGCTGCTGCGCCCCTTCACCGAAGGTGACGCGGACGCGATCCACACCGCCTGTCAGGACCCGGACATCCAGCGGTGGACGGTCGTGCCCTCCCCGTACAGCCGTGCCGACGCGGAATTCTTCGCGGGAAAGCTGTGCCCCGGTGGCTGGCAGGACGACTCCATGTACAACTTCGCGGTGGTCCTGCGCGAGAGCGGCGCCCTGACCGGCGCCCTCGGCATCAACCGCCGCAACCTGCCGGGCACGTACGAGGTGGGGTTCTGGACCGCCGCGGAGCACCGGGGCCGCGGCTACATGACGGAGGCGGTGCGGTGCGCCGCCCGCTGGACCTTCACCGCGCTGGGCGGCGACCGGCTGGAGTGGCGCGCCGAGGTGGGCAACGCCCCCTCGCGTGCCGTGGCGCTGAGGGCCGGCTTCCTGATGGAGGGCGACCAGCGCTCGGGCCTGCTCAACAAGGGCGTACGGCGCGACTCCTGGATCGGCGCGCTGCTCCCTTCCGACCTCGGGCTGCCGGGCACCCACGCCTATCTGCCCGCCCCCTGACCCGTCGGCCGGGGTTCCACAGGGACCCCGGCCGGCTGTCAGTGCCTGCCTCTAGGGTTCGGGGCATGACGTCTGTGCCGCCTCCCGCCGTTGAACTCTCCGCCGACCAGGCGCGCAGGATCGCCCTGCGCGCCCAGGGCTTCCTCGGCGCTCCGGACCGCAGGGCCGGGGTTCCGGGCGTGCTGCGGCACCTGGGTGCCGTACAGCTCGACACGATCTCGGTGCTCGCGCGATCGCACGAGCTGATTCCGTACGCGCGCCTCGGCACGGTCGGGCGGCGCACCGTGGAGGAGGCGTACTGGTCGGGCGGCCGCACCTTCGAGTACTGGTCGCACGCGGCGTGCATCCTGCCGGTCGAGGAGTGGCCGCACTTCGCCTTCCGCCGCCGCGCCTACCGCTCCCGCCCGCACTGGCACCACGATCTGCCGGACGGCGCGTACGAGACGGTGATCAAGCAGCTGCGCGCCGAGGGCCCGCTGACGGCGACGGAGCTGGGCGGCGCGAAGAACGGCGGGGAGTGGTGGGACTGGTCGGCGTCGAAGGTCGCCGTCGAGCGGGCCCTGATGTACGGCGAGGTGGTGTGCACCGAGCGGCGCAGCTGGAAGCGGGTGTACGACCTCGCCGAGCGGGCCCTGCCCGACGAGGTGCTGCACGACGATCTGGACGACACGGAGTGCCTGCGGCGGCTGGTCGCGCTCGCGGGGCAGTCCCTGGGGGTGGGTACCCGCGCGGACATCGCGGACTATCACCGGCTCAAGGGCGAGCAGTTCGACGCGGTGGTGGCGGACTCCGGGCTGGTGCCGGTGTCGGTGCAGGGCTGGGCGAAGCCGGCCTGGGCGGACCGGGCGGCGCTGGCCTCGGAGCCGCGCGGACGGCACCGTACGACGCTGCTGTCGCCGTTCGACTCACTGGTCTGGGAGCGGGCGCGCACCGAGCGGATCTTCGGTTTCACCCACCGTCTGGAGGCATACGTCCCCAAGCCCAAGCGGGTCCACGGGTACTTCGCGATGCCGCTGCTGGCGGGCGGAAGGCTCCAGGGCCGCGTCGACCCGGCGCGCGAGGGCAGCACGCTGGTCGCCCGGCAGGTGTCGTTGGCGAGCGGGAAGGCCGTGGCCCCCATGGCCCAGGCGCTGGTGGAGGCCGCTTCCTGGGTCGGCTGTACGGACGTCAGGCTGGAGCGGGTAGACGCGCCGGAACTGCGCGGGCCGCTCGCTCAGGAAATCGCCCGCGCCCTGGCGTGAGCGCGCGTTCCGGCACCCTCGCCCGGCCCTTTCGCCGGGCCGCCTCTTCCCCGATCGGCTCTTCCCTGGACGGTCACCGGATCTCCAGGATCTTCTCCCGCATGGCATAGACCACGGCTTCCATCCTGGAGTGCAACTGCAACTTCTCCAGAATGTTGCGGACGTGGTTCTTCACGGTGTTCTCGGAAATGAACAGTTCCTTCGCGATATCGCGATTGTTCATGCCCGTTGCAACGAGTTTGAGGACTTCGAGTTCCCGGTCGGTGAGCCGGGGGGCCGGCACGAGCCTGCGCTCGTCGGTCCGCTGGATCATCGACTTGAACTCGGTGAGCAGCTTGGACGCCATGGAAGGGCTGATCTGGGACTGCCCGTCCGCGACCGCGCGAATCGCCGTGGCCACCTCGTCCGTGGAGATCTCCTTGAGGAGATAGCCGGTGGCACCGGCCTTGATCGCGTCGTAGAGGTCGGCCTCCTCGTCGCTGATCGTCAGCATGATGATCTTCGCGCTGGGCGCCACTTCCTTGATCGCCGTGCAGGCCTCGATGCCACCGCGCTTCGGCATCCGGACGTCCATCAGCACGATGTCGGGGAGCAGATCGGCGGCCTTGTCGACCGCCTCCGACCCGTCGCCCGCCTCTCCGACGACCTGGATGTCCTCCTCCTGGGCGAGGACGATCTCCAGGCCTCTGCGGAAGAGCGCGTGGTCGTCCACCACGAGGACCCTGATCGGCTCCCTGCGGAAGCCACTGTCCGCGCCGGTGCCGGCACCGGCGATGTCGTCGGCATCATTCGCATCACGCACGGGCCCGAAGGTGTCCGCCATCGTTCCTCCCCCTGAAGGCCATGGCCTGAAGTTCACACTGTCCGCCAACGGCAGTTCACAGAGCACCGGTTGGCTTGGGACGCCATGATTCCATGCCTGGACGTCAGAGCGGTGATCCCGTGGTCGCACGCGGGTGCCCCTGGGGGCGCACAGGCGCTCCAGGGGCACCGCGGAAGCGTGGCGTCAGCCGCCGAGCGCACCGCCTGCGCCGCCCGCCTCGTCGGCGGCCAGCGGGTCGGTCCTCAGGTGGATGACACCGTAGTCATAGGCATGCCGTCGGTAGACGACACTGGGTTCCTTCGTCTCGGAGTCGACGAACAGATAGAAGTCGTGCCCGACCAGCTCCATCTCGTAGAGCGCCTGGTCGAGCGACATCGGTGCGGCGACGTGCGTCTTCTCGCGCATCACCAGCGGACCCTCGCCCTGAATCTCCAGCGAGCCGAACCTCGTGGTGGGCACGGACTCGGCCGACTCGTCGGCGATCAGGTCGCCTTCACCGTTGAAGGACGCCGCCCCCGGCACGATCTCGCCGACCTCGGCAGCGGAAATCCGGCCATTGCCGCGGCGGCTGTAGCGCTTGTCGTGCTGCTTGCGCAGCCGCGCCTCCAGCTTGCCGGTGGCCAGGTCCAGCGCTGCGTACGGGTCGCCTGCGGCCGCTTCCGCCCGGATGACCGGACCACGCGAGCGGAGCGTGATCTCCACCCGGTCGGAACGGTCGGCCTGACGGGGGTTCGGCTCCTTGGACACCTCGACGTCGAGGCTGATCACCTTGCCGTCGAACTTCTGGATCTTGTCCAGCTTCAGCTTCTCGGCCACGTGCTTGCGGAACCGCTCGGGCACCTCGGTCTTGCGGCCCTTGACGACGATGTCCACGCAGAACTCCGTTCCCGGATCGCTCCACTCATCGGTGGAGCGTCTCCCTTTTGCACCAGGCCCCGGTGACAACCGGAGCCGCGGACTCGGTGACTTCCACCTCCTCCTCCCCCATCGGCGAGGACTCCACCCCACCGAATTCCAGCTTCTGGACCACTGGTGTGTTGCCTGCCCGAAACCTGGCGGTGCATTCATCGAGGTCTGGCATTCACCATTCCTCACAACCGAACATAGCCTGCCAAGCCGGATGTCGGCACCCGCTACTCGCGCGTACCTCCGTTCAGGGCGTTTTTCTCACTCACTACCTGCAACGATGCAAGTTCATTGACAGTTCCGGTTTATTTCGAATGCCGACGGAGATGCTGCGACCACGGCTGCCTGCCCGTCTCCCGGGTCAGCACCCGCGTGGCCGCACGCCGCCGCCACTGCCCGGGCCGCCTCGGCGAGCGAGGCTCCCGTCGTCAGAAGGTCGTCCACCAGCACCACCCGCCCGGCCGCAAGCAGCCGCTCGCCCCCGGTCCGGACCTCCAGCGCCCCCGCCAGATTCTCCTGCCGCCGACCGGCGCCCAGCCCCGCCTGGTCGGCCACCGCGCGGTGCTGCCGGAGCACCGCGACCACCCGGGCCGGGGTGTCACCACGTCTCAGTTCTCCCGCCGCGGCCAGCGCGATCCGGCGCGTCGGATCATGGCCGCGTGCCGCCACCGCACGCCGCGCCGACGGCACGGGTACGAGCAGCAGGGGCCCGTCGGCACCCGCATGCCCCGCCCCGGCCCGTACGGCACCCGCCAGCGCCTTGCCGAGCGCGCCCACCAGCCCCAGCTCGCCGCGTTCCTTGTGGGCCAGCAGCACCGCACGTACCGCGTTCTCGTACCCGGCGGCCGCGTACACCGTCGGCAGGCCCGCCGGCTCCGGAACGGGCCTCACCCGGCGCGGAACCCCGCCGTGGAGTTCCGCCCGGCACTCCTCGCACAGGTCTGCGCGTGGCCTGCCGCAGCCACCACAGGTCACCGGCAGTACCAGGCCGGAGATCTCCCGCCACCACCCCCGCATGACTCCACTGTGCGCCTCCCGCAGCGACCGGGCCACCCCTGTGGAAAACGCGACCGCCCGGCCTCGGCCGGACGGGTCGAACCGGTGGCTCTCAACCCGGGTGGATCCCGGTGGCCCTCAGCCCGGGTGGATCCCGGTGGCTCAGCCCGGGTAGACCAGCGACGAGCCTTCCTTGACCACCGTCTGCCAGTTGTCACCGGGCGACAGCTTCACGATCCCGTCACTGGACGTGGCCGCCATCAGCGGAAGCTGCTCGTCGTCGGCCGCCGCGACCGACAGCACCTGGTTCACGCCGGGCAGCACGCCCGATGCGGACGTCGAGCCGTCCGCCTGCACGTAACGCACCTGCTGCACGCCACCCTGCTCCTTGCCGACCACCACGAGGCGGCTGCGGCCCGACCACGACATCGCGGTCACATCCGTCAGCTGCGGCGCGGCCTGGCGCAGCTCCACCACCGACACCTGCTGCGACGATTCCCGCCCGCGCCGTTCGATCCGGCCGATCTTCAGCGTGGTGCGGCCGTCCTGGGTCACCAGCAGGGCTATCCGGACTCCGTCCGCGGACATGCGCAACGCCTCGATCCGTCCGCCGTCCAGGTCGGGCACGGCGACCGCCTGCGGCTCGCCGGTGCCTCCGGCCAGTCTCAGCAGTCTGGGCCGGTCGCGGTCCCGGTCGGCCACCCACAGGTCGCCCCTGCCGTCCCAGCTCGGTGTCGACAGACGGTTCTTCGCGTCGTGGGACCTGCTGGTCAACGAGGCCGCGGGAAGTTCGGCGTCCGAGACGATGGACGACACGTACAGAGAAGTCCCGTCGCGCGAGACGGCCGCCGCCGACTGCTCGTCCCTGGCCACCCCGACCGCGCCCATCCGTACCGTTCCGTCACCGAGCGGGCCGGCCACCGCCTCCGGGGCCCCACTGCCCTTGGTGCTGCCGGGAATTCGTTCCACCTGCCCCTTGGCGTCGACGAAGTACTGGCTGTCCGGCCCGCTCGACGAACCGTCAGGGGCGAACTCCTCCGCCTGGTCCGCTCCGAGCAGACACAGCGGAGAGCCGTCGGAACGCTGGAGTTGGACCTGCTCGACCCGGGCGGACGTCAGGTCCCTCAGTGTGTAGAGGACCTGCGAGGCCATCATGCGACAGGTGCGCTGCCCGACGCCGTCCGCCTTCTTGTCGAGCGGGACCTTCAGTACGTTGCGGTCGTCGGGGGCCAGCGAGGTGACCCCCTTCTTCAGCGCCGTACCGGGCGGGAACCGCGATGCGACCACGGGCTGAAGCCAGCTGGTGGGCCCCGCGAGGAGGCTGCGGACGGACTGCGTCACGGTGTCCATCCCCGTGACGGGGTCCGTCCGGCTGCGGAGATAGACCGGATCGGCGACCAGGGCCGACTGCCCGTCCGACCGCCCCGCCTCGAAGTAGTACTTGTTGACGGAGCGGTAGAGACGCCTGAAGTCCGACTGTCCGAGCAGCAGGCCGTCCGAAACGCGGTCGATCCGCCACTCCTTGCCGCCCGGCCCGTTCTCCTTCACCAGATGCAGGGTCTGGTTGTAGTCCGTGGGCGCGAGCGGCTGGTAGGCACTCTGCTCGTCGACCGTCGCCACCGCCTCACCGGTCAGCGTGTAGGTGACCTCGGTGACGTCGCGTTCGCTGTCGCGGAGGGTCCGGTCGTTCCGGTTCGGTGCCTTGGTGAGCACGGTGGTGGCCGCGTTCGGCTTCCACGTCCCGGCCGCCTTCTTCGTCAGGTACCGGCGGGTCGTCCTGAACTGCGGGTCGTCACTGGTCATGGACTCCAGGAAGCCGTCGACCACCTCGTTGGGCGTGGCGTTGTCACGAGGCGCGACGGCGTACACCTGCACCTGGGAGTCGCCGGGCTGCGAGGCGTCGACAGCCTTGACGTCCCCGGTGACCGGCATCGAGCCGCACGCGGACAGCAGCACCGCACCGCATCCGAGCAGCGCGACCAGCCCCATTGCGCGTCCACGGCCGTCCTTACGACGGTCAGTCCCCACGATTCGTGTCCCCCCGCTCCGGGTCCTGCACCGCAGTGTCCAATTCGCCGCCCGACCGCTCCTCGGCGTGGCGGGCGACCACCCGTGCGCCACTCCCCGGAAGGGCCGCCGGGTGCACCGAGGCCGGCGTCGTCCGGGGTGCCGCCGGGGTGCGCGACGGCACGGGCAGGGCGGACCGGTCGTTGCCGCCGGGCTGGGTCGGCACGGCCGTCAGCCGGTGCTCGCTCGCGGCCTTCGGCGCGGCCGCGGCCCGTTCACGGTTCTCCCGGTTACGACGGGAGTCCTCGGGCTCCAGAGGTATCGGCGATCCGCGCAGCGGCTCGTCCGCGGTACGCGGCAGAGTCAGCCGGAACTGCGAACCGCCGCCGGGCTCGCCCCATGCCTGGAGCCAGCCGCCGTGCAGCCGGGCGTCCTCCACCGCGATGGAGAGCCCGAGGCCGGTACCGCCGGTCGTCCGCGCGCGGGCCGGGTCGGCCCGCCAGAAACGGTTGAACACCCGCGTCGCCTCGCCCGGCTTCAGCCCCACCCCGTAGTCCCGGACGGCCACGGCGACCGCGCCTCCGGCCACCCCCATCCGCACCACCACGTCGCGGCCCTCGCCGTGCTCGACGGCGTTGACCACCAGATTGCGCAGGACACGCTCGACCCGCCGTGCGTCGGCCTCCGCGATGACCGGCTGCTCGTCGCCGACCACCCGGATCCGGGTGCCCTTGCGCTCGGCCAGTGGCTCGGCCCCGCCTATCACCCGTCGTACGACCTGCCGCAGATCTATCGGCTCCGCCTCCAGCGCCGCGGCCCCGGCGTCGAACCTGCTGATCTCCAGCAGATCGGACAGCAGCGATTCGAACCGGTCGAGCTGGTCCCCGAGCAACTCCGCGGAACGCGCCGTCACCGGATCGAAGTCGCTGCGGGCCTCATGGATGACATCGGCGGCCATCCGTACGGTCGTCAGCGGCGTCCGCAACTCGTGGGAGACGTCGGAGACGAAGCGCCGCTGCATCCGGGAGAGCTCCTCCAGCTGCTGGATCTTCAGCTGGAGGTTCTGGGCCATCTTGTTGAAGGCCTCACCGAGCCGGGCGATGTCGTCCTCGCCGGTGACCTTCATCCGCTCCTGGAGCCGGCCTGCCGAGAGCCGCTCCGCGATGCCGGCCGCCATGCGCACCGGCGTGACGACCTGCCGCACCACGAACCAGGCGATGGCCCCGAGCAGCACGACCACGAAGAGTCCCGCGGTCGCCAGCGTGCCCTTGATCAGCGTCAGCGACTTCTCCTCCTGCGTCAGCGGGAAGAGATAGTAGAGCTGGTACGGATTGTGGTCGTTGTCGTAGAGCCGCTTGCCCACGACGAGTCCGGGCTGCGGTTGCTGCCCGTTCGCGTACTGGATCTCCGAGTACGTCTGGAACGCCCCGGACCCCTTGTTCACGGCATCCCGCAGGCTCTGCGGGATGCTCACCGCCTCCACGCTGCCCGAGCCGCGCGGGGCACGGGTTCCCTCGTCGGCGCTGAGCGCCACCACGTTGAAGGCGTTCTTGCCGCCGCTGGCGAGCTGATCGACGAGCTCGGTCCGCCAGGAGTTGTTGGCGGTGGCGCCGTCCGCCGTGTCGCCGCCCTGCCCACCGGGGGTGAGGGGGGCGTTCGCCTTCTCCTGGGCCGCGGCGAAACCGCCTGCCGCCTGCGTCTGGGCGGCCTTGCCCTTGGCGTCGAGCAGGCCGTTGCGCACCTGACCGATCACGACCAGCCCGAGGAGCAGCACCACACCGAGCGACATGAGCAACGTGCCCGCGACGACCCGCAGCTGGAGATTGCGCCGCCAGAGCCTCACGGCGGGCAGCAGCGGACGCCGCACCCAACGCATCAGCAATCGCGGCACAGGACCGCCGGGCGCCCGGTCGTGGAACAACCGGCCGCCCTGCAGAAGGCGCCCCATCCGGAGCGCCCGGTGTCCTGGACCGGCAGCCCGCTCCGCACGGGCTCCCGGCTCCCCGGGCTGCGGAGCAGCGCTACTCGGGGGCATGTCAGCTCGGTCCGGCCTTGTAACCGACCCCTCGGACGGTCACCACGATCTCCGGCCGCTCCGGGTCCTTCTCGACCTTGGAACGCAGTCGCTGGACGTGCACGTTCACCAGCCGGGTGTCGGCGGCGTGGCGGTATCCCCACACCTGCTCCAGCAGCACCTCACGGGTGAAGACCTGCCACGGCTTGCGGGCGAGCGCGACCAGCAGGTCGAATTCCAGCGGGGTGAGGGCGATCGACTGCCCCTCCCGCTTCACCGAGTGACCGGCCACGTCGATGACCAGGTCCCCGATGGCCAGCTGCTCCGGCGCCGGTTCCTCGGACCTCCGCAGACGTGCCCTGATCCGGGCAACCAACTCCTTAGGTTTGAACGGCTTGACGATGTAGTCGTCGGCCCCGGATTCCAGGCCCACCACCACGTCAACCGTGTCGCTCTTGGCAGTGAGCATGACGATCGGCACACCCGACTCGGCCCTGATCAACCTGCAGACCTCGATGCCGTCCCTACCGGGCAGCATGAGATCGAGCAGGACCAGGTCCGGCTTGGCCTCACGAAATGCGGCAAGTGCCTTGTCGCCGTCCGCTACGAACGACGGCTCGAACCCTTCACCACGCAGCACAATCCCGAGCATCTCGGCCAGTGCGGTGTCGTCGTCGACGACAAGGACGCGTCCCTTCATAATCGACATCATCCCATTAGCTAATCGTTACCTGCGATGATCTGGCACACAGCTCGGCCAGTCCGACCCCCGTGACCGGGGAAACCGCACCCTCCTCCGTGACAATCGCCGTGATCAGCTCCGGGGGCGTGACATCGAACGCGGGGTTGTACGCGGCGGTTCCCACCGGTGCCACGGGCAGTCCGACCGCATCCTCGCCCGCCACCCCGGCCCACGGCGATGTGAGCTCCGTCACCTCTGCCCCCGGCCGCTGCTCGACGATGATCGACGCCCCGTCCGCGGTGCCCGGATCCACGGTCGTGGTCGGCGCGACCACGATGAACGGTACGTGGTGGTACTTCGCGAGCACGGCCAGCGGATAGCTCCCCACCTTGTTCGCCACCGACCCGTCCGCGGCGATGCGGTCCGCCCCGATGAGCACGGCGTCCACTTCCCCCGCGGCGAACAACGACCCTGCGGCATTGTCCGTGAGCAGGCTGTAAGGCATTCCGTTGCGCGCCGCCTCGTACGCCGTAAGCCTGGCCCCCTGCAGCAGTGGACGCGTCTCGTCCACCCACAGCTGCCGCAGCCGGCTCCCCCGGTGCGCGGCGAGCGCCACCGCGAAGGCGGTGCCCTCGCCCCCGGAGACGAGCGCCCCCGTATTGCAGTGCGTCAGCAGGCGATGCCCACCGCCCCCGGGCAGCAGCTCGTCGAGCAGGGCAAGGCCATGGCGAGCCATGCGCCCGCTGGCCTCGGCGTCCTCCCGGTGCAACATCCTGGCCTCGGCCAGCGTCGCCGCCGCGGCCCGCTGCGGATCCGCGCCCTTCCCGATGGCCTCCCGATAGGCCCTCTCGGCGCGCCGTACCCCGTACCCGAGGTTCACCGCGGTGGGCCGCGCCCGTTCCAGCAGCTCCGCGGCAGACACCATGTCATCTCCCCGGGCGGCCGCCAGAGCCACCCCGTAGGCCCCCGCGATCCCGAGCAGCGGGGCCCCGCGCACCGCCAGTGTCCGGATCGCCCGCACCAGCGCGGGCACATCGGTGCACACCAGCTCGGCCTCCTCCGCCGGCAGTCGCGTCTGGTCGAGAAGCACCAGCGCGGGACCTTCCGGCGGCTCGGCCCAACGAAGTGCGGGAAGCGCGGGGGGATCGATGCCCACCGGCGATTGCGCGTCCTGATCAGCCATCCGCCCAGTCTGCCCGGTGAGCCACCCGCAAATGAAGGCAGGAAGGAGATGGAGCGCCCGGCCCAGACCTGGGCAACGCGTGGCACGATGGCTGCCAGCCTGCCGCCCCGATGAGCGGGCAGGACCATGAAGGAGCGAGAATGAACGACACTCCGGGCTGGGCCTCGCCCGGATCCGCCCCCTCCGAGGGTAAGGGCGCCGGTGTTCCCCGGCCCTCCGAGCCCGCCGACGGCAGCAGCCCGGCAGGGAACTGGTCTCCCGCGCAGCCGCCCGCAGGGCAGTGGTCCCCACCGGGCACTCCCGGCTCCGGTCCTGGCGCACCACCTCCCGCAGGCTGGGGTGGCGGACCCCAGGGCCCCGGCTGGGGCCGGCCGCCCTTCGCCGCCAAGCCCGGTGTCATCCCGCTCCGGCCGCTCGGCGTCGGCGAGATCCTCGACGGTGCGGTCTCCACGATGCGCGCCCACTGGCGCACCGTCCTCGGCATCACACTCGCCGTGTCCGTGGTGGCCCAGATCGCGATCATCCTCGTGGAGCGGTTCCTGCTGCCGGAGCCTCCGCGGATCGATCCGAACGCCACCGGCTCGGAAGCGCTGCGGCAGGCCACCGACTCGGCTCAGTCGACCCTGTTCAGCAGCCTGCCTTCGCTGCTCATCACCATGATCGCCACGCTGATCACGACATCCGTGCTGACCGTGGTGATCAGCCGCTCCGTGCTGGGCCGCCCCGTGACGCTCTCGGACGCCTGGGCCGAGGCCCGGCCACGGCTTCCTCAGCTGCTGGGGTTGACCCTGCTGCTGGCCCTGATCAGCGCCGCCGTCCTTGCGGTGGGTCTGATGCCGGGCATGCTCATCGGCTCCGCCGCGGGGGCCGGGCTCGCCCTCCTCGGATTCATGGCCGCGCTCTGCGTCGTCATCTGGCTGATGGTCCGCTTCTGCCTCGCCTCTCCGGCCCTGATGCTGGAGCGCCAGTCGATCACCACCTCCATGCGCCGCTCGTCGAAGCTGGTCAGGGGCGCATGGTGGCGGACCTTCGGCATCCTGGCGCTGACCGGGCTGCTGACACTCATCGTGGCCGTGATCGTCACCATCCCGTTCGGCGTCATCGCGGTGATCGTGGACGGCGACGGAATCGGCTCTGCCCTGACGGACGGCTCCAGCAACTTCGGCTGGCCCTTCCTGATCGTCTCCGGCATCGGTGAAGTGATCATCGCGACGATCACCTACCCGCTCTCCGCCGGCGTGATGGCGCTGCTCTACATCGATCAGCGCATCCGCCGTGAAGCACTCGATCTTGAGCTCGCCCGGGCCGCGGGCCTGCCCGGATACGACACCAGGAGCTGATGCCGTGTCGGGGGCGGGGGGCACCACAGCAGTACGGCTACTGGTCCGCGCGAGCGGTGACATACCCGTGGACACTCCACGTGTCCCAGCCGGCGAGGACGCGAAGCACGAACTGTCCAAACCGATGTACCACGAGAACGATCCCAACCTCCTCCAGCGGGGCCTCGACCGGCTCTGGGACTGGATCGGTGATCTCCTCGACACGGCCTCCGGCGCCGCACCGGGCGGCCCGGCAGGTCTCGTCGTGCTCGTACTGATCGTCGTGGGCCTGGTCGCCGCGCTCTGGTGGCGGCTGGGCACACCGCGCCGCACCGTGCGGTCCGCGGACGCTCTCTTCGACGACAGCCCCCGCAGCGCGGCCGAACACCGGAAGGCCGCCGAGGCCCACGCCACCGCCCGGCGCTGGAACGAAGCGGTCCAGGAACGGATGCGTGCCATCGTCCGCTCCCTGGAGGAGCGCGCCCTGCTCGACCCCCGCCCCGGGCGCACCGCGGACGAGGCCGCCGCCGAAGCGGGCGGACCGCTCCCCGCACACGCGGTGCGACTCCACGAGGCCGCCAGGACATTCGACGAGGTCACATATGGCGGCCGTACCGCCGACCAGCAGGCATACCTGGTCGTACGAGACCTGGACCTCGCCCTCGAAGGCGCCAAGCCCCTCCTGACGACCACGACCCAGGGGGCAGCCGAATGACCGGGGTCTCCGCAGCCTCCACCTCGTCGGCACTCACCGCTCACCAGGTCTGGGTCCGGATCCGCGGCCTGCTCCTCGCCCTCCTCGTACTCGTCGCCGCCGGAATCGCCCTGGCGACCGTCCGCTCCGGCGACCAGCACGGCCTCCTGGACCCTCGCTCCGCCGACCGCTTCGGCAGCCGGGCTGTCGCCGAACTCCTCAAGGAGCGTGGCGTTTCCGTTCGTGTGGTCACCACGCTCGACGATGCCACCGCAGCACTCGGCCCCGACACCACGTTGCTTGTCACGTCCCCCAATCTGCTGGCACCGCACCAGCAGCGCGAACTCCGCGCAGCGACCGACAACTCGGCCGGCCGCACCGTCCTGCTCGCAGCGGGCCCGCCCTCCGTGCGCACGCTGGTCCCCGGTGTCAGCGCGCAGTCCACCGGACCGGTCGCCGCTCGCTCCCCCGGATGCTCCCTGCCCGCCGCCCGCCGTGCCGGCGATGTCGAAACGGGAGGGTTCGGCTACTCCTCGGACGGACTCGACACCACCGCCTGCTTCCCGAGCGGCGGCCTCCCCACCGTGCTCCTGGTCGAACAGGGAGCGGGTGACACCGTGCTCCTCGGCGCCCCCGACCTCCTCCGCAACGACAGACTCGCCAACCAGGGCAACGCGTCCCTGGCCCTGCAGCTTCTCGGTTCCCGTCCTCATCTGATCTGGTACCTCCCTTCACTCGCTGACGCGTCCACTGCCACCGGGAACGGGGGTGGCGACGGCGACGGCACCTCCGACGACCGCAGCTTCGCGGACCTGATCCCCCAGGGCTGGCTGTGGGGCACGTTGCAACTCGCCCTGGCCGCCGTGCTCGCCGCCGTCTGGCGCGCCCGCCGCTTGGGCCCCCTGGTGACCGAGCGGCTGCCCGTGGCCATCCGCGCCTCGGAATCCACCGAGGGCCGGGCCCGCCTCTACCGCAAGGCGAACGCCCGTGACCGGGCCGCCGAGTCCCTGCGTTCCGCCACCCGCAACCGCCTCGCCCCACTCATCGGCGTCCCCCCACGCGACGCCCACTCCCCCTCAACACTCGTCCCCGCCGTTTCCACCCGCCTGGGCAGCACCGACGACAGCCTCCAGGCTTTGCTCTTCGGACCCGCCCCGTCCGACGATGCCGCTCTCGTCCGACTGGCAGACCAACTCGACACCCTCGAAAGAGAGGTACGCACGTCATGAGCGCCTCGCTCCCCGTGCCCGCCGAAACCACCGAGCCCCCCGGGAACGGCGACACAGCCCGCGCGTCCCTGGAAGCGCTGCGCTCGGAGATCGCCAAGGCCGTTGTCGGCCAGGACCCGGCCGTCACCGGACTCGTCGTCGCTCTGCTCTGCCGAGGCCATGTTCTCCTCGAAGGCGTCCCGGGAGTGGCCAAGACCCTCCTGGTCCGAGCTCTCGCCGCATCGCTCGAACTCGACACCAAGCGCGTCCAGTTCACCCCCGATCTGATGCCCAGCGACGTCACCGGCTCACTCGTCTACGACGCCCGCACGGCCGAGTTCTCCTTCCAGCCCGGCCCCGTCTTCACCAATCTCCTGCTCGCCGACGAGATCAACCGCACCCCTCCCAAGACCCAGTCCTCCCTCCTCGAAGCCATGGAAGAGCGCCAGGTCACCGTCGACGGAACTCCTCGGCAGCTGCCGGACCCCTTCCTTGTGGCCGCCACGCAGAATCCCGTCGAATACGAGGGCACCTATCCGCTCCCCGAGGCCCAACTGGACAGGTTCCTCCTCAAACTGACGGTTCCTCTGCCCTCGCGGGAGGAGGAGATCAACGTCCTCACCCGTCATTCCGACGGCTTCAATCCCCGCGACCTCAAGTCGGCCGGCATACGTCCCGTCGCCGGCCCGGCAGATCTGGAAGCCGCCCGCAACGCGGTCGCCCGGACCAAGGTCTCTCCCGAGATCGCCGGCTATGTCGTCGATATCTGTCGTGCCACGCGTGAATCCCCCTCGCTCTCCCTCGGCGTCTCCCCCCGAGGCGCCACCGCCCTGCTCTCGACCGCTCGTGCCTGGGCCTGGCTCACCGGCCGTGACTACGTCATCCCGGACGATGTGAAAGCCCTGGCACTCCCCACACTTCGCCATCGCATCCAACTGCGGCCCGAGGCGGAGATGGAGGGTGTCACCCCCGACTCCGTCATCACGGCCGTCCTCGCCCACGTCCCCGTACCCCGATGAGGCGGTGACCGTGGCCCTCACCGGACGTACCGCCCTGCTGGCCGCCCTGGGATCACTCCCTGTAGGCATCCTGGCCCCGAGTTGGACCGGGATGCTGGCAGTCGACGCACCGCTCTCTTTGGCAATTCTCTGCGACTATGCCCTGGCTGCACCAGTGCGCACGCTCCATTTCACCCGATCCGGTGACACAAGCGTTCGACTCGGCGAGACTGCCGAGGTGCAACTCACCGTAACCAACACTTCCCGTCGCAAGTTGCGGGCACACCTTCGCGACGCCTGGCCTCCCAGCAGTTGGACCGCAGGCACGGAGCAGGCTTCCTCACGGCACGCGCTGACGGTCCCGCCGGGCGAACGCCGCCGGCTGACCACCGTCCTGCGGCCGACACGCAGGGGAGACCGCCGAGCCGAGCGCGTCACCGTCCGCTCCTTCGGCCCACTGGGGCTCGCCTTCCGACAGGGAAGCCACCAGATCCCGTGGACGGTACGGATCCTGCCTCCTTTCACCAGCCGGAAGCATCTGCCGTCCCGTCTCGCCAGACTCCGCGAGCTGGACGGCCGCACCAGTGTGCTCACCCGTGGCGAGGGCACGGAGTTCGACAGCCTCCGTGCGTACGTACCCGGCGACGACACCCGCTCAATCGATTGGCGGGCCACTGCACGCCAGTCCGCCGTCGCGGTACGCACGTGGCGCCCCGAGCGGGACCGTCACATCCTCGTCGTCCTGGACACCGGCCGTACCTCGGCGGGGCGTGTCGGTGACGTGCCCCGTCTCGACGCGTCCCTGGACGCGGCCCTGCTGCTCACCGCCCTCGCGACTCGCGCCGGCGACCGCGTGGACCTGCTTGCCTACGACCGTCGGGTCCGCGCGCAGGTCCAGGGCCGGTCCTCGGGAGAGGTCCTGTCGGCCATGGTGAACGCCCTGGCACCCGTCGAGCCGGCGCTGGTGGAAACGGATGCCCGCGGTCTCGTCGCCGCCGTGCTCGCCGGAGCTCCTCGTCGCTCCTTGATCGTGCTTCTCACCGGTCTGGACTCGGCCCCCGTGGAGGAGGGTCTGCTTCCTGTACTCCGCCGTCTGACGCAGCGCCACACTGTGCTGGTGGCTTCTGTGGCGGACCCGCATGTCGAGCGGATGGCAGGTTCGAGAGGCACAGTGGACGCGGTTTACGAAGCGGCGGCGGGCGCACAGGCCCAGGCTGGACGGCTCCGCACCGCAGAGCAGCTCCAGCGTCATGGCGCGGTGGTCGTCGACGCCACCCCGGACAACCTTGCCCCGGCCCTCGCCGATGCCTACCTCGCCCTCAAGGCAGCGGGGCGGCTCTGACACGTACCTCCCACAAACAGAGCCACATGCCGGGAGAGCCCCCCGACCGGCTGCACCGGCTGCCCTTAAAACGCAGAAAAGCCCCGTGTCCACAAGGACACGGGGCTTTCCCGTAAAAGGAGTTCGGCGGCGTCCTACTCTCCCACAGGGTCCCCCCTGCAGT
>NZ_JBIDCA010000009.1:0-442794 GCF_043204345.1 Streptomyces sp. NPDC047917
TTTCCGGCGGTTCCAACCTTACCAGACTCTTTTTCGTTCCGTTTCCGGTCCGAATTTGAATTCCGGTGGCCTTTGGAGTGGCCTTGCCTTTCGGCTGATTCGACTTTATCAGAAAGATTCGGCCGAAAAATCGGCTTCGCGATCCGAAGTGAGGGAATCAATGGCTCCGCGGGAATTCCAATCCCGACGAGAGCGAAGTAGAGACTAACTGCTGGGCCCGGACCTGTCCAGTCCGAGGCAACCGTTAAAATCTACCTCCCCGTGCCAGCCATGTCAATGGCTTTTTGGGGCGAGGAGGAGACTAGCAGGTCAGCGGGGTCGTCCGCACATCAGGCGGCCACCGGGAGTTCGGCGCTTCGTTCCGTGGGGTCGACGTCGCCGCCGTCCCCCGCTCGTGCTGCTCGGCCGCCCAGGATGTAGACGTAGGAGAGGAAGGCCGTCTCGGCCACGATGCCGATGGTGATGCGCCCCCAGGTCGGGAGGCCGGAGGGCGTGACGAAGCCTTCGATCAGGCCGGAGACGAACAGGACCAGGGCGAGGCCGATGGCCATGCCGATCGCGGCCCGGCCCTGCTGGGCGAGGGCCGAGCGTCGGCTCGTCGGGCCGGGGTCGATGACCGTCCAGCCGAGGCGCAGGCCCGTACCCGCGGCGACGAAGACGGCGGTGAGTTCGAGCAGGCCGTGCGGGAGGATCAGCCCGAGGAAGGTGTCGAGCCGGCCTGCCGAGGACATCAGGCCGATGCCGACACCGAGGTTGAGCACGTTGATGAAGAGGATCCAGATCACCGGGACGCAGAGGAACGCCCCCAGGACCAGGCACATGGCTGCGGCCTGGGCGTTGTTCGTCCATACCTGGGCGGCGAACGATGCGGCCGGGTGGCTGGAGTAGTACGTCTCGTACTCCCCGCCCGGGCTGGTCATGCGGCGGAGGTCCTCCGGAGCCGCTATGGCCGACTGGACCTCCGGATGCGCGCCGATCCACCAGCCGATGACTGCGGCCAGCAATGTCGAGAGGACCGCGGTGGGTATCCACCAGCGCCTGGAGCGGTAGACGGCGGCGGGGAATCCGGCCGTGAGGAAGCGGGCGGCGTCGCGCCAGGAGGCTCGGCGGGTGCCGGTGACCACGGATCGGGCACGGGCCACGAGCTGGGTGAGGCGTGCCGTGAGCATCGGGTCCGGAGTGCTGGACTGGAGGAGCGAGAGATGGGTGGCCGTGCGCTGGTACAGCTCGACGAGTTCGTCGGCTTCCGTGCCGGTGAGCCGGCGCCCCCGGTGCAGGAGATGGTCCAGGCGGTCCCACTCTGCGCGGTGGGCGGTCACGAAGACATCGAGATCCATGGTCGGCTGCTGCTCCAGGCATGGGTGCGTACGGGTTCGTACTACGGCGGCGCGCTGCCGGTCAGCTTGGCAGACTGAGGCCCCGAGGGGCAGGGATGGTCGGCGAAGGGTGGGGCGGCGATGAGTGAGCTGGTGACCGGGGACGCGGTCGTGCTGGGGCTGCGGCCGGCGAAATTGCCGAGCCGGGCGCTGGCACTGGCCATCGATCTTGCCGTGGTGGGGGCGGCGTTCGTCCTGGTGTCGATCGGGCTGGCCATCGCGACGGCGTCGCTCGACGACGCGGCGCTCGCGGCGGTGTCCGTGGCGGCGTTCCTGCTGGTGCTGGTGGGTGGGCCCATCGCGGTGGAGACGCTGAGCCACGGGCGTTCGCTGGGGAAGCTGGCGTGCGGGCTGCGGGTGGTGCGGGACGACGGGGGGCCCATCCGGTTCCGGCATGCGCTGGTACGTGGGGCAATCGGGGTCGTGGAGATCCTGATGACGTTCGGGGTTGTCGCGTGTATCGCCTCGCTGGTGTCGGCGCGGGGGCGGCGGCTCGGTGATGTGTTCGCGGGGACGCTCGTCGTGCGGGAGCGGGTGCCCGCGGGGCGGGCAGCTGCCGTGCCGCCTCCGCCGCCGTGGCTCGTCGGGCGGTTCGCGGGGCTGGATCTGTCGGCGGTGCCGGAGTCCCTGTGGCTGGCGGTTCGGCAGTACCTGACCCGTATGCATCAGCTCGATGCGCAGGTGGGGTGGTCGATGGCGGACCGGCTGGCCGGGGAACTGGCGGAACGGACCGGAGTGCCGGTGCCCGAGGGGGTGCCGGCCGGGGCGTATCTGGCAGCGGTGGTGAACGAGCGGCAGGCGCGGGATGCGCGACGGTTGTTCGTCGCCGCTCAGGACTCGGCGGCACGTGATGGACGTGGTGGTCGCGATGGTGGTGGTGATGGGCGTGGTGGTGACGGGCTTGGTGGTGGTGATGGGCGGGCGGGTCGGCCGGGGAGTGGCGTTGTGGTGGGTGGCGCTCCAGTGAGTGGGGCTCCGCTGGGTGGGGCTTCGGCTGGGGTGGCTGTGCCGGCTGTGGGGGATGAGGCGAATCGGGTGCCGCCTGCCGCCACGGGGTTCGCGCCGCCTGCCTAGAGCGACGAGGGCGGGGATTCCAGGTCTTCGAGCTCGATGCCGGGGGCCGAGACAACCACGTCGCCGGCGATGTGGACGGTGTGCTGTTCACCGGTGTCCAGTGCGCTGACCTGGTACTCGTCCACGATCAGAGGGCCGTTGTCAGTGGTGTGCGCTTCACTGTTCACCAGGGCCCAGGACTGGTCGACGGTACGGGGGGCGAGGACCGGGTCCGTGAAGGCGACCAGGCGGACGCGGGTCGCGGGGGAATCGGGGGTGAGGCGCAGCAGTCGTGCGGTCGCGACGAGGAACGCGGGGGAAGTGCCGGTGAAGGCGTGGGCGCGCACATTGCCTTCGGTGGCATGCGTTCCGGTCGGGTCGGTACGGACCCAGGTGACGCCTTCGAGGGCGGCGCCGCGGACCTGCCAGCTCGCGGCGTGGAGTTCGAGACGGATGGGTCGGCCCAGTTCGTCGAGGGTGAGGTCGACGGATCCGAGGTGGTCGCCGGAAGGAGCGGTGGTGCGGGAGAGGTAGCGCCAGCCTGAGGGGCCTGGTGCGCATTGGAAGTGTTCTTCGCCGAGGGGGGTGTGATCGTGAAGATCGTGGAGCGAATATCGGCCGCGGGGCATGGGGTCCTTCGGGGTTCCTCGGGCTGAGCGGGCGACGCTGTACGGGGCAGGCCCCCGACACGGGGGTGCGGGGGCCTGCGCTCGCTGCTGGTACTGCTGCTTCCGCTGCTGCTGGTACTGCTGCTACTGGAGCTGTTCCGTCTGTCGGCGGCCGCCGGTCGTCACTGACCGGTGGCGATGTGGGCGGTCGCCGACGGTCGGGATCAGTAGCGGTAGTGGTCGGGCTTGAACGGGCCGTCGACCTCGACACCGATGTACGCGGCCTGCTCGGGGCGGAGCGTCGTGAGCCTCACGCCGAGCGCGTCGAGGTGGAGACGGGCGACCTTCTCGTCCAGGTGCTTGGGCAACACGTAGACGTCGGTCGGGTACTCCTCGGGCTTGGTGAACAGCTCGATCTGGGCCAGGGTCTGGTCCGCGAACGAGTTGGACATGACGAACGAGGGGTGGCCGGTGGCGTTGCCCAGGTTCAGCAGACGGCCCTCGGACAGCACGATGAGGACCTTGCCGTCGGGGAACGTCCAGGTGTGGACCTGCGGCTTGACCTCGTCCTTGACGATGCCGTCGATCTGCGCCAGGCCGGCCATGTCGATCTCGTTGTCGAAGTGGCCGATGTTCCCGACGATGGCCTGGTGCTTCATCTTGGCCATGTCGGCGGCCATGATGATGTCCTTGTTGCCCGTCGTGGTGACGAAGATGTCGGCCTGGCCGACGACGTCGTCGAGCGTGGCGACCTGGTAGCCGTCCATCGCCGCCTGCAGGGCGCAGATCGGGTCGATCTCCGTGACGATGACCCGGGCGCCCTGGCCGCGCAGGGACTCCGCGCAGCCCTTGCCCACGTCGCCGTAGCCGCAGACGACGGCGGTCTTGCCGCCGATCAGGACGTCCGTGGCGCGGTTGATGCCGTCGATCAACGAGTGGCGGCAGCCGTACTTGTTGTCGAACTTGGACTTGGTGACGGCGTCGTTGACGTTGATCGCCGGGAAGAGGAGGGTGCCGTCGCGGTGCATCTCGTACAGCCGGTGCACACCGGTCGTGGTCTCCTCGGTGACACCGCGGATCTCGGACGCCAGCTGGGTCCACTTCTGCGGGGCCTCGCCGAGGGTGCGGTTCAGCAGGGTGAGGATGTGGGCGTACTCCTCGCTGTCCGCGGTCGACGGGTCCGGGGCGGCGCCGGCCTTCTCGAACTCGACGCCCTTGTGGACGAGGAGGGTGGCGTCACCACCGTCGTCGAGGATCATGTTCGGGCCGCCGGTGGGGGTGTTCGGCCAGGTCAGGGCCTGCTCCGTGCACCACCAGTACTCCTCCAGCGTCTCGCCCTTCCAGGCGAAGACCGGGATGCCCGCGGGGGCTTCCGGCGTGCCGTTCGGGCCGACGGCGATCGCCGCGGCGGCGTGGTCCTGGGTGGAGAAGATGTTGCAGGAGGCCCAGCGGACCTCGGCGCCGAGGGCGACCAGGGTCTCGATCAGCACGGCCGTCTGCACGGTCATGTGCAGCGAGCCGGTGATACGGGCGCCGGCCAGCGGCTGCGTTGCGGCGTACTCCTTGCGGATCGACATCAGGCCGGGCATCTCGTGCTCGGCGAGGGTGATCTCCTTGCGGCCGAACGTCGCGAGGGAGAGGTCGGCGACCTTGAAGTCCTGTCGATTGGCGACCGTCGTCATAACGGGCTGCTCCTCGTAGATGGGTCGAGGTGGGGCACGGATGGCTCTGCGGCGGCGGGCACACGAATGCCCGGGCGCTCGCAGCGCAGTCCGTCGGAGGCCCTCTCTCCCTCGGCCGGTCCGCTCGCGCGGACCGATCGACCGCCATCAGCAGCGACGTCTGACACTGCCGTCGAATCTACACCGATCGGCCCAGTCGCTCCCAGTCCGCCCAGGGGGGAAGTGTCCGGGAAGGCGTACCGGGAGCGAGTGGGAGGCCGGATCGGGAGGGACGGAGGGACGTCAGGGGCGGCTGGTGGGATGCCGGGGCCGGCGTGTGACCGGACCGGAGGGCGAATGGACAGGTGGAAGGTGGAGGGAGGGGAGGTGGCCGGATAAGGCCAGGATGAGGTGGAGCGGGTGAGGCGGCCGGGTGGTGCGGGCTTCCGGGTCAGTGACCGGACTTCTTCAAGGTGTCCGGGGTTTCGTCCCCGGGGCCCTCGGGGGTGTCGCCCGAGGTCTTGGCTGGGGCGCCGCCCGGGGTCTTTCCGGGGTTGGTGCCCGCTGCGGCGGCCGCCTCGTTGTAGATGTCCGGTTCCAGGTAGATGACCCGGGCGATCGGGACCGCCTCGCGGATCCGGCTCTCGGCGGCGTTGATGGCGTTGGCGACCTCGGTGGCCGTGTCGTCGTGCTGCACGGCGATCTTGGCGGCGACGAGCAGTTCTTCCGGGCCGAGGTGGAGCGTACGCATGTGGATGACGCCGGTGACCGTGTCGCCGTCGACGACGGCGGCCTTGATCTTCTCGACCTGGTCGGTGCCGGCGGCCTCGCCGAGCAGGAGCGACTTCGTCTCGGCCGCGAGCACGATCGCGATGATGATCAGCAGGGTGCCAATGCAGAGGGTTCCGATGCCGTCCCAGACGCCGTTGCCGGTCCCGAGTGCCAGCCCGACACCCCCGAGGGCGAGCACCAGACCGATCAGCGCGCCGAGGTCCTCCAGCAGGACGACGGGGAGCTCGGGGGCCTTCGCCCGGCGGACGAACTCCCTCCAGGACAGCGAACCGCGGGTCTGGTTGGACTCCTTGATGGCCGTGCGGAAGGAGAAGCCCTCGGCGATGATCGCGAAGATCAGCACGCCGACCGGCCAGTACCAGGCCTCGATCTCGTGCGGGTGCTTGATCTTCTCGTAGCCCTCGTAGACCGCGAACATGCCACCGACCGAGAAGAGGACGATGGAGACGAGGAACGCGTAGATGTAGCGCTCGCGGCCGTAGCCGAAGGGGTGCTGGGGGGTGGCTTCGCGCTGGGCCTTCTTGCCGCCGAGCAGCAGCAGGCCCTGGTTGCCCGAGTCGGCGATCGAGTGGACGCTCTCCGCGAGCATCGACGACGAGCCACTGAACAGGAACGCCACGAATTTGGCCACTGCGATCGCGAGGTTGGCGCCGAGTGCCGCCACGATCGCCTTGGTTCCGCCTGACGCACTCATGGGTGCCTGGTGTCCCTTCTTCGGTGCTGCGGCCCTGGCGCCGCGGTACGGCCGGACATTGTTGCAGTCGCTGGTGCGGACGGTACGTCAGACCACCACTGTGGCGCGGAACAGGGTGCCCGTACCGGACACTTCGACCTTTTCGCCGGATGGTACGAACACGGAGGCGCCGGGGGCGAGGTCGAGTTCGCCGGCCTTCGGGGCTCCCCCGGTGCAGAGCAGGATCTGCGGGGTGTCCCTGGTCAGGTCGACGGGGGCGGCGCCGGGCGAGAGGTCGAAGCGGGAGAGCCGGAATTCGTCCACGGGCGTCTCGTACAGTTCCTCGCCGGTCGGCGATGCCTCGGGGCGCAGGACGCCGGGATCGGTCGCCTCGAAGCGGACGATGCGGAGGAGTTCGGGTACGTCGATGTGCTTGGGCGTGAGTCCGCAGCGCAGCACGTTGTCCGAGTTGGCCATGATCTCCACGCCGAGGCCGTCGAGGTAGGCGTGCGGGACTCCCGCGCCGAGGAACAGGGCCTCGCCGGGCTGGAGTTCCACGTAGTTCAGCAGCATCGCCGCGATGACGCCGCGGTCGCCGGGGAAGTGGTGGGCGATCCGGGCGTACGGGGCGTGGGCGCCGCCGAGGCGTTCGGCGGCGGCCGCGGCCAGGTTCACCGTTTCGGCCATCTCCGCGGGGTCGGCGCCGAGGATCGCGGTGAGGACCTCACGCAGGGCGGCCTCTTCGGGGTGGGCGCCGAGCAGGTCGACGTACGGCTTGAGGGAGTCGACGCCGAGCGCCGCCATCGCCTCGGCCGCCTCGGTGGGCCGGCGGAAACCGCACAGGCCGGCGAAGGGGGTGAGCGCGCAGATCAGCTCGGGCTTGTGGTTGGCGTCCTTGTACGTGCGGTGGGGCGCGTCGATCGGGACGGACCGGCGTTCCTCGTCCGCGTAGCCCCGCTCGGCCTGTGCGAGGTCGGGGTGGACCTGGAGGGAGAGCGGGGCGCCGGCGGCGAGCAGTTTGAGGAGGAAGGGGAGGCGGGGGCCGAACTTCTCGACGACGGCCCTGCCCAGTTCGCGCTCGGGGTCGGCGGCGATCACGTCGGTGAGGGGTTGTTCGGGGGTGTGGTCGCCGGGGGTGCGGGCCGGGTCGGTGTTTGTGCCGGGGCCGGCGCTGGGGCTGGTTACGCGGGTGAGGAGCGAGGGGGCGCCTGGGTGGGCGCCCATCCACATCTCGGCCTGGGGTTCGCCGGTGGGGGCGATGCCGAGCAGTTCGGGGATCGCGGTGGTGGAGCCCCAGGCGTAAGGGCGCACGGTGTTGGAGAGCCGGTCCATGGTGTTCGTCCTTGTGAGGTGCGTGGATCGGGGGTGCGGTGCTCTGGTGCGGGGCGGTGCTCTGGTTCGGGATGCCGTGGGGCGGTGTTCTGGCTCCGGGCTCTGGTGGCGGGGCCTCTGGTCAGGCGCCGGTCGCGGACGCCAGGGCCAGGTAGACGGCGGCGAAGTCGGTGACCGCGAGCAGTTCGGCGAGGGCTTCGAGCTCGGTGCCCTCGTCCGGTTCGAGTTCGCTGATCGCCGTCTCGTGGCCGAGCGCCAGTTCGCGGGCGGCGGGGGCCGCGCTCAGGCCACCGGTGGGGCGATCGCGGAGCAGTACGACGCGGGCGTGCAGCGGCTCCGGCTCGTCGACCCGGTCGCGGAAGAAGTCGTCGGGGTCGGCCCCGGCGGCGAAGGTGCCCGCCAGCAGCGTGCCGTGGGCGGGGAGTGCTTCGGGGAGTTCGGCGGCGAGGGCCGGGCGGCCGGAGAGTTCGGCCAGGACGGCGGCGAATCTGCGGCCGACGGGGGCGGCGGCTTCGCCCTCGGTCCAGATCAGGGGCAGGCTGTCGGCGAGTTCGGCCGCGAGGGTCTTGGCCGGGTTGCTGTACGTGGCGATGGCCGGACCGCAGCGTTCCGCGGTGCGGTCCAGGCGGTCGGCGACGCTCTGGAGTGCCTCGGCGGAGGCGGTGAGCAGGCCGACCCGGTCGAGCAGGGCGAGCAGCGGGGTGAACAGGGCCCAGAGCGTGCCGGGTCCTGCGGCCGATGTCTCGGCGTCGTACTCGCCGTGCGGGGCGGAGGCCATCGGTACGACGAGTCCGTGCGCCCCGTCGATCGCCTCGCGCAGCGGTGACTGGTGGGGAGTGACGGCGACGACGCTGCAGCCTCGGCGGTACGCCTGCTCGGCGAGGAGGGCGAGGCCCGGCTCGGAGCCGTCGGCCGTGACGATCAGCAGCAGGTCGACGGAGCCGGCCCAGCCGGGCAGGGTCCAGCGCATCGCGCCCGCGGCGGGAGCGACCCCGGTGGGGTGGATGCGGGTGACCGGTGCGGAGGCGCCGGCCAGGGCGGTGATCAGGTCGGCGACGCCGGATGCGGCGGTGCCGGAGCCGGCGACCAGTACGGCGCGGGGGCGGCCCTCCGGGTTCAGTTCGCCGATGCCGGCCTCGGCGGCGTGCCGGGCGGCGGTACGGACCCGGGCCCCGGCCTCGGCGGCACCGCGGAGCAGGCCGCGGCGGTCGGCTCGGGCCAGGGCTTCCGGGGCGTCGAGCAGCGACTCGTCGAGCATGGGGACGGTCCTCCGATCACCGTGCGGGGTGCGGGGCGGTGGGCGTTTGCGCTGTGCGCCGTTGCGCGGGGCGGTGGGCGTCCCCGTGCGCCGCTACGTGGGGCGGCGGGCGTTGCGCCGTGCGCCCTTACGCGGGCGGCCGGCCTTGCGCCGTGCGCCCTTACGCGGGGCGGCGGGCCTCGTCGACGAGGAGGACGGGGATGCCGTCCCGTACCGGGTAGGCCAGGGCGCAGTCCTTGCCCGTGCAGACCAGTTCGGGGGTGTCGGCCGCCGACCGGTCTTCGAGCGGGGAGTGACAGGCCGGGCAGGCGAGGATCTCCAGGAGGCCGGCTTCGAGCGGCATGGGGTGGGTCCCTTCAGGCTACGGATCAGGCGACGTCAGCCTACCGCCGGGGGGCGGGGTGGGCCCGGGGGGCCCGGTGGTGAGGGTGGAGGCGGTGGGAGTGGTGGGGCGGTGGGTGCGGGGGTGCCTGCGGCGGGCTGTTCCCCTACCCGCCCCTTCCCGTAACCGGGGCGCTGCGCCGGACCCCGCTCCTCAAGCGCCGGAGGGGCTGGAAAGGGCGGCGGGCAGCCGGTGCCTGGACGACGGCTGAGAGCGAACCCGGGGTTCTGAGACGCCTCCGAATATGGCACTGAGCGGGCTGAGGACGAACCCGGGTGCCTCTTGGGGCCCGCCCCCAGAGGCACCCGATCCTCAAACGCCGCACGGGCTGGAGATGTTGCCGGACGAGCCGTACGCAGAGCCACCGGGGGCAGAAGCGGAGCCGGTACCCGCAGCCCGGCCGGAGGCGCAGCCCGGCCGAAGCCCGGCCCAGAAACAGAACCATTACCCACAAGCCCACCCGTCGTCGGCGCGAGCCCGGAAGTGGTGGTGCCGGAAGTGGTGGTGCCGAAGTGGTGGTGCCGGAAGTGGTGTTCGGCTAGTTCGATGTGTCCGGTGTGCGGATCATGGTCAGGACCTCGTCGCGTACGGACGCCATCGTCTGTTCGTCGCGGGCTTCCACGTTCAGGCGCAGCAGGGGTTCCGTGTTGGAGGCCCGGAGGTTGAACCACCAGTCGGAGGTTGTGACCGTCAGGCCGTCCAGGTCGTCGGTCGTGACTCCGGGGCGGGTTTCGAAGGATGCTCGTACCGCCTCCGTGCGGGCCTTCTGGTCGGCGACGGTGGAGTTGATCTCGCCGGAGCCGGCGTAGCGGTCGTACCGGGCGACCAGTTCGGACAGGGGTGCCCGGCCGCCACCCAGCGCGGCCAGCACGTGAAGTGCGGCCAGCATGCCCGTGTCGGCGTTCCAGAAGTCGCGGAAGTAGTAGTGCGCGGAGTGTTCGCCGCCGAAGATCGCGCCGTGCTCGGCCATCTCCGCCTTGATGAAGGAGTGGCCCACACGGGTGCGGACCGGGGTGCCGCCGTTCTCGCGGACGACCTCGGGGACCGACAGGGACGTGATCAGGTTGTGGATGACGGTGCCCTCGCCGCCGTTGCGGGCGAGTTCCCGGGCGGCGACCAGGGCGGTGATCGCGGACGGCGAGATGCCCTCGCCCCGCTCGTCGACGACGAAGCAGCGGTCCGCGTCGCCGTCGAAGGCGAGACCGAGATCGGCGCCCTCGGCCACTACCCGGGCCTGGAGGTCGACGAGATTCTTCGGGTCGAGGGGGTTGGCCTCGTGGTTGGGGAAGGTGCCGTCGAGTTCGAAGTACATCGGTACGAGGTCGACGGGCAGATCCGCGAAGACGGTGGGGACGGTGTGGCCGCCCATGCCGTTGCCCGCGTCGACGACGACCTTCAGCGGGCGGATCGAGGTGACGTCGACCAGGGACAGCAGGTGGGCCGCGTAGTCGGTGAGGGTGTCGCGCCGGGTGACGGTGCCGGGCGCGGCGACCGGCTGCGGGGCGCCGGTCCCGGACCACTTCTCGACCAGGGCGCGGATCTCCAGGAGCCCGGTGTCCTGGCCCACGGGTGCGGCGCCCGCCCGGCAGAGCTTGATGCCGTTGTACTGCGCCGGGTTGTGCGACGCGGTGAACATCGCACCGGGCAGGCCCAGGCTGCCCGAGGCGAAGTACAGCTGGTCGGTGGAGCAGAGGCCGATGAGCGTGACGTCCGCGCCGCGTGCCGCGGCTCCGCGTGCGAAGGCCCCGGAGAGGGCGGGTGAGGAGGGCCGCATGTCGTGACCGATCACGATCGCGTCCGCGTCCGTCACCTCGACGAACGCCGCCCCGAACTGCTCGGCCAGGGATTCGTCCCACTGGTCGGGCACCACTCCGCGCACGTCGTACGCCTTCACGATCTGCGACAGATCAGCAGCCACGGCCGGTCCTCCTGAAATTTCTTCGGACCGCCCAAACTACCCGGCGGCGGCTCGGGCGAGCCGCCGGGCGGGGGCGTACGCGGAGCTCAGGAGTCCGGAGAGCGCAGCACCCGCAGATGGCCGCGGCGGGCGACCTCCATCGGGTCGGCCGCGTGCGGACCGCTGCCCCGGCCGTCCGTGCCGCGGTCCTGCGGCCGCGCCGCTTCCCGTACGGCGTTGGCGAGCGCTTCGAGATCGTCACCGCTGGGACGGGTGGGGGCGGAGGGGTCGGAGAGCCGTACGACCTCCCAGCCGCGTGGGGCCGTCAGCCGCTCACTGTGCTCGGCGCAGAGGTCGTAGCAGTGGGGCTCGGCGTAGGTGGCGAGCGGGCCGAGGACCGCAGTCGAGTCGGCATAGACGTACGTCAGTGTCGCGACGGCAGGGCGGCCGCACGCGGTGCGCGAACAGCGACGTACAGGGCTCACGATGATGGACGGTACCGCACTCTTGAGCGGGCTGCGACGACTCTCCCCCGGCTCACCCCACCGTGTCGCCTTGTGCTTGCCGGTACGAACGGGTTCCGGACAGTCCGTCTGACCTGCGGGAGGACGGAGAAAACCGGGTCGTACCGGCAATGATTCCGGTCACCACTCGGCACAAAAGCTGTCATACAGCAGGAGATCAACGGTCAGGAGCGGGGCCTGAAACGTGCCCCTGGTTGGCCGGATTGTTCAGGATTGGACATGCCGGTGCCTTGTCGGGGAGCGGCGGTCCGTCCGCCCTGCCGAGGGTTACCCTGCGTCAGTGATGGACAGCCCCGTACCGCCGCACCCGTCCGAGCCGCGCCCACGCCGTCGTGACCGTCATGGCCGCGGCATGCGGGGGCCCGTCGCCCCGCCCCAGGTGCCGCTCTCGGCCAGCCGGGCGGAGAACTTCCGTGATCTCGTGCAGGACTCGGTGGAGCGGCTGGAGCGGCGCTGGCCGCAGCTGGCCGATGTCGACTTCGTGGTCCTCGACGTGCCGGGTACGCAGGAGGAGACCGTTCCGCTGGGGCGGGCGGTCTCCGCCGAGAAGGGCCAACCCGCGCAGATCGTGGTCTACCGGCGGCCGGTCGAGATCCGTACCAAGAACCGCGACGAGCGCGCCCTGCTGGTGCACGAGGTCGTGGTGGAGCAGGTCGCGGAGCTGCTCGGGCTCGCCCCGGAGTCCGTGGACCCCCGGTACGGACAGGAGTAGCGGCGGCGGGCCGCAGGAGCAGCGGCGGCGAGGCGCAGACGTACGGGCGGGGGCCGGTGTTCCGGTCCCCGCCCGTTCCGTGGCCCGGGGGCGGGCCGCAGGAGCAGCGGCGGCAAGGCGCAGGAGTAACGGCGGCGGGGCGCAGGCGTACGGGCGGGGCCGGTGTCCCGGTCCCGCCCGTTCCGTGGCCTCTCGGACCGCTCAGTCGTCCAGGACCGACAGATCCTGTTCGGCCGCGGGCACCTCGACCGTTCCCTTGTCGTCCGACAGGGTCTGCACGGTGAACATCTGGATGCCGCCCTGCGTGACGGTGAGCATGCGCGAGGCGTGGACCGGGCCGCCCGACTCCGTCTCGACCGTCAGGGCGTAGCCGCCCTTGAGCCCGGACGGTACGGGCGGGGTGACCGCCAGCGTCGTACCGCCCTTGACCGTGTACTTCTTGACGGTCTGTTCGCCGCCCCCACTGCCCGCCGACGCGGTGACCTTCACCGTGGCGGTGGCCCCCGGCGCGGCGAGCGAGAGGATCGAGCCCTTGTCCCGGTTGTCGGCCACGGTCGCCCGCGCGCCCACCGGGCCGGTCGCCGGGATGTAGCCGACCTCCTGCTTGTCGCCGGTGCCCCGGACCACGCGCAGTGCGGCGACCACCGGGGTGTCCTTCTTGCCCTTGGCCGGGGTCAGCAGCAGGGAACCGGCCTCGCCCTTGGTGAGGGCCTTCAGGTCGACGCCCGCGGTCATCCGGGACTTGACGTGGAGCTGGTCCTGTCCGACCGGCGAGAACGAGCCGGTCTTGCCCATGAGTTTCACCGTCAGGTCGGCGTCGGCGTCGCCCGGTGCGAAGGCCACGAGACGGACCGAGGTGGCGTCCGCGGGGATGCCGGGGAGCACCAGGGTGCCCGTCGGGGTGGTGGAGGCGGTCAGCCAGTCGCTGCCGGTCTTCTCGTCCGCGGTCCTGATGACCGCGCCGACGCGGCCGGTACGGGTGGTGACATGGACGGTCACGTCGTCGGTGACCTCGCTGGTGAGCGTGGAGATCAGGACCGGGACGCCGGACCGGGCCGGCACCGTGATGCCCTCGCCGACGTCCGACTTGAGCGAACCGTCGGGTCCGTACAGCTCGATGTCGGCGACGGCCGCGGTGTCGTCCGGGTTGGTCAGGTGTACGTAGTCCTCGCGGGACTTCGATGTGCTCGCGGCCGGGAACCAGAAGTCGGTGTCGGGGCCGGTGCAGCTGACGCCGAGCAGGCCGCGCGCGTTGCCGGCCTCGACCATGGTGGTCTGCTGGGTGGTCCAGCCGGGGGCCAGCCGGCCGGTGGCGGTGCCGACCAGGGCGGGGGTGTCGGCGCCGGACTCCTCGGCGATGACCGGTTTGCCGGGCTCCTTGAGCGAGACCACCGGCTTTCCGGGATCCGCCTTCTTCCCCTTGTCGTCCTTCTTCTTGCCCTTCTCGTCCTTGTCGTCCTTCTTCCCGTCGTCGGCCGTGGTGGCGGTGGCCTTCTGCAGTTCGGCCGCACCGGCCTCGCCGCCGCCGCTGCCGCCGCCCGCCGGGGTGAAGGAGGTGTAGGTCGTCTCCGCGAGTTCCGAGAGACCCGGGGCCGGGCAGAGCAGGCTGGACCGTTCCACCGGCATCCGTGCGGCGGTCTTCGCCTCCGCCGTGGCCGTGTCGCCGGGCGCGGTGAGCGCGGCGAATCCGGTGACTGCGGCGAGGGCGACGGCGCCCGCGATGAGGGACAGGCTGGAGGACTTCACTCGGACTCGCCTCGCGATGCGTTACCGGTCGGCCACGGGTTCTGGCCCGGGGCAGGGTTCTCGTCGGGGTTCTGCGGGTCGTACTGGGCCTGCTGCCCGTACTGGGCCTGGGGGTCGTACGGCGCCTGTGCCTGTGCCTGGGGGTCGTACTGCTGCTGGGCCTGGGCCTGGGGGTCGTACTGCTGCTGGGCGTAGCCGTACGGGTCGTAGGCGTTCTGCTGGTACGGGTCGGCGGCGAGGTGGTTCTGCTGCGTGCCGTACTGGCCGTCCTGGTACTGCTCCCCCTGGTACTGGCCTTGCTGATACTGGCCGTCCTGGAACTGGCCGTCCTGGAACTGGCCGTCCTGATACTGCTGGTAGCCGGTGCCCTGGAACTGCTGGCCGTCCCAATCGCCGTACTGCTGCTGCGGTGCCGCCGCGTACTGACCGTCGTCGACCTGCGGGGCGTAAGCGGCCGGGTCGTCATCGGTCCGGTGCGGCTGTTGCTCGGGGATCTGCTGGTCCGGGATCCGCTGGTCCGGGATGTGCTGGTCCGGGATCTGCTGGTCCGGGATCTGCTGGCCGGGGTCGTACTCCTCCGTCTGCTGCGACGGGATGTACTGCCCCTGCGCCTCCGGTGCCTCCTCCGCCTGTTCGGCCTCCGCGCCCGCCTCGGCCTCCGCCTGGGCGGCCGCACGCAGCCTGCGGGCCCGGCGGCCCTCGCCGGCGACCGGCTCGACGGTGACCGGCACGGTCTCCTCGGGAAGGTCGTCGTCGATCTCCCGGCGCCGGCCGGGCAGCGCGAGGACCAGCAGGACGACGGCCAGCGCCGACTGCGCCCAGATCCAGGCGGTGTGGGTGAACGGGGTGTCGTACGTGAGGTCCAGCGTGCCGCCCTCGGCGGGGAGTTCGAAGCCCTGGGCCCAGCCGTCGACGGTCTTGCGGGTCAGCGGCCGGCCGTCGAGCGTGGCCTGCCAGCCGGGATCGGCGGCGTCCGCGATCCGCAGCACACGGCCGGAGCCGCCCGCCGGGACCTCGCTGTGTGCCTCGACCGGGAGGGAACCGACGGGCAGCGGTTCCCCGCCGGTGCCGGACGGCATGATCATGACCCGGGCGACCTGGCGGTCGACCCGCCACAGCGCGCTGCCGTCGAGCTGGCTCAGTCGGCTGAGCCCCGGGGTCGCGTCGAGGACCCGGCTCATCTGCTTCGGGGCGCCGTCGCGGACCAGTACGTAACGGATCGCGAAGCCGCTGAGCTGGCTGCCCTGGTCGGCTCCGGAGCCCGCGACCAGGTTGGCGACGACCTTGTCGAGGTGGCTGTTGCTGCCGCCCGCCTCGGTCAGTTCGGCGTCGCCGAGCCGCGCGCCGGAGCCGCGTACCAGGCTGTACGAGACGTCGGCCGGCGAGGTGCCGCCGAGGACCAGGGTGCGGGGCTGGTCGCGGGTGGTGCTCTCCTCCGCCACGAACGCGGGCACCTGCACCGGGTCCCGGCGCTCCAACGGGCCCGCCGCACCGCCGATCATCCAGCTCACGGCGGCCAGCGCCGGGGCGAGGCCCGCGGCGAGGGCGATCAGCGCGGCGACCGGCTGCCGCCAGCCGAAGCTGAGCTCGGCGACGCGGATCCGGGCACCGTCCGCGCCCACCAGCGCGGCGGCGATCAGCGCGATGCCGTAGACGAGGGTGGCCGGACCGGCCCAGCCCGAGCCGTTGGCGAGCGCGGCGAAGAACAGTGCCACGATCGCGACGGCCCACGCGGTGCGTACCGCGAACTGCCGTTCCCCGCGCAGCAGCGCGGCCAGCGCGGCCAGCACGATGCCGAGCAGCAGCACCCCGCCCGCGGCCTTGGCGCCGCCGGGGCTGATGCCGAGCAGGTCCAGCGCGGAGGCCGTGCCCGTACCCATGTCCAGGCCCGCCTCCTTCAGGAAGCCGGACGGGCTGGTGAGGAGCGAGAGCGACCAGGGCGCGAGGACGAGCAGCGGGGTGCCGATCGCGGCGAGGAAGCGCAGCCCGTACGCGGCGATGTCGTCGCGGCGCAGGGCCAGCACGCCGATGCCGAGGACCACGGCGAGCGGCCACACGATCGGCGTGAACGCCATCGCGAAGGTGAGGAGCAGGGTGTACGCCCAGGTGGCGCGCCAGCTGCCGCGGGCGTCACCGGCGGCGCGCATACCGTGCGCGGAGACCGCGGCGCGGGCGATCAGCGGGAGCAGCACGGCCAGTACGGCGGTGCCGAGGCGGCCGGTCGCCAGGGCGCCGGTCGCGGCGGGCAGGAAGGCGTACGCGACGCTCGCCCAGGCCCGCAGCAGCCTCGATTCCAGCAGCGGCCGGGAGACGAAGTAGGCGGTGAGTCCGGCGAGCGGGACCGAGCAGACCAGCAGGAGCGTGAGCGCGAAGCCGGTCGAGCCGAGGAACAGTGCGGACAGCGCCGAGAGCACGGCGAGGTAGGGCGGCGCGGTCTGCGTGCCGCCGGTGCCGACCGTGTGCCAGCCGTCCGCGTACTTGCTCCACAGGTCGGAGACGTCGGCGGGTGCGGGCAGCAGCGCGCCGCCGGCCAGTGCCCCGCCGCCGAGGAGGCCGCGGCAGGCGACGAGCGAGACAAGGAGCAGCACGGCGAAGAGCACCGGGCCCGGCTTGCGGCCGATCCGCTTGAGCCGTGCGAACTGCTCGATCTCCAGGAAGTCGGCGTCGTCGCCGCCGGGGCCGGACTCCACGGCACCGTGCCGGGAGCCGCCCGAGTCGGCTTCGGAGCTGCCGAAGTTCCCGGCGACCTGGTCCACGGTGGCGCGGACGGTGGCGCCGGGCGGCGGGAAGAGTCCGCGCAGTTCGGTCTGGTCCACCACACCCTTGCCGCGGCTGCGCCGGGCCGCGAGGATCCGGCCGGGCCGCAGCAGGGTTCCGAAGAATCCGGCGACCTCGTCGAGTGCCTGGCCGGGCACCTTGCCGACGAGATAGGCGAGGGTGCGCAGCAGGGTGCCGACGACCAGCCGGAGCATCACCCAGGGCAGCGCCTTGGCGCGGGCGTTGACCAGCATCGTGTAGACGGCGCCGGCCTTGTCGACGCGGTGCGGGGAAGCACCGCGTCGCGCGAAGCGCGTCGATGAGGGGTGGCGGTCGGGCGACGGGCGGGCGGAGCGCCCCGCGCAGTCGATGGGGCGGCGCTCGCGGGCGGATGCCTCGGCGTGCCTGAGAACGGCGTCGGGGGCGACGAGCACCCGGTGCCCCGCGGTGTGCGCGCGCCAGCACAGGTCGACGTCGTCACGCATCAGGGGGAGCCTGCGGTCGAACCCGCCGAGCTCCTCCCAGACGTCACGGCGGATCAGCATGCCGGCGGTGGAGACGGAGAGCACGGTACGGACCTGGTCGTGCTGGCCCTGGTCCTGTTCGCGCCGGTCGAGTCCGGTCCAGCGGCGTCCGCTGTTGGCGATGGAGACGCCGACTTCGAGCAGCTGCTTGCGGTCGTACCAGCCGCGGAGCTTGGGGCCGACGATGGCCGCGTGCGGGTCGGCGTCGACGACGCGCAGCAGTTCGGCGAGCGCGTCGGGTTCGGGCGCGCAGTCGTCGTGGAGCAGCCAGAGCCACTGCACCGGTTCGCCGTGCGGCAGTTCGGGCAGGTCGTAGGCGTCGTCGCGCCAGCTCCTGCTGACGGGGTCCCAGCTGCTGGGGCGCTTCAGGTACGGCAGGTCCTCGGGGGTGAGGACGCCGGCCGTGCGGGTCGCCTCGTCGACGGCGGTGCCGAAGCTCGTACGGCGCGCGAGGTGCAGGACCCGTTCGGCGCCGAGCGCCTCGGTGACCAGTCGCGCGGAGTCGTCGGCGCTGCCGGTGTCGGCGGCGACCATGTTCTGTACGGGGCGTTCCTGCCCGAGCAGCCCGGCGAGCGCGTCGGGCAGCCAGCGTGCGCCGTCATGGGTGACGAGCACGGCGGTGACGACGTGCCGGGGGAACTCTGGGGTGGCGGCGGCCGCGTACGGCGCCGCCGATTGGCTGTGCACGGACATCGAGGTACGGGCCCTCCGGCCGGGTCCGGGGGGCGTCACCCCGGGGGCTGCATCGGTGTACGCGCGCGCCCCGTCGGGGCGTTGGCGCGTCTCGGACGGGGCCCCACACTAACGGTACGGATAACCGCGATGGCGCCGAGCGCTCGAACGGGGAGGTGGCCGGGCGGGGGTGGAGCCGCGGCGGGCACGGCGACGGCCCGTCGTCTGCGGGCCGGGTACAGGCGGCGGGCCGTGGTCGGTCGTGGTCGGTCGTGATCCGGATGTTCGGTTGTCAGGAGGGCCGGACGGTCCGGGGGTTCCGGGGTCTCCGGATGCTCGGGGTGTTCCGGATATTGCTGCGGGAAGGCGTTCCGCGGTCGCGGTGTTCCGCGGTCGCGGTGTTCCGCGGTCGCGGTGTTCCGCGGCGGGCGGTGGCCCTCATTCGGACGGCCTGCTTCGGACGGTCCGCTCCGGACTGCGGCCCGCTTCGAACTGCGGTCCGCTGCGAGCTACGGTCCGCTCCGAGCGGCGGTCCGCTCCGGACTGCGGTCTGCTCCGGACTGCGGACCACTTCGAACTGCGGCGCGCTTCAAGCGGCGGGCCGCTTCAGATGGCGGCCTTCTTCAGCCGGCGCCGTTCACGCTCCGAGAGGCCGCCCCAGATGCCGAAGCGCTCGTCGTTGGAAAGGGCATATTCAAGGCATTCGGACCGGACCTCACAGGCGAGACAGACCTTCTTGGCCTCGCGGGTGGATCCGCCCTTCTCGGGGAAGAAGGACTCGGGATCGGTCTGGGCGCACAGTGCGCGCTCCTGCCAGCCGAGTTCCTCGTCCGCGTCCTCGACCAGCAGTTGCTGGAACAGCTCGGTCATGTGCGCCCCTCGTCTGTCTCTTGCGTCCCGTGATGCGGCCGTTACTGATTGCGGCCGAACGACACGAGTGAAATTACAAGTGTGTAGCTCCAGGCCAGTCAAGCGAAGATCTGCTATCGGCCCCGGTATTCACCCTGCGGAACCAAGCGTATGCGGAAAGTGTGCAAATCACCAAAAACCTGACATATGCCTCGGGTCTCACCTTGCCCCCGCTTCTCACCGAGTGAGACGACCGGGATCGCCCCGATGTTGCGATTCGATCACTGAAGCGACCAAGATCACATTCGGGTCACGACGCCCCAACGGCGTTTGAGGGCGCGATTGATGCGCCACATCTCCGGCGCGACGGCTGCATAAACCTTTCTTCGCCCCCGGTAACCGGATGAGGTGAAACATTGCCACCAAATCGGGCATCGGGTTGACAGCGCAGGATCGAGCCGGTCTCCTTTAATGCATGCCAGCGACTGCCGCGATGTACGCCACCCACGTCCGTGGGTTCCGCACCGCTGTCCAGGCCCGCTGTTGCTGTTCCAGCTGTCACAGCTGTTGATGCCCCCAGGGCGCCGGCTCTGATCCAGCTCCTCCCGCAGGACCTCTCCGCAGCGTTTCCGCAGGTTTTCCACCCTGCTTCTTCCCTCCTCGCGGCCGAGGCTCTCCGGTCTCCGTGACCCCGCACACGCACCCCCCATGCCGAGGAACCACCTCATCCATGAACAGCAACAGCGACCTCCAGATCGCCGGCGACATCCTCGAAGTCCAGCACCTCCTCCAGCCCGCCCGCGAGCACCCCGCCACCGTCTCCGAGTTCGTCGGGCTCGCCCGCACCATCGCCGCCGACCGCGCGCAGTGGGAGCCGCTCGTCCGGTACGACACCACCACCCGCTGGTACCACCGGCTGCGCACCGGACCCGGATACGAGGTCTGGCTGCTGAGCTGGGTGCCCGGCCAGGGCAGCGGGCTCCACGACCACGGCCTGTCCTCCGGCGTGCTGACCGTCCTGGAAGGCCGGCTGACCGAGCGCACCGAGCGCGCCACCCGGGCGCTGCGCTCCGGCGCGCAGCGGGTCTTCGCGCCCGGTTATGTGCACGAAGTGGTCAACGACTCCCTCGAACCGGCGGTCAGCCTGCACATCTACTACCCGGGACTGACCGAGATGCCGATGCACGCGGCGCAGTGCGCCCCGGCGGCCGTGGATGTCGTACCCGCCTGACAAACTGCTGTGCATGCGCATTGTGGTTCTGGCCGGCGGTATCGGTGGTGCTCGTTTTCTGCGTGGCCTCAAGCAGGCCGCGCCCGACGCGGACATCACGGTGATCGGCAACACCGGTGACGACATCCATCTGTTCGGGCTGAAGGTCTGCCCCGACCTCGACACGGTGATGTACACCCTCGGCGGTGGCATCGACGAGGAGCAGGGCTGGGGGCGTACGGACGAGAGCTTCCACGTCAAGGAGGAGCTCGCGGCGTACGGCGTGGGGCCGGAGTGGTTCGGGCTCGGCGACCGCGACTTCGCGACGCACATCGTCCGCACGCAGATGCTGGGCGCGGGCTATCCGCTCAGCGCGGTCACCGAGGCGCTCTGCGCGCGTTGGAAGCCGGGGGTCCGGCTGCTGCCGATGTCCGACGACCGCGTCGAGACACATGTCGCCGTCGACATGGACGGCGAGCGCCGGGCGATCCACTTCCAGGAGTACTGGGTGAAGCTGCGTGCCTCGGTCGAGGCACAGGCGATCGTGCCGGTCGGCGCCGAGCAGGCCAAGCCGGCTCCGGGGGTGCTGGAGGCCATCGCCGAGGCGGACGTGATCCTCTTCCCGCCGTCCAACCCCGTCGTGTCGGTGGGGACGATCCTCGCCGTGCCCGGGATCCGGGAGGCCATCGCGGAGGCCGGGGTGCCGGTCGTCGGCCTCTCCCCCATCGTCGGTGACGCGCCCGTGCGCGGCATGGCGGACAAGGTGCTCGCCGCGGTGGGCGTCGAGTCGACGGCCGCGGCCGTGGCCACGCACTACGGCTCCGGGCTGCTCGACGGATGGCTCGTCGACACGGTGGACGCCGGGGCGGTCGGTGAGGTGGAGGCCGCGGGCATCCGCTGCCGGGCCGTGCCGCTGATGATGACCGATGTCGACGCGACGGCCGAGATGGCCCGCCAGGCCCTGGCGCTGGCCGGGGAGGTGCGGGCGTGAGCGCCGGCGAGGCGCCCTCGTACCGGGTCTGGGCGCTGCCCGGGATGCCCGAGGTGCGGCCCGGGGACGACCTGGCGAAGCTGATCGCCGCCACCGGGCCGGGTCTGGTCGACGGTGACGTCCTGCTGATCACCTCGAAGATCGTCTCCAAGGCGGAGGGCCGGATCGTCGAGGCCACCGACCGCGAGGCGGCGATAGACGCCGAGACGGTACGGGTGGTGGCGCGCCGCGGCCCCCTGCGGATCGTCGAGAACCGGCAGGGCCTGGTCCTGGCCGCGGCCGGGGTCGACGCCTCCAACACCCCGGCCGGGACGGTGCTGTTGCTGCCCGAGGACTCCGACGCCTCGGCGCGGGCGATCCGCGACGGGCTGCGGGACACGCTCGGCGTCGAGGTCGGGGTCGTCGTCACGGACACCTTCGGGCGCCCGTGGCGCAACGGGCTGACCGATGTGGCGATCGGGGCGGCCGGGATCCGGGTGCTGGACGATCTGCGCGGCGGCACCGACTCGTACGGCAATCCGCTGAGCGCCACCGTGGTCGCCACCGCCGACGAGCTGGCCTCGGCCGGTGATCTGGTCAAGGGCAAGGTGGAGGGGCTGCCGGTCGCGGTCGTGCGGGGGCTCGGCCATGTCCTGGACGCCACAGGCGCCGAGGGTGCCCGCGCGATGGTGCGGGTCGCGGCCGACGACATGTTCCGGCTCGGTACGTCGGAGGCGGTACGGGAAGCGGTGACGCTGCGGCGTACGGTCCGCGAGTTCACCGACGAACCGGTGGACCCGGGGGCGGTGCGGCGGGCCGTGGCCGCGGCGGTGACGGCGCCCGCGCCGCATCACACGACGCCGTGGCGGTTCGTCCTGCTGGAGTCCGAGGAGTCGCGGACCCGGCTGCTCGATGCGATGCGGGACGCGTGGACCGCGGATCTGCGCCGGGACGGGAAGAGCGAGGAGTCGATCGACAAGCGGGTGCGGCGGGGCGATGTGCTGCGCCGGGCGCCGTATCTGGTGGTGCCGTGTCTGGTGATGGACGGCTCCCACACGTACGGGGACGAGCGGCGGGACACCGCGGAGCGCGAGATGTTCGTGGTCGCCGCCGGAGCCGGTGTCCAGAACTTCCTGGTGGCGCTGGCGGGCGAGCAGCTCGGCTCGGCGTGGGTGTCCTCGACGATGTTCTGCCGTGATGTGGTGCGGGAGGTGCTGGACCTGCCGGGGACATGGGATCCGCTGGGTGCGGTGGCGGTGGGGCGCGCGGCGGTCGAGCCCGCGGCGCGTACGGGGCGGGACGCCGAGGGGTTCATCGAGGTGCGCTGAGGCCAGGTCGGGGGCCGGACTTCCCGTGCACGGGCCGGGGTCGGAGGTAGAGGCCGAGATCAGGGGCCGGGGTCGGGGGCCGGACTCTCGTGTACGGGCCGGGTCTCCGTGGGTCGCTCCGGCTTCCGCGCGTGGGTTGTGCCGTCCGGCCCTCCGTGTGCCGTCCGGGCGGGGCCCTACAGACGGGCGATGTCGCCGGGGGTCATGCGCGGGGCCCGGCGGGCCGGGGTGTGGCCCGACAGCAGGATGAGGCGGGTCGCCCGGTGCCGCTGGCCCTCGTAGGGGGCGAGCAGCGCCAGCATCTCCTCGTCGTCGGCGTCCCTGTTGCCCGCCAGGGCGTGGCCGACGATGCCGGGGAGGTGGAAATCGCCGACCGTGACCGCGTCCGCGGCCCCGTTCGAGCGCTGGAGCGTCTCGGCGGAGGTCCAGGGGCCGATGCCTGGGATCAGCTCCAGGCGGGCCATGGCCTGCGGCAGCTCCATGGCCGCCGCCTCCTCCATGCGGCGGGCCACACGTACCGCGCGCAGGATCGTGCCCGAGCGTTTGGCGTCGACGCCCGCGCGGTGCCATTCCCAGGACGGGATCAGGGACCAGGTGCGGGTGTCCGGCATGACGTGCAGGCCCAGCGCGGTGAACGCGGCGTGGTCCGTGGGGCCGGGTGCCGGGATGCCGTGCTTCCGGACCAGCAGCCGCCAGGCGCGGTATGCCTCGTCGGTGGTGACCTTCTGTTCCAGGATCGACGGGATCAGCGACTCCATGACCAGCCCGGTGCGCAGCAGCCGCAGTCCGGGGCGGTGGTGCCGGGTCAGGGCGAGCAGGCGGTGGCGCGGGTGGAAGGCGTCCGGGTCGTCCGTCGCGCCGAGCAGTGTCGGGAGCCGGTCCAGCAGCCATGGTGCGCCGGGGCCCCAGGCCGTCGCCTCGATCCGGCCGCCCCGGGCTGTGAGGCGGAGGGTGCCGGGGCCCGCCGGCGTGCGGCTGGTCCGCCAGGCCGTGCCGTCCCCGGTCATCCGGAAGGTGGGGTCGGCGGGGCCGCGGCGCAGCGGGCCGACGACCAGGCGCAGATCGAAGGGGCCGGGCGGGGTCCACTCACGGGTCAGCGCGTCCGCCGCCGGAGCCGCCGCCTGGTGCGGGACGGCTGCGCGAGGGGCGCTGCGGGGGGCGAATCGTCCTGCCACGGTGAGGTCCTCGGTCGTCGGGGTGCCTGTCGAGGGTAAGCGCTGCGCCCGGTGTCCCGCTGCCCGCGCACCTCCACGGTCCGCGTGGGCCGCTCCCCAGCCCGCCCACTTCCACGATCCCCGCAGGCCACTCCCCGACCCGCCCACTTCCACGATCCCCGCAGGCCACTCCCCAGCTACTCGTCGGAGGAGAAGCGGACCGCCGCGTCCGGGAGGACCGCCCCGCACCAGACGCGGATGCCGTCGCGCAGTTCGTTGTCGGCGCCGACCCGGGCCCCGTCCCCGATGACCGCGCCCGTGAGCACCGTACGGCTGCCGATCCGGGCCCCTGCTCCGACCAGCGAGTCCTTGATCACGGCGGCGGGCTCGACGACCGCGCCGGCGAGTATCACGGAGCCGTCGATCCGGGCCCCCTCACCGATCAGGGCACCCTCCGCCACCACCGTACCGCCGCTGAGTTTGGCGTCGTCGGAGACGGAGGCGGTCGGCAGCACGAGCCGCTCGCCGCAGCGGCCGGGCACGGCCGGGGACGGGGCACGGCCCAGGACCAGATCGGCGGAGCCGCGCACGAAGGCCTGCGGGGTGCCGAGGTCCAGCCAGTACGTGGAGTCGACCATGCCCTGGAGGTGCGCTCCGGCGGCGAGCAGTCCGGGGAAGGTCTCGCGTTCGACGGAGACCGGGCGGCCGGCCGGGATGGTGTCGATGACCGAGCGGCGGAAGATGTACGCCCCGGCGTTGATCTGGTCGGTGACGATCTCCTCGGGCGTCTGGGGCTTCTCCAGGAACGCGGTGACCCTGCCGCTGCCGTCCGTGGGGACGAGTCCGAAGGCGCGCGGGTCCTCTACACGGGTGAGGTGGAGGGAGACGTCCGCGCCGGATTCGGCGTGCGAGGCCACCAGGGCCCGGATGTCCAGGCCGGTGAGGATGTCGCCGTTGAAGATGAGCACCGGGTCGTCCGGGCCCGAGGTGAGCCGGGACGCGACATTGCGTATCGCCCCGCCGGTGCCGAGCGGTTCGTGTTCGGTGACGTACTCGATGTGCAGGCCGAGCGACGAGCCGTCGCCGAAGTACGGTTCGAAGACCTCTGCCAGGTACGACGTCGCGAGCACGATGTGCTCGACCCCGGCGGCCCGGGCGCGCGCCAGCTGGTGGGTGAGGAACGGAACGCCCGCTGCCGGAACCATGGGCTTGGGCGTGTGCACCGTGAGCGGGCGCAGCCGGGTTCCCTTCCCGCCGACCAGGAGGATCGCTTCTTTTGCCTCTGTCACAGCACTGACTCTGCTTCCTGCTGGGGCCTGGCCTGGTTTCGGCTGGCCAGTGTATGCAGACCGGTTCGGTCGTCCCCGGTCAGCGGCCCGCAGCAGACTTCGTCGTTCAGCGGCCCTGGAGCTTGGCGGAGCTGGTCCGGGCCGAGCCGAGTTTCTTGTAGAGACGCGCTCCGGGGCATTCGGTTGCGAAGCCGTCCCGGTGGCCGGAGATGACGTTGAGTTTGACCTTCCTGCCCTTCTTGTACTTGTTGCTGCCGCCCGAGACGAGGGTTACCTTGCCGCGCGGGTTGGCGCCGAACAGGCCGAGCTTCCAGGCGGTGAGCTTCGCGACGGCGTTCACCGCGGCGGCGGGCGGGTTCGACTTGGTGAAGGTGCCGAGGACCGCGATGCCCATGCTGTTGCTGTTGAAGCCGAGGGTGTGCGCTCCCAGGACGGCCCTGGTGACGCCTCCGGCCCGTCCTTCGTAGACGTTTCCGCACTTGTCGACCACGAAGTTGTAGCCGATGTCGCGCCAGCCGCTGCTCTTGACGTGGTAGCGGTAGATGCCGCGCAGGACCGAGGGCGCCTGGGAGCACTTGTAGTTGTTGCCCGTGGCGCTGTGGTGGATGAAGGCGGCCTTGACCTTGCTGGTGTAGACGAACTTGCGCTCCCTGAGCTTCTCGTCGGCGCCCCAGCCCTTTCGGGTGACGATGCGCGGACGGGGACCGATGTACGGCCGGGTGCCGGGTGCGAGGCCGGCCTCCGCCTCGCCCTGTGCCTCGGACCGCGCCTTGCTGAGGGCGGGGAGCACGCTCGGGGCGAGGGCCGCGGTGCGTCCGTCGGCGGTGGTGGCGGGCTGCCCCTGGGCGCCCGCCTCGGATACCGCGCCGGCCGCCGCGACGGCTGTACCGGTGTCCGTCGCGGGGAGCTGCTGCGGGTCCTTGCCGGGGTCGACGAGTTCGAGGCGCAGTCCGGCGGGCAGCGGTACGGCGGAGCCGGGCCGGTCCTGCGGGTCGGGGGCCTCGGGGCGTACCCGGACCGCGACGGCGTCCGAGTCGCCGACCCAGAGCGGGGCGGTGGAGCCCCGTACCGTGCCGGAGTCGCGCTCGGCGGTGCCGGGGTCGGCGGAGTGCTCGGCGTTGTGCGTCTCCAGGTCCTGCCAGTCCGACCAGGCGCCGGTGCCGGTCGCGCGGGTGCGGACCTGGACGGTGCCGTGGAGTTCGGCGTTCGCGTCGTCCCAGACGACGCCGACCAGGGAGAAGGGGTGGACCTCGCGTTCGGGCAGCCCCTGTTCGGGGGCGGCCGCGCGGGTGGGTTCGCCGGTGGACCGGCCGGACGGTGCCGACAGGGTCCGCATCGGCAGGGACTGCGTCGAGCCCGGTACGTCGACGGGCCTGGCGGACTCGGCGGGGATGGTGCGGGTGTCGGGGGCGGCGCCCGCGGGCACGGCCGACGGCAGTGCCAGTACGGCCGCGCAGGTGACACCGATCGAGGATGCAATGAAGGCACGCATACGAATAATCCTGGGCATACTCATGCAACTCCGGCCACCCCGGACGGATCCATGCAATTGACGGCCCGTCTGCCGAACCGGTGCGGCAGGCGCCCTTCGCTCCTGTCGGGCCCGCCGCCGCCGCGTAATCTTGCGCGGATGAACGCCACCGACCGAACCCCCGCCGACCTGCTGCGTTCCGCGCTCGCCGTGGACCCGGCCCGCCCCTTGGTCACCTTCTACGACGACGCCACCGGAGAACGCGTCGAACTGTCGGTGGCCACCTTCGCCAATTGGGTGGCCAAGACCGCCAATCTCCTCCAGGGCGATCTCGCCGCCGAGCCTGGCGACCGGCTGGCGCTGCTGCTGCCCGCGCACTGGCAGTCCGCGGTCTGGCTGCTCGCCTGCTCCTCGGTCGGCGTGATCGCCGATGTGCAGGGCGACCCGGCCGGCGCCGACCTCGTCGTCAGCGGCCCGGACACCCTGGAGGCCGCCCGGGCCTGCCGCGGCGAGCGGGTCGCCCTGGCACTGCGCCCGCTGGGCGGCAGGTTCCCGCAGGCGCCGGAGGGCTTCGCGGACTACGCGGTGGAGGTGCCGGGACAGGGCGACCGGTTCGCGCCGTTCGCGCCGGTGGACCCGGACGCCCCCGCGCTGGCGGTGGACGGGGTGGAGCTGACGTCGGCGCAGTTGGTGGCGCGGGCCCGCGAGGATGCGGACGCGCTCGGCCTGGCCGCCGGATCGCGGCTGCTCACGGGGCGTTCGTACGACACCTGGGAGGGGCTGAGCGCGGGGCTGTTCGCACCGCTGGCCGCCGGCGGGTCCGTGGTCCTGTGCCGGCACCTGGACAAGCTGGACGAGGAAGGGCTGTCGAAGCGCGTCGAGAGTGAACGGGTCACCAACAACGCGGTATGACAAGCACCCTGAGGGCCACTCGTCCGGCCCAAGACGGGCCGAGTCCCCGGGGCTTCGCGTCAACTCCGGTACATGATCGGCGTTACGGACCACCGGAGACACAACCAAGCGTGAGGTTCAGCCGTCTACTTCTGCGACCGGCGGCCCGACGCGCCGCCGAACGTGAAGGATGGACGCAGACGTGAGCGAAAGCGCCGGCCCGCCGGACGACTCCGACGAATCGGCGGCGGGCGGGACCGGGCCACGGTCCGGGAACGGATCCGATGCGCCCCCGGCAACCGGGGACGCATCCGGCACCACCCCAACACCCCGGGACGCATCCGGCACCACCCCGGCACCCGGGGACGGACCCGGCGCCACCCCGCCATCCGGCGCCACCCCCCTGTCCGCGGCCGGCCACCGGCACCACTGGCTGCGCTGGACCGCGCTCGGTGCCTCGTTCGTCGTCCTGGTGGCGGCGGGCGTCGGCTGGTGGCTGTACAAGAAGCTCGACGGCAACATCAGGACCGACACCTCCGCGGCCGCCGAACTCAAGGCGTACGAGCGGGAGCGGCCCGTCTCCGTGGTGCACGACGCGGAGAACATCCTGCTCATCGGCTCGGACAGCCGGGCCGGCGACAACCGCAAGTACGGCCGTGACGACGGCGGCAGCCAGCGCTCGGACACCACGATCCTGCTGCACCTCGCCGCGGACCGGAAGAGCGCCACCGCGATGTCCCTGCCACGCGATCTGATGACATGGATCCCGGTCTGCCACAAATCGGACGGTACGACCACGAAGAAGCAATTCGCCCAGTTCAACTGGGCCTTCGAGTTCGGTGGCACCGCCTGCACGATCCGTACGGTCGAAAAGATGACCGGCATCCGGATCGATCACCACATGGTCGTCGACTTCAACGGCTTCAAGGACATGGTCGACGCCGTGGACGGGGTCGAGGTCTGCCTGAAGAAGCCGGTCGACGACGCCGACGCCCATCTGAAGCTCCCCTCCGGACGCCAGACGCTCGACGGCGAGCAGGCGCTGGGGTACGTACGGGCCCGCAAGTCGATCGGCAACGGCAGTGACACCGAACGGATGGACCGCCAGCAGCAGTTCCTGGGCGCGCTGGTGAACAAGGTGCAGAGCGACGGCGTCCTGCTCAATCCGACCCGGCTCTACCCGGTGCTGGACGCGGCCACCAAGGCGCTGACCACCGATCCGGGGCTGGACAGCCTCAAGGACCTGTACGAGCTGGTGCGCGGCATGCGCAACGTGCCGACCGACAAGGTGCAGTTCCTGACGGTGCCCCGGCAGCCGTACGCCGCCAACCGGAACCGGGACGAACTCGTGCAGCCCGATGCGAACCGGCTCTTCAAGCGGCTGCGCCAGGACGATCCGGTCGCCGTGGTCCCGGCGGACCGGCTCAAGCATGACGACGAGAAGAACAATGGGAAAAACAATGCCGAGACCGATACGACGGACGCTTCCGGCCCCACTCCCACACCGACCTATTCGGGCAACAACGCGGCGGCTGACCTGTGTAAGCAGTAAAGCAATTCCCAAGCAGAAGCCGGTGATCGGCGTGTAATGAGCAGTATGACCAGTTGTAAGGACCGTGGAATTTGTCACGCACGTCGCTCGACGTCGAACTGGGCCGATAGTGTGACGCGATCCGGTGCTGCCGGCCTCCCGGCCGCGCACTTCTGGAGCGAAAGATCGAGCGCCTGGTCGGGGGAGGCGCCTCGCGTGGCACCGACGGAGGACTCAAGCAACCGTGGATGCGCAAAGCCGTGGGCGGGCGGATGGAATCGACCCCGCAGACCAGTGGGTACTCAACCCGCACACCGGTGATTACGAACTGCGACTGAATCATTCCGGAGGGGATTCGGAAGAGTCTTCCCGTGCTTCCGGCGCGCGTGTTCCCAATAGCAGAGGGCCCGCCGGGGACAGTGCCGGCGGGCGCAGAGGTGCCTCCCGCGAGGGCCGCCGGGGCCCGGCCCGCGACGACCGGGACCCGGGGCCCAGGCGCGACGTGCCGGGGCAGCGCAGCCGCCGTTCGGCCAACGGCCCGCGCGACCAGGAGAGTTCCGCTCCGGCGGGGCGCCGCAGCCGCAAGGCCCCCAAGGCCCGCCGCAAGAAGGTGCTGCTGTGGACCGGCGGCACGATGGCGTTCGTGCTCGTCGGCCTGTCGGTGGGCGGGTACGCGCTCTACCAGCACTTCAACGGCAACCTGAGCACGGTCGACGTGGGCTCGGCCGGCAACAAGAACGTCTTCGACAACAACGCCCCGGTCAACATCCTGATCATCGGTACCGACAAGCGCACCGGCAAGGGCAACGAGGGCTACGGCGACAAGGGCAGCGTGGGCCACGCCGACACCAACATCCTCTTCCACGTCTCCGAGGACCGCACCAACGCGACGGCGCTGAGCATCCCCCGCGACCTGATCACCGACATCCCGGACTGCAAGGTCAAGCAGCCGGACGAATCGGAGAAGGTCGTCCCCGGCACCCGGGGCGTCCGCTTCAACCAGAGCCTCGGCCAGGAGGGCCGTAACGCCGGCTGCACCATGGAGACGGTCAGGGAGATCACCGGCATAAAGGTCGACCACTTCATGATGGTCGACTTCAACGCGGTGAAGGAGCTGTCCACCGCGGTCGGCGGGGTCAAGATCTGCCTGGCCAAGCCGGTCAAGGACCCGGACTCGCACCTGAACCTGCCGGAGGGCGAGCACCTCATCCAGGGCGAGGACGCCCTGGCGTTCGTACGGACCCGGCACAGCTTCGGCAACCACGGCGACCTGGACCGGATCAAGGTCCAGCAGCAGTTCATCGCCTCGATGATCCGGCAGATGCAGTCGGACGACACCCTGACCAGCCCGACCAAGCTGTACAAGCTGGCGGACGCCGCGACCAGCGCGCTCACCGTCGACACCGGCATCGGCACGGGGAAGAAGCTGGCCTCGCTGGCCCAGGAGCTCAGCAAGGTCAACACCAAGAACATCACCTTCACCACGGTGCCGGTGCTCGACAACCCGGCCGAGAAGACGCCGGTCACCGTCGTACTGAACCCGCCCAAGGCGGACGCGCTGTTCGCGATGATGCGCGACGACACCTCACTGACCGAGGTGAAGTCGAAGAAGAAGGCCGCGAAGAGCAAGCAGGACGCGCTCCTCAAGGGCTCCAAGGCGGCCGCCGCCGACGTGCGCGTCGATGTGTACAACGGCGGCAAGGTCCCCGGCGCCGCGCAGGCGACGGTGGCCTGGCTGCAGAACGATCAGGGCGTACTCAAGTCCACGAACAAGGCGAACGCCCCGGCGAAGGTCGCGAAGACGACGTTGGAGTACGCGCCGAACCAGGCGGACCAGGCTCGCGCCCTGGCCGCCATGATGGGCCTGCCCGGCTCCGCCATGAAGAAGGGCACCACGGACGCCGAGGGACTTCAGGCGATGGTGCTGACGCTGGGGGACGACTTCAAGGCCGCGGGCACTCCCATCACCGGACCGGCGAAGGTGCCGGACGACATTCAGCAGGCAAACGCCGACAAGGCAGAGTGCGCCAAGTGACACCGGGTCACTGCGCGGAACGACGAGTCTGAGCAGCTGGGGGGTCCTGGTGACACGGAGTGGTATACCCGGGGAGGGGACGCGGCCACGCGTCCGGCAGGCCGGTCGGCCCGACCGGGACGGCGGTCTCCACGAGGGGTCGCCGGAACAGGAGACCAGTTCCGGCGGTGGTGGGCGCCGGGGCGCCCCGGAGGACGGCGGGCACCGGCGCGGTGGCCCGAAGCGGCACGGCAGGAAGGGCAAACGCCGGGTGCTGCGCTGGGTCGCGTCGGTGACCGCGCTGCTCATAATCGGCGGCGCCGGCGCCGGTTACCTCTACATCGAGCACCTGAACGGCAATCTCAAGAAGGCCGATCTGACCCTCGGCGACAAGAAGATGGCCGATCACAAGGCCAACGCCGCCGGTCAGACCCCGATGAACATCCTGCTCATAGGCTCGGACGCGCGGGACTCCAAGGAGAACCAGAAGCTCGGCGGGGCCAAGGACACCTTCGGCGCACCGCCCCTGGCCGACGTGCAGATGCTGGTCCACCTCTCCGCGGACCGCAGCAACATGTCGGTGATCAGCATGCCGCGCGACACGATGCTGAAGATCCCGAAGTGCACCAACCCGGAGACGAAGCACGTCTACCCCGCGCCCATCGGTCTGAAGATGACCAACGAGACGCTCGAACGCGGCGGTCCCGGTTGCACGGTGGCCACCTGGTACGAGCTCACCGGCATCACCATCGACCACTTCATGATGATCGACTTCTCCGGTGTGATCTCGATGGCGGACGCGATCGGCGGCGTCCCGGTCTGCGTCAAGGGCAACGTCTACTCGCACACCAGCACCGGCAAGGGCTCCGGGCTGAAGCTGGAGAAGGGCACCACGAAGATCAAGGGCAAGCAGGCCCTCCAGTGGCTGCGCACCCGCTACGGCTTCGAGGACGGCACCGACCTCGGCCGTACCCACGCCCAGCACATGTACATGAACTCGATGGTCCGTGAGCTGCGCAAGGGCACCAAACTCACCGACCCGGGCAAGCTGATGGGCCTTGCCGAGGCGGCGACGGACGCGCTGACGGTCGACAAGGGCGAGAACGGACTCGGCTCGGTCAACAAGCTCTACGACCTCGCGGAAGAGCTCAAGAAGGTGCCCACCAAGCGCATCACCATGACGACGATGCCGAACGTCTACGGGACGGGCACGCTCAAGGAACGGGTGCTGCCCAAGCCCGGTGAGGCCGAGCAGCTCTTCCAGATGGTCCGCGACGACATCCCGCTGGACGGCAAGGCGTCCAAGCGCAAGAAATCGGCCGCCAAGAAGCCCACCGCGTCCCCCGCCGAAACCCCGGTGACCGTCCGCAACGGATCGGGCACCGAAACCGAGTACGCGGCCAAGGGCCGCGCCACGACCGTCCAGCAGTTGCTGGTCGGTAAGGGCTTCGACCAGGCCAAGGTCGACGGGCAGAGCACCGAGGCCACGAAGCGAACCGGAATCCTCTTTCCCACCGTGGACATGGAGGGCAATGCCCAGGCGGTCGCCAAGGCACTGGGCATCCCGCTGACGGCGGTGAAGAAGTCGGCCGACGTCTCGGGCATCACGCTGACCGTGGGGGCCGACTGGCGCGAGGACGGCGACTACCCCGTGTCGTCCGCCGAGGAGAAGACGCCGGACAGCGCCCGGGCGCTCAACGGCGAGGACAACAAGGCATGCATGGACATCCAGCCGGGCTTCGGCTGGTAGCGGGACACGACGCACGTGGGGCCCTCCGGCGCGCCGGAGGGCCCCACATGGTTGCGGCTCGGACGGCGACGCAGGGGCGCCGCGCGGCAGACACGCCGGTCCTCGGGCGCCGGGGGTTTCGCACCCCGCGGGGCGGCTCTGTCCGGCCGCCGCGTTACCGCGAATGGGGGACACCGGCGCGCCCCGCCGGGTCGCGCACCGGGCCGTTGATCATATGGACCTACTGTGCGAACGGTCCCCCTCGCACCGCGGAGGTCTCCCCCGTGCCCACACTGCACCGCTCCCCCGGTCCGTCGCGTTCCCACGCGATTCCGCCCCGGCCCAGGTCCAGAAAGCAGGACGAGCGACCACGCTGGGGCATGCGGATGGTGACCGGCCTGTCCGTGCTGGTGCTGGGGGCCGGCGGGGTCGGCCACGCGGTGGTGACCAATCTGGAGAACGGGATCGACCGGATCGACCCGTTCAAGGACATGAAGAACCGGCCGCGCGCCGGCAACGGCATGAACCTGCTGCTGGTGGGCACCGACGGCCGCGACCGGATCAGCCCCGAGGAGAAGGAGAAGTACCGGCTCGGCGGCGCGCCCTGCCACTGCACCGACACGATCATGCTGGTGCACCTGTCGGCGGACCGGGAGCGCGCGAGCATCGTCTCGCTGCCCCGCGACAGCTACGCCGAGGTCCCCGAGCACCGGGACCGGACCACGGGCGAGCCGCACGCGGCGCACCCGGTGAAGCTGAACGCCGCCTATGCCGAAGGCGGGCCGAACCTGACCGTGCGGACCGTCGAACACATGACGGGCGTCAAGATCGACCACTATCTGGAGGTCGACTTCACCAGCTTCATGAAGACCGTGGACACCCTGGGCGGCGTGAAGATCTGCACGACCCGGCCGCTGAAGGACTCGTACACCGGTCTCGACCTCGCTCCGGGCACCCATGAGCTGAACGGCGGGCAGGCCCTTCAGTACGTACGGTCCCGGCACATCGACGGGGCCGCCGACCTGGGCCGGATGCAGCGCCAGCAGAAGTTCCTGGCTTCGCTGATCGAGCGGGCGACCAGCAACGGTGTGCTGCTGAACCCGGTGAAGTTCCGGGACGTCGCCTCGACGATGCTCAGTTCGGTACGGGCCGACAAGGGGTTCGGTACGGAGCAGATGCTGGAGCTCGGCCAGGCGATGCGCGGCTTCTCCCCGGCCTCCTCGGAGTTCGCCTCCGTACCGATGGGGAACGTCTCCTACCCGGTCAGCGGCATCGGTTCGACGGTCAAGTGGGACGAGGCCAAGTCGGAGAAGCTCTTCCGGGCGCTGCGCGAGGACAAGCCGCTCGCCCCCATGCGGTCCGGGCGGCCGAAGGCGGAGACGGTCGACGTCGACCCCCGGCAGGTCCGGGTCCAGGTCTACAACGGCACCCCGAAGGACGGTCTCGGCAGGACGGTCGACGACGCGCTGCACGCCACCGGCTTCGACACCACCCGCGCCCCGCTCAACGGGGAGCCGCGCAGCGCCGGACACACCCTGATCAGCTACGACCCGCGCTGGGACCGGTCCGCGAGGTCACTGGCGGCGGCGCTGCCCGGGGCCGAGCTGCGGGCGGTACGGGGGCAGGGGGCCACGATGCGGGTGACGGCGGGCGCGGACTTCGAGAAGGTGCGGCAGGTCCGGGCCGAGGCGACGGACAACGGCGAGTTCGGCACGGTCACGGGCGACCAGGTGGCCTGCCCGCGACCGTAGTCCCCTCGGTGCTCAGTCCTCGATGCCCTCGGCCGCCCGCTTCTCGCGCAGCTCCCTGATCGCGCGGCGGCGGGCGAGGCGGTGGGTGCGCCGGATCTGCGCCTCCTGGTAGCGCCGCTTGTCGCGCTCCGTCTCCGGGATCACCTGCGGTACGGGGCGCGGCTTGCCGTCCGCGTCGACGGCGGCGAACACCAGATAGGCGCTGCCGACCTGCTGGGCGGGGGTGGATTCGTTCCAGCGCTCGGCCATGACCCGGACGCCGACCTCCATCGAGGAGCGGCCGGTCCAGTTCACCTGGGCACGGACGTGAACGAGATCACCCACGCGGACCGGCTCCAGGAAGACCATCTCGTCCATCGAGGCCGTCACGGCGGGGCCGCCGGAGTGCCGGCCGGCCACGGCACCCGCCGCGTCGTCGACCAGCTTCATGATCACACCACCGTGCACGGTACCCAGCAGATTGGTGTCGCTGCCGGTCATGATGTGGCTGAGGGTGGTCCGGGAGGCGGCGGTCGGCTTGCCCGGAATGTCGCCCTCCGGGCGCGGGGCCTGATCTGTCATACCGTCCACCTTATGCGGGGGCTTCCGCCCGGCAGCAATGCATCAGCTTGGCAACAGCCCTGACCCGATTTCCCGGACCCCCTGTAATAGCGGTGCGTCCGGCCTGCACACTGGTTCGCATGAACGATTGGCCCGAGGGATGGTCCGACGACAACCGCCGCGGCAACCGCTACGGGCAGGGCAGCGCCGGTGAGCAGCCGGAGAGCGCCCGCTCGATGCCGCACGTCCAGCGGCGCCCCGCCCCGCAGCGGCCCCCCGCGCCGCCGAGGCAGCGGCCGATCCCCCAGCAGCCGGGCGGCTACGACAACGGTGGCCGGCAGTACGACAGCGGGTACAACACGGGCCAGGTCTACGGCGGCGGCAACGCCGGCGGCCCGGGCAACGGCCACGGTGGCGGCCCGGGTGACGGCGGCCACACGCAGGGGCGCCCGGCGCCCGACTGGCGCCGCCGGATCAAGATAGGCGCGCTGACCCTGGTGGTCGTGGTTCTCGGGGTCTCCATAGGCACGTACTTCTGGGCCGACTCCAAGCTCAAGCGCGAGGTGGACCTCTCCAAGGTCATCGAGCGGCCGGAGGGCGGCGACGGCACCAACTACCTGATCGTCGGTTCCGACAGCCGTGAGGGCATGACGGCCGAGGACAAGAAGAAGCTCCACACGGGCTCCGCCGAGGGCAAGCGGACCGACTCGATGATGATCCTGCACGACGGATCCAACGGGCCGACGCTGATCTCCCTGCCCCGTGACTCCGACGTCGAGATCCCCTCGTTCAAGGGCTCCGACTCCGGCAAGCTCTACCCGGGTCGCGGCCGCTTCACCAAGCTGAACGCCGCGTACGCCATGGACGGCCCCGAACTCCTCGTCCGCACCGTCGAGTTCAACACCGGGCTGCGGATCGACCACTACTGCGAGATCGGCTTCGGCGGCTTCGCCAAGATCGTGGACGCGATCGGCGGCGTGGAGCTGGACATCCCCAAGGCCTTCAAGGACAAGAAGTCCGGCGCCGACTTCCAGGCGGGCAAGCAGACGCTGAACGGCGAACAGTCCCTCGCCTTCGTCCGCACCCGCTACGCCTTCGCCCAGGCGGACCTGGCCCGTACGAAGAACCAGCAGAAGTTCCTCGCGGCGCTGGCGAGCCAGACGGCGACGCCGTCCACGATCCTCAACCCGTTCAAGCTGTACCCGACGATGGGCGCCGGCCTGGACACTCTGGTCGTGGACAAGGACATGTCGCTCTGGTCCCTGAGCCAGATGTTCTTCGCCATGAAGGACGTCACGGGCGGCGACGGCAAGTCGATGAACATGCCGATGTCGGGCTTCAGGAACGGCAACGTGGTCTGGGACAAGGCCAAGGTGAAGCAGTTGGTGGAGCAGCTCAAGAACGACGAGAAGGTCACCGTCACCGAGAACTGACGGCGAACCGTCACCGAGAGCGGACAGCGGCAGGGCCCGGACGGCGAACCGTCCGGGCCCTGCCGCTGTCCGCTCATTCGCCGCGGGTGATGTTGCCCCACTCGTCCATCGTGGGGTGGATCTTCGTGGGGCCCTGGTCGTCGATGTCGGAGCGCCGCGGGCCTTCCGGGCCGGCGGGACCGACGCGCATCATCCGTTCGATCCGGGCGATCTCGAAGCGGCGCCCCCTTACGTTCAGCTCGTTGGGGCGCAGCCGCCGCATGTACGCCTCCGCCGCCCGCGCGTACACGGCGGCCTCCCGCTCGTCGAGCTCCTCGGACAGCGGCAGGAACGTCTGAAGCTGGTACACCAGTGAACGCCGCGCGTCCTGCGGGGTGGGGTGCTGGCTCGACGCCATCGACCAGGACCTCTCCTCGCGCTCCATCACCCGGAAGACGACCGGCAGCAGCACCAGGCCGGGATGGGTCCGCAGCGCCCGTTGCGAATCCGCCAGCACATCGGGCGGGAAGCGCTCCGAGGTGTACGAGACCGGCACCAGGCCCATCCGCTCCAGGCCCTCCGTCAGCCCCACCGCCGCCGCGTGGTCGACGACGAAGCCCTTGGTGGTGGAGGGCGTCTGCGCCGACAGGTCCCAGCCCTCCGAGTCGACGTCCGTGGGCCTGGGCGGCTCCAGGCGCCCTGCGCCGGTCCGGGCGAACTCGTCGGCGCGCACGATGCGGTAGCGCGTGTCGCCGACGGTCAGTTCGTTCACCGGCTCGGTCTCCAGCCGGGCCACCGCGTCCAGCAGGGTGCGCCGCTCCCCGGGGTCGTCCGTCTCGTCCTTGGCCCTGAACCAGAGATGGGAGTTCAGCGCGTCGCGGGCGTCCTGCGGATAGCCGGTGTTCATGTCGGTCAGCAGCCGCCATCGCGGCCGCTCGCCACGGCGTTGTTCGGCGACGCCGAAGAGCGGCCCCCGGACCACGATGTTCCCGTACGTCCGGGAAGCGGCGAACGCGTCCGCCTCGGTGACCAGGGACACCGGGTCTTCCCGGTGCTGCACGTTGATGACGAGGTGATCCGGCGGCGCCTGAGGGTGATCGCTCATGCACCCAGTGTGCCGAGACCGTGGCCGGAGGGTGGGGGAAATACGGGAAGCGGGGCGCGGAGCCTTGTCAGTGGCGGCGCCTACAGTCACACGCATGCCCCAGGAACCATCGCTCCCGAACCTCGCACTCGATCTCGACGCCCTCGACGCCGCCGTCGGCGAACGGCCCGACAGGCAGGCGGCATGGCGTTTCATCCGCGCCTTCGCCCGCGACTGGACCCAGAGCCCCCTCACCGAAGCCGACGGCCGTGCCCCCGCCGAACTCGACGCGGCCCAGGCCCGGCTCGGCCTTCCGCTGCCCGTGGCACTGCGCGAGGCCTACCGACTACTGGGCCGCCGCCCCGACTTGACGGACAACCAGGATTCCCTGCTCGCCCCGGAGGACCTCTACCTCGACGCGGACCGGGGCGTACTGGTCTTCCGCGTCGAGAACCAGTCCTGCGCCTACTGGGGCATACGCGTCACGGACCTCGACCAGGACGACCCGCCGGTGGTGATACGCGCCGACCTCGTCCGGCCCACCGCCGACGACTGGGAGGCGTGGCTGGGCCGGGTCAGCGTCGCGTTCGTCGAGATCGTCCTGTCCGAGGCACTGTTCGCCGATGAGGACCTGATGGGCTGGGTGACCTCCGACGGCGACACCGGCCTGCCCGAGGAGATCACCGGGACCTTCCGGCTCCTGCCGCTCCCGGAGTACCCGACCAACCAGCAGCAGGGCTCACGCTGGTACGCGCACGACGACATCATCCTCCGCGACGACCGCGGGACCGCGATGTTCCGCGCCCGCACGGAGGCGGCCTACGACCGCTTCGAGGGGGAGGACGAGGAGGACTGACAGGGGCCGCCCCGGCAGGGCCGGCCGCCGAGCGGGATCAGCGCTCGGCAGCGTAGGGGACGAAGCCGGCCCAGGCGGCGGAGGTGAAGGCGAGGCGGGGGCCCTGGACGTCCTTGGAGTCGCGCACCCGGATCCCGCCGGGGGCGGTGGCCACCTCCACGCAGTCGGCCTCGCTGCTGTTGCTGCTGTAGCTGCTCTTGCGCCACTCCAGCTCATGACCGATGTCGCTCCTGACAGAGAGCTCGCTGATCATGTTTCTCCCAGAAGTTGCTCGATGAAGGCCAACGACTCACGTGGAGTGAGAGCCTGGGCCCGGATCATGCCACACCGCAGCTCAAGGATTCGGAGCTGCTTCGGGTCGGAGACCGCCCGACCACTGAACGCCCCTTCCGAGCGCCCCATGGCCGTCCCGTCCTTGAACTTCAGTACCTGCGTCTCCCCGTGCATTCCGGCGTGCTCCTCTCGCGCAGTCGGCATGACCTGAATCGCGACATTCCTCAACTGGGCGATCAACAGCAGGTGTTCGAGCTGTCTGCGCAGGACCATTCTGCCCCCGAGCGGACGCCTCAGCGTCGCCTCCTCCTGCACAAAACAGAGCGAGGGAGCGGGAGCTCGCTCGAAGATCGACTGCCTCGCCATGCGTCCTGCCACGGCCCGCTCGATCTCATCCGGCTCGTACGGAGGCAGCCGCATCTCGAACAACGCCCGCGCGTACTCCGCCGTCTGAAGCAGCCCGTGCAGGTTGTGATCCCCGTACGCCAACAGCTCGACGGCCCTCCCCTCCAGCTTCGCCAGGTCTCTCACCTTCTTCGGGTAGCGGACCTCGGCCACGTCCTGCTTCATCGCCGCGAGCTTTCCACCCGCCCCGAGCACGCTGTCCGCTCTGTCCAGGAACTCCGGCCGGGGGATGCGACGGCCGCCCTCCACCTTGTAGACCTGGTCCTCCCCGTACCCGATCGCGATCCCGAACTCGCCGGCCCGCAGCCCCGCCGCCTCCCGCCACGCCTTGAGCTGGCGGCCCACCGCCGCGACCACGGCCGCCCCCGACTCGTCATCGGGATCGACGTCCCAGCCCGGCTCGTCCGCCCCGGCGTCGCCGTGTTCCGTACCGGTCTCATCCACGCTCATCCGTGCCCCACTTCCGATGCGTCTGCCGTTCTCGGCCCAACCCCTGACGTCCCCGGCACGTCACTCCGGACAGCCGGGACAGCACTGGACAAGCCCTGGACAATCGCCGTACGCAAGCGGCTCGTCGCTGTTCACGGTACGCAGCCACGGCCACGCTGAGCGGCGTGAACCAACACATCACCCGAACCGAACATTCCGCTCCTGCCCGGCAGTTCACGGTGCTGCTCTCCCCCACCCGCCGGGGCGCCAGGCTCGCCCGCCTCCTGACCACGGCGCATCTGAGCGACTGGGGCATCGCCTGCGACCGGGCCGCGCAGGTCGTCGCCGAGCTGGCGGCCAACGCCGCCCTCCACGGCCGCGTGCCGGGCCGGGACTTCCGGCTCGGCATCACCGTCCACCACGGTGAGCTCTTGCGGATCGAGGTGACCGACACCCGGGCCGAGCGCCTGCCCGTCGCGTCCGTCCCCGACGAGCACACGGAGAACGGACGCGGACTCCTCATCGTCGAGGCGCTCGCCGACCGCTGGGGCGTCGACTCCGGACCTGTCCCGCGCAAGACCGTCTGGGCCGAGATCGACCTCGCACCGCACCCCCTTCACCGGGTCGCGGAAACCCACGACCCGGTGAGCCACGTCCCCGCGTTCCACGACGCATAAGGCTTTAAAGAACTCGGGGAAATGACCCTCCCCACCCAAACCCGACCCCGGTCCCGTCGCCGTCACTCACGCGGGTGACATGGGGCAACTGAGCTGGATTTCATACGGGTTGGCTGGCATATGCTCGCCGCGACAACTCCAGACATGCGACGGCCCCCGACGAGATTCGCAGTCTCAACCGGGGGCCTGACCACCGAGGAAGTAGGAGCTTCCCGATGGATACCCCGCAGATTACCGTGCCCTCGCACGGCCCGTCCCCCGTACCCGGAGACGCCACGCCGTCATCCGGTGTCATCCACATCAACTTCCGGCACGCCGCGGGCTTCACCGTCATCGGCAACCACCTCGCCCAGCACCGCGGCCTCTCCCTCGCCGCGATCGGGCTCGCCGCCCACATCCAGTCGCTCCCCGCCGGAGCCAGGATCGGCATCAAGCGCCTCGCCGAACGCTTCCCCGAGAGCGAGACCCGCATCGCCGCCGCCCTGCGCGAGCTGGAAGCCCACGGCTACCTCCACCGCAGCCGCGTACGCCTCGCCGACGGCCGCATCGTCACCCGCACCGCCTCGTACAACCAGCCGGGCGCGGCCGGCCGCCCCGTAACAGCTCCCCGCCCCCGTACGACCCCCAAGCCGACCCCACAACCCACACCACCGCCACCACGCACAACCGCTCCCGAACCGCACCCGGCTCCGACCCCACCCCCGGCACCCACACCGCAGCCCACCCCCGTCCTCGTCCCGGCCCCCACCGCACGCACAACGCCGCCACCACCGCTCCCCCAGCCCCAGGAACTCACGCCGAAGCTCCAGCGCGTGGCCGCCGCGCTCCTCGCCGACCTGCGCCGCCACGCACCTCAACTGGTCCTCTCCGAGCACGACATCCACGCCCTCGCTCCCGGCGTCGCCACCTGGCTCGAACGCGACGCACACCCCGACACCGTCCGCCACGCCCTCACCACCGACCTCCCGAGCCCCCTGAAACACCCCGCCAAGCTCCTGCGCCACCGCATCACCACGCTCCTGCCACCACCACTCCCGGGAGCGCAGGATGTCGCCGCACTCGCACGCCCCGGCGTCATCGTCATCCCGCTCCAGAACTGCGACGGCTGCGACCGCGCCTACCGCTCCCGCCACCCCGGCCACTGCCGCGACTGCCGGTCGGACCTCGGCACAGCCGCCTGACCGGAACGTCACCCACAACCCGAACGGACCTCCATGGTCAGCTCGCCCCACGAAGCAATGCACCGCATCTTCCAGGAGTACCCCGGCCTCTTCTCCCGCGTCTCCGAAGTACTCGGAGTCGACATCCCACCACCCACCTCGGCCACCGCCCTGCCCACCGACCTCACCGAGGCCCGCCCTGTCGAACGCCGGGTGGACACCCTCCTGCGCATCGAAACAGAGCATGACGGATCCTTCGTTCTCGCCATTGAGGCCCAGGGCAAGAAGGACCCGCGCAAGACAGCCAGCTGGCCGTATTACGTCAGCTACCTCCACAACAGGTACGGGTTACCCATCCTGCTGCTGGTCGTCTGCCAGGATCAGGCCACCGCTGAATGGGCCGCGCGGCCCATCTCCATCGGGGTCCGTCAATGGCAGACACTCACCCTGAACCCCCTCGTCGCGGGGCCGCACAACATGCCGGTCATCACCGACGTGGCCGAGGCCCGCAAGGACCTCGCGCTCGCCACCCTGGCCGCCATCACACACGCCGACAATCCGGACGTCGGTGCCATACTGAAAACCCTGTCCGCCGCGCTGCGGGACACACCGGAAGCAATCGCCGACCCCATCGTCGAACTCACCGCACAGGGCCTGGGCAACCGCCCGGCCGCACAACAGTGGAGGAACCTGGTGGCCGTGGACACCTCTTTCTACAAGTCCTTCATGTCGGAGGAAATCCGGGACGAAGGCCGGGCGGAAGGCCGGGCGGAAGGCATCCTGCTGGTCCTCGAAGCACGCGGCATCGACCTTCCCGACGAGACCCGCGAGAAGATCACCAGCTGCGACGACCCCCAGCTCCTGCGCCAGTGGCTGAGCCGCGCCGCCACCGCAGCCACCATCGACGAAGTCTTCGCCGGGGAGTGAGCCGACCTCGGTCTCCCCGCCACATACACACGTCCGGCCCCGATGCGCGCATCGGGGCCGGACGTGTGGAGCAATGACCGCTACGGCAGGTTCCGCGCCATCACGATGCGCTGGACCTGGTTCGTGCCCTCGTAGATCTGCGTGATCTTCGCGTCGCGCATCATCCGCTCCACCGGGTAGTCCCGCGTGTAGCCGTAGCCGCCGAGCAGCTGGACCGCGTCCGTGGTGATCTCCATCGCCACGTCGGAGGCGAAGCACTTGGCCGCGGCACCGAAGAAGGTGAGGTCGCCGTCGAGGCGCTCGGACTTGGCGGCGGCCGAGTAGGTGAGCTGGCGGGCCGCCTCCAGCTTCATGGCCATGTCGGCGAGCATGAACTGGATGCCCTGGAAGTCGGCGATCGGCTTGCCGAACTGCTTGCGCTCCTGGACGTAGCCCTTGGCGTAGTCGAGGGCGCCCTGCGCGATGCCGAGGGCCTGGGCCGCGATGGTGATGCGGGTGTGGTCCAGGGTCTTCATCGCGGTGGCGAAGCCGGTGCCCTCCTCGCCGATCATGCGGTCGGCGGGGATGCGGACGTTGTCGAAGTAGACCTCGCGGGTCGGCGAGCCCTTGATGCCGAGCTTCTTCTCCGGGGCGCCGAAGGAGACGCCCTCGTCCGACTTCTCGACGACGAAGGCCGAGATGCCCTTGGAGCGCTTGGTCGGGTCGGTGACGGCCATGACCGTGTAGTACTCGGAGACGCCCGCGTTGGTGATCCAGCGCTTCACGCCGTTGAGCACCCAGAAGTCGCCGTCGCGGACGGCCTTGGTCTTCATGCCGGCCGCGTCGGAACCCGCGTCGGGCTCGGAGAGGCAGTACGAGAACATGCCGTCGCCCTTGGCCAGCGGGCCCAGGTACTTCTTCTTCAGGTCCTCGGAGCCGGAGAGGATCACCGGGAGGGAGCCCAGCTTGTTCACGGCCGGGATGAGGGAGGACGAGGCGCAGACGCGGGCCACCTCCTCGATCACGATGACGGTGGCCAGCGCGTCGGCACCCGCGCCGCCGTACGCCTCGGGCACGTGCACCGCGTGCAGGTCCGCCGCGGTCAGGGCGTCCAGCGCCTCCTGAGGGAAGCGCGCCTCCTCGTCGACCGCCGCCGCGTGCGGGGCGATCTTCGCCTCGGCGAGCGCACGCACCGTCTCCCGGAGCATCTCGTGCTCCTCGGCCGGACGGTACAGGTCGAAATCGGTCGAACCCGCCAAGACGCTCACTCCCCAAGACGCTAACTACCGTTAAGTAACCCAATTTTAGAGCGCTGTGCCCGCGATGGCCTATGCAAAGCCCGCGTGAGCTTCACGACAGGGGTCGGAAAAGGTGGGCGTTGCTGGGCGGACGGCCGGAATCCGGGCCTTCGGGAGCACGACTATGCTCGTTCACCGCACGTCTGCCCGCATCTCTCAGGAGCGTTCCATGGCCCTCAGGATCACTGTGATCGGCACCGGCTACCTCGGCGCCACCCACGCCGCGGCCATGGCGGAACTGGGATTCGAAGTGCTCGGCCTCGATGTCGTGCCCGAGAAGATCGAGATGCTCGCCGCCGGCAGGGTTCCGATGTACGAGCCTGGGCTGGAAGAGCTGCTGAGCAAGCACGTCGAGGGCATCGAGGGGTCCACCGGGCGGCTGCGGTTCACCACTTCCCCCGAGGAGGTGGCGGCCTTCGGCGATGTGCACTTCGTCTGTGTGAACACTCCGCAGAAGCACGGCGAGTACGCCTGTGACATGAGCTATGTGGACACCGCGTTCGAGTCGCTGGCCCCGCATCTGACCCGGCCCACCCTCGTCGTCGGGAAGTCGACCGTCCCGGTGGGCTCGGCGGCCCGGCTCGCGGCGCGGCTGGCGGAGCTGGCGCCGGTGGGCGCCGAGGCGGAGCTGGCCTGGAACCCGGAGTTCCTGCGCGAGGGCTTCGCCGTGAACGACACCCTGCATCCGGACCGGATCGTCGTCGGCGTGACGAGCGAGCGGGCCGAGAAGCTGCTGCGCGAGGTGTACGCGGTGCCGGTCGCCGAGGGGTCGCCGTTCGTGGTGACGGACTTCCCGACCGCCGAGCTGGTGAAGACGGCGGCCAATTCGTTCCTGGCCACGAAGATCTCGTTCATCAACGCGATGGCGGAGGTCTGCGAGGCCGCCGACGGCGATGTGAAGAAGCTGGCCGAGGCGCTCGGGCACGACGAGCGCATCGGCTCGAAGTTCCTGCGGGCCGGGATCGGCTTCGGCGGCGGCTGTCTGCCCAAGGACATCCGGGCCTTCATGGCGCGCGCCGGCGAGCTGGGCGCGGACCAGGCGCTGACCTTCCTGCGTGAGGTCGACTCGATCAACATGCGGCGCCGCGGCCACATGGTGGAGCTGGCCCGGGAGGCCGTGGGCGGCGATTCCTTCCTCGGCAAGCGGGTGGCGGTGCTGGGTGCGGCGTTCAAGCCGGACTCGGACGACGTACGGGACTCCCCGGCGCTGAACGTGGCCGGGCAGATCCACCTCCAGGGTGCCCAGGTCACGGTCTTCGACCCGAAGGGCATGGACAACGCCCGGCGGCTCTTCCCGACCCTCGGTTACGCGGACACGGCGCTGGACGCGGTGCGCGGCGCGGATGTGGTGCTGCATCTGACGGAGTGGCGGGAGTTCCGCGAGCTGGACCCGGCGGCGCTCGGCGAGGTCGTGTCCCGCCGGATCATCCTGGACGGCCGCAACGCGCTGGAGAGCGATCTGTGGCGCGGGGCCGGCTGGACGTACCGGGCGATGGGACGCCCGACGGCCTGATCCCGGGCCTCACGCGCGCTTCGCGCGGTAGGTGCGCATCTTGGCGCGGGCGCCGCACACCGACATGGAGCACCAGCGTCGGCGCCCCGCCGGGCTGCGGTCGTAGTACACCCAGCGGCAGTCCTCCGCCTCGCACGCCTTGAGCCGGGCCCAGGTGCCGTCGGCCGCGGCGCCGGCGATGGCCGCGGCGACGCGGTCGGTCAGCCCGGCCGGTTCGGTGGCGGGGCGCAGTGCGGCGGCGCCCGCCGCGTCCACGGTGACGCGCAGCGGCGCCCCGGCGAGCAGCCGGTCGAGCGGGGGCGCGGCGTCGCCCGGCGGGCGGTGGCCGGCGTGGGCCAGGCAGGCGGTACGGAGCGCCTCGCGCAGCTCCCGGGCTTCGGGGACGTCCCGCTCGGTGAGGCCGAAGGCGGCGCGTCCGTCCGCCGTGTCGAGAGTGTCCGCGCCCGTCTCGATGTCCAGGGTGTTGACCAGGGCCTCGACCAGTGCGAGTGCCCCGGGCGCGGAATCCTTCTCACTCATGGTGCGACCTCATGGTTGCGACGTTACCTCCTTTGCGGGAGCATGCAGTAACGGTTACCCGTTGAGGGCCTTTACGGGTAACCGGCTGTAGCCGTTCGTCCGGAGGAGGAATTGTCATGGCTGTCGCCACCCTGGGTGCCGTCGTCCTGGACTGCCCAGACACCGCCGCGCTCGCGAGCTTCTACGCCGGGCTGCTCGGCGGCGAGATCACGCCCGGTGAGGATGATGGCTGGCTGGAGCTGACCGTGCCCGGGGGCACGCTGCTCGCGTTCCAGGCCGCGCCCGGTTTCGTACCGCCGCGGTGGCCGAGCGCGGACGCGTCGCAGCAGATCCATCTGGATCTGGACGTGCCGGACCTGGACGCGGCGGAGAAGGAGGTGCTCGCGCTGGGTGCCACGGTGCTGGAGGCTGAGGACCGGGAGCGGAGCTTCCGGGTGTACGCGGACCCCGCGGGGCACCCGTTCTGTCTCTGCAAGGGCTAGAACGACGTGTGGGGGCGCCCCGGAGGGCGCCCCCACACGTACGGCTCGGCGGCTCAGACGGCCGCGCCGTCCAGCTGCTCGATCGTGGCGTGCGACGGGGCGCGCCGGCTGCGCAACTCGCGCGCCACGTCCTCGGCGTCCCGCAGCACCCGTACGGCGTTGCGCCAGGTGAGCTTGGCGAGGTCGGCGTCGGACCAGCCGCGGCCGAGCAGCTCCGCGATCAGGTTCGGGTAGCCGGCGACGTCCTGGAGGCCGGCGGGCAGGAAGGCCGTTCCGTCGTAGTCGCCGCCGATGCCGATGTGATCGATGCCGGCGACCTCGCGCATGTGGTCGAGGTGGTCGGCGATGGTCGCCACGGTGGCCATCGGGCGCGGGTGGGCCGCCTCGAAGTCGGCGTGCACCCGCATGGCCTGCGAGGTGGTGTCGAGGTGGTGCAGGCCGTGCGCGCGCATGTTCTCGTCCGCGGCCTGCGTCCAGGCGACGGCCGCCGGCAGGACGAACTTCGGCACGAAGGTGGCCATGGCGATGCCGCCGTTGACCCGGAGCCTGCCGAGGACGTCGTCGGGGACGTTGCGCGGGTGGTCGCAGATCGCCCGCGCCGAGGAGTGCGAGAAGATCACCGGCGCCGTGGAGGTGTCGAGCGCGTCGCGCATCGTGCCGGCCGCCACGTGGGAGAGGTCGACCAGCATGCCGGTGCGGTTCATCTCGCGTACGACCTCGTGGCCGAACGGCGAGAGGCCGCCGATGCGGGGAGCGTCGGTCGCCGAGTCCGCCCAGGCGATGTTGTCGTTGTGGGTGAGCGTCATGTAGCGGACGCCCAGGGTGTGCAGGGCGCGCAGGGTGCCCAGCGAGTTGTTGATGGAGTGGCCGCCCTCGGCACCCATCAGGGAGGCGATCCGGCCCTCGGCGCGGGCCGCCTCCATGTCGTCGGCGGTGAACGCGCGCCGCAGGTCGGCGGGGTGCCGGACGATCAGCTCGTCGACCACGTCGATCTGTTCCAGCGTGGCGCTGACGGCCTCGTCGCCCGCCATGTCGGTCCGTACGTAGACGGACCAGAACTGGGCGCCGACGCCGCCCGCGCGCAGCCGCGGGATGTCGGTGTGCAGATGGGCGGACTGGTCCCCGGCGATGTCACGGGCGTCGAGGTCGTAGCCGACCTGCTCACGCAGCGCCCACGGCAGATCGTTGTGGCCGTCGACGACGGGGTACTCGGCGAGGAGCCGCCGTGCCCGCTCCAGCCGGACCGCCTGCTGTGCCTGCTCCACGGCGGCCTACTTTCCGAAGCCGAAGGAGTCGGCGCCCTGGACCTTGCTCCGGAGCCGCTTGCCCTTCTCCGTCGCCTGGTCGTTCAGCTCCTGCTGGAACTCCCGCATCCGGGCCAGCAGCTCGCCGTCGTGGGCGGCGAGGATCCGGGCGGCGAGCAGACCGGCGTTGCGCGCGCCGCCGACCGACACGGTCGCGACCGGCACACCGGCGGGCATCTGCACGATGGAGAGCAGGCTGTCCATGCCGTCCAGGTACTTCAGCGGGACCGGTACGCCGATGACCGGCAGCGGGGTCACCGAGGCGAGCATGCCGGGGAGGTGCGCGGCACCGCCCGCGCCCGCGATGATCGCCTTCAGACCGCGGCCCGCCGCCTGCTCGCCGTACGCGATCATCTCGTGCGGCATGCGGTGGGCGGAGACGACGTCGACCTCGTAGCGGATCTCGAACTCGTCGAGGGCCTTGGCCGCTGCTTCCATGACGGGCCAGTCGGAGTCCGAGCCCATGACGATGCCGACGACGGGCGCGGCGGTGGCGGGGGAGGTCATTCGGTGATCGTTCCTCGCAGGTAGTCGGCCGCGTGCCGGGCGCGCTCCCGCACGTCCGCCAGATCGTCGCCGTAGGTGTTGACGTGTCCCACCTTGCGGCCGGGCTTCACGTCCTTGCCGTACATGTGGATCTTGAGCTGCGGGTCGCGGGCCATGCAGTGCAGGTACGCCTGGTACATGTCCGGGAAGTCGCCGCCGAGGACGTTGGACATGACCGTCCAGGTGGCGCGCGGGCGCGGGTCGCCGAGCGGCAGGTCGAGCACGGCCCGGACGTGGTTGGCGAACTGGGAGGTGATCGCGCCGTCCTGGGTCCAGTGGCCGGAGTTGTGCGGGCGCATCGCCAGCTCGTTGACCAGGATGCCGGGCTTCCCGTCGGGTCCGCGCGTCTCGAAGAGCTCGACGGCGAGGTGGCCCACGACGCCCAGCTCGGCGGCGATCCGCAGCGCGAGCTGCTGGGCCTCTCCGGCCAGGCGCTCGTCCAGCTCCGGCGCCGGGGCGATCACCGTGTCGCAAACGCCGTCGACCTGGATCGACTCGACGACCGGGTAGGCGACGGCCTGGCCGTGCGGCGAGCGGACGATGTTGGCCGCCAGCTCCCGTACGAAGTCGACCTTCTCCTCGGCGAGGACCGCCACCCCGGCCCGGAACGGCTCGGCCGCGTCCGCCTCGGAGCGGACCACCCAGACGCCCTTGCCGTCGTAGCCGCCGCGGACCGTCTTGAGGATCACGGGGAAGCCCCCGACCTCGTCCGCGAAGGCCGCGGCGTCGGCCGGGTCCGTCACGATGCGGTGCCGGGGGCAGGGCGCGCCGATCTCGGTGAGCTTCGCGCGCATCACCCCCTTGTCCTGGGCGTGCACCAGCGCGTCGGGACCGGGGCGCACGGGGATGCCGTCCGCCTCCAGGGCCCGCAGGTGCTCGGTGGGCACGTGCTCGTGATCGAAGGTGATCACGTCACAGCCGCGCGCGAAGGCGCGCAGCGTGTCCAGGTCGCGATAGTCGCCCACGACGACTTCGCTCACCACCTGGGCCGCCGAGTCCTGGGGGGTGTCACTGAGGAGCTTGAACTTGATGCCGAGGGGGATGCCCGCCTCGTGGGTCATACGGGCGAGCTGACCGCCACCGACCATGCCGACTACCGGGAACGTCACTCCTCCAGGGTATCCGCCGCCCCGGGAAGCTCCCGACGACGCCCTCCGGCCGTCCCCGGGCCGGGTCGTCGTGTCCCCCGGGCCGGGCCGTCGTGTCACAGCATCGCCACACCACTCACGGCATCCACGGGCGGCCCGCGGACGGGCTGGTTAGCATGACTGGATCCATACAACCGGCGTACACGTGAGCGACATCCACACGACCGGCGTCCACGCGAGCGACAGACGGGCTGAGCGATCACCATGAGCGAACGGGGCTCCCTGCGGACCCGGCTGGAGCTGCTGGCCCGGGAAGTCGCCAAGTTCGGCGTGGTCGGCGGGGTCGGCCTGGTGGTCAACATCGCGGTGTCGAACCTGCTCTGGCGCTACACCGACATCCCGACGGTACGGGCCGGCCTGCTGGCCACCTTCGTCGCCGTCCTGGGCAACTACATCGGCTTCCGGTACTGGACCTACCGGGACCGCGACAAGAGTGGACGGACCCGCGAGCTGACGCTGTTCCTGCTGTTCAGCGCGGTGGGCGCGGTGATCGAGACCGGTGTGCTCTATACCGCGACGTACGGCTTCGGGTGGGACACCCCGCTCCAGAGCAATGTCTTCAAGATCCTCGGGATCGGCATCGCGACGCTGTTCCGCTTCTGGTCCTACCGGACGTGGGTGTTCAAGGCGCTGCCCGTCGGGGCGGCGAAGGCCGCGCCGGGCGCCGAGGGGGTCGTGAAGCAGGGGCGGACGGAGCGGACACCGCGGGTCGAGGCGGATTCGGCGGCGCGCCGCTGAGGGGCGGCCCCACGGCGAACCGCGGCCGCCCGCCCGCCGCTCACCGCACCGGGCGTTCCGGCTCCTGCCGCTTCAGGGCCACCCGGCTGAGGAACAGGGCGAAGACCGCGGGCTGCTGCTGGAGCAGTTCGAGGCGGCCGCCGTCCGCCTCCGCGAGGTCCCTGGCCACCGCGAGGCCGATGCCCGTGGAATTGCGTCCGCTGATCGTCCGCTCGAAGATCCGGGCGCCCAGGTCGGGCCGAACCCCCGGGCCCTCGTCCGTGACCTCGATCACCGCCTGGTTGCCGGTGACCCGGGTGCGCAGCGCGACCGTGCCGCCACCGTGCATCAGCGAGTTCTCGATCAGCGCGGCCAGCACCTGGGCCACGGCGCCGGGCGTGCCGACGGCCCGCAGCCCCTGCTTGCCGGAGCGGACGATGGCCCGGCCCGCGCTGCGGTAGGCGGGACGCCACTCCTCGATCTGCTGCTTGACGACCTCGTCGAGGTCGAAGACGACGGCGGAGCCGGTACGCGGATCGCGGGCGTTGGTCAGCAGCCGCTCCACCACGTCGGTGAGCCGCTCGACCTGGGTGAGGGCGATGTTCGCCTCCTCCTTCACCGTGTCCGGGTCGTCGGTGACCGAGATCTCCTCGATCCGCATGGAGAGCGCGGTGAGGGGCGTACGGAGCTGGTGCGAGGCGTCGGCGGCCAGCCGGCGTTCCGCGGTCAGCATCCGGGCGATCCGTTCGGCGGAGGAGTCCAGGACATCGGCGACCCGGTCCAGCTCAGGCACCCCGTACCGCTTGTGGCGCGGCCGGGGGTCGCCGGAGCCCAGGCGTTCGGCGGTCTCGGCCAGGTCGGTCAGCGGTGAGGTCAGTTTGTTGGCCTGGCGTACGGCCAGGAGCACGGCGGAGACGATGGCCAGCAGCGCCACCGCGCCGATGATCATCAGGGTGCGGCCGACCTCGCGGGTGACCGCGGAGCTGGACTCCTCGACGGTGACCTTCTCGCCGCGCTCCCCCTCGGCCGTGCTGCTGATCACACTGCCGGTGGGGCGCTTGCCCACTTCCAGCGGGGCCCTGCCGGGGATCCTCACCAGCGCGTAGCGCTTGCTGGTGATCTGCTGGGACAGCAGTACGGGAGTGATCCGCTCGTCCTCCAGCAGTCGGCTCTCGACGACGCTGATCAGCCGCAGCGCATCGGAGTCGACGCTCTCCTGGGCGCTGTTGCTGATGGTGCGGGTCTCGACGATGACGAGGGAGACGCCGAAGACGGCGATCACCACGAGCACCACGGCGAGCGTGGAGTTGATCAGTCTGCGGCGCATGAATACTTCTGCTCGTCGGCTCTTCCCGGAACGGTGGCCCCCCTCGGAACGTCAGCTCTTCTCGAAGCGGAAGCCGACGCCCCGTACGGTCGCGATGTAGCGGGGGTTGGCGGCGTCGTCGCCGAGCTTCTTGCGGAGCCAGGAGATGTGCATGTCGAGGGTCTTGGTCGACGACCACCAGGTGGTGTCCCAGACCTCGCGCATCAGCTGGTCCCGCGTGACGACCCGGCCGGCGTCCCGGACCAGGACCCGCAGCAGGTCGAACTCCTTGGCGGTGAGCTGGAGTTCCTCCTCGCCCATCCAGGCGCGGTGCGACTCGACGTCGATCCGGACGCCGTGGGTCGCGGGCTGCGGCGCGGGCTCCGTGGCGCCGCGGCGCAGCAGGGCCCGCACCCGGGCGAGGAGTTCGGCGAGGCGGAAGGGCTTGGTGACGTAGTCGTCGGCGCCGGCGTCGAGGCCGACGACGGTGTCCACCTCGTCGGCACGGGCGGTCAGCACCAGGATCGGCACGGTGTGACCCTCGGCACGGAGCCTGCGGGCCACTTCGAGGCCGTCCATCCCGGGCAGCCCCAGGTCGAGCACGACCAGGTCGATTCCGCCCTGGAGGCCGGCGTCGAGTGCGGTCGGACCGTCTTCGCGGACCTCGACCTCGTAACCCTCCCGACGCAGGGCGCGGGCCAGCGGCTCCGAGATGGATGCATCGTCCTCGGCGAGCAGTACACGGGTCATGGAGTGATGGTAGTCCGCGTGGGGCGGCTGCCGTGAGGTGATCCACAAGCCCTGCGGGTCTGCGAAATAAATGGACCTTCACCTTCGAATACATGGACATGGTTCCATCGATACCTGTGATCCATCTCTCAAGTCCTTTCATATCCGGCTCTGTCGTGGCGTATGGTTGCTCGACGCCTGTTGCACTACTCAAGGACCCTTGGGCAGCTTTTAGCGCCGAGGGTCTCTTTTGTGGGCCGACTGGTACCCGCCAGTCGCGAATTCAGTGAATGACCTGTGGCCGGGCCCGGAACGCGAGGATGCGCACCGGGCGTGGATCCCGACACGGTCGGTCCCCGTCTCCTCCAGCCGGCTCCTTCGCGAGCCGGGCGGTCGGGGCGAATCCCTCTCGGGCGTGAGGGGTGGGACGTGCCCGTGCCGGTGCCGGCCTCCCCCCACCGGGCGCACCACGCTCACAAGGCGTCGCGTCCCGAGCACACAAGGATCGACCATGGCGTCCAGCCTGACGAAGGACCCGGCCAGTACTTCTGGATCCGCGAAGACCTTCTTCGGCCACCCCCGCGGCCTGGCCACTCTCTTCATGACGGAGATGTGGGAGCGTTTCAGCTTCTACGGCATGCGGGCCCTGCTTCCGCTCTACCTGGTCTCCGGTTCCGGCCTGCACATGAACGCGGCCACGGCCACCGCGATCTACTCCATCTACATGGCGATGGTGTACCTGCTGGCCATGCCCGGTGGCTGGTTCGGCGACCGGGTCTGGGGGCCGCGCAAGACGGTCACCATCTCGGCCGCGATCATCATGCTGGGCCATCTGACGCTGGCGCTGCCGGGCTCGGGCACCTTCTTCGCGGGTCTGGCGCTGGTCGCGCTCGGATCCGGGCTGCTGAAGGCCAACATCTCGACGATGGTCGGCCACCTCTACAACGGCCCGGAGGACGCCCGCCGCGACGGTGGCTTCACCGTCTTCTACATGGGCATCAACCTCGGTGCCTTCGCCGCGCCGCTGATCATCGGCACCATCGGCGAGAAGGTGAACTGGCACCTCGGTTTCGCCATCGCCGCGGCCGGCATGGCGCTGGGTCTGGCCCAGTTCCTGATCGGTACGCGCCACCTCAGCGCGCGCAGCAGCGTCGTCCCGAAGCCGCTGTCGGCCGAGGAGCGCCGCACGACCCTGCGCAAGGGTCTGCTGTGGCTGGCGGCGGCCGTCGTCTTCTACGGCGTCCTCGTCGCCACCGACGTCTACACGCTGAACTGGGCGCTCGTCCCGATCACCGTCGCCGGTCTGATCATTCCGATCGCGGTGCTGGTGCGGATCAAGCGGGACCGGGACCTGTCGAAGACCGAGCAGTCGAAGATGTCCGGCTACATCTGGTTCTTCGTCGCGGCCGCCGTGTTCTGGATGATCTACGACCAGGGCGGCTCCACGCTGTCGCTCTTCGGTGAGTCCTCCACCACCAACAGCGTGTTCGGTGTGAACTTCCCGACCTCCTGGTACCAGGCGGTCAACCCGGTCTTCATCATGGCGCTGGCCCCGGTCGTCGCCTGGATATGGCTGGCGCTGAACCGGCGCGGCAAGGAGCCGAGCACGGTCGTCAAGTTCGGCTCGGGTCTCTTCCTGGTCGGTGTCTCCTTCCTCGTCTTCATGCTGCCGCTGACCATGGCGACGGACGGCGACAAGGTCAGCCCGATGTGGCTGGTGTCGATCTACTTCCTGCAGACCGTCGGTGAGCTGTGCCTCTCCCCGGTCGGCCTGTCGGTCACCACGAAGATGGCGCCCGCGAAGTACGGCAGCCAGATGATGGGGGTCTGGTTCCTCGCGGTCACCGCGGGCGACTGCACCACCAGCCTGCTGTCGCTGGCGGGTGTCGACCTGAACAAGACCGGCATGGTGGGCCTGGAGGCGGCGCTCGCGATCGTCGCCGGGTTCGCGATCTGGATGTACCGCAAGAAGGTCAGCCGGCTCATGGGCGATGTGCGCTGATGCGCTGATCGCTTCCTGCCCGTACGCAAGGGCCTCCGCACCGGTCGACGGTGCGGAGGCCCTTGCGCGTTGTCACGGGAGCCGGCTCACCTGGTGCCGCGCAGCCTCCGCCACGGGGTGAAGGTGAACACGGCGCCGCCCAGCAGGATCGCCGTGCCCGCGACCAGGCCGAGGGCACGCAGGGTGCCGTTGTCCTCGGCCCCGGTGGCGGCCAGTCCGCCCGAGGCGGTGCCACCGGCTGCCGCGGCGCCACCGGTGCCCGTGGAGCCCGAGGCGGCGGAGCCGGAGGCGCCGCCCTCCTGGGCGGTGGTGTCGAGCTCCAGCGACGGGGTCGCCGCGCCCTTGACCTTGCACGGGATGTTGATCTTCGAGGTGCCCAGCGTGACGTCGATCGTCAGGGTGCCGGGGCTGAGCGTGGACTTGCCGGACGCGCCGGGCTTGTACGTGCCGGTCATGTCGGCCAGGTCGACCGGCTTGCCCTGCTCCAGCGGTTCGGCGTTGGCCGGTCCGGTGACCTTCACCGAGCCCTTGTCCGCGCCGCCGACGGTGACGTCCATGGACGGCTTGAGCGCACCGGCCGGCAGCGCGGCCGGGCTGTCCATCACGCCCTTGGCCGTCTTGACCGTGAGGGCGTAGCTCCCGCCGCTCTTCCTGGCGTTGATCGTCACCTTGGAGGCGATGGCGGGCGGTCCCGGGGACGTACAGGTGAAGTCGACCGAGACCTCCTTGCCGGGGAAGTCGGTCTGTCCGTTGCCACCGCCGGAGCCCGAGGTGGAACCGCCGGAGTCACCGCCGCCGGACGTCGTGCCACCCGCCGTCGTGCCGGAGGTCGTGCCGCCCGCGGTGGTCCCGGAGGTCGTGCCGCCGGCGGTGGTGCCGGAAGTGGTACCGCCCGCGGTGGTCGAACCGCTCGTCGTACCGCCCGCGGTGGTGGATCCGCCGCCGTCGGTGACCTTGATGGTCACGCCCGGCTGCACGGCCTCCTTCGGGGTGCACTTGGTGTCCGTGGAGATCGGCTTGGAGACGTTGATCTTGTATGCGTCCGGCGTCAGCGTGATCTCACCGGCCTTCTCCAGCTTCAGCGTGCCCTTCATGTCGGGCAGCACCATGGCGCTGTTCTTGGGGATCGGCGGGTTCTGCCGCGGCCCTTCCATCTGCACGGTGCCGGTGGCGGCGCCGCCCAGCTTGAGCGTGCCGGTCGGCTTGACGGTGTCCTTGTCCAGGTCGAGGATGTCGGGGTTCTTGGAGGCGGCCTCGACCGTCTTCCACACCACCTCGACGGTGTCCCCGACCTTGGCCTCGGCGGGCGCGGTCAGCTGCACCTTGGTGGTGCCCTGCACGGCCGGCAGCCCCGAGATGGGCGGCGGAATGCACTCCGTCGCGTACGAGACGTCGGCGGCCTGTGCCGGACTCGCGGCCAGCAGCATGCCCGCGCCGCCGAGCATCATCGCGACTCCCGCCGCGACCGTCCTGCGATGCGTACTCACGAATGTCCCTTCGTCGTCGGTCTGTTCTCTGACGGTGCGGAATCGGGTGTGAACCACGGCAGCGCGGCCGTGGTGGAGCCCGGGCCGTCGGTGGGAACGGCCGCGGAACCTTCGGCGGGGCCCGGTGCGCGGCGCGGCTTCGGGGCCTTCACGGTCGTACCGGCCCGTCGCAGCGGGCGGCGGCGCCGGGGGCGGCCCGGGGCGCGCGAGGAGCGGGGGCGCACCTTGTCGACGACCGCCATGCCGATCCGGAACACGGCGGCCGGCACGACGAGGCACAGCAGGATCCAGAAGAGCGTGACCCCCCAGGGGCGGCCGACCCCCCAGGGCTGTTCGGCCAGCACCTTGCCGCCGTACCTGAGCGAGACCTGGTAGTCGCCGTGGGCGCCCGCCGTCAGTTCGACCGGGAGTCTGATCTGCGCCTTGCGGCCGGAGGCGATGGTGCCGCGCCACTGCTGCTCCTCCCACTGCGGGGCGAAGACGCCGTGCGCGGTGCCGACCTCGAAGACCGGGTCCTTGACGGGGGTGGAGCCGAGGTTGCCCACGGTGAGGACCAGTTGCCGGGCGGGCGGGGCGCCGAACCAGGTGAGGATCCCGCTCTCGCCCTCCAGCCGGGTGGTGGCGAGCACCGCGAGCCGGCCGTCCCCGGTCTCCTTCGGCAGCGCGGCGAGCGGGTGGCCCGCGACGACGAACACCGCGTCGGCCGCGGCCTGTTCCCCGGTGACGGTGGCGACGTGCACCACGCAGGGGCACGGCACGGGCGGTTCGGCGACCGGCATCTTCTTGCGGAAGGCGCCCTTGCCGTCGGTGGTGACGGCCCGGCCCTCGGCGTTGGCGCAGGAGTTGGTGCCGCCGATCACTCCCCGGTCCGGCGTGGACCGGCCGCAGATCAGCATCATCAGCAGCGCGTTCGGCCGCCAACCGCCGCCCTTCACGGTGATCTCACCGCCCTTGCCCGCCTGCTGCTTGGAGAGGGTGACGACGGGCTTCGCCGCCGCCCTGGTGTCCGCCGCGCCGGCCCCGGGCGCGGAGAGCATCAGCAGGGCGGGCAGCAGGGCCACGAGCAGCGCCGCGAACGGCGCGGCGAATGGCCTCGTGGCCCTCCGGTGGCTGCCGCTGCGGAGTGCTGCCGGTCCGGCCTGTCCAGTCACGATTCCGCTCCCGCCTTCGCCAAGTGCCTGCTCCCTGAGTGCTGCCGACCGCCCGGCGGCCGTACGGACCGCTCGCCGTCACCGGCGTCGTCTTCGCCGGCGCCTTCGCCATCGCCGTCGCCGCCTTCGCCATCGCCGCCGTCGCCGTCACTGCCGCGACCGGCGTCGGTTCCGCCCTGTTCCTGCCGGCGTGCTCGCCTGCGCCGGTACGCGTACGCGCCCGCGCCCGCACCGGCCAGGACCAGCAGTGCGCCGGCGGTCAGCGGCGCCCACGGGACGAAGACGGCGCGGGCCGTCGCCTCACCGTGCGCGCCGCCCTCCGCCGTGACGCGCAGCCGCACGGTCGCCGAGTCGAGCGCGGGGGCGTCCCGCCACGGCTCGGTGAGCCGGAGGCGCTGTCCGGGCCGCAGCTCCACCGGCAGGGGGCGGGCCCCGCGCCGCACCAGCGTCCCGAACACCCCGTCGGCCCGGACCGCGAGCCGCGGGGCGAGGACCGCGTTGCCCCGGTTGACCAGCGTGTAGTGGATGACCCGCCCGGACACGGTGACGTCCTCGACGGTGAGTGCGGCCAGCGTCGGCCCGCCGACCCGCAGCCGTACCGGCACGCCCACCGTGCGGTCGCCGCCGCGCACGACGATCGCGGCGGGGCGGTCACCGGGCGTCGCGCCCGCGGGCACCGTGAGAGTGAACGGCACATCGGCCCGGGTGCGGGCCGGGACGGTCACCTCGGCGGCGACGGTCCGCAGCCAGCGCCCGGCCCCGGTGGCGCCCCCGCCCCCGGGGCCGCCGCTCTTCGCGTCGTACCCGTCGGCGCCGCTCAACCGCACGGTGACCGGGGACCGCCCGGGGTTGGTGACGGAGATCCGGTCCTGGAGAACGGTGCCGGGCGGGCCCTCCAGATAGATGTACGGTCTGCCGCCCGTACCGGGACCGCTCACCGCGGGCCGCGCCGTCCACGAAGCGGCACCGGTGTGCGACGGCGTCCGCGGCGCGGCACCGGCGGCCGCCGGTGTCATGGCGAGGGCGCACAGCAGTACGGCGAGGGCGAGTCGGGCGGCGTGACCGGTCGGCGACGGCATGGGCGGCTCCCTGATGCGTGACGGCGGCGGCTGGATCGCGGGACCGGGTCGCTCCGGATCCGGCCCGGTCCGGCAGGAACGGCCCCTATCGGCCCACGGCCCCCTGCCCGCGCCTGGTCAGCCAGAGCACCCCGGCCGCACCGGTCAGCAGCACCGTGCCGCCCAGCGTGCCGAGCGCCACGGCCGAGTCGAGCGGACCGGTCTTCGGCAGCTGCCCGCCACCGCCGCCGTCGTCCGGGGCGCTCTGCCCGCCACCCGCGGCCGTCACATCGAGCTGGAGCGACGGTCCCGGCTTGTTGGCGGGGGTGCAGGTCGTGGTCGTACCGAGCGCCTTGATGGTGAGCACTCCGGCGGTGAAGTCGACCTTGCCGCTCTTCTTCGGGGTGTACGTACCCGACAGGTCACTGATCTTGATGGGGGTGTTGGCGGGTATGGCGGCGGAGTTCGGCGCGCCGGAGACCTGGACCTGGCCGGAGTCGGCGCCGCCCACCTCGATGACCGCGCTGGGGCTCATGGCGCCCTTGCCCAGTTCGACGGGGCTGGAGGAGACGCCCTTCTGGAAGGACATGGTGAGCCGGTAGCCACCACCGCTCTTGACGCTCTTGATGTCGATGGGCGACACGGCGCTCTTGTCGCCGATCGGGGTCTTGCACTTGTAGTCGACGTCCACGACCGTGGCGTGGGCGGCGGGCGCGGCCATCAGCACCACCGTGCCCGCCAGCGCGGACGCCAGCGCGAGAGCTGTTCGCTTCTGGTAGGACACCTGAGTTCCCCTCATGCCGGAAGTCGCCGCACGCCGGTTCACACCGACGCATTTTCCTGACGACACATCAGATCGGGCGCTCAAGGTACGCCCGGCGCCTTGTGGAGGGAAGACAAAGAGCGCGCCGATCCGGCGCGCTCTTGGGGGCTGTCGACAACGGGGGGACACCCGCACGGGGCGTACCCTCGGCGGTCCTGCCCGCCTATGCGGGGGCGGCCAGCTCCGCCCAGACGGTTTTCCCGGACCGGCCGGGCACCCGGAGGACGCCCCAGTCCAGGCAGAGCCGCTGCACGATGAACATTCCGTGCCCGCCGGGCCGCCCGGCCCGGTGCGGGGTGCGCGGCGCGGGCTGCCCCGCACCCGAGTCGGCGACCTCCACCCGCAGCACCTTCGCCGAGCAGGCGATGCGCATCTCCTCGGGCCCGTCGGCATGCAGGCAGGCGTTGGTGACCAGCTCGGAGACGACCAGCAGGACGTCCTCGGCGGCGGCCCGGCCGTCGGCGCTCGAAGCGGGGAGCCAGCCCCATTCGTACAGTGCCTGGCGGGCGAAGTCGCGGGCGGTCGGCACGATGCCGCTGACCCCGCGCAGCGACAGGGTGAGCCACTGCCGCTCGGCCGGCTCGGGGGAGGCCGCACCGGCACCCGCGTCCGGGTGCGCCTGAACGCCGACGTCCTCCGGCTCGCGGCCGAGGTCGCCCGGCGGATGCTGCCGGGTGGTGCTCATCAGCGCTTCACCTCACCGATTCACCGTGTCGCCATCGAACAATTACAAGTACACATACAGAGTGTGGTGGTCTCCCACGGCTCCGCCGGATGACTTCTGCCCGGCCGAATCGTGACAACACCCACTTCGTCTACGCGGATCGCGTGACACGGGCAACACGAGGGGCGCTCGGGGCCGCGAAACGCGCCGCGATCACGTGTCCAGAGCCGCTTCGAGGGAGTCGTGGACGGTGAAGACCGCCTCGGCCCCGGTGATCTCGAAGACCCTCGCCACCACCGGCAGCATCCCGGCCAAATGGACCCCTCCCCCGACCGCTTCCGCCTTCAGGCGGGCGCCGAGCAGCACATTGAGCCCGGTGGAATCACAGAATTCGAGTCCCGAGCAGTCGACCACCAGGCGTACCCGCCCCTGCTCGACCGCGTGCTCCAGGGGCTCCCGCAACAGATCCGCGGTGTGGTGATCCAGCTCACCCACCGGCGTCACGACCTCGCTGCGCCCTTCGGTCCGGACCTCGACCTGAAGTCGACCCCGGTTCGCACTGCCGACCGTCCCGCGGTCCATGCCCGTCCCTCTTCGCCGTTCGTCACTGCCTGCGTCTCTGCGTGCGCAGATTCGTATGTGCTGCCTCTGACGTTCTTGAAACAGTACGCGGTCTGTGCGCCACGCGATACCCGAAGACCTCAACAAACCGGACATATAGCGTCAATTGGCGCTTGTAACTGTCCGTCCGAACCGGGTAAGGGTAGGAGGACACCCAAAACACGGCCGGCTTCGGAGGCGCCGCTTCACCGCAGGAACACGTATGGGCATCGGCAGCCATATGCCGAGAACGATGGAGGAGACCATGTCACCCCGGCTCGACGGACCGCGTCCCCACAACGCGACGTCAGCATGTCCTCAGGGACTGACCCACTCAGACTCCCCTGCCGCGAGCGCCGAGCACGGCACCCGCAGCAGCACCGGTACCGGCACAGGTACCGCCGGCAGCACCATCAGCATCACCAGCAGTGGCACCGACCACTCCGGCGGCTTCGACCACGGGGTGAGTGACGGTCTCGAAGGACTTCCCGAGATCCCGCCCTATGACGAAGTGGGGCCGCTGGACGCGAGGGCACTGTCGAAGACGCTCTTCGAGCGGCTCGAATCCCTCGAAGAGGGCACCCACGAGTACTCGTACGTCCGCAATACGCTCGTCGAACTGAACCTGGCCCTGGTCAGGTTCGCCGCTTCCCGGTTCCGCTCCCGCAGCGAGCCGATGGAGGACATCGTCCAGGTCGGCACCATCGGCCTGATCAAGGCGATCGACCGCTTCGAGCTCAGCCGCGGCGTGGAGTTCCCGACGTTCGCGATGCCGACCATCGTCGGCGAGATAAAGCGTTTCTTCCGCGACACCAGCTGGTCCGTGCGCGTCCCGCGCCGACTCCAGGAACTCCGGCTCGACCTGGCCAAGGCGGGCGACGAGCTCGCCCAGCGACTGGACCGATCGCCCACCGTGGGCGAGCTCGCCGACCGCCTCGGCATCACCCGCGACGAGGTCGTCGAGGGCATGGCCGCGAGCAACGCGTACACCGCGAGCTCGCTGGACGCCAAGCCCGAGGAGGACGATCACGAGGGCGCGCTGGCGGACCGCATCGGCTACGAGGACCACGGACTCGAAGGCATCGAGTACGTCGAGTCCCTGAAGCCGCTGATCGCCTCGCTGCCACGTCGTGACCGCACGATCCTCTCGCTCCGGTTCGTCGCCAACATGACGCAGTCGGAGATCGGCGAGGAGCTGGGCATCTCGCAGATGCATGTGTCGAGGCTGCTCTCCCGCACCCTGGTCAAGCTGCGCAAGGGGCTGACCCTGGAGGAGTGAGCGGCCACGCCGCACGACCCGCTCGCGGGACCTCGTGAAAGGACCCGCCTCGACGTTCGAGGCGGGTCCTTCCTCATGAGCGGGATCCTTCCGCGCGTCCGACGCCCCGTCACCACCCGGTGGCCGGTGGCTCAGACGACGCGTTCGCCCCGCTGCCAGACCGCGTGGACCAGCGGGACACCCGGCCGGTAGGCGAGGTGTACGTGGCTGGGGGCGTCGAGGAGGGTCAGGTCGGCGCGGGCTCCGGGGGTGACGCGGCCGATGTCCGTACGGCGCAGGGCCGCGGCGCCGCCCGCGGTGGCGGACCAGAGGGCCTCGTCCGGCGTCATGCCCATGTCGCGTACGGCGAGGGCGATGCAGAAGGGCATGGACGACGTGAACGACGAGCCCGGGTTGCAGTCCGTGGAGAGGGCGACGGTGGCGCCCGCGTCGAGGAGGCGGCGGGCGTCCGGCCAGGTGGCGCGGGTGGAGAACTCGGCGCCGGGGAGCAGCGTGGCGACGGTGGCGCCCTGGGCCAGGGCGTCGACGTCGGCGTCGGTGAGGTGGGTGCAGTGGTCGGCGGAGGCGGCGTCGAGCTCGACGGCCAGCTGGACACCGGGGCCGTGGCCGAGCTGGTTGGCGTGGACGCGGGGGTGCAGGCCCTTCGCCGTGCCCGCGGTGAGGATCGCGCGGGCCTGGTCGCCGTCGAAGGCGCCCTTCTCGCAGAAGACGTCGATCCAACGGGCGTACGGGGCACAGGCGTCGAGCATCGGGCCGGTGACCAGGTCGACGTAGCCGGCCGGGTCGTCGGCGTAGTCCGGGGAGACGATGTGGGCGCCGAGGTAGGTGACCTCCTCGGTGTGCCGGGCGGCGATGCGCAGGGCGCGGGCCTCGTCCTCGACGGTGAGGCCGTAGCCGGACTTGGTCTCGAACGTGGTGGTGCCCTGGCGCAGCGCCTCGGCGAGATAGCGGGCGACGTTGGCGTCGAGCTGTTCGTCGGTGGCGGCGCGGGTGGCGGCGACCGTGGTCCGGATGCCGCCCGCGCTGTAGGCGCGGCCGGACATCCGGGCGTTGAACTCCTCGGTGCGGTCGCCCGCGAACACCAGGTGGGAGTGGGAGTCGACGAAGCCGGGGATCATCGCCCGGCCGCCCGCGTCGACGGCGTTGTCAGTGGCGGGTGCTTTGCTGGATTCACCGGTCCAGACGATCCGGTCGCCCTCGATGACGACGGCCGCGTCCCGGATCGTGCCCAGGGGGGAATCCGCGTGCGGGGAGGGGTCGTTGGTGACCAGACTGGCGATGTTGGTGATGGCGGTCGTCGTCATCGGGGTGCTGCTCTCCTTGCGGGGGTCCGGCGTCAGCGGTGCAGGGCGGCGATGGCCGAGGCGAGTGCCGCGGGTACGTCCTCGACGAGTGCGTGCCGTCCGTCGCGCACGATGTGCCGGCCTGCCACGACCGTGTGCCGCACATCGGCCGCGGAGGCGGCGAATACGACTGCTTCGGCAGCCAGCCGGGGCACCGGCCCCGCTGTCCTGACGGAGTCCAGGGCGACGGTCGCCAGGTCCGCGGGGGCACCTGGTTCGATGACGCCCGCCTCCGGCCGGCCGAGCGCCGCGTGTCCGTCGACGGTGGCGGCCCGCAGCAGGGCGGCCGCCGTCCAGTGACCGCGCGCCCGGGTGCGCAGGCGCTCGTCGAGCTCCATCGCGCGGGCCTCCTCGAAGAGGTCGATCACGGCGTGGCTGTCGCTGCCGAGGGAGAGCGGCGAGCCGGCCCGCTGGAGGGCGACGGCGGGGCCGATCCCGTCGGCCAGGTCGCGTTCGGTGGTGGGGCACATGCAGGTGCCGGTCGCCGAGGAGCCGAGCAGTGCGATGTCCTCGGCGGTGAGGTGGGTGTTGTGGATGCCAGTGGTGCGCGGGCCGAGGACGCCGTGGTCGGCGAGGAGCCGGGTGGGGGTGCAGCCGTGGGCGGCGAGGCAGGCGTCGTTCTCCGCGGTCTGCTCGGAGAGGTGGACGTGGAGCGGGGCCTGCCGCTCCTCGGCCCAGGCGGCCACGGTGGCGAGCTGCGCGGCGGGTACGGCGCGCACGGAGTGGACGGCCGCGCCGATCAGGGCGTGGTCGGAGTCCTTGAGGAGGGAGGCGCGTTCGGCCCAGGCGTCCGCGGTGGTGTCGGAGAAGCGCAGCTGGTGCCGGTCGGGCTGCTGGTACTGGGTGGGGCGCTTGCCGAATCCGGCGGAGAGGTAGGCGGTGTCCAGCAGCGTGATCCGGATCCCGGCCTCGCCCGCCGCCGCGATCAGGGCCTCGCCCATCGCGTTCGGGTTGCTGTACGGGGTGCCGCCCGGCGCGTGGTGCAGATAGTGGAATTCGCCGACCGCGGTGATGCCGGCCAGCGCCATTTCGGCATACACGGCGCGGGCGAGTTCGTAGTACGAGTCGGGGGTGAGCCGGGCGGCGACCTGGTACATGGTCTCGCGCCAGGTCCAGAAGGTGCCGGAGCCCACCTGGACGGTGGAGCGCAGGGCGCGGTGGAAGGCGTGCGAGTGGGTGTTGGCCAGCCCGGGGACGGTGAGCCCGCGCAGTACGGTGGCGCCCGGCGGCGGGGTGGTGACACCGGTGCGCACGCCCGCGATCAGCCCGCCGGAGACGTCCAGGGCGACGCCCGGCTCGACATGGGTGCCGAGCCAGGCGTGGGACAACCAGTACGTCACGGTGGCGGCCCTGCCCGCCGGTTCCGTTGTCAGCTGCACGCGAGACCTTCCAGTACGTCGGCGAGTGCGACCACCCCGGCCACGCAGTCGTCCTCGGCCGCGTGTTCGGCCGGCGAGTGCGAGACCCCGGTGGGGTTCCGTACGAACAGCATGGCGGTCGGTACCGAAGCGGACAAAATACCCGCGTCGTGTCCGGCACCGGTCCCGAGGACGGGCACGGTCCGGCCGGCGTCGCCCCGGCCCGCGAGGATCTTGCCGAGCTCGTCGCGCAGGGCGTGCTCGAACTCCACGACGGGGGTGAAGGACTCCCGTACGACGTCGAGGTCGATCCCGGCCCGCTCGGCGTGTTCCCGGGCGGCCCGCTCGATGCCGGTGACCACGGCGTCCAGGCGGTCCTGGTCGGCGGCGCGGGAGTCGAGCCAGCCCCGTACGAGGGAGGGGATGGCGTTGACCCCGTTGGGCTCGACGGCGATCTTGCCAAAGGTGGCGAGGGCGCCGGCGAGTTCCGCCTCGCGGCGGGCGGCGAGCACGGTCTCGGCGTAGGTGAGCATCGGGTCGCGCCGGTCGGCCAGCCGGGTGGTGCCCGCGTGGTTGGCCTCGCCCCGGAAGTCGAACCGCCAGCGGCCGTGCGGCCAGATCGCCGAGGCGATGCCGACCGGGTCGCCGCTGAGGTCGAGAGCGCGCCCCTGCTCGACGTGGAGCTCGACGAACGCGCCGATGCGGGCGAGCCGTTCGGGATCCGGGCCGATGGTGTCGGGGTCGTACCCGGCCGCCTCCATGGCCTGCGGCAGCGTGATCCCGTCGGCGTCGCGGAGCCGGTGCGCCGCTTCGACGGTCAGCTGTCCGGCGGCGAGCCGGGAGCCGACACAGGCGAGCCCGAAGCGGGCCCCCTCCTCGTCGCCGAAGTTGCCGATGGCCAGCGGTCGGGTGAACTCCACTCCCCTGCGGCGGAGTTCGTCGAGCGCGGCGAAGGAGGAGACCACGCCGAGCGGCCCGTCGAAGGCGCCGCCGTCCGGTACGGAGTCGAGATGGGATCCGGTGACGACGGCGTCCCCGGCCAGGGGATCGCCGAGCCAGGCCCACTGGTTGCCGTTGCGGTCGACCTCGTGGGCGAGCCCGCGCGCCTCGGCCTGCGTCCGGAACCAGGCGCGGCAGTCGACGTCGGCGCCGGTCCAGGCGTAGCGCCGGTAGCCCCCGCTGCCCCGGTGCCGGCCGATGGGCAGGAGCTCGCGCCACATGGACAGGAACGAGGACGAGCCGCCGGGGGCGGCGCCGCCCCCGGGGTTCGTCACGCCCCCGGCAGGAAGGCTCACTGGGCGTCCTCGGTCATCGGCACGCGTACGCCCTTGTCCTCGGCGACGGACTCCGCGATGTCGTACCCGGCGTCGACGTGCCGGATGACACCCATGCCCGGGTCGTTGGTGAGCACCCGGCGGATCTTCTCGCCCGCCAGCTTCGTACCGTCGGCGACGGTCACCTGTCCGGCGTGGATGGACCGGCCCATGCCCACGCCGCCACCGTGGTGGATGGAGACCCAGGAGGCGCCGGACGCCACGTTGACCATGGCGTTCAGCAGCGGCCAGTCGGCGATCGCGTCGGACCCGTCGAGCATGGCCTCGGTCTCGCGGTACGGGGAGGCCACGGACCCGCAGTCCAGGTGGTCGCGCCCGATGGCCAGCGGGGCGGCCAGCTCGCCGCTCGCCACCATGTCGTTGAACCGTTCGCCGGCCCGGTCGCGCTCGCCGTAGCCGAGCCAGCAGATCCGGGCGGGCAGCCCCTGGAAGTGGACGCGCTCGCCGGCCATCTTGATCCAGCGGTGCAGCGACTCGTTCTCCGGGAAGAGCTCCAGCATCGCCTTGTCGGTCTTGTGGATGTCGGCGGCCTCACCCGACAGGGCCGCCCAGCGGAACGGCCCCCTGCCCTCGCAGAACAGTGGCCGGATGTACGCGGGGACGAAGCCGGGGAAGTCGAATGCCCGCTCGTAGCCCGCGAGTTGCGCCTCGCCGCGGATGGAGTTGCCGTAGTCGAAGACCTCGGCCCCGGCGTCCATGAAGCCGACCATCGCCTCGACGTGCCTGGCCATCGACTCCCGGGCGCGCTGTGTGAAGTCGGCGGGCTTCTCGGCGGCGTACGAGGCCATGTCGTCGAAGTCGACCCCGAGCGGCAGGTACGCCAGCGGGTCGTGCGCGCTGGTCTGGTCGGTGACGATGTCGATCGGGGCGCCCTCGGCGAGCATCCGGGGCAGCAGCTCCGCCGCGTTGCCGAGCAGACCGATGGAGAGCGGGCGGCGGGCGTCCCGCGCCTCGGTGGCGAGCTGGAGCGCGTGCTCCAGGGAGTCGGCGCGCACGTCCAGGTAGCGGTGCTCGATCCGGCGCTCGATGGCGCGCGGGTCGCAGTCGATACAGATCGCGACGCCGTCGTTCATGGTCACGGCGAGCGGCTGGGCGCCGCCCATGCCGCCGAGTCCGGCGGTCAGGGTGATCGTCCCGGCGAGGGTGCCGCCGAACTTCTTCGCCGCCACCGCCGCGAAGGTCTCGTACGTGCCCTGGAGGATGCCCTGGGTGCCGATGTAGATCCACGATCCGGCGGTCATCTGGCCGTACATGGTGAGCCCGAGCGCCTCCAGGCGCCGGAACTCCTCCCAGTTCGCCCAGTCGCCGACCAGGTTGGAGTTGGCGATCAGGACGCGCGGCGCCCATTCGTGCGTCTGCATGACACCGACCGGGCGCCCGGACTGGACGAGCATCGTCTCGTCCTGCTTGAGCGTCCGCAGGGTGCGCACCATCGCGTCGAAGGAGCGCCAGTCGCGGGCCGCCTTGCCGGTGCCGCCGTAGACGACGAGCTTGTCGGGGTGCTCGGCGACCTCGGGGTCGAGGTTGTTCTGGAGCATGCGCAGGGCGGCCTCCTGCTGCCATCCCAGGGCGCTCAGTTCCGTACCTCGCGGTGCCCGTACGGGGCGGGGTCCTGACATGGCAATGCCTCCTCGCGACTGTAAGTCTTCTATTCACATCCTGGATGCCTGAATACTCGTAGTCAACAGTTCCGCACCGTCGCATGGGGACGGACGACCCGCGCACGGGTCGCCCGGTACTCCCGGTGCGCGCCCTCCCCGCGCCTCCGTACGCCCGGGGCATGTGCCGGTGGAAAATGCCCGAACCCCTGTCCGGCGAAAGCACGTTGCGTAGCCTCGTGGTCACATTCGCACACCGAGCCGGGCGGGGTGTCCGCATGCCCGCGGCCGCACCGCCGCACTGGCTCGAAGACGCACCCGAAAGACACCTGGGAGGTCCCTGTGATCCGAGCACTCAGACTGCGCGCAGGTACGAAGCGGCCGATGGCGCCCGAGGTCGAAGCGGAGGACGTGCTGGCCGAACTCCGGCGATTACGGGCCGGGGTCCCGCTGCTGTCCGGCGCCCTGGTCGCCGGCGTCGACGGGCTCGTCCTGGCCCACGACACCCCGGACGTGGCACCGGAGCGCGTCGCCGCGCTGACCGCGGCCGCGCTCGGCGTCGCGACGCGGATGACGGAGGCGACCGGCCGGGGCGGCTTCGGCGAACTTCTCGTACGGGGCGAGTCCGGCTGCGTCGCGTCGTACGCCGCGGGGCCCTCGGCCGTGCTCACACTGCTGGCCGAGAACGGCGTCGATGCCGCCGCCCTCCACCTCGAAGGCCGCCGTGCGGGCGACCGTATCGGCGAGCTGATCGACGCCGCCCGGCGTCGCGCCGCCCGGCCCGCGCCTCCGGCCCTCGTTCCCGGGCAGCAAGCCCGGTCACAGCCTCCGCAGCCGTCCCGGCAGCAGCTCTCGCCGTCCCCACAGGCCCAGCAGCCCCCGCAGTCCGACCCGTTGCCGCCCCGCCCCTGACGGCCGAGGTCCGGCGGGCGGATTCAGCGCCGGCGCCGCGCCCCGCCGGGCGCGGCGTCCCCCGCCATCGGCCCCGTGGTCCGGTACCCCTTGACCCGCTTGCCCGCGGGCCGGCCGCGCTCCACCCAGTCGGTCCGCACCCAGTACAGGGCGTCGTCCCGCTGTTCGCGCCGCCCGATCCGGGCGGCCTTGAGCCAGAGCCCGGCGCCCGCCCCGGCGAGCGCCATCCCGCCGGCCCCGGGCAGCACGAACGCGCTCGCCACGGCGGCCGGGAAAGCCCCGAGCAGCCACCACCGGCGCCCGCGCCGCCAGTCGCGTACGGTCACGGCCCGGTCCTGGAGGAAGTCGGACCGCCCGGCCCGGGTGGCGCCGCCGGCCAGCTCCGCGTACCGGCGCCCGCGCGCGAGCGCCACCACCGCCGCGGTGATCAGGAACAGCGCGGCCCCGGACAGCAGGCCGATCCGGCGCCCGGTGAGCCCCGGCACCAGCGCGCCGATCGCCGCGGCCAGCAGCCCCGGCCACCACAGCGGTGCGGCTCCGGCCCGTACGATCACGGCCACCCTCGCCAACGACTGCGCTCCGCGCCCCACGTCGGTACCCCTCTCCGCGGCTCCTGGTGAGCCGTCGTCTCCTGATGAGTCCGTCAGCTCCCGGCGAGCCTTCCGGCCCGGAGATTAGTGGCCGTAGATGAGCGATGCCTGAGAAAGCGATGTCCGAGAATCTGCGAGCTCGCGGCAGCCGCCCCGACGCGTGCTCCTCAGCGCGTGATCCCCACCATTCCGTCGCCGCCCCCGGCACAGTGGAAGCGGCCGGCGCAGCAGCGCGCCCAACCGTCGGACTCCGGGTCGGTCAGGGCCAGTCGCCGCCACCTGTCGCCCGTCGGCGCGCCCGCCTCCAGCCGCAGCCCGAGCGCGGGCACGACCACATCGGTGGCGGGCTCCGGCAGCCACACCGCCTCCGGGAGCACCTGGAGCACCTCCTTTGCCGGGTGCCCGAACGGATCGACGCCGTCCCACACCACGGCGGCCCCGGCCGTCCCCGCCGGACCGGGCTCGTGCCACACCTCGATGCGTGCGAGCCCGTCCGCCGCGTCCGGACCGCCACCGGCCAGGGTCAGCCGGAACCCGTCGAAGACGGCGACGGTGTTCCAGCCGGGCTGGAAGAGGTAGCCGCCGAGCCATGCGTCGTGGGCATGGCGGAGTTCGGAGTAGTCCTTGATGGTCAGGGACCCGCACTGCATCCCCAGGTGGACCCGGCCCGCGGACGCGGTCAGCAGGTCATGGGCGGCATCGGCACTCGTTCCGAACCCCAGCACCCCGGCTGCGCCCGGCAGCGCCACACCGGTTCCCGGCAGCAGCTCCAACATCGCGCCATTGTCCCCGGCCGGGCCCGGGCGCCGGGTCCGGGGGCGGCGGCGGCCCCGGGGGGCGGCGGCGGCCCCGGGGGGGGCGGCGGCGGCCCCGGGGGGGGGGGCGGTCACTCCACGAACAGTCCCCGCACCGCCGCCCGCGCGTCGAACTCCTCCAGCCGCGCCTGCGCGTCGGGCAGGGCGTCGCACATCGCCTCCAGCAGCACCCGGCCCAGCAGCATCGGCGCGCATGCCGTGTCGAAGGCGAGGCCGGTGCCGACGGCGGCCGGGATCAGCAGATCGCTGTGCTTGGCGACGGGCGCGAACGCGGAGTCCGCCACCGACACGACGGTGATCCCCTGCTCCTGCGCGTACGCGAGCGCGTCCACGACCTCCCGCGGGTGCCGGGGCAGCGCGAAGCAGATCAGCGCGGAGGCGCCCGCCCGGCGCGCGGCGTCGATCCGGTCGCGCAGCATGCTGCCGCCCTCGTCCAGCACCCGGACATCGGGGTGGACCTTGGCCGCGAAGTACCCGAAACCGCGCGCCTGCGAGGAGGCGGCCCGCAGCCCGAGCACCGGCAGCGGCCGCGAGGCCGCCAGCAGCCTGCCCGCCCGCTCCACGGGCGCCGGGTCGGCGAGCAGCTCGGCCAGGTGCCGCAGGTTCTCGATCTCGCCGAGCACCGCCTGCTGGTACTCGTTGTACGTGTCGTCCCCGGCCCCGTCCCCGGCCACGGGCTCGGTGGGCGCGACCTCCCGCAGGTGCTTGCGGAGCGCCGGGTAGCCGTCGAAGCCGAGCGCCACGGCGAAGCGGGTGACGGACGGCTGGCTGACTCCGGCCAGTTCGGCCAGCTCCACGCTCGACAGGAACGGGACGTCCCCGGCCCTGCGCACCATCGAGTGCGCGATGCGGCGCTGGGTGGGTGTGAGCCGGCGCCCCTCGAAGAGCTGCTGCAACCGCGCGGCCGGGCTGCTCCCGCTCATGCTGTCCCCTCGGTAGATTCCGGCGTACCGCGATCCGGCGCCGACAAATCCATTCAGCCAGCAAGGCGTCTGCATGTCCATATGCAGCCGGGGGCGCCGGTTTCCCCACGAGGTGCCGACCCTTGAGGCGCTCCCCCGGGGAACTTGAGGCGCTCCCCCGGGGAAAGAGGGGGGACAGCCCCACTGCGCGCGAGGCCGCCGGTTCCTAGGGTGAAGGGCATGAAATCCGGAGACCCGGAGCTCAAGAGCGAGCTCGACGCCGCCCTGCACGCCCGAAGTGAGCTGGGTTCGGAGTACGAGCCCGCGCTCGTCGAGTCTTTTCTGGAGAAGGTCGAGCAGCGGCTCGACAGCACGGTCGACCGCCGGGTCCGGCGCCATCTCGCCGAACAGCGGGTGAGCACCGCCCGGGGCGAGCACACGCCGCAGCCGCTGGGGCATTTCGGCGAGCGCTACGGCTTCGGGATCATCTCGTTGATCCTGGCCGTCCCGCTCTCCGCGATCGGCGCCTCGACCGCCGGCACCGGGGGCCTGATCGTCGCCTGGCTCGGGATCGTCGCGGTCAACGCCGTGCACGCCGTCCGCAACTGGCCGTGGTTCTCGCACCGTCCGGGACGTACGGGCTCCGACTGGGAGGACTGACGGCCGGGGGCCGCGCGGCCGTTTCAGAAAGACAGCCACAGCCGTTTCGGAAGCACAGCCGCAGTCGCAGCCGTTTCGGAAGCACAGCCGTTGCCGTTTCGGAAGCACAGCCGCGGTCGCAGCCGTCCCGGAGCGCAGCCGTCCCGGAAGCGCATGGCCGGCCCTATGCCTGGCGGGTGGGCTGCACGATCAGCTGGCGCAGGTTGATGTGGCGCGCCCGGCTGGTGGTGTAGGCGATCAGGTCGGCGATCTCGTCGCTGGAGAGCCCGCCGAGCGCGTCGAACATGCCGTCGAGCTGCCCGCTCAGCTCGGCGTTGTCCACGTGGCCGGCCAGCTCCGTGTCGGTGAGGCCCGGTTCGATGTTCGTGACGCGGACGTCACGCGGTCCGAACTCGGTGCGCAGCGACGTGGACAGGTACGTCAGCGCGGCCTTCGTCGCCCCGTACACCGCGTAGTTGGGGAACATGATGTGCGCACCGATGGACGAGATGTTGACCAGGTCCGCGGTGCGGCCCTCGGCCGCCGCCGCCACCAGGTCGGCCGTGAAGGCCCGGATGATCCGCAGGGCGCCCGTCACATTGGTGTCGATCATCCGCTGCCACTCGTCGGTCCGGCCCTCGTCGACCGGGTTCGGCAGCATCACACCGGCCGCGTTCACCACCAGGTCGACCCGGCCGAACGTCTGGTGCACCAGTTCGGCCGCCGCGTCGACGGACGCCTGGTCGGTGACGTCGGTGGCGACGGCGAGCGCCTCGCCGCCCGCCTCCTTGATCGCGGCGGCCAGTTCCTCCAGCCGCTCCGCCCGCCGGGCCAGCAGCGCGACCCGTACGCCCTGGGCGGCGAGCAGCCGGGCGGTGGCGCTGCCCATGCCGCTGGCGGCTCCGGTGATGACGGCGGTGCGGCCTGCGAGAGTCCGGTACGACATGACGTGCTCCTTGTTCGCCTCCGGGACCGGAGTGTTTCCCCGGGCCCGGTCCCACTCTGCGGGGCGGCCGACGGGTTACCCAGGGCGACGCTGTTCCTGGGTCTGCCAGTACCAGGATGGGCGCCCGCGCTTCTTCTACGATCGACGCCATGGATGCCGACATAGGTGATTTCCTCCGCTCGTGCCGTGCCCGTATCCAGCCCGAGGACGTGGGGCTCCAGGCGTACGGCAGGCGGCGCGTGCCCGGACTGCGGCGCGAGGAGGTGGCGCAGCTCGCGGGGGTGAGCGTCGACTACTACATCCGGCTGGAGCAGGGGCGCGGCCCGAGCGTCTCGGACGCGGTGCTCGACGCGATAGCCAGGGTGCTGCGGCTGGACGGGACGGAGCACGCGTATCTGCGTACGGTGGCGCGCCCCAGGGCGGGCGGCTCCGTTCCGGCCGCCTCCCAGCGGGTACGTCCGGGGCTGCGCCTGGTGCTGGACTCGCTGGCCGGTGCCCCGGCGTTCGTCCTGGGGCGCCGGATGGACGTGCTGGCCTGGAACGCGCTGGGGGACGCCGTCGTCGGCTTCTCCCGGATGCCCGCAGCCGAGCGCAACATGCCGCGCCAGGTGTTCCTGGAACCGGCGGCGCGGGAGCTGTACCCGGAGTGGGCGGCGGTGGCTGCGGAGACGGTCGCGTTCTTGCGGCTGGACGCGGGACTGCACCCCGACGACCGTCAACTGGCGACGCTGGTGGGTGAGTTGTCGCTGAAGAGCGAGGACTTCCGCCGGCTGTGGGCGGACCATCGGGTGAAGTCGAAGACCCGCGGCGTCAAGCGCATCAACCACGCGGTCGCGGGCGAGCTGGTTCTCCCGTACGAGACGCTCGGCGCGGCCGGCGAGCCCGGTCAGTCCCTGGTGGTCTACACCCCGGAGCCGGGCAGCGAGACCGCCGAACGCGTCGCGCTGCTGGCGAGCTGGGCGGCCGCACCGGAACCGGCTGCCGGCTGACGCACGTCCACGGGCCGCGCGCACGGACGGGCGGATGTGTCGCGGGGACCGCCGCACCCCCGGTCACCCAGGGGGCGGGACGACGGCGGTCCCCGCGAGGGACACGGTCCGGGTCAGTTCCGGTCACCGCGTCCTGGCGACGGTGGAGGTCCGGGAGCCGCTCCGTAGTCCGTGTCGCCGTATCGGGTGCCGGCGGGTCTCCCTGCCGACACCCGTCAATCTGCCGGACTCGTGTTAAGCCGGTGCTGCGTGAACGTGTCGCGCTCGTACCGTTTTCGCGAAGCGGAGCCGTGCGGAGCTCCTACGCCTTGCCGGCCGTCGCGTCCTTGGCGAGGAACGCCAGCAGGTCCTGGCGGCTGACCACGCCCTTCGGCTTGCCCTCCACCAGCACGATCGCCGCGTCCGCGGTGTTCGTGCCGCCGAGCACGGCCATCAGGTCCTCGACCGGCTCGCCGGAGCCGACCTGCGGCAGCGGCGGCGACATGTGCTTCTCCAGCGGGTCGGAGAGCGAGGCGCGCTGGGCGAACAGCGCGTTCAGCAGTTCCCGCTCCACCACCGAACCGATGACCTCGGCGGCCATCACGTCCGGGTGGCCGGCGCCCGGCTTCACGATCGGCATCTGCGAGACGCCGTACTCGCGCAGCACGTCGATCGCCTCGCCGACGGTCTCCTCCGGGTGCATGTGCACGAGGGTCGGGATCGGGCCGTCCTTGTGGTCGAGCACATCGGCGACGCGGGCGGACGGTCCGGTGTCCTCCAGGAAGCCGTAGTCGGCCATCCACTCGTCGTTGAAGATCTTGCTCAGGTAGCCGCGCCCGCTGTCGGGCAGCAGGACCACCACCACGTCGTCCGGGCCCAGCCGCTCCGCGACCTCCAGGGCGGCGACCACCGCCATGCCGCAGGAGCCGCCGACCAGCAGGCCCTCCTCCTTGGCGAGGCGGCGGGTCATCTGGAAGGAGTCCTTGTCGGACACGGCGACGATCTCGTCGGTGACCGTGCGGTCGTAGGCGCTCGGCCAGAAGTCCTCGCCGACGCCCTCGACGAGGTAGGGGCGCCCGGAGCCGCCGGAGTAGACCGAGCCCTCCGGGTCCGCGCCGACCACCTGCACCGATCCGCCGCTGATCTCCTTCAGATAGCGGCCGGTGCCGCTGATCGTGCCACCGGTGCCGACACCCGCGACGAAGTGGGTGATCCTCCCGTCCGTCTGCTCCCACAGCTCGGGACCGGTGGTCTCGTAGTGGGAACGCGGATTGTTGGGGTTGGAGTACTGGTCCGGCTTCCAGGCCCCCGGCGTCTCACGGACCAGGCGGTCCGAGACGTTGTAGTACGAGTCCGGGTGCTCGGGGTCGACGGCCGTCGGGCAGACGACGACCTCGGCACCGTAGGCGCGCAGCACATTGATCTTGTCCAGGGACACCTTGTCCGGGCAGACGAAGATGCACTTGTACCCCTTCTGCTGGGCGACGATCGCCAGGCCGACGCCGGTGTTGCCACTGGTCGGCTCGACGATCGTGCCGCCGGGCTGGAGCTCGCCGCTCTGCTCGGCGGCCTCGATCATCCGCAGGGCGATGCGGTCCTTGACCGAACCGCCGGGGTTGAAGTACTCGACCTTGGCCAGGACCGTCGCCTGGATGCCGGCCGTCACACTGCGCAGCCTCACCAGCGGGGTATTGCCTACGAGACTGATCATCGAATCGTGGAATTGCACCGTGTACTCCGGGGTCTCCGAGATGGTGCGGCAAGGGTATGCGTACGGGGACGGGATTGGGCGATGCGATTGAGCGACGGTCGCTGCGGGGCAGTTAGCTGTATGTACGGCGGTACGGCGACGAGGAGGTGGACCGGACTGTGTCAAGGGCAAGGGTGGCACGGCGGATCGCGGCGGGCGCGGCCTACGGCGGCGGCAGCATCGGATTGATCGGTGCGGCGGCGGTGGGCGTCCTGCTGGCGGAGGTCCAGCTGGCGAAACGGCAGGTGGGCGGCGGGATCGCACCGGTCCCGCCGAGCGCGGACGGGCGGTACGGGGTGGCCTTCGCCGGTCCCGCGGACCCGTTGCGGCTGGGGTTGCTGGGTGACTCGACGGCGGCCGGGCAGGGGGTGCGCCGGGCCGGTCAGACCCCGGGGGCGCTGCTCGCCTCGGGGCTGGCGGCGGTTTCGGAACGGCCGGTGGATCTGCGCAATGTGGCGCAGCCGGGTGCCCGGTCGGACGATCTGGAGCGGCAGGTCTCGCTGCTGCTGGCCGACGTCTCCCGGCCGCCCGACGTCTGCGTGATCATGATCGGTGCGAACGATGTGACGCACCGGATTCCCGCCACCCAGTCGGTGCGCTGTCTGACCACCGCCGTGCGCAGGCTGCGTACGGCGGGCGCGGAGGTCGTGGTCGGCACCTGCCCGGATCTGGGCACCATCGAGCCGGTCTACCAGCCGCTGCGCTGGCTGGCCCGGCGGGTGAGCCGGCAGCTGGCCGCCGCCCAGACGATCGGCTCGGTGGAGCAGGGCGGGCGCACGGTGTCGCTGGGCGATCTGCTCGGGCCGGAGTTCGAGGCGAATCCGCGGGAGCTGTTCGGCCCGGACAACTACCATCCGTCGGCCGAGGGGTACGCCACGGCGGCGATGGCGGTACTGCCCACGCTCTGCGCGGCGCTGGGCCTGTGGCCGGAGTCCGAGCGGCTGGAAGGGGCCCGGCGCGCGGACATGCTGCCGGTGGCCAAGGCGGCCTCCCAGGCGGCCAAGGAGGCCGGTACGGAGGTCACCGGGGCGCGGGCGCCGTGGGCGCTCCTCAAGCAGCGCAGGCGGCGGCGTCTGCCCGCGGCCACGGAGCCCCACCCGCACCCGGAGCCGCACGGGGAACCACGCGACCTCCCGGCGAACTGACCGGCCCGCCGGGGTCGTGCCGCCCCGCCGGCGAACGGTCCCGCCCATCGACTGAGCGGTCGCTTAGAAAAGAGGTCGGCGTCACATGCGCTGCCCGGTGACCCAGCGTCTACGTACAGGTAACTTCCAAGTCAGTACGTGCCCGAACCCGCCTTCCAGCCCTCATGGAGCCGCGTGATGCCCGAAGCCGTGATCGTCTCTGCAGCCCGTTCGCCCATCGGCCGGGCCTTCAAGGGTTCGCTGAAGGACCTGCGCGCGGACGACCTGACCGCCACGATCATCCAGACCGCGCTGGCCAGGGTTCCCGAGCTGGACCCGAAGGACATCGACGACCTGATGCTCGGCTGCGGTCTGCCGGGCGGCGAGCAGGGCAACAACCTGGGCCGCATCATCGCCGTGCAGATGGGCATGGACCACCTTCCCGGCTGCACGGTCACCCGCTACTGCTCCTCCTCGCTCCAGACCAGCCGGATGGCACTGCACGCCATCAAGGCCGGTGAGGGCGACGTCTTCATCTCGGCCGGTGTCGAGATGGTGTCCCGCTTCTCGAAGGGCAACTCCGACAGCTGGCCGGACACCCACAACCCGCTGTTCGCCGACGCCGAGGCCCGCACCGCGGCCCGCGCGGAGCGGGGCGGCGACGACTGGCACGACCCGCGCGAGGACGGCGTCGTCCCGGACGCGTACATCGCGATGGGGCAGACCGCGGAGAACCTGGCCCGGCTCAAGGGCGTCACCCGCCAGGACATGGACGAGTTCGGCGTCCGCTCGCAGAACCTCGCCGAGGAAGCCATCAAGAACGGCTTCTGGGAGCGGGAGATCACCCCGGTCACCACCCCTGACGGCACGGTCGTCTCGAAGGACGACGGCCCGCGCGCGGGCGTCACCCTGGAGGGCGTGCAGGGTCTGAAGCCGGTCTTCCGCCCCGACGGCCTGGTCACCGCGGGCAACTGCTGCCCGCTCAACGACGGTGCCGCCGCGCTCGTGATCATGTCCGACACCAAGGCCCGCGAGCTGGGCCTGACCCCGCTGGCCCGGATCGTGTCGACCGGGGTCTCCGGCCTCTCCCCCGAGATCATGGGATACGGGCCGGTGGAGGCGAGCAAGCAGGCGCTGAAGCGGGCCGGGCTGACCGTCGGCGACATCGACCTGGCCGAGATCAACGAGGCGTTCGCGGCCCAGGTGATCCCCTCCTACCGCGACCTGGGCCTGCCGCTGGAGAAGGTCAACGTCAACGGCGGCGCGATCGCCGTCGGCCACCCCTTCGGCATGACCGGCGCCCGGATCACCGGCACGCTGATCAACAGCCTGCAGTTCCACGACAAGCAGTTCGGCCTGGAGACCATGTGCGTGGGCGGCGGCCAGGGCATGGCGATGGTCATCGAGCGGCTGAGCTGAGGCGCAGCGGAGGGTAGGGGTCGTCCGAGGCACGAGGACGGCACCTGCCCGCAGCGGAGCCGAAGCGAACGCGACCGACAAACACGAGCGGCTGAGCTGAGGCGGGCTTGGCCGAGCCAGACCGGGCCGAGCCAGACCGGGCACAGGTTAGGCCAGGCACAGGCCGGGCACAGGCCGGGCCGGATCTGACATAGCCGTCAGCGGGTCCTCGCCCCGTACGGTGGCCGGTTCCGAGCCCCGACCGTGACCGAATCTCCCCCAGGATGTGACCTATCTCCTGGGGGAGAGTCATACCCGCAGGTCACACCCGTATCAGGGCTAAACCCTGGGCCCAAAGACCTGTCCAATTCGTGACGTAATGCACTGACACAAGGCGCAGGTAGGGGACAAGCTGATGTAGGAAGTCGGGGGATCGATTGAAACCGGGAGTATGTCAGTGAGCGCCATGTCTCTTGCCCTGTTGCTGACCACCGCCGCAGCCACGGCCGTGGGCGCCGCTGCTCTGCACGCTGCTCACGGGCTGCGCAAGCAGGTCACGGCCCTTCGTGCCGAGCTGTCCGAGGCCCGTGCGCAGGGCATCACCGTGCCCGCGCAGAGCCGCAGCACCGCCACCCCCGTCGCCGAGATACGCGCGGCCGTCGCCGAGGCGCTGGCCGAGGAACGCGAGCGCGAGCTCGCCGAGGCCCGCGCCTTCTGGGCCACCCAGGAGGCCCGCGACGCCGCCGACGCCCCGTCCCTGCTCGGCGGTGCGAACGGGATGGGGGACGACGCCCCCTTCTTCATGCCCCGCCAGTCCGACTTCGCGGGCCTCGAAGCCATGGACCTCGACGCCACCGAGGCCCTCGACGAACTCGTGGAACTGACGGAGCTGGCGGACATGACCGAGCTGCCCGGACCGGCGGAGTTCGCCGAGGACTCCCCCGAGCTGGCCGCCGCCCGCCGCCGGCACCCCTCGCACCCCGACTTCGTACCGGTGCAGACCCCCGTCGTCACCGACCACGAGCGCACCGTGAACCGTCTCGAAGAGCTGGCCGACAGCCGCACCGAGCTCGCCGACGTGCGCCCCGGCCCGCTCGGCACCCTGGACGTCTACGTCTTCGCCGACGGCACCACACTCTGCATGACCCCCGGGCACCGCGAGACGGCCGAGCGCCTGGCCGGTTCGCTGCGCGCGGGCGAGCACCCGGTGCTGCTGGGCGGCTCCGGCGTCTCCGGCGCGTACGCCCTGACCTTCTCCTGCGGCAAGGAGAACGTCTACATCCTCGCCGACCGGGTCATCGCCTCGTTCTGACACCGCTCCTTCCGGGCACAGCGGCTCTCGCCGGCCGCCGCCCCCGGGCCGGTCCGCCCGACCCCGCCACCGCCACCGCCGCTACGCGAACGCGCGCGCAGCGGCCTCGTTCACGAATTGCACGGCCTCGTCGAGCTCGGTCGACGGGGCCGTTTCCAGTGCCACCGCCAGATCGCGCCCCGCCACGGCGAGCTGGTCGCCGATGGAGAAGATCCCGGCGTCCGGCATGGGGTGCGGCTCCCGGCCCGGCGCCTCGATCCGCTGGGCACGCAGCGCCAGTTCCCGGGCCGCGGCCAGTCCCTCGGCAGCGGCTCCGCGCTGCAGACGGCTCTGCGGGGCGGCGCGCAGCCGGTCGGCGAATCGGTCCACGGCGGTGATCAGCGGGGTCGTATCGAGCACTCCGCGACCCTACGCGCCCGGGCAGGACGGTTGCCAACGGGCCGTTGCCCGGGCGCGGTACCGGGCAAGGTGGCGCGGTACCGGGCAAGGTTCGGCGACACGCGATGCGTCGGGGGCGCCGACGCCCCAGGTCTTCGCCGGAGAGACCCGTCGGAAAACGGGAACGGCCCGCAGGCACAGTGCCTGCGGGCCGTTCCCGTCGTGCGGGTGCGTGCGATCAGTCGTCGCCGCTGAGGATGGCGAAGAGACGCAGCATCTCCAGGTAGATCCACACCAGGGTCATGGTGAGGCCGAAGGCCGCCAGCCAGGACTCCTCGCGGGGGGCGCCGTAGGCGATGCCGTCCTCGACCTGCTTGAAGTCCAGGGCCAGGAAGCACGCGCCGAGGATGATCCCGATGACACCGAAGAGGATGCCGAGGCCACCGCTGCGGAAGCCCAGGCCGTCACCGCCGCCGAAGACGGCGAACAGCAGGTTGACCACCATCAGGAGCATGAAGCCCACGGCGGCGGCCATCACGAAGCCGTAGAAGCGGCGGGTGACACGGATCCAGCGCATCTTGTACGCGAGAAGCACACCGGCGAAGACACACATGGTGCCCATCACCGCCTGCATCACGACGCCGGGTCCGATGTACGTGCTGACCGCGCTGGAGATCACTCCGAGGAAGACACCCTCGAAGGCCGCGTACGACACGATCAGCGCCGGGACCGGCCTGCGCTTGAAGGACTGGACGAGCGACAGGACGAACGCCACCAGGGCGGCGCCGATCGCGATGCCGTACGACTTGCCGATGTTCGCCTCGTCGACCGGCAGCAGCGCCCAGGCGAGCGCGGCGCCGAGCACCACGGTGCCCAGCGTGATCGCCGTGCGCGTGACGACGTCGTCGATCGTCATCGCACCGGAACGGACCGGTGCCTGCGGGGCGCCGTGCTGGGCGTCCGGCTGGGCGTAGGGGTTGGTGGCGTACGGGTTGGCGGCGGCGCCCTGCGCGTACGGGTTGGCACCCGCTGCGGGGGCCCCGGCCTGCGGCGCCGCGTTGAAGCCCGCGTATCCGTTGTCGCGGCTGAAGCCCCGTCGCGAGAAGACCGGGTTGCTGCTCCTCATCTCACTCCTCCATGGCCACCCTGCGTGGCCTTCCCACAAGAGTAATGGCTAGGCAAAAGAATCAGACTAGTGCTTGGGGAGGATCTTTGCGGGAACCTGTCCGGAGCCGGCCCGGAAACCTGTCGGAAAACCGATCCGGATCACCGGTGGGCGGGTCTGCCGCCGGCTCGGCCGCCAAGAGAGAAGTGGTGCCTGGAACCGGACTCGAACCGGTACGCCCCCGAGGGGCAGCGAGGTTTAAGCTCGCCGTGTCTGCATTCCACCATCCAGGCCTGGCGCGCGGCTCCGCGTTGGCACATGACCCTATCCGGGGACTTCCCCCGAACAGCGGATCAGTGACGCGATGTTGTCTTATTTTATTGACCGCTTGAGGGGTCGTCAGCACTCGTGAAAGGGCATCGCCACATGCCTGGGCGGGGTAGCGGGTACGGCGGCCGGCAATCCGGATTGACGTAAAGTCGCCGCACTCGGACGGCGCATTCACCGGGGCGCGCCCGGTGATCTCCCCGGGCGCGTCACCGGGCGGGGCGCGGGGCCGGACACCGGAGCCGGGCGCACCCGCCGGGCGGGTGGTCCCCGGACCGGCGACTCAGGGTCGGTGTCATACCGCAGGAGGACCCGGGGCTCTCCCGGTGCGACTCAAGGCTGCCCCCGGAACGGGCATGCGGACGGACGACCGGCGGCGGAACAGCAGTGACGATTGAGGGGTACCGATCAAACCCCGGACGAGCCCTCGGCCGGAGCCCCGAAACAGGAGATTCCCGTGACCACCATTTCCACCGCACCCCGCGTCGCCACGGTGGCCGCCCGCGCCACGGATCTGTCGAAGGTCTACGGGGAGGGCGAGACCCGGGTGACCGCTCTGGACCAGGTCAGCGTGGACTTCCCGCAGGGCGAGTTCACCGCGATCATGGGCCCGTCCGGCTCCGGCAAGTCCACGCTGATGCACTGCGTGGCCGGCCTCGACAGCTTCAGCAGCGGTTCGGTGCGGATCGGTGACACGGAGCTCGGCACCCTCAAGGACAAGCAGCTCACCCAGCTCCGCCGGGACAAGATCGGCTTCATCTTCCAGGCGTTCAACCTGCTGCCGACGCTGACGGCGTACGAGAACATCACGCTCCCCATGGACATCGCGGGCCGCAAGCCCGACGCCGAGTGGGTGCGTAAGGTCATCGACATGGTGGGCCTCTCCGACCGGCTGAGCCACCGGCCGACCGAGCTCTCCGGCGGCCAGCAGCAGCGCGTCGCGGTGGCCCGCGCCCTGGCCTCCCGGCCGGAGATCATCTTCGGTGACGAGCCGACCGGGAACCTGGACTCCCGCTCCGGCGCCGAGGTCCTCGGCTTCCTGCGCAACTCGGTGCGCGAGCTGGGGCAGACCGTGGTGATCGTCACCCACGACCCGGCGGCCGCCTCCTACGCGGACCGGGTCATCTTCCTCGCGGACGGCCGCATCGTCGACCAGATGATCAACCCCACCGCGGACCGGGTCCTGGACCGGATGAAGGCGTTCGACGCCAAGGGCCGCACCAGCTGAGCCCCGTCCCGCCCCGCGCCCCCTCCCGGACACCCTCCCCATCCCAGGACTGACAGACATGTTCCGTACCGCCCTGCGCAATGTGCTCGCGCACAAGGCCAGGCTGCTGATGACCGTCCTCGCCGTGATGCTCGGCGTGGCCTTCGTCTCCGGCACGCTGGTCTTCACCGACACCCTCGGCAACGCCCTCCGCAATCAGTCGGCCAAGAGCTACGACGACGTGGCCGTCGCCGTCACCACCTACGCCGACCAGCGCGACGAGAAGACCTCCGGCATCACCGCCGCCACCCTGGAGAAGATCCAGGGCCTGGACGGCGTCTCCACCGCCACCGGCCGGGTCTCCGGCTTCGCCGGCGTCGCCGACCCCGACGGCCGGCTGATCGGCAACGGCTGGTCGAACACCGGCGGGAACTACTTCCCCGGCAAGAACGGCAAGGACTCCGCGTACACCTTCGTCGACGGTACGGGCCCGGCCGCGGCCGACCGGATCGCGCTCGACAAGGAGACCGCGAAGAAGGGCGAGTACCACGTCGGTGACCGGGTCCGGGTCGCCACGAACGGGCCGGTGAAGGAGTACGTCCTGTCCGGCGTCTTCACCACCGAGGACGGCGCGGTCAACGCGGGCGGCAGCCTGGTCCTCTTCGACACCGAGGTCGCCCAGAAGCTCTACCTCAAGCCCGGCGTGTTCCAGGACGCCAACGTGTCCGCCGCGCCCGGCGCCTCCGCCGAGAAGCTGCTGGCCGAGGTGAAGCCGCTGCTGCCCAAGGACGCCCAGGCCAAGACCGGCCAGGCGCTCGCGGACCAGCAGGCCAAGGACATCGAGAGCGGTCTGAGCGGTCTCAACGGGATGCTGCTCGCCTTCGCCGGCATCGCCCTGTTCGTCGGTGTCTTCCTGATCGCCAACACCTTCACCATGCTGGTCGCCCAGCGCACCAAGGAACTGGCGCTGATGCGCGCCGTCGGCGCCTCGCGCCGCCAGGTCAAGCGCTCGGTGCTCCTCGAAGCGGCCGTCGTCGGCCTGATCGCCTCGGTCATCGGCTTCGCCATCGGGCTGGCCCTCGCCATCGGGCTGCGCTCCGCGATGAGCCTGTTCGGCGGGAAGATCCCGGCCGGACCGCTGATCGTCTCGCCCACCGCGGTCCTCGCCGCGTTCGGCGTCGGTGTCCTGATCACCGTGCTGGCCGCCTGGCTGCCCGCCCGCCGGGCCGCCAAGATCCCGCCGGTCGCGGCGATGAGCAGCGTGCACGCGACGGCCACGGTCAAGTCCCTGGTGGTGCGCAACTCGATCGGCGCGGTGCTCACCCTGCTGGGCGGCGCGGCGATCGTGGCGGGCGCGTCCAAGAGCGGATCGTCCGGCCGGACGATCATCGCCGTGGGTGCCTTCCTCACCCTGATCGGTGTCATCGTGCTGATCCCGCTGCTGTCGCGGCCGGTGATCGCGCTGGTCCGCCCGCTGCTGAAGCGGCTGTTCGGGGTCTCCGGCAAGCTGGCCGCGCAGAACGCGGTCCGCAACCCGCGCCGTACCGGCGCCACCGCCTCCGCGCTGGCGATCGGCCTCACCCTGGTCACCGGTATCTCGGTCCTCGGCGTCACCCTCGGCCAGGCGGTCGACCGGATGACCACGGACAACATCAAGGCCGACTACATGGTGTCGATGGCGAGCGGCGGTCCGCTCGACGAGTCGGCGCTCGCCGCGCTGCGCAAGGCCGACGGGGTCTCGGCCATCTCGCCGCAGCAGGCCACCTCGCTGGAGGTCAAGGGCGAGTACCACTCCGCGTCCGCCGTCAGCCCCGGCGACGTGCAGCAGCTCTTCACGCTGCCGACCGTCTCCGGCTCGCTCGACGCGCTGGCCAAGGGCGAGATCGCCGTCGACAAGAAGACGGCGAAGTCCAACGGCTGGAAGACCGGCGACACCCTCCGGGTGAAGTTCGACGACGACAAGAAGGGCGAGCTGAAGGTCGGGGCGGTCTTCGAGGGCAACGAGATGCTCTCCCCGGTCCTGGTCCCGAAGAACGTCGCCGACGCACACGGCGGCATGTCGGACATCCGCGAGATCTGGCTGAAGACGGACGGCGGCGCGACCGAGGCCAACGAGCAGGCCCTGGTGAAGGCCCTGGGTGACAACCCGGGCATGAGCATCATGGACCGTCAGGACATCCGTGACATGTTCGGCGGCTCGGTCAACCTCGCGATGAACATCATGTACGGGCTGCTGGCGATGGCCCTGATCATCGCGGTGCTCGGGGTCGTCAACACCCTGGCGATGTCGGTCTTCGAGCGCCAGCAGGAGATCGGCATGCTGCGGGCGATCGGCCTGGACCGGGGCCGGGTGAAGCGCATGATCCGGCTGGAGGCCGTGGTCATCTCGCTCTTCGGCGCGGTGGTCGGTGTCGTGCTCGGCATGTTCCTCGGCTGGGCGATCGGGAACACCCTGTCGTCGGAGATCCCGGAGTACGCGCTGGTCATCCCGTGGGACCGGATCGCGGTCTTCCTGGTGCTGGCGGCGATCGTGGGTGTGCTGGCCTCGCTCTGGCCGGCCCGCAGCGCCGCGAAGCTGAACATGCTGACGGCGATCAAGACCGAGTAGTACCACCCGGCGGGCCCCTGGGCCCCGCCGGACGGACCCGAGGGCCGGTACCCGCAGCACCTTCGCTGCGGGTACCGGCCCTCGGCCGTTCCCGTGCCGTCCGGTACCGGTGTCAGCCGGTCGCGGAAGCCGTCCAGTCACGGGCCCGCAGCGGCAGCCCGGCGGCCCCGCCCTCCGCCGGGCGAACCGCGAGGATCTGGTTGACGCCGATCTTGTTGTGTTCGAAGGAGAGGGCGGAGGCGGCCATGTAGAGCCGCCAGACCCTGGCCCGCCCGGGCGAGGTCATCCGGACCGCCCGGTCCCAGTGCTCCTCCAGGTTGGCGACCCAGCGGCGCAGGGTCAGCGCGTAGTGCTCGCGCAGCGCCTCGACGTCGCGGGCCTCGAACCCGGCCTCTTCGAGGGTGGCCACGGTCCGGCCCACCGGGGCCAGTTCGCCGTCGGGGAAGACATAGGCGTCGATGAACTCGTCCACGTGGTAGGCGGACTCGTCCTTCTCGGGCCGGCGGGCGATCTGGTGGTTGAGCAGCCGGCCGCCGGGCCTGAGGAGTGCGTAGAGGTCGTCGGCGTACTCGCGGAACCGGACCGAGCCGACGTGTTCCGCCATGCCGATGGACGAGATGGCGTCGTAGGGGCCGTCCCTGACGTCCCGGTAGTCCTGGACCCGGATCTCGATCCGGTCGGTCAGGCCCTCCTCGGCGATGCGCTTCCGGGCGAAGGCGGCCTGTTCGACGGAGAGGGTCACTCCGGTGACCCGGGCGCCGTACTCCCGGGCGGCGTGGATGGCCATGGAGCCCCAGCCGCAGCCGACGTCGAGGAGGCGGTCGCCCTCCTTCAGCGCGAGCTTGCGGCAGACCAGGTCGAGCTTGTCGCGCTGGGCGTCCTCAAGCGTCCCGCCGTTCTCCCAGTAGGCGCAGGAGTAGACCATGGACGGGCCGAGGACCAGTTCGTAGAAGTCGTTGCCCACGTCGTAGTGGTGGCTGATGGCCTGCTTGTCCCGGCGCTTGGTGTGGAGGGTGCCGGCGCGGCGGCGGACCTCCTCGGGCGGCGGGGGCGGCGGGGGCAGCGGGCCGGCCAGTCGCAGCAGCCCCTTGGCGAAGGCCCGTACCTTGGGGTCGCGGACCGGGTGCACGCGGTCCCCGGTGTCGGGACCGCGGTCCCAGATGAGCGAGGCCATCAGGTCCAGGGCCTCGTAGAGATCGCCTTCGATGTCGAGTTCGCCGGCCACCCAGGCGCGGGCCAGGCCCAGTTCGCCCGGCTTCCAGAACAGCCGGCGCAGTGCACGACGGCTCCGGATCACAAGTACGGGGGCACCGGGCGGTCCGGATTCGCTGCCGTCCCAGGCCCGGATACGGACCGGCAGCTTTTCTCCCAGCAACTCCTCGGCGAGAGCGGTCAGCCGCAGCGCGGCGTCTGCCATGGCGCACACCTCCGTGATGGTGTTCCCAATGTGCCCAAACATGGTCGAACATGCCTGCAACCACGCCGGGCACTCGTGTGCCACGACGAGGTACGTACGGGTCAACAGTCCGCGAAGCGCCCGCCATCCCGCTACAGCGCAATGGAACGGCAAAATAGCTGTATGCCACACACACTTGGTCGCGGATACGCCGAAGGGGCCGCCCGCACCACGGATGGCGGACGGCCCCTTCGGGCGTCGTACAGGTACTGCCGCGCGGGCGAGTGGGCCCGCGCGCGGACTAGGAGGCCTTGGCCTTCTCGCCTTCGGCCTTGGCGGCGGCCGGCGCCGGGGCCGGCTTGGCGGCCTCGTAGAACTCCTCGCGCGGCGTCTCCATGGCGCCGAGCGAGACGACCTCGCGCTTGAGGAACATCGCAAGGGTCCAGTCGGCGAAGATCCGGATCTTGCGGTTCCAGGTCGGCATCGCCATGCCGTGGTAACCACGGTGCATGTACCAGGCGAGGCGTCCCTTGAGCTTGATCTTCATCTTGCCCATGACGATCATCGCGACGCCCTTGTGCAGCCCCAGACCGGCGACGGCACCCTTGTTGGCGTGGCTGTAGTCCTTCTGCGGGAAGCCGCGCATCCCGGAGATGACGTTGTCGCCGAGGACCTTGGCCTGCCGCAGCGCGTGCTGGGCGTTGGGCGGGCACCAGGCGTTCGGGTTGCCTGCCTTGCGGCCGACCATGTCCGGGACCTGGGCGTTGTCGCCCGCGGCCCAGATGTAGTCGGTGCCCTGCACCTGGAGCTTCTCGGAGGTGTCCACGTGACCGCGCGGACCGAGCGGCAGGCCGAAGCGGGCCAGCGCCGGGTTCGGCTTCACGCCGGCCGTCCACACGATGGTGTTGGAGTCGACCTCAAGGCCGTTCTTCAGCACGACGTGACCGTCGACGCAGGAGTCCATGGAGGTCGAGAGGAAGACCTCGACGCCACGGGACTCCAGGTGCTCCCGGCCCCAGGTGCCCAGCTTCGGGCCGACCTCGGGAAGGATCTTGTCGGCGGCGTCGACGAGGATGAAGCGCATGTCCTCGCGCTTCACGCTCGTGTAGTACTTCGCCGCGTCGCGGGCCATGTCCTCGACCTCGCCGATGGTCTCCGCACCGGCGAACCCGCCGCCCACGAAGACGAAGGTGAGGGCCCGGCGGCGGACGTCCTCGTCGGTCGTCGAGTCGGCCTTGTCCAGCTGCTCAAGGACGTGGTTGCGCAGGCCGATGGCCTCCTCGATGCCCTTCATGCCGATGCCCTGCTCGGCGAGGCCGGGGATCGGGAAGGTGCGGGAGACCGCCCCCATCGCGATGACCAGGTAGTCGAAGGGCAGCTCGTAGGCCTCGCCGACGAGCGGCGCGACCGTGGCGACCTTGCGGTCCTGGTCGATGGTGGTGACGCGGCCGGTGAGGACCTCGGCCTTGGGCAGGACGCGTCGCAGCGGGACGACGACATGCCGAGGCGAGATGCTGCCGGCAGCAGCTTCGGGGAGGAAGGGCTGGTAGGTCATGTACGACCGGGGGTCGACGACCGTGACGGTCGCCTCGCCGTAGCGCATCTTCTTGAGGATGCGCCGAGCTGCGTACAGGCCTACGTACCCACCGCCTACTACGAGGATCCTGGGACGCTCCGTGGTGCTCATGCCATCGAGTATCCACCCCCCTCCGAGGGCATGCTCGTGAGCCCCTTCACAAGGTTGGGGCCCCCTTCTGCTACACTTCGCCGCCCACGTGACCCAGGTCATGACGCCACAGGGGAACCACGGCGTGACGGCGAACGTTGTTCACCGCTTGTGAGCTGGCCCTTGGCCCTCCGGACAGGGTGAACCACCACTCCGGTACATCTGCCGGCAACGCGTCCGGAACACTTCCGCGCGACCTCTCAACGACCTTGCGAGCGGCCCCGGATGCCCATCCGGAGCAGAACTTCCCTCCACAGAGCCGAATTCCTTGTGAAGAAGTTCACGAACTTCGTCGCGCCGCGCCCCGGGAACCACCGTCCGAGGGGTCGGGAAGGGCTCAAAGGTGCAGGCCAAGGTACGCGTGAGCGCCCCGTCCGGGGGGCCGCACGCGGTCGCTCTAGGCGATCGACCAGCCGATTCCGTCGAGGATGTCGTGCTCGCTGACGACGACCTCGCGGGCCCCGGTCCGCTCCATCACGGCGAGCAGGATCAGCGCCCCGGACGTGATCACATCGACCCGTCCCGGGTGCATCGCGCCGATCGCGGCCCGTTCGGCGTGGGTGGAGCCGAGCAGCCGTCCGGTGATCTCCCGGACCTGCTCGACGGAGATCCGGGAGTGGTGGATCGCCTCGGAGTCGTACGCCTCCAGCCCCAGGGCGATCGCGGCGATCGTGGTGACCGTCCCGGCCAGCCCGACGAGGGTGGCGGCCCCGGCGAGCGGAACGCTCTCCTCGGCGAGGTCGAGGGCGGCGTCGATGTCGGCCCGGATCGCGGCGACCTGCCCGTCGTCCGGCGGGTCGGTCACGACGCCGTCGCGCACGAGGTGCCGCTCGGTCATCCGTACGCAGCCGATGTCCACGGAACGCGCGGCCCGCACGTGGTCGTCGCCGACGACGAACTCGGTGGAGCCGCCGCCGATGTCCACGACGAGATACGGCTTCGCCAGGTGATCGCGGCCCGCGAGCTCCTTGGTGGCTCCGGTGAAGGAGAACTCGGCCTCCTGGTCACCGCTGATCACCTCGGGCTCGACGCCCAGGATCTCCAGCACCCCGCGGACGAAGTCGTCCCGGTTCTCCGCGTCGCGGGAGGCGGAGGTGGCGACGAATCGGATCCGCTGCGCCCCGTGCTCCTTGATGACCGCCGCGTACTGCCGACAGGCCGCGAACGTCCGCTCCAGCGCCTCGGGGGCGAGCCGGCCGGTACGGTCGACGCCCTGCCCGAGCCGGACGATCTCCATCCGCCGGTCGAGCTCGACGAACTCACCGGTGGACGGATCCGCGTCGGCGACGAGCAGACGGATGGAGTTGGTACCGCAGTCGATGGCGGCCACGCGGGTCATGAACGCTCCAGAATCATGGGCAGAGCCCACATCAGGCCCCTCCGACGGACGAGGAGCAGATCAAACCCCTGCGACGGACGAGGAGCAAACCGAGCCCCTGCGACGGACAAGGAGCAGAACCAGGCCCCTCCGGCGATCGAGGAGCGGGGGTCCGGGGGCAGAGCCCCCGTGCGAACGGTCAGTCCTCCTCCGGCGCGCCGCACGGCGAGACGCACGGCCCCTTGCGCCACCACTCCGGCAGCATCGCGATCGCCTCGTCCCCCAGCGGGTTCACCCCCGGCCCCGCGGCCAGCGAGTGCCCCACCAGGACGTGCAGGCACTTCACCCGGTCCGGCATGCCTCCCGCGCTCGGAAAGCCCTCCAGCACCTCGATCGCGTCGCGCCGGGCGATGTAGTCCTCGTGCGCGGCCCGGTACGCGGCGGCCAGCTCGGGGTCCGTACCGAGGCGCTCGGTCATCTCCTTCATGACCCCGTTCGCCTCCAGCGTGCCGATCGCGGACGCGGCACGCGGGCAGGTCAGGTAGTACGTCGTCGGGAACGGCGTACCGTCCTCCAGCCGGGGCTGCGTCTCGACCACGTCCGGGTTGCCGCACGGGCAGCGGTGCGCGATCGCGCGCAGACCGCGCGGCGGACGCCCCAGCTGCTGCTGGAACGCGGCGATGTCCGCCTCGGTGGGCGCGGTGGACTCGGTCTGGGGAGGGGGCGTTTCCATGCCTGCCTAGGTTCTGATCGGGCTGCTCGAACTGCGGTTCTGCAGATGGATGAAGGGATTCAGTCGCGGTCGGCGCTGTCCACGCCGTCCCAGAGGTTGGAGTGCCACGGCCGGCCGGACTCGTCCGTCCTGCCCTCGCGCTCCTTGACCGCGTCGGGGTCGATCACCGTGTAACCGGTCTCCCCGGGAAGAAGGTAGTGCAGGTGCGTACGGGCCAGCTGCCGGATGTACGCATCGTCCTGGAGGCGCGCCTTCTCGTCGCGCAGCTCCTCGGTACGGGCCTTGGCGTCCTGCGCCAGCCGCTCCTGGTCCGCGATCTCGTCCTGCTGCGAGACGTACTGCCGCATCGGATACGCGAGCGCGACCACCAGCGAGCAGACGACCAGCGCGAGGAAGGCCGCCCGGCCGGTGAGCCGTGAGCGGCGGGCCTGGCGGCGGTTCTGGGACCGGTAGACACGGGCCGCGGTCTGCTCGCCGAGCAGTCGCAGCCGGGTCGCGGTGGAGAACCGGTCCCGGTCCTTCGCGGCCATGTCTCCGCCTCCCCACTACGCACGTCCGTCCCCGCACACGGTACGGGACCGAGTGCGGGGACGGACGGAGGCCGGGGCACTTGCCCCCGCCGGGCTTGTCAGCCCTTGAACCGCGGGAACGCCGAGCGGCCCGCGTACACCGCGGCGTCGTCGAGGATCTCCTCGATGCGCAGCAGCTGGTTGTACTTGGCGACGCGGTCCGAGCGGGCCGGGGCGCCGGTCTTGATCTGGCCGCAGTTCACCGCGACGGCGAGGTCGGCGATGGTGACGTCCTCGGTCTCGCCCGAGCGGTGCGACATCATGCACTTGAAGCCGTTGCGCTGGGCCAGCTCGACGGCGTCCAGGGTCTCGGTCAGCGAGCCGATCTGGTTGACCTTGACGAGCAGGGCGTTGGCGGAGCCCTCCTCGATGCCGCGGGCCAGGCGCTCCGGGTTGGTGACGAAGAGGTCGTCGCCGACGATCTGCACCTTGGCGCCGAGCTTGTCGGTGATGACCTTCCAGCCGGCCCAGTCGTCCTCGTACAGCGGGTCCTCGATGGAGACCAGCGGGTACGCGGAGACGAGCTCCTCGTAGTACTCGGTCATCTCGGCGGCCGAGCGGGACTTGCCCTCGAACTCGTACTTGCCGTCCTTGTAGAACTCGGACGCGGCGACGTCGAGCGCGAGCGCGATGTCCTTGCCCGGGGCGTAGCCGGCTTCCTTGATGGCCTCGACGATGAGGTCCAGGGCGGCGCGGTTCGACTCCAGGTTCGGCGCGAAACCGCCCTCGTCGCCGAGACCGGTCGACAGGCCCTTGGTCTTCAGGACCTTCTTCAGCGTGTGGTAGACCTCGGCACCCCAGCGCAGCGCCTCGGAGAAGGACTCCGCGCCGATCGGCGCGATCATGAACTCCTGGATGTCCACGTTGGAGTCGGCGTGCGAGCCGCCGTTGAGGATGTTCATCATCGGAACGGGCAGCAGGTGCGCGTTCGGGCCGCCGAGGTAGCGGAACAGCGGCAGGTCCGAGGCCTCGGAGGCAGCGTGGGCGACGGCCAGCGAGACGCCGAGGATGGCGTTGGCGCCGAGCGAGCCCTTGTTCTCGGTGGCGTCCAGGTCGAACATCGCCTGGTCGATCAGCCGCTGCTCGGTGGCGTCGTAGCCGACGAGCTCCGGGCCGATCTGCTCGATCACGGCGAGGACGGCCTTCTCGACGCCCTTGCCCTGGTAGCGGTTGGGGTCACCGTCGCGAAGCTCAATGGCCTCGAACGCACCGGTGGAGGCGCCGGACGGAACGGCAGCACGGCCCGTGCTGCCGTCGTCGAGGCCGACCTCTACCTCGACCGTGGGGTTTCCGCGGGAGTCGAGGATTTCCCGGGCTACGACGACGTCGATGGACGGCACGAGGCATCTCCTTCTGGGATATGACGCTGGTTGTGCAGGGTCGCTTTGGCCTTGCGACAAGAGCCTAACCGGCCCGGCCCGATCAGTCGGCCGACCGCCCGACCCCTGGGACGAAAAAGGGCCCGAGGGCACACATTGCCGGGCAAACAGCCAAAAATTTACTGACCAGTAACTACAACACTTGAACGATCCGGCGCTCCCCCGAGCGCGAACGGCAGTGCCCCGGTCCGGCGCACACGGGGAAACGCGCGCCGGACCGGGGCGGTGCCCGGGAGGAGAGAGCCGCGACTACTTCGTCAGGTGCAGCTGCTGACCCGGGTAGATCAGGTCGGCGTCCTTGACGATGTCCTTGTTCAGCTCGAACAGGTGCTTCCAGCCGCCCTCGACCTTGTTGTCGGCGGCGATCTTGCTCAGCGAGTCGCCGGAGACGACCTTGTACTCGCCGTCGCCCTTCTTGACCTTCTCGCCGGTCGGGGTGGTGACGGTCTTCTTCGACTCGGCCTGCGGGGCGGCGGAGCGGTCCGAGCGGGAGGCGGCGGGGGCCTCGGTGCGCTCGGCCGGCTTCGGCTGGGCCTGCTGGGCCGGCTGCGACTGCTGCTTCGGGGCGCTCTGCTGCTCGGAGGCGCCGGAGTTCGCGGTGGAGTTCGAGGAGCCGGTGCTGACACCCGGGTCGACACCGTCGTTGGTCAGGTTGCCGGCGCCGGCGCAGCCCCAGGCACCCGGGCCCTGCATGTCGAGGAGCTTCTCGGCGGTGGCGATCTGCTGGGCCTTGGTGGCCAGGTCGGCACGGGCGGCGTACTGCGTACCGCCGGCGGCGGCCCAGCTGGACTGCGAGAACTGCAGACCGCCGTAGTAGCCGTTGCCGGTGTTGATGGACCAGTTGCCACCGGACTCGCACTGGGCGACGGCGTCCCAGGTGGCGACGGAGGCGGCGGAGGCGCCGGTCGCGCCCATCAGGGGCACGGCGACTGCGGCACCGGCGACACCGGCGAGCGTGGCGATACGGACGGCCTTGGACGGGCGGCGGTGCTTGCCCTTGCTGGAAAGCAGCATGGAACTTCTCCTCACCGACGCCTACGAGGTGAGCTGTCGGGTTCGGGCCAAGTGAGTTGCCCGGTCGCACGTCCTAGCACGCGACTTCACCCCAAGCCGGTCCTGATGCGTCTTTCGACGATCGGGCCCGGCGCTTACCTGGGTCCCCCGCTCCTGCCTACGGCGCTTTACGCGTCTGTTCCCTTCGACCGACGGCAGGATTCGGCGTGACGGTCGACGGGGCCCGCGGTGCGAGCGGTTCCGACCGTAAACATACGCAACCCTCACATTCAAAGATGGACACATCGGACAATCAGCCCGTACTTGCATCTGAAGAACCATCGTTTCCGCAGGTCGGACGTGATGCGGAAGGGCTCCCCGGGCGCGACACGCCAGTTGACGCAAAGAGACCCATGTCTCACTTACGCATAAGCGGACATAGGTCCCTGAACTGCCCCGATTTTGAGGGTGCTTTTAGTCGATTATCAGACTGTCCTCACTTGGCTTTCACGTCGAGATCGAGGCTCTGGCCAGGGAGGATGAGGTCCGGGTCGGCGCCGACAGCAGCCTTGTTGGCCTCGTAGAGCGCGGGCCAGCCACCGGGGATGTTCTGTGCATCAGCAATCGACCAGAGGTTGTCACCGGCGTGAACGGTGTACGTGCCGTCGGCGGGCGTGTCGGCCGTGTCGCGCGCGTCGCCGCCGCCGCGCGAGGCATGACGGCCCGCCTCGCGGCCGCCGCCGCCCGTGCCGCCGCCCTTCTCCGCGGCCGGCGCGCCGCGGTGCTTGCCGCCCGTGCCGCCGGACGCGTCGGGCGAGCCGGAGGCGTCGGGCGCTCCGGAGGGGGCGCCGGTGGACGCGTCCGGGGAGGGGGTGGTCGAGGGCTTCGGGGACGGCGAGGTCTTCCCTGACGGCCCATCGGCCTTCTCCGGGCCGTCGGCGCCGTCCACGGCGTCCGTGCCGTCGGAGGCGCTGCCGGAGGCGCTGTCGGACGGTGTGGCGTCGCCGGACGGGTCCGCCGACGCGTCGCCGGACGGCTTCGCGCTCCCGGTCGGTTCGTCGGCGGGCACGGAGCCCGGGTCCACTCCGGGCAGCGTCCCGTCCACGGCGAGCCCGGAGATGACCGCACAGCTGGGCCAGGCCTTCGGGCCGCGGTCGTCCAGCACCTTCTCGGCCACCGCTATCTGCTGCGCCCGGCTGGCGAGGTCGGCGCGCTCCGCGTACGCCGAACCGCCGTACGCCTTCCACGTCTCCTGCGAGAACTGGAGGCCGCCGTAGAGGCCGTTGCCGAGGTCGGCGCTCCACATGCCGCCGCTCTCGCACTCGGCCACCCGGTCCCAGGTCTGGGCGTCGGCCGCGTGTGCGCCGGACGCGCCGAGCAGCGGGATGGCGATGGCCGATCCGGTCACGCCCGCGGCGACGACGATGGCGGGTGCCTGACGGGGGCGACGGTGTCTGCCGTTCGCGGAGCCCATGGGGTTGCCTTCCGGGTAGCTGACAGGTGACTGGTGAGTCGAACGGTGAACCTAGCCGGGTTCGAACGGGAGTCACAAGTCGATGCAGCGCAGATCACGTGAAAGTCACAGAGTTGACAGAGTGTCACTTTTCACGTGGGCGGACCCCGGGGTGAACTCCACGGGAAGCGTGCGGAGTCCGCGCATGATGAGCCCGCCACGCCACCGCAAATCGGCAGGTTCCACCGCAAGTCGCAGGTCCGGAAGGCGGTTCAGCAGCGTGGCCAGCGCGGTCTGTCCCTCCAGCCGGGCGAGCGGCGCTCCCAGGCAGTAGTGGATGCCGTGCCCGTATCCGAGGTGCTGATTGTCACGCCGTGCGAGGTCGAGCGTGTCGGGGTCCTCGAAGCGCTCCGGGTCGCGGTCGGCCGCGGCGAGCACCACGAGTACGGGATCCCCGGCGGCGATGTCCTGTCCGCCGAGCGTCAGCGGCTCGGTGGCGAACCGCCAGGTGGCCAGCTCCACCGGGCCGTCGTAGCGCAGCAGTTCCTCGATGCCGGTCTCCAGCAGTCCGCTCTCCCCCGCGTCCAGGGAGAGCTGGAGCCGTTCGCGCTGACCGGGTTCGCGCAGCAGCGCGTGGACGCCGTTCCCGATCAGGTTGACCGTCGTCTCGAATCCGGCGAACAGCAGGATGAAGGCCATGGCGGCGGCCTCGTTCTCGGTGAGGTGCTCGCCGTGGTCGCCGGCCCGGATCAGCCCGGAGATCAGGTCGTCGCCCGGGTTCTCCCGCTTGCGGTGGATCAGTTCGGCCAGATAGCCGCGCATCTTCTTCACCGACCTGGCCACCCCGCCGCGCGGGCCGCCGCCGTGGCGGATCATCATGCCCGCCCAGTCCCGGAAGTCGTCCTGGTCCTCGCGCGGAACGCCCAGCAGGTCGCAGATCGCGTAGATGGGGAGCGGGAAGGCGAAGTCGTGGATGAGGTCCGCCTTCCCCTCCGTGATGAAGCGGTCGATGAGGCGGTCCGTCAGTTCCTGTACGCGCGGGGCGAACTCGGCGACCCGGCGCGGGGTGAACGCCTTGGAGACGAGGCGGCGCAGCCGGGTGTGGTCCGGCGGGTCGATGTTCAGCAGATGCGTCATCAGCTCCGCCTTGCGCTCGCCCGGGATGCCCGTCTTCCCCTTGGCGTGCGCGGGCCCGGCGTGGTGCGCCGGGTTCTTGGAGAGCCGGGTGTCGGCGAGTGCCTGCCGGGCGTCCGTGTACCGGGTCACCAGCCATGCCTCGACGCCGCTGGGCAGCGTGGTCCGGTGCACGGGGCTGTGCTCACGCAGCCAGGCGTACGCCGGGTACGGGTCGGTGGCGAACTCCCAGGTGAAGAGTTCGGGGGCGCCGGCGGGGCAGGCGGCGGGCGGATCGGCGGGGCGGTCGGCGGGACTGTGGTTCACCCCTTGACGTTATCCGCCGCCCCCGGACGCCGGGCATCGCCCTCCGGCGTCACTCGTTGCCCTCCGCCGCCCTGATGGCGTCCCGGTAGGCGCGGGCCGCGGCCCGCAGTGCGGCTTCGGGGTCGATGCCGTCCCGCTCGGCGCGTACGGCGAGGGCGAGCAGCTCGTAACCGATGCCGTCGCCGGTGGGGAGCGGCACGTCGAGGTCCGCGGTACGGACCCGGCCGGCCAGCTTCGCCGCCAGCGCCAGGCCGGGCTGGCCGAGCGGGACCCCGTCGGTGACCGAGTCACGCTGCTTCTCGATGGCCTTGGTGCGCAGCCAGTGCGCGTGCACGTCCTCCGGGGTCTCGGCGCTCTCGTCGCCGAAGACGTGCGGGTGGCGGTGGATCAGCTTCTCGACGAGGGTCGCGGCCACGTCGTCCACGGAGAACGGCTCCTGCTCGTCCTCCTCGGCGATCCTGGCGTGGAGGACGACCTGGAGGAGGACGTCGCCGAGTTCCTCGCGCAGCTCGTCGCGGTCGCCGTCCTCGATCGCCTCGACGAGTTCGTACGCCTCCTCGATGGCGTACTTGGCGAGGCCCTCGTGGGTCTTCTGCGAGGTCCACGGGCATTCGAGCCTGATCCGGTCCATGACCTGCACCAGATCGAGGAGCCGGGCGCCCGGCAGGTCGTACGAGCCGGGCAGCAGCTCCAGGTCCGGCATCCGCACCCGGCCCGAACCGGCGAGCCGGGCGAGCCCGTCGGTCAGCGGCTGGTCCCCCTCGCCGCCGGTGACCACGACGACGCTCCGGCCGCCCGCGCAGGAATCGACGAGCTCCTGCGCGGTGGGCGCGGAGTGCTCGACGGTGACGCCCGCCTCGCGCAGGTACGGCAGCTGCGGGTGGTCCGGCTCGGCGCAGAGCACCCGGTCCGCGGCGTGCAGCGTCTGCCAGGCGGGCCAGGACAGGAGTCCGGGCGCGACGCGGTGGCTGGCGGTGAGCAGAACGATACGGCCGGGGTCTTCAGCGTTCACCGTTCGAATCTACCCCGGTCGCACCGGCCGCCCCGCCGCGGCCGGTCAGGCCCCGGCCTCGGCTTCCGCGCCGGCCGGCCTGGTGACCCGCTTGATCCAGGGGGCCTTGTAGTCGGCGAGCTGGGTCTGCTTGTTGTCCCAGCTGCCGTAGCGCGGATTGACGTCGACCCGCAGGGCCTTCGACGCCTTGCCGAGCGCCTCGCCCACGGCCTGCTGACCGGCGGGCTGCTGGAGGTCCGCGCCGAGCGCCTGGGCCAGTTTGGTCAGCTGGACCTGCTCGCGCAGGACGGCGTCGATCTGGTCGGGGGCCACCCAGCTCTGCTGGAGCATCGCCGTGCGCAGCCGCTCCTCGCCGCCGGACTGGGCGGTCGCCGCCCTGCGCATCTGCTGGATCTCGTTGCGGCTGACGGACACGCCCGCGTCCTGGGCGGCCCGGTCCAGGACCCGGTCGAAGATCATTCCGTGCAGCTTGGCCCGGCTGAGCTGGCCGGACTTGTCGATGAGCTGGGCGGCGTCCTTCGAATCGCGCTGCGCCTCGCGTACGGCGGCCACCTGGCCCTGCAGCGTGGAGACCTCGATCCGGTCCCCGCCGACGACGGCCGCGGCGCCCGGGTGGGCCTCGCTGCCGCAGGCGGTCAGGAGTGGGGCGCCGGCGAGCAGGGCGGCGGAGACGGTGAGCGCGGTGCGACGGCGGCGGTGCAAAGGAGCCTCCCGGGGAGAGTTTGTGCATCAGTGCACAAGACCTTGCGGTGATCGATGTTAGGCAGTGGACACGGCTGGGGCCACCGATTCGACCAACGATTCGGGAGGAGTTGGGGATGTGGGCCCGGCCGGGCACCGTCCCGGCGGGGCTCAGGGCACGCGTTCGGCCGCCGCGGCCGGGGTGTCCGGCCGAAGCATGATCGTGCGCGAGACGACGAAGGTGATCGGGATCGCCGCCGCGGCCGCGACCAGCGGCGCGTACCGGCTGCTGAACCCGGCGAGGCCGACCAGCAGATAGACGCCGCCGGTCGTGATGACGAAGTTGGCGGCGTTGGTGAGCGGGAAGAGCAGGAACTTCCGCCAGGTGGGCCGGGTCCGGTAGGTGAACCAGGAGTTCAGGAAGAAGGACCCGATCATGCTCAGCACGAAGGCGATCACATGGGCGGCGATGTAGGGCAGCACCGTCAGCAGGACGAGATAGCAGCCGTAGTACGTGCCGGTGTTCACCACTCCCACGAGGGCGAATCGGGCCATCTGTGCGGTGACCGTCATCGGCGTACGAACTCCTGGGGTTCCCGTATCTGTCGCGATGCCCCGGTGTTCGTGGCCTTGACCAGGAAGTGCGGGCGCCGCTTCACCTCGTAGTAGATGCGGCCGACGTACTCGCCGACCACTGCGACCATCACCATCTGGACCCCGGCGAGTGCCGTGACCACCACGATGAGGGTGACGTAGCCGGGGGTGTCCACCCCCTGCACCAGGGCGACGCCGACGATCCACGCAGCATAGGCGAAGGCCACCGACAGCAGCAGCATGCCGAGGTAGAGCGCGGCGCGCAGCGGTTTGTTGTTGAAGGACAGCAGCCCGTCGAGACCGTAATTGAGCAGCTTTCCGAAGGTCCAGGCGGAACTTCCCTGTTCACGCACGGCATTCTCGTAGGAGAAGGTCGTGGTGCGGAATCCCACCCAGGCGAAAAGGCCCTTGGAGAACCGGTTGTATTCGGTGAGTGCCAGTACCGCGTCGACGGTGCGGCGGGAGAGCAGCCGGAAGTCACCGACGCCGTCGACCAGTTCCACGTCCACCAGGCGGTTGATCAGCCAGTAGTAGGCGCGGGCGCTGAGCGTGCGGGTGACCCGGTCGCCCTTGCGGGTGCGGCGGGCGATCACCTGGTCGTGGCCCCGCGCGTGTTCCTCCAGCATCCGGCCCACGAGCTCGGGCGGGTGCTGGAGGTCGGCGTCCATGATGACGACGGCGTCGCCCTCGGCGTGCTGGAGGCCGGCCAGCATGGCGGCCTCCTTGCCGAAGTTGCGGCTGAAGGAGACATAGCGGACCCGCGGGTCCGCCGCGGCCAGCTCCTGGAGGATCACCAGGGTCCGGTCCGCACTGCCGTCGTCGACGAAGACCAGCTGGAATTCATGTCCCAGCCCGGCCATTTCGTCCGTGACGCGTTCATGGAAGCGTTCGAGGATCTCTTCCTCGTTGAAACAAGGCACCACCAGCGAGATCAGCACGGAAGTACATCAGCCCGGCCAGATGTCGGAACTCGATGCAGCACATGACCGGTGGGCGTCCATTGCGTGAACTGACCCAATTCGGGACGGGGTTGCACGTTCGAGGCTGGCATATTCCTGCGTATGCCGACTTCCCGCCCCCGCCTGTGCGCGGGCTCGCTCGCCGCGCTGCTCACCGTCGCAGCGGTCTGCGCGGGTGACGCCGTCGCGCGGGTCTTCCCGTTCGGGCCCCACACGCGCAGCGTCAACGACCTGGGCAATCAGTTCGTGCCGTTCCACGCCCGGCTGTGGGACCTGCTGCACGGCAACGCGGACGGCGGGCTGCTGCTCAACTGGTCCTCCGGGTACGGGACGAGCTTCCTGCCGGATCTCGGCACCTATCTGACCAGCCCGTTCGCGCTGCTCGTCGGGGTGTTCCCGCGCGACCGGATCGATCTCGCGGTCTATGTGGTGACGGTCCTGAAGATGGCGTCGGCCGCGGCGCTGATGACGCTGTTCCTGCTGACGGTCCGCGGCGGGCGCTGGTGGGCGGCAGGGACGCTCGGTGCCTCGTACGCGCTGTGCGGCTGGTCGGTCGCCGAGGCCTCGTACAACCCGATGTGGCTGGACGGGCTGGTCGCGCTGCCGCTGCTCTGCCTGGTCGCGGAGTGGGCGCGTACGGGACGGCACCGGATCGCCGGGCCGCTGCTCGTCGCGGTGGTGTGGGCGGCGAACTTCTACACGGCGTACATGGCGACGCTCGGTGCCGCCCTGGTGCTGGCCGTCCGGTTCTTCACCGAGCGGGACGACCGGCGGGCGGTGGTCCGGGGGCTGGTGCGGGCCGTCTGCACGGTCGGGGTGGGGATCGGGCTCTCGGCACCCGTGCTGCTCCCCGTCTACCTGGGGACCAAGCACGCCTACCCGGGCTGGGACCGCCCGTTCGCGCCCGCCGCCTGGTCCGATGTGCTCGCCCGGCTGCTGCCCGCCACGTACAGCTTCTTCACCCCGGCCCTCTTCCTCGGCACCGGCACCCTGCTGCTGCTCTGTGCGCTGGCCTTCCAGCGGGCCGTGCCGGGGCGCGAGCGGTGGACGTGGGTGGGGCTGGTCGCGGGCGTCGCGCTGTCGTTGCAGTGGCAGCCGACGCATCTGCTGTGGCACGCCTTCACCACGCCCAACGGCAGCCCGTACCGGCAGACGTTCGTGCTGTCCGGGCTGGTGGTGATCGCCGCCTGGGTCTCGGTCTCGTACGGCCGGCCGGAGCGGCGGGCGCTGATCGGCGGGGGCGCGGTCCTGGTGCTGCTGGCGGCCGGGGCGGGCTTCAGCGACCTGGTCACCGGGTGGACGTATCCGCTGTTCGGGCTGGGTCTGGTGGCCTCTGCCTGCGCGCTGGTGCTGGTCGGGCGGGGCCGCAGGCTCGCGGCGCTGGCCGCCGTGCTGCTGATCGGCGCACAGGCCGGGCAGGCCGCCGCGAGCACCGCGTACTTCGACCGGGAGCGGCTGAACCGGCTCGACGACTACGCGCCCTGGGGCGAACGGCAGCGGACCCAGGCCGCCGTGGTGGCGGGCGCCGACGGCTGGCCGGCCTATCGCACGGACCCCGGCCGGGAGCAGACCACCGCCAACGATCCGCTGCTGGTGGGCGGGCAGGGCGGCCAGTACTACAGCAGCCACACGCCCGCCGTGCTGACCCGCACGATGCGTGCGCTCGGCGGCGGGTGGACGTCCAACGGCCGCGCCGTGCAGAGCCTCGACAACCCGGTCACGGACGCGGTCTTCTCGGTCGGCGCGCGGGTGCGCGGGCCGCGCGATCCACACCAGGGGGCCGGGCGCACGGGCATGGGCGGTACGGATGACCGGCCGGTGACGGTGAGTCGGGCCGGGACGCCGCCGCTGGTGACGGTGCGCGGGCCGGGCGCGCCGGTGGCGTACGGCCGTTCGCCGTTCCGGAACCAGGAGCAGCTGCTCGGCTCGCGGGTCTACACGGTCCCGACGACGGCGCTGAGCGCGGCGGACGGCGGCGCGGTGGGCGACAAGGGGGCGTACGACTACCGGGTGGGGCGCGGCACGTACACGCTGACCGCCACCTGTCCGGCGGGCACCGAGGCGTATCTGTTCGCGCCCGACATGTTCGGCCGGGCACGGCTGGGTGAGGGTCCTGAGGTCGAGTTCAAGGGACAGCTGCCGGCCAGGCGGGCCGCGATGCACCGCTTGGGCGAGGTCGGCGGGACCGGGAGCGTGCGGGTCACGCTGACCCCGGTGCGCGCCGGGACCGTGCCGCATCGGGCGGTCGGCTGTCTGGACCGGGCCCGGCTGGACTCGGCGGTCGCCGGGCTGAAGCGCACCGGCGCGAGCGCCGTGCACGTCACCGACCACGGCGTACGGGCCGAGCTGCCGCCCGGCACCACCGGAACGGTCGTGCTCGCGGCGCCCCGGATCGCGGGCTGGAGCTGCCAGGGCCGTCCCGCCGACAGTTATCTGGGCCTGGTCGCCACTCCGGCACCGGCCCGGGGCGGATCCGTCGACTGCACGTTCCGGCCCCCGGGGCTGCGGGCGGGTGCGGTGGCCGGGGCGGGCGCGCTGGCCGTTCTCGTACTCGGCGGGCTGCTGCTCGGGTACCGGCGGCGGAGGTCGGAGGCCGGGCGGCCCGGGCCCGAACGGGAGCGGCAGCACGCCGGGGCGCCGGAGACCGTGGAGGTCTGACCGGGGCGGTCCGGCCGTCAGCCGCCCCGCACCTCCACCTGGCGGTCGAGCCTGCGGCGCAGCTCCACCGGCAGCGGGTGGTGCGGCCCGTAGGCCCGCTCGGCGTCGTACAGCAGCGCCTGGAGCTGGACCCGCGCGGTCACGTGGTCGCCGAGCGCGAGCAGCAGGTGCGCGATGCGGTTGCGGATCTCGAAGGCGCGGGCCGGATCGCCGCCCGTGGCGCGGTGGTTCTCGAAGTACGGGAGGACCTCGCGGTACCCGGCGAGCGCGGCGGCCGGTTCGCCGAGCTGTTCCAGGCACTGGGCGGCGTCGTGGCGGAACTGGAGGGTCTGCGGGTCGGCCGGGCCCGCCTCCGCCGCGCGGTCGTCGGCGAGCCGTCGCAGCTCGGGCAGGGCGCGGCGGTACTGGCCGTCGTCCATCAGCGTCGCCGCGTACTGCTTGCGCAGGATGCGGACCACGGCGGAGTCCTCGCCGTGCTGTTCGGCGGCGACCGGGAGGATCGAGCCGAGGATGTCCACGGCCTGGGTGATCCGGCCCTCGCCGAGCAGCTTCTTGACGTCGTCGACGGCGGCGGCCACATCGGGCCGGGCGGCCGTGGGCGCGGGCCGGCCCGGCGGCGGGGACGGGGGCTGCGGCCGGGCGGCGGTGCGGTCGGGCCACGGGGCGTGCGGGCGCAGGAAGGGGCGGGTCGGGTCGAGCGGTCCGACGGAGAGCCCGGTGCCCGGCGCGGGAAGCAGCGGGGCGAGGTGTTCGTACACCTCCTGAGCGCCGGAGGGGCGGTGCTGCGGGTCCTTGGCGAGCAGCCGCAGCACCAGTGCTTCGAGCGGCTCGGGGATGTCGGGCCTGATCCGGCGGACCGGGACCGGCGGCTCGTGGAGGTGGCGGTGGAGCACGCCGAGGGCGGTGGACCCGGCGAACGGCACCTCGCCGCTGAGCAGTTCGTGCAGGAGTACACCGAGGGCGTACAGATCGGTGTACGGGCCGACGGCGCCGCCCATCGCCTGCTCGGGGGCCATGTAGGCCGGGGAGCCGATCGGTGAACCGGTGTGGGTGAGCCGGGTGGTGTCGGTGTCCAGGACGGAGGCGACGCCCAGGTCGAGAACGGTGACGGTGCCGTCCGGACGCACCATCACGTTGCGGGGCTTGAGGTCGCGGTGGACGATCGGCACCGCGTGCACGGCGCACAGGACGGCGCAGAGCTGGGCGGCGACCGCGACGGACCACTGCCAGGGGTACGGGTCGTGTTCGGCGAGATGGTCGGCGAGGTCGGCGCCCTCGACGTACTGCATGACGAGGAACAGGTCGTCGCCGTCGCTGCCCGCGTCGTGGACGGTGACCAGGCCCGGGTGGTCGACCTGGGCGGTGACCCGGCACTCGCGGACGAAGCGGCGGCGCAGCTCGTCCGCGGCCTCGCTGTCGATGGGGCCGGTGACCCGGTCGGGGCGGAGCAGCTTCACCGCGACGCGGCGGTCCAGGCGCTGGTCGTAGGCGGTCCAGACCTGGCCCATGCCGCCCTGGCCGAGGAGGGTCGCCAGTTGGTAGCGCCCGCCGATGAGACGCCCGTTCACCGGCCCTCCTCCTTACGGAGGTAGTCGCTCAGCTCGTCCAGCTCGGCACGGACCTGGTCGATGCGCTGGGGGTGGGGTTGGGGCGAGGAGGCCGGCTGGGGCTGCTGCTTCGGCGCGGTGGGCGGCTGCTGTGCGGGCAGGGACGGAGGTGACGGGACGGGCGTGGGAGCGGGCGCGGGAGCCGGCGCGGGAGCGGTCATGGGCATGTGCACGGGTGCAGGTGAGAATGCGGGTGCGGGTGCGGGCATTCGCGTCGGCACCGTGGGCGCGTACTGGTACCCGTATCCGTATCCCGGCATCGGCGGGGCGGTCGCGTAGCCGCCCGTCGGGTGCGGCTTCGTCAGCCGTTCGTAGTGGCGGATGTCCCCGACCAGGTAGTACGCGAACGAGCCCAGCATCGCCACCAGCAGCAGCGGGATCAGGACGTTGTCGATGCCGCTCGGCTCGTCGTTGCCGTCCCTGCCGAGGATCGGCAGGAGCACGCAGACGAACACGAACCCGGCTCCGGTCAGCCACCAGTCGGACGCCCGGCGGCGCACGATCGCGAGCCGGAGCAGCGGGCTCCACAGCAGCAGCCCGACCGAGCCCACCGAGAGCACGCCGAACAGCACGCGCATCGAGACGATCCAGGCCCGGCTGGGAACCCGGCGCGGCGGCGTCGGCGGATGACCCGGGGCGTACATGGCTGCTCCTGGAGACCTGGTCGTTGAACATCCGCGCACACGCTCCGTGTGCGCAGATCCGAGCGTAAAGGGCGACACCGACAACCGGCCCCGGGTTGTACGGAACCGTTGTGGTTCACCTCACTTCGGGGCGACCGTGCCGTCCGTCAGCCCGTCGTACATCCCCTGTACGAGCTGTCCGCCGAGCCGGCCAGCCAGCCTGAGGGCGTCCTCGAACTCGGCCAGGGCCCGGAACCGTTCCCCGTACCGCTGCTGCTCCGCGAGCGGCAGCCTGGGCAGTTGGAGGCGGCGGGCGTCCAGCCGGGTGGCGGTGGAGGCGTAGCTGCTGGCCTGGCGGTTGTTGGCGGTGCCGCGCAGGAAGCCGGCCAGGAACCAGGGGTCGAGGGCGGCCGGATCGGGGCGCAGCAGCTGGAGGTTGCGGCCGAGCGCGGCGCCCGCCGTGGCGTCGTCGATGACGCGGGCGGCGGATCCGCCGCCGAGGACGGGGACGACGACATCGCCGGGTTCGACGAGGACCGGTTCCTCGGGGGGCCCGTCGGTGGGCAGGCTTCCCGAAGGGGCGGTGGAGCCCAGGACGTCGTGTTCGGTGAGTACGGGCCCCGGGCCGGTGCCGGAGCCGCCGGTGCGGAGCTGGAGTGCGCCGGCGCGGGCGAGTTCGCCGACGGTGGTCAGGGGCCAGTGGGCCGGGTCGGAGAGGGTCACGGCGGGCGGGGTGAGGGCGCCGGTGCGGCCGAGCGTCTCGGCCAGCCGTTCCCGTACCCGGATCAGCTCGCCGGGGCCGCCCGCGGCGGCCGGGGGCGGCAGATGGCGGGCGGGGGCCAGATCCACGTCGTCGTCGAGGAGTTCGATGACGGGGACGGCGCGGCCGGCGCCGGTGCGGGCCGCGGCCGGGGCGGAGCCCTCGAAGGACTGCCAGGCGTCGAGCACGGTGCGGCGCACCGCCTGCCAGTCGAGCCGGTCGCGCCCGCCGGTCGCGGAAGGCTGCCCTCCCGAGGCCGGTTCGGCGGGTTCCGCGGTGTCGACCAGCAGCAGTTCGGGCGCGGGGTGCGCCCCGCTGCCGGGCTTGCGGAGCACCCAGAGGTGCAGCGGGATGCCGTACGGGGGCGCGGCGCCGGCCGGGAGCGCGATGACGGCGCGCAGGGCGCCGCGGCGCAGCAGGTCGGCGCGGATCCGGCGGCCGGAGCGGCGCGAGGCGGCGGCCGGGGGCATCAGCAGTACGGCGGTGCCGCCCTCGCGCAGATGGGCCAGGGCGTGCTGGACCCAGGCGAGTTCGGACTCGGTACGGGCCGGGAAGCCGTATTCCCAGCGGGGGTCGTAGGCGAGTTCGTCGTGGCCCCAGTTGCGTTCGTTGAACGGCGGGTGGCAGAGCACGGCGTCGGCGGCGAGCTGCGGGAAGGCGTCGGCGCGCAGGGTGTCGGCGGTCCGTGCCGCCAGGGCGCAGCCGGTGTCGGTGTGCAGGGCGAGCCTCAGCGCGGTGAGCGCGGCGAGGTCGGGGTCGGTCTCCTGGGCGTACAGGGCTGCGGGGGCGGCGACGGCGCGCAGCAGGGCGCCGGTGCCCGCGGCCGGGTCGAGGACCGTGCGGGCGGGCCGCTCCCCCGCCTCCGCCAGGGCGGCCATCAGCTCGGCGAGTCCGGGCGGGGTGAGTGTGTACTGGCGCGGGTTGGCGTCCAGCTGACGGCCGAGCAGGAACTCGAAGGTCTCCCCGGGCCCGGTCCCGGCGGCGAGTTCCGCGACGGCGCGGAGCAGCGGTACGGACGGGAGCAGTTCGGTGCCGCTCGGGGTGTGAACGGCCCGGCCGCCTTCCGCCGCGTGAACGGTCCGGCCGCCTTCCATCGTGTGAACGGTCCGGCCGCCTTCCGCCGCGTGAACGGTCCGGCCGCCTTCCGCCGCGTGAATGGCCCGGTCGTCCTGCGTCGCCGGTCCGAAGCGGGCGGTGAGCGCCTTGTCGAGGGCGAGGGACAGCACGTCGGCCACCCGTTCGTCGGGTGCGGCGGCGATCTCCGGCCAGGTCTTGGGGCTGGTCCGCAGGAGCAGCAGCGCGCAGCCCGTGTGGACCAGGGCGGGGACCGCGCCGGCCGGGTGCCCGGCGACCTGCTGCCAGACCCGCTCGCGCAGCGGGACCTCGGCGATTTTCCCCTGGTCGCGGAGCCACTGCTCGACCTCGGCGAGCGCGAAGGACGGGCTCGTCTCGGTGCCGCCGACGGGCTTGGGGAAGTCGGCGTGGCGTCGGCGCCAGTTGCTGACCGCGGCACGTCCCACCCCCGCCAGCCGTGCGATCCCGGCCGCGGTCACCTCTGTCGAGTTCTCCGGCACTGGCTGTCTCCCTGGTCCTGACACTCGTCCCGGTACTGGTTGTCGGCGAGCATACCGACCAGGTTCACACGACACCGATTCACAGCGTGCATCAATCCATTCTCCGTGAACCGTGTTGACTCGGTTCACAAGCTCTGCTGTTATTGACCCATCGCCGCACAAGCCGATGCGCAGGGCGATGCACACGAGCGACGCACGGAACCGCTCACCATCCATTTCTGCTTTCGCCGGAGGGCACAGCCATGTCCCAGTTCACGCAGCCGCCGCAGTCCCCGCAGCCCCAGCAGCCGTACGCCCCCGCCCAGATGCCGGGCGCACGTCCGGCCCGTAACGGACTGGGCATCGCGGCCCTCGTCCTGGGTGTCATCGGCGCCGTGTCCGGGCTGATCCCGTTCATGTTCTGGCTGGCGGGCATCCTGGGCCTCATCGCCCTGATCCTCGGCCTGTCCGGCCGGGGCCGGGCGAAGCGCGGAGAGGCCACCAACAAGGGGATGGCGACCTTCGGCGCCGTGCTCGGCCTGATCTCGCTGGTCCTCGCGGTGGTGGGCGCGGTGATCACGTTCAAGGCGGTGGACGACGCCGTGAACGACCTCAACAAGGCGGTGTCCGACACCACGGCCTCCGCGAAGCCGAAGCCCGGCGCGGACTCCGCGAAGGGCGGGGGCGCGGACAAGGGCGACGCGGGCAAGAAGAAGGACACCGGAAAGGCGCTGGAGGCCGGCGACTCGGCCGTGTACGACGACGATCTGACGGTCACGGTCGGCGACGCCACCTCGTACACCCCGGACGCGTACGCCGCCGGGCACACCAAGGGCCAGAAGGCATACCGGGTCGCCGTCGTCATCGAGAACGCGGGCAAGGAGAAGTTCGACTCCGCGCTCGTCAGCGTCTCGGCCCGGGCCGGCCAGGACGGCGTGGACGCCGAGCAGATCTTCGACAACAAGGTGGGCGCGGGCTTCAGCGGCACGGTCCTGCCGGGCAAGAAGGTCACCGTCCAGTTCGCCTTCGACACTCCGGCGGACGCCAAGAACCTGACGGTCGAGGTCAACCCCGGCTTCACGTACGACGCCACGCAGTGGGACCTGAAGCTCTGACCGTCCTTCTGGAACGGGACAGAACGAACCGACCAGAACGAGACCGGAGAGAACGAGACCGGAGAGACCGGAGCCGGAGAGATCCGACCGGCCAGGGCCGACCAGCCAGAAGCAACCGGCCGGAGCCGGCTGGTCGGAACCAACCGGCCGGAACCGACCGGAGAGAACGAACCGGAGAGACCGGAGCCGCCCACCATGCGCCTTCCCGCCCGCGCCTCGGCAGCCACCCTGAGCGCCGCGACCGCCCTCGCCCTCGCGACGGCCTGCGGCCTGCTTCCGGACGACGCACCCGACACCACCGCCCCCTACGCCCGGCTGACCGCCCCCGAGGTCGCCGACAAGGCCCTGGCGACGACCCGCGCCGCCAAGTCCGTACGCATGACGGTGGAGGCGGCCTCCCCCGAGGGCCCGGTCGAGGCTTTCGTGGCCACGGACATCCGGGGCGAGTGCACGGTCACGCTCTCCATGGGCGCGGCGGGCACCATGGAGCTGGTGCGGACGGGCGGCGCGGTCCGGGTCCGCTCCGACGCCGCGATGCTGCGATCGGCTTCCACCGCGCCGGCCGAGAACCTCGCCGGACGCTGGGTCGGCCCCACCGCCGCCGACCGGCACGCGAGACTGGCCGAGCGCTACTGCGACCGGGAGACCTTCCTCGGCCTCCTCGCGCCGAAGACCGGAACGGCCCGCAGGGAACGGACGCCGACGCCCGGCTCCGGCACCCCCGCCCTGACCGTCACCGGCGGTTCGCGCGACGGGAAGTGGACGGCGGACATCGCCACCGAAGGAAGGCCCTTCCTGCTGAGGCTGCGCCTCCCGCGCGGCGGAATGGGAGACGGCACCGGCCCCGCCACCCCCGTGACGGTCGAATTCTCCGCGTTCGACCAGCCGTTCAAGGTGAAGAACCCGAAGCCCTGACCCGCCGGGCGCTCCCACCGAAGAACCCGAAGCCCTGACCCGCCGGGCGCTCCCGCCGCAGAATCCGAAGCCCTGCCCCGCCGGCCCTGTCCCTGGGCGCTCCCGTCACAGAACCCGAAGCCCCGCCCCCGGGCGCTCCCGTCACAGAACCCGCCCCGCCCCGGGGCGGGTTCCGCGTGCTACCGCCCCGCCTCCGCGCTCAGCCGCCGCACTGCTCCAGCATCGCCGTCTTGTCGGCGGTGGTGACGGGAAGCCCGTACTTCAGCGACACCTGCGCGAACCGCACCGCGTACGAGCAGCGCACCGGCTTGTACGGCGGCAGCCAGGACGCCGGTCCCGAGTCGCGCTTGGCGTTGTTGGCCGGACCGTCCACCGGGATGAGGTTGAGCGGATCGTTGGCGATCTGCTGCCGCTTGGCCCCGTCCCAGCGCGCGGCGCCCATCTGCCAGTCGTACGAGAGCGGCATGACGTGGTCGATCTGGACCTTGGTGGCCTGCTGCTTGCGCCAGTCGATGGTGGAGCCGGTGTACGGGTCCTTGAGGGTCATCGACACGACCACGCAGTCCGAACCGGACCGGTACTTCAGGTCCTTGCCGTCCCTGGCGAGGAGGTCGTTACGGGTGTCGCAGCCGTTCCTCGCGAGCGGTATCCCGTCGACCGAGTCCTTCCAGGCGTAGCCGAACTTGTCCCGCGCGTAACCGGTCTTCGGCCCCCGCCCCTTCGTCGCCACCTTCTCGATGACCTTCCGGCCGGCCGCCCGGTCCGCCTCGGAGGTGAGCGGCGCGAGGCCCGGCTTCGTACCGTCGGCGTTGTCGAGCGGGCTGGCCCCGAATCCGGTGACGGCCTGCCCGCCACCGCCTCCTTTGGAGGGCGTGGGCTCCGGGTCACAGCCGGCCAGGGTCAGCACCGCCGCCACGCTGAGGGCGGGCAGCATCACTCGGTATGCGCGGGGAGATATCACTCGGAACCGTCCTGACGGGGAGAAAGCCGAACCCGGGAATCCTACGGAGGTCTTCCCCGCTGACGGGTGCTCATGGGCGCGCCGCCACCCCGATGCGGCCGGAATCACACCCTCCGCCCGTGGTTCGGCGCCCGGCTCAGGACCGCATGCCGCCGTCCACGCGCAGGACGGTGCCGGTCACGTAGGAGGCGCGGTCGCTGAGCAGCCAGGCGGCGGCCTGGGCGATCTCGTCCGGGTCGGCCGCGCGGCCCAGCGGGGTCTGGCCGTTGAGCTGCTCGATGATGCCGGGCGAGTCCGCCTCCCACTCGTGGACCATCTCGGTGAGCGTGGTGCCGGGCGCGATGGCGTTGACCCGGATGTTCTCCGGGCCGTAGGTGACGGCGGCCGACGCGGTGAGGCTGTTGACCGCCCGCTTCGCGGCGCCGTAGGCGGGCAGCCAGGGGTTGCCCATCAGGCTGCCGACGCTGGAGGTGTTGACGATCGCCCCGCTCCCGGCGGTGGCCCGGATCGCGGCGATCTCGGCGTTCATGGCGAGCCACGGCCCCTTGAGGTCGACCGCGTACACACGGTCGAAGTCGGCCTCCGCCAGCTGGTCCATCGGGCCGGGCGGCTGAGCCGTCGCGCCGTTGTTGAAGGCGGCGTCGAGCCGGCCGTACAGCTCCACGGTCCGGTCGACGGCGGCCCGGATGCTCGCCGGGTCGGCCAGGTCGCACAGCGCGTACTCCGCGGTGCCGCCCGCCGCCCGGATCTCCTCGGTCACCGCCTTGAGCTGGGCCTCGGTACGGGCGGCGAGGAGCACCCGGGCACCCTCCCGGGCGAAGAGCCGCGCGGCGGCCGCGCCGATGCCCCGGCCGGCTCCGGTGACGAAGGCGACCTTGCCGGCGAGCAGGCCCGAAGACGCGGCGGACGGGGTGGCTGCGGTGGACGGGGCGGATGGGGTGGACGGGCTGGAATGGGCGGACGGGCTGGACGGGGCGGCTGCGGTGGACGTGAGCGTCGTGTCGTTCATGCCGACGAGCCTGCGCCGGGCCGCGCCCCTCATCCAGGCACCGGCAGTACCTGGCTGGGCCGGCCGGAGCTCGCGCACACTGGACGGGTGGATCGACGAGAACTGGCAGGTTTCCTGCGCAGCAGGCGCGAGCGGATCACCCCCGCCGACGTGGGGCTGCGCGCCGGGCCGCGCCGCCGCACCCCGGGGCTGCGGCGCGAGGAGGTGGCGCAGCTGGCATTCATCTCGACCGAGTACTACACCCGGCTGGAGCAGGCACGCGGCCCGCACCCCTCCCGCGAGGTGCTGGTCCAGCTCGCTCGCGCCCTGCGCCTGTCGGACGCCGAGCGCGACCATCTCCACCACCTCGCCGGCACCCCGCCCGGCCCGTCGAGGGAGGTGCGGCAGAGCATCGTCGACCTGCTGCACCGGCTGCCGGAGGCCGCGTCGCTGGTGCTGTCGGCGACGTACGAGGTGATCGCCTGGAACGATCTGGCCGCCGCGCTGATGGAGGACTTCTCCGCCCTGCCGCGCCGGGACCGCAACCTCATCCGGCGCGCCTTCCTGGGACCGCACCGCAACGGCCGGCCGCTGTACGGCGTCTCGGACGCGGACGAGTTCATCCGGACCTCGACCCAGCACCTGCGCGCCGCCGCGGCCCGCTACCCCGGCGACCCGGAGGTGACCGGCCTGGTGGACGAACTCCTGGCCGGCAGCGAGGAGTTCGCCCGCATCTGGGCCGCCCACGACGTGGCCGCCCGCCCCACCCTCTGCAAGACCTTCCACCACCCCCTCGTCGGCCCCGTGTCCGTCAACTGCGACGTCCTGGACATCGCCGACCGGGACCAGCGGGTCGTCATCTACACCGCCACCCCCGGCTCACCGTCCGAACAGGCACTGCGCCTCCTGTCGGTCGTCGGCACCCAGCGCCTGGACGTACCCGGCTGAGGCGCCCCGCCCGCGCATCGCCCGCACGAGGGACCCCACCCGCACGAGGTGCCTCGCCCGGATTGCGCCCGCCCCCTCACACCTTGCCGATGCCCAGCGTCGTTTCGGACGGCAGCAGCCCGGAGCCGATCACCGCCACCCACAACGGCCCCAGCAGCTCTACCAGCCGCTCCCGCTCCTCCTCGCCGAGCGCCCGCCAAGGCGCGGCGGCGGCCTCGTCCGTACGTCGCTCGACCTCGGCACGCAACGCCCGCCCCGCCTCGGTCGCCACCCCGTCTTCCGTCAACAGTCCGCGCTTCACGAGCCGTTGACGAGCCTCTCGCCACTCCTCGTCGCTCCAGCCCCGGCTCGCGAACACCTCCGGCCGTGCCGCACCGATGGCGGCGAAGGAGACCAGGGACTCGACCGGGTCGAGGCCGGCCCCGACGAGCGCGGCGAGATGGCCGTCGCCGCGGTGTTCGCGCAGGACGGTCGCCGCGTGCCAGAGCACGAGGTGCGGTTCGTCCGGCCAGGGCAGTGCGGCGTTGGCGGCGGCGAGCGGTCGGCCGTCCGTGTCGGCGGCCACCGCGACGCGTCGCACGAGCGCGGCGGCCTCGGCCGTCTCCGGAGCGGCGACCGCCTCCCCCAGCAGCGTCCGGTAGGCGCGGTCGACGGCCCGGCGCCGGGCAGCGAGTACGGCATCGGGCGAGGCGACGGACCAGGCGGCGGGAACGTACTCATCCACCATCGCCGGACTGAAGCTGTGGAAGGTCTCCACGACCCGGCCGGCCCCGGCCTCCCCGAGCGGCGCGGCACGCCAGGCGAAGTAGCTCGGCCAGCGCTCGTCGGTACGCAGGCCGAGCGCGGCGGCCTCCTCGAAGGACTCCGGCGCGTAGTACAGAACGGCGTGCAGGGGTTCCAGCAGATGCCACATCCGACGCACCCGGCCCAGCTCCTCGGACATGTCTCCGCCCTCCGTAGCACCACTTATCTTGTCACTGACTAGTTCCCCAGGGTGCCCTTCACTCACCAAACTTGTCAACGACTAGATTCCGCGTAATCTCCTGCCCATGACCAGCGAGCGCACCTACCACCACGGCGACCTGCGGCGCGCCGTCCTCACCGCCGCACTCGACGTCATCCGCACCGAGGGGCCGGGGGCGCTGAGCCTGCGCGACCTGGCCCGCCGGGCCGGCGTCTCCCACGCGGCCCCCGCCCACCACTTCAAGGACCGCACGGGACTGCTCACCGCCATCACGACGGAGGGGTACGAGCGGTTCGCCGACGCCCTGGCCGACGCCCCGGACCTGCGGGAGCGGGGCGTGCGATACGTACGGTTCGCCGCCGACCACCCCGCCCACTTCCAGGTGATGTTCCAGCCGGACCTCTACCGCGCCGACGACCCCGGGCTGCTCGCCGCGAAGGACCGGGCCACCGCCGAGCTGCGCGCGGGCGTCACCGGCCTCCCCGCCACCGGACGGGGCGACGATCCCCGGCTCGCGGGCGTGGCCGCCTGGTCCCTGGCCCACGGCTTCGCCACCCTGTTGCTGAGCGGCAACCTGGAGGGGGCGGTGGGCACGCGGGATCCGGAGGCGGTGTTCAGGTCACTCGCGGAGTTGCTGTTCGCGCCGGAGAGCGACCACCCCGGGCCGCACCAAGGGCACGGCGCTTAACATTCATCTACGTAAGTTACATCGATGTACCATTTACCCACGCATGCTTCCTCCAGCCCGGAAGGCAAGACGCATGGGCTTCTACGGCCGTCAACGCACGCTCGCCGATCTGGAACGCCGCACACTGCGCATCCGGGAGTCCGGAACGGGACAGCTGCTCGCTGTGCGGGGCCGTCGGCAGGTGGGGAAATCCCGGCTCTTCACACGCTTCGTCGAGCAGTCGGGACTGCCCTACCTCTACTTCTCCGCAGTGAAGAACGCGCCGCCCGCCACCCAGCTTCAGACCCTCACCGCCGAGTTGCACACCTCGACGACCCCGCTCACCGACGCCGATTCCCTCTTCTCCGCTCCCCCCAGCGACTGGCGGGACGCGCTGGGCAGAATCGCCGTCGCGTGCCGCAGCACCCCCTCCGTCGTCGTCATCGACGAGTTCCCATGGGCTGTCGCGGCAGACCCGACCCTGGAGGGGCAGCTCCAGAACGCCTGGGACCGCCGGCTGGAGAGCACCCCCGTTCTCTTTGTGCTGATCGGTTCCGACGTCGGAATGATGGAACGGCTGACCGAGCACGACAGGCCGCTCTACGGCCGGGCCAGGAGCACCACTGTCGCCCCCTTCGACCCCGCCGAATGCGCCGAGGCCCTGGGCAGTGGAGGGGACCCGTCGGCCGCTTTCGACACCGCGCTCATCACCGGGGGTTACCCGCGCCTCGTGCTGGACCGCGCTCGCGCGCGCAGCACCCGGGCTTTCGTGCACGAGCAACTCGGGGACGAGAACAGCGACCTGGCCGTGATGGGGCAGCGGTCCCTCGACGCCGAGTTCCCCGACGCGCAGCAGGCGCGGCGCGTCCTGTCCGCGATGGGGGGCGCCGACATCGGAGTCAGTACCTTCACCCAAGTCGTCGGAAGGCTTCCCGAGGAAGGGAGCACCGCGCACACAGCGGTCACCAGGGCCATAAAGGTGCTCGCCGGCAAGGGGGTGGTCAGCGTCGACGTACCGGTGGGCGCGCCCTCGAACAGCAAGCTGCGGCGCTACCGCATCGACGACCCGTACCTGCGCTTCTGGTTCCGTTTCGTCGACGAACAGCAGGCCCACATCGCCCGTGGCCGACCGGACATCGCCCGCGCGGCCTTCGACCGGGGCTGGCCGAGCTGGCGGGGCCGCGCCGTCGAGCCACTCGTCCAGGAGGCGGTGAACCGGCTCAGCCCGGAGCTGCCGGGGCTGGAGGACGCCGGACAGGTGGGGAGTTGGTGGAACCGTGACAACAGCCAGGAGTACGACATCGTCGTCCCCGCCGCCTCGGGGAGGCGCACGCTCCTCCTCGGCTCGGTCAAGTGGCGTGAGGCCAAGCGCTTCAGCGCCCGCGAACTCGCGCACCTCGCCGAGGCACGATCCGTCGTACCGGGCGCGTCGGCGGCCCCGCTGCTGGCGGTGTGCCCGGCGGGGGTCGAGGACGGCGTACGCCCGGATCTGACGCTCAGTCCTGCGGATCTGCTGGCCGCCTGGCGCGGTTGAGGAATGCGGGCGGCAGCCAGGATCCGATCCCTCCGCTTCAGGCCGGCGCAGTCACCCGATCCGGATCCCGTACCGCCTGAGTCTCTGGCGCTACGTCGGCATGGCGACACAACTGCTCACACCGTCGGCGTCTCCCACGCGGCACCCGCACACCACTTCAAGGACCGCACGGGCCTGCTCACCGCCATCGCCGCCCGGTCGCCGGTCCACGGATTCGCCACGCTGCTGCTGAGCGGCAAGCTGGAGGGTGGTGGGCGGCCGAGACCCGGAGGATGTGTTCCGGTCGCTCACGGAGTCGGTGTTCGCGTCGTCGGATGAGCGGTCGGCGCCGGACGGGCCGGAGCGGGGTGACGCGTACCGCCCAGCGCCCGCTCCCGTTCCATGTCAGCCGCATCCCCACCCGCCACAGCGGGCTGCCCCACGGCTGGAGCGGTCGGCGGAGCCGAAGCGCACCGCGCTGCTGACCGCGGTGGTCCGCAGCCTGGAGGCGGCGGCGATCGACGACGCGCTGGACCTGTTCGCGCTGCTGATGGCCACCTGGCTGATCAACCCGGCCCGGCGGGTCTCCGGCCGGGAGCGGCTGGTGATGTTGCCGCACCTGGAGAAGGCGTCGCGCACGGTGGCGAAGGCGGCCCGGGTGCTGATCCGCGAGCTGGAGCTGACCGACGAGGTCGAGGCGGATCTGGATGTGGCGGCGCTGTGGCGGGCACTGGAGGAGGTCGTCTCGCGGGCCGCGGTGAACAGCGCGGTGCGGGTGGTCGAGCAGCTGGTGCCCGAGGACGACGGCTCGGCGGAGATCGCGCTGCGCCAGCAGCTGACCGGCCGGTACAACACGGTGCGCCCGTTCCTCGCGCTGCTGGGCGACAGCGACGCGCTCGGGGCCGCGCAGGGCGGGCGCCGCGTGCTGAAGGCGGTGCGGCGGCTGCCGGTGCTGGCCCGGCGCAAGGTGGCCCAGCGCCCGCTGCTGCCCAAGGAGATCGACGCCGAGCTGGTGCCGCCGGCCTGGCGCAAGGCGGTGTACTCCAACACCGCGCTGCCCGAGGGCGCGGTCGACCGTGACGCCTACGTGGTGTGCGTGCTGGAGCAGCTGCACCGCGCGCTGACCCGGCGCGACGTCTTCGCCGCGCCGTCGAACCGCTGGTCCGACCCTCGGGCGCGGCTGCTGGACGGCGCCCGGTGGGAGGCGGTGCGCGAGGACGTGCTGGCCGGCCTGAGCCTGACCGAGCCGGTGGACGAGCACCTGGACGGGCTGACCTGCGGGCTGGACACGGCGTGGCGGCAGATGGCGGCCCGGCTGGAGGAGGCGGGCCCGGCGGCGAAGGTGGAGATCGTGGTGCCGCCGGAGGGCGGGCGGGCCCGGCTGAGCGTGGACAAGCTCGGCGCGCTCGGCGAGAGCCGGTCGCTGAACTGGCTGCGCAAGACCACGCTGGCGATGCTGCCGCGCATCGACCTGCCGGACCTGCTGTTCGAGGTGCACTCCTGGACCGGGTTCCTGGACGCCTTCACCCACGTCTCCACCAGCGCGACCCGGATGGAGGGCCTGCCGGTCAGCCTGGTGGCGCTGCTCGTGAGCGAGAGCTGCAACATCGGGCTGACCCCGGTGACGAACCCGGCCTACCCGGAGCTGACCCGCAGCCGGCTCTCCCACGTGGACCAGAACTACCTGCGGGCCGACACGATCGCAGCCAGCAACGCCCTGCTCATCTCGGCCCAGGCGCGGGTGCCGCTCGCGCAGAGCTGGGGCGGCGGAATGCTCGCCTCGGTGGACGGCCTGCGGTTCGTCGTGCCCAAGCGCAGCATCAACTCGGCGCCCTCGCCCAAGTACTTCGGGCAGAAGAGGGGTCTGACCTGGCTCAACGCACTGAATGACCAGGTGTCGGGGATCGGCGCGATGCTGGTGCCCGGCCCCCCGCGCGACTCCCTGTTCATCCTGGACACCCTGCTGAACCTGGACAGCGGGGTGCGCCCGGAGATGGTGGCGACCGACAACGCCTCGTACTCCGACATGGTCTTCGGGATCTTCAAGATGCTCGGCTTCCGCTTCGCGCCGCGCTTCCGCGACCTGGCCGACCAGCGGTTCTGGCGCGCCGACATCCCCGGCGAGCAACCGGCCAGCGGCTACGGGCCGCTGGAGGCCATCGCCCGCAACAAGGTGAACCTCAAGAAGATCCGCGAGCAGTGGCCCGACATGCTGCGGGTGGCCGGGTCGCTGATCACCAACCAGGTCCGCGCCTACGACCTGCTGCGGATGTTCGGCCGCGAAGGCCACCCCACCCCGCTGGGGCAGGCGTTCGCCGAGTACGGCCGGATCGAGAAGACCTTCCACCTCTTCGACCTGGTCGACCCGGTGGACGACACCTACCGGCGCCGGATGAACCGCCAGCTCACCGTGCAGGAGTCCCGCCACACCCTGGCCCGCGCGATCTGCCACGGCCAGCGCGGCCACATCCAGCAGGCCTACAAGGACGGCCAGGAGGACCAGTTGGCCAGCCTCGGACTGGTCCTCAATGCCGTGGTGCTGTGGAACACCCGCTACCTCGACGCCGCCGTCGAGCAGCTGCGGGCGCTGCCCGCCGACCAGCGCGAGCACGACGTCCTGGACGAGGACGTCGCCCGCCTCAGAGGGCGGCCCAGCGCCGCATGGTCGGGCGGGTCAACTGCGGCGGGGTGCTCAACCGTGACGGTCTGGCGTTCTGGCGCGAGGCCGACTGCGGGGAGTACTGGCCCGACGCCGACGAGGTCGCCGCGGACCTGGCGGTGCTGCAGGTGCCCTGCGAGATCGTGACGGCCTACCGGTTCCCCTTGGCGAACGACCATTCCAAGCGGGCCCGCAAGGGCTAGGAGGTGCGGATCGCGACCAAGGACCTGCCCTCGCCGGAGGTGTGGATGCCCTCCCTCAAGGAGCGTCGCACCCCGATGCCCGAGGACGCGCCCGGCTGGGGCTTCGTGTACTTCCAGCCCTCCCCCGGGCAGATGGGGCTCTGCATCCGCACGAACATGGCGGCGGCCTGGCCGTGGTGGAGCGAGAAGCAGGCCGCCCGGACGGGCCTGTTGTGCGCCGAGTGCGGTTGGGACCTGCGCAAGAACGACGGCGATGACGACCACGTGGCCTACAACATCCCGAGAAGGCCCGGCGGCTGGCGCCTGCTGTGCGGGGCCTGCTGCAACCACGGCGAGGACGTCATGGGCCCGGACGATGCCCCCGCCGGCTCGCCCGTGCCTGCCCAGGCGGTGCCGTCCGTGCCGGCCACCTTCGCCGCCGGCGGTGCCTCGTGATGCTGGTCGCCGAGCTCAAGGGGTACCTCGACGTCGGGGCAACGCCCCCACCCGCCCTCCCTTCCCGCTCCGGGAGGGAGGGCGGGTTCTTTTACCCGGTTCTTTCTACAGGGCGTCAGCACCACCGGACGCCGGTCGACCGGCGTCCGGTACGACCTGCGCGGACGCGGCGCGCCGGGCCCGCGTCCGCGCCGGTCGGGGCCGCCGCCTCGGGCAGGACCTCCGCGACCCAAAGACGATGCCGAGCGAGCTGCGCGGCTGACGGCATCGGAGCCCGCCACCCGCAGCCGTTCCCCCGCTCCGGGTGGCTCCCCTGCCCGGCAGGACGGGGCGCCGTCCTGCCGGTGCGCGGGCCGAAGGGCCCGGTCGCTCAGGTTCTGCCGGGTTTGCCCGTCGAGACCAGCAGGAGGACGGACGAGCCCGGTGCCACCGGTTCTGCGCCGCCCCGGGGGGCACTGCTGATCACCTGCCCGGCGGGAGCGTTCCAGTCCGTGTGCCGCATGATCGTGCAGCTCAGTCCGAGTCCGCGCAGCAGGCTTCCGGCCTGTTCGACCGGCATGCCGGCCAGGTCCGGCAGCGCGATGCCCGCTCCCGCGGTCTGCTCCTGCTCCTGTGTCGGAGTCGCATCGGCGCTTCCGCTCTTGGGGGTGCCGGTGGCGAGCGGGGTGCACGCCCCGTTCGCCGGTGGGGACAGGGACGGGGAGGCGCCGGGCGCGGGCGGCACGGGCTTCAGCGCGAAGAACCCCACCGTGGCGCACGCCAGCACGCAGCAAGCCGCAGCGGTGCCGAGGAGCGCCCGGCGGGTGCGGCTGCGGCTGACGGCTCGCTCGATCGCGGCCGCGTCGACGACCGGCGCCGTCGGCCCGTCGACGAAGGAGGCCACCGCGGCACGCAGCTCGGCTTCGAGGCCCGGCTCGAACGGGGCGGGTCCGGACGACGTGTTCCTCACTTCGTACCTCCGAAAGCGGCCGACGGGGTGTGCGGCGCCTGGGCGCCCGATACGGAATCGCGCAGCTTGGCCAGGCCGCGGGCGAGCTGGGACCTCACCGCACTCGAAGAGATGTCCAGGACGCCGGCGACCTGCCGGACGTCCAGATCGTGCAGGTAGTACAGGACCACCACGCTGCGCATGCCCATCGGCAGCCCGAGCAGTGCCTCGATCAGTTCCGCGCGCAGATCCACCTGCCCGAACCGGTCCCGGGGGTCGGCCGTCTCGGGCACCCCCGACAGCCCGGGGCGCTCGCCCAGGCGCGACAGCCGCCGCCAGCGGTCGTTGGCCAGGTTGACCAGCACTTTGCGCACGTACGCCTCCGGCGAGTCCGCCACCTCGACCTTCCGCCAGTGTCGGCACGCCCGCTCCAGCGCCTCCTGCACCAGATCCTCGGCCACGTGCACGTCACCGGTCAGCGCATACGCGGTGCGGAACAACGCTCCCGACCGCTGTGCGACGAACTCCGTGAATCCGTTGCCCGGACCGCTCCTGCGAAACCTCACCCGCCGACCTCCTCTCCTCGTCCCGTCCCGATCACTGCCCCCATGACGGCGGAACGGGGCCGGGTGCTGCACCGAGCCGCCGGCAGTGACGTGAATCACAGCTGGGACGGAAGGGTGTCCCAGGACCTCGCGCCGCTGCCGCCCGGGGTGGGGGCGGGGCCCGGCGTCCCGCGCGGGCGGACGCGACGCCGCTCTCGACCTCGGCGAGTTCGCCCCCGCCGGCCCCGTCCTGCGGGTCATCCCCGGCGGCCGGGACAACCGGCCCGGGTCGGCAGGGTAACGGCCGGCCGTCGCCTTCGCCGTGCTCTCGGAGCCACTCGGCGACATCGTGCACCTCGTGCACCCGGCGCCCGGTGACTTCCTCGTGCAGGTCCATGTCCTCGGTGTCGAGGGCGATCAGGATCGCGGTGCCGCGCAGGGCGGAGGCGACGTTCAGCAGGTCCTCGTCGCGGTAGTCCTGCATCCGCCAGCCGAGATCGCCCATCCGCTCGACCAGCAGCCGCAGGCCGCCCGCGGCTGCCACGGCCTGGCGGGCGAGAGCGGCAAGCTCGGCGTTCCGGTCCTCAGCCACACCTCCAGCGTGCGCCCGTTCCGGCCGGGCCGCCCCCGGCATCGAAGATCATTCCTTAGCGCTAACCGCTGTACCGCTGTTACTCGCGACCGATGCCCCACGAGCAAGACGGTGGACCACCGTGTCTCTGTCGCAGCAACGGCGCTTTCCCCGACGACGCACCTCTGTCGGTGCCTCACGCGACTTCGTCGTCGAAGTACTCACGGAGTGGCAGCTCACACCCTTGATCGAGGACATAAGGCTCTGCGTCTCGGAACTGGCGACCAATGCCCTGCTGCACGGCGTCCCGCCGGGAAGGGAGTTCGCCGTCCGCCTCCGCGCAACAGAGGATCTTGTGCGCCTGGAAGTGCGGGACAGCGGTGGCGGACGACCGGCGATCCAGCACGCGGAAGACGACTGCTGCTCGGGGCGCGGCTTATTCCTGGTCGATGAACTTGCCGCGGAGTTCGGCGTCGACCACCACATCGTCGGCAAGACCGTCTGGCTCGCGTTCAAGAGACCGGCCACCCCATGAAAAAGCTCGGCCCCGCCGGAAATCCGACGGGGCCGAGGCGCGAGGCGTTCCGGAGCTACGACCCCAGGATCGTAGTGAGGAACTCCCCCGTCCAGGCCAGCAGTTCACGCCCCACGACCGGCTTGCCGCCGACCCTGGCGGTGGTGGGGCGCGGGACGAGGATCTGGTGGACGGCGGGCTTGATGACCGTCTTCGGGTAGAGGCGCTTCAGCCTCAGCTCCTGCGATTCGCGCAGCTCGACCGGGGCGAACCGGATGTTCGGGCCCTGCAGGACGATCTCGCCGACGCCGCAGGCACGGGCCAGCATGCGCAGGCCGGCGACCAGGAGGAGGTTCTCGACCGGTTCGGGGAGCTTGCCGTAGCGGTCGGTGAGCTCCTCGCGGACGGCCCTGATGTCGTCCTCCGTGTTGGCGGAGGCGATGGCGCGGTACGCCTGGAGGCGCAGCCGCTCCCCGGGCGCGTAGTCGTGCGGGACGTGGGCGTCCACCGGGAGCTCGATCTTGACCTCCAGCGGCGGCTCCTCCTCCACGCCGCCTTCGAGGGAGGCCCGGTAGTCGGCGACCGCCTCGCCCACCATGCGTACGTACAGGTCGAAGCCGACGCCCGCGATGTGGCCGGACTGCTCGCCGCCCAGGAGGTTTCCGGCGCCGCGGATCTCCAGGTCCTTCATCGCCACGTACATGCCCGCGCCCATCTCGGTGTGCTGGGCGATCGTGGCGAGGCGCTCGTGGGCCGTCTCGGTGAGCGGCTTCTCCGGGGGGTAGAGGAAGTACGCGTAGCCGCGCTCGCGGCCACGGCCGACGCGGCCGCGCAGCTGGTGGAGCTGGGAGAGGCCGAAGTTGTCGCCGCGCTCCACGATCAGGGTGTTGGCGTTGGAGATGTCGATGCCGGACTCGACGATCGTGGTGGAGACCAGGACGTCGAACTTCTTCTCCCAGAAGTCCACCACCACCTGCTCCAGGGCCTGTTCGGACATCTGTCCGTGGGCCGTCGCGATCCGGGCCTCCGGGACGATCTCTCGGAGACGGGCGGCGGCGCGGTCGATCGACTCGACCCGGTTGTGGATGTAGAACGCCTGGCCCTCGCGGAGCAGTTCACGGCGGATGGCCGCGCCGATCTGCTTCTCCTCGTACGGGCCGACGAAGGTGAGGACCGGGTGGCGCTCCTCGGGCGGCGTGGTGATCGTCGACATCTCGCGGATGCCCGTCACGGCCATTTCGAGCGTACGGGGGATCGGCGTCGCGGACATGGTGAGGACGTCCACGTTGGCGCGGAGCTTCTTCAGCTGCTCCTTGTGCTCGACGCCGAAGCGCTGCTCCTCGTCGACGATGACCAGGCCCAGGTCCTTGAACCTGGTCTCGGAGGAGAAGAGCCGGTGGGTGCCGATGACCAGGTCGACGGAGCCCTCGCGGAGCCCTTCGAGGGTCGCCTTGGACTCGGACTCGGACTGGAAGCGGCTGAGCGCCCGCACGTTGACCGGGAACTGGGAGTAGCGCTCGGTGAAGGTGCCGTAGTGCTGCTGGACCAGGAGGGTCGTCGGTACGAGGACGGCGACCTGCTTGCCGTCCTGGACCGCCTTGAACGCCGCCCGGACCGCGATCTCCGTCTTGCCGTAGCCGACGTCGCCGCAGATCAGCCGGTCCATCGGGACGGACTTCTCCATGTCCTCCTTGACCTCGGCGATGGTGGAGAGCTGGTCCGGCGTCTCCGCGTACGGGAAGGCGTCCTCCAGCTCGCGCTGCCAGGGGGTGTCGGGGCCGAAGACATGGCCGGGGGCCGCCATCCGGGCCGAGTAGAGCTTGATCAGGTCGGCGGCGATCTCCTTGACGGCCTTCTTGGCGCGCGCCTTGGTCTTCGTCCAGTCGGCGCCGCCGAGCCGGTGCAGGGTGGGTGCCTCGCCGCCGACGTACTTGGTGACCTGTTCCAGCTGGTCGGTCGGGATGTACAGCCGGTCGCCGGGCTGGCCGCGTTTGGCGGGGGCGTACTCGACGAGGAGGTACTCGCGGGTGGCGCCCTGCACGGTGCGCTGCACCATCTCGATGTACCGGCCCACGCCGTGCTGCTCGTGGACGATGTAGTCGCCGGTCTCCAGCGTCAGCGGGTCGATCGTCTTGCGGCGGCGGGCCGGCATCCGGCCCAGGTCCTTGGTGGCGGTGCGCTGGCCGGTGAGGTCGGTCTCGGTGAGCACGGCGAGCTTCAGCGCCGGGTCGACGAAGCCCTGGTCGATCGCGCCGCAGGAGACATGGACGAGGGACGGGGAGATCTCCGCCAGGTCCGGGTCGAGGCGGGCGGCGATGCCCTCGCCGCTCAGCACCTCGACGGTGCGGGAGGCGAGGCCCTGGCCCTCGGTGACGTACACCGTGCGCCAGCCGTCGGCGATCCACCCCTTGGTGTCGGCGAGCGCGCGGGCGGTGTCGCCGCGGTACGCCTCCGGGGCGTGCATCGTGAGCTTGAGGGTGTCCTCGTCGAGCTCGTCGTCGGCGGCGAACGGGGAGACCGACCACCACATCATCCCCAGCTCACGGGCCCGGTCCCGGACGTCCGCGATGCCCCACAGCGAGGCCGCGCCCACGTCGATCGGGGCCTCGCCACCGCCCGCGGTGGCCGCCCAGGACGCCTGGAGGAACTCCTGGCTGGTGGCGACCAGGTCGGCGGCCCTGGTGCGGACCCGCTCCGGGTCGCAGACCAGTGCCATCGCGCCCTCCGGCAGCACGTCGAGCAGCAGCTCCATGTCGTCGACCAGGACCGGGGCGAGGGACTCCATGCCCTCCACCGCGATCCCCTCGGCGATCTTGTTGAGGAGTTCGCCGAGCTCGGGGTGGGCCTCGGCGAGCGCGGCGGCCCGCTCCCGCACCTCGTCGGTGAGCAGCAGCTCGCGGCAGGGCGGCGCCCAGAGCCCGTGCTCGGCGATCTCCAGGGACCGCTGGTCGGCGATCTTGAAGTAGCGGATCTCCTCGACGTCGTCGCCCCAGAACTCCACCCGAAGGGGGTGCTCCTCGGTCGGCGGGAAGACGTCCAGGATGCCGCCGCGTACGGCGAACTCGCCGCGCTTCTCGACCAGTTCGACCCGGGAGTACGCGGCCGCCGCGAGCGCCTCGACCGTCTTGCCGAGATCCGCGCTCTGCCCGATGCGCAGCGCCACCGGCTCCAGGTCGCCGAGCCCCTTGACCTGCGGCTGGAGCACGGAGCGGATCGGCGCGACGACGACGGAGACCGGCCCGGTCTCCGGGTCGTCCGCCCTCGGGTGCGCGAGGCGCCGCAGCACGGCGAGACGGCGGCCCACCGTGTCCGAGCGGGGTGAGAGCCGCTCGTGCGGCAGCGTCTCCCAGGACGGGAACTCGGCGATCGTGTCCGGCGGCAGCAGGGTGCGCAGCGCGGCCGCCAGGTCCTCGGCCTCCCGGCCGGTCGCGGTGACGGCGAGCACGGTGCGCCCGGTCTCGCGGGCCAGCGCGGCGACGGCGAAGGGGCGGGCGGCGGGCGGGCCGACGAGGTCGACATGCATCCGGTGGCCGTCGCCGGCGGCCTTCACCGCTTCGTCGAGCGCCGGATCACGTACGACGACATCCAGCAGACCGTGCAGGCTCATGAAGGGCTTCCGTCCGGTAACGAAGGGCAGGTCCCGACAGCCGGCTGCTGCCAGGGACGGGCAACGCGAAGGGCCCGACACGTATCACGGGCCGGGGTGAATCCAGCGTACGACGCCCGTACGACAGCCGCGCCCGCGATCATCGCCGCACGGGGCGCCGACAGGCCGGAAGCGGCCCCGGGGCGGGGCGGGGACGGGGCGATGGCGAGGGCGAGAGCGAGGACGAGGGCTGTTGCCGTTGCCGTTGCCGTTGCCGTTGCATTGTGGTGGCTGCCGGACGTGGTGGCGGCTGCCGGGGGATGCTGCTGCCGGCCCGCCCGGCGCACCGGACGACGTGCCCTCCCCGGGGCGTCGCGCGTCGGCCGAGGCCCTTGTCGCCGACCGGAATCGTGTCGCGGGGCGGTGGTGCGGGGCGAAGACGGAGGCAAAGACGGAGGTGACCGTCCGTCGTACGTGGACGGCCACTTGTCGCAGAACACACACCGTTCATCTCCGCCCCGTACACAGTTGTGTCTGGGGTCCTCACAGAAAAGATCTCAGCGTCTACTCTTTGGCCGAAAGATTCCACAAGCAGGTGCACGGGCAGTCAGCGCGGCAGCCGCGGACCCACACTCATGATCGACCACCGGGGGTGCGCGGCCGTGCAGGGACCAGGCAGCGGGGGCACACGTGGGCGACAACGAGATGTCCGTGTACGGAGTCTCGGCGGCCGAGGAAGAGATCTACCGGCATTTCCTGCGCAATCCCGGCACCACCACGGATGACCTGCACCTGCTGCTGCACACGACCCCGCAGGCCGCCCGTGCCTGTGTCGAGCGGCTCCAGGAGCTGAAGCTGCTCCACCCCGAGGAAGCCGATCTGCGGGTCCACCCGACCGATCCCGAGACCGCCGTGGCCCGGCTGATCGACCTGCGGCTGCACGCCCTGCACCAGGAGTTCCAGCGGGTCACCCGGTCCCGGCACGTCATCGACGGTCTGCGCGCGGAGCAGTACACCCGTAAGCCTCCCCCGCTCGGGATCGAGCAGTTGGAGGGGCTCGCGCAGATCCGCAACCGGATCGACGACCTCGCGTTCTTCGCTCGGGACGAGATCCTCTCCGTGGAGCCGTACACCCGGCTGTCGCCGGAGAACATCGCCCGTTCGCGCCCCTTGGACCTGCGCTGTCTGCGGCGCGGTGTGAAGATCCGGAACGTGGTGGTCCAGGACGCCCTGCGGGACCGGCCGACCGCCGCCTATCTGCGGGAGCTGGCCGAGCACGGGGCGATGATCCGGGTGACGGAGCACAGCGCCGAGCGGCTGCTGGTCTACGACCGCAAGGCGGCGCTCGTACCGGTGGATCCGCGCGACACCTCGCGTGGCGCGCTGCTGGCCCACCGCGGCGGTCTGGTCAGCAACATCATCGCCCTCTTCGAGAAGATCTGGGACCAGGCGGCGGACCTCGACCGGGCGGACGGCCCGGTGGCACCGGCCCCGGACGACCGTCTGTCGGAGACCGAGCGCCGGGTGCTGGTGTCCATGTGCTCCGTGGGCAAGGACGAGGCGGGCGCCCGCGAACTGGGCGTCTCGGTACGCACCTACCGGCGGCACGTGGCCGATCTGATGCAGACCCTGGGCGCCGCGAGCCGCGCCCACGCCGCGCTGCTCGCCCGGGAGCGCGGCTGGATCTGACGGGCTGCGCGGCTTGAGGGGTGCGGGGCCGGATGCAGGGGCGGCCGGCTGGATCTGACCGGCTGCGTGGCCCCGAGGGGTGCGCGGCCGGATCCGAGGGGCCGGCCGGAATCGAGGGGCTGCGCGGATCCGAGGAGCCTTGAACGGAGGCCGCGCGCAGCCCCTCGGATCCGCGCGGTCTCCGTTCAGGGCTCCTCGGTCCAGCCGTCCAGGGCCCGGTCGGCGAGGGCTGCCGCGACGGCCCGGCGGACCGTGCCCCGGTCGACGTGCCCGTCGAGGTCGATGCGCAGGTCGATCCGGTCGGGGCCCACCGAGCGCAGGGTGCAGAGCCAGTGGGCGGGCAGCAGGCTCAGCAGCCGTACGACGGTGGTCTCGCCGGTCGCGGCCGTCCCGTCGCGGCGGACGGCGACCAGGTCGACATGGCCGGTGCCGTACGCGGTCTCGCCCCGGCGGCTCATGCCGGGCCGCCTTCCGGCCGGGCCAGCAGCCGCCGCGCGGCCGACGCCATGGCCGCGATCCCGGCGGGCAGGGCGGTACGGACATCGGGGGCGAACTCCGGCGAGTGGTTCGGCGGTACCGGCTCGCCGTCCCGGGCCCGGCGCCACCGCGCCGCCCCCGTGACCCCGAGCAGCCAGTAGACCGTCGGTACGCCACCGGTGCCGAACCGGGCGAAGTCCTCCGTGGCGGTGAGCGGTCCGGTGCCGACGACCCGGTGCGGGCCGAACAGTTCCTCGTGCGCCCGGCGCACCTCGGCGCCGGCGGCCGGGTCGGTCGGCAGGGCGGGTGAGCGGGCGGTGACGGTGACGTCCGGGTCCGCCGGGCAGCCGGCCGCCGCGCACTCGGCCCGGACGATCCGCAGCACGGCGGCCACCATCCGGTCCACGGCCGGTTCGGAGAGCGCCCGCACACAGAGCGAGAGGTCCGCGGTCTCCGGGATCACGTTGCCGGGGCCACCGGCCCGCAGACTGCCGACGGTCAGGACCGGGTGCTCGGCCGGGGCGGTCTCCCGGGTGACGGAGGAGTGGAGCCGCAGCACCGTCGCCGCCGCCGTAAGGACCGGGTCGACGGCCAGGTGCGGCGTCCCGGCGTGGCCGCCGCGCCCGTACATGGTGATGTCCACCGAGGCGCTCGCCGCCATCAGGGGCGTACGGGGGTCCTCGGCGTGCGCGAGGGTGCCCGCGGGGGCGGGCGAGGTGTGCTGGGCGAGGACCGCGTCCGGGGTGCCGAAGCGTTCGTACAGGCCGTCGGCCAGCATGTCCCGTGCCCCGGTCAGGGTCTCCTCGGCGGGCTGGCCCACCAGCAGGACGGTGCCCCGCCAGGCGGACCGGGTCCGGGCGAGCGTGTCCGCCGCCCCGGCGAGCGCGGCGAGGTGGAGGTCGTGGCCGCAGGCGTGCATCACCCCGGGCACGGTGCTCGCGTAGGCCAGGCCGGTGCGTTCGGTGACGGGGAGGGCGTCGAGTTCGGTGCGGAGCAGGACCGTCGGGCCGTCCCCGTTGCGCAGGACGCCGACGAGTCCGTGCCCGCCGCCGACGTTCCGGGTCACCGTGCAGCCGCTCGACTCCAGCCGGGCGGCGAGCAGTCCGGCGGTGCGCCGCTCGGCGCCGGGGAGCTCGGGGTGGGCATGGGCGTCGAGGTACAGCTCCAGTGCCGGGCGCAGGACCTCCCGCTCCACCGCGGGCCCCGGAGCGCCGGGCCCGGGGCCCGGTGGGGGGACCGGCGGGCGGCCGGGCGGGGACTGGGCTGTCTCCTGCATGTCATCTCACCTCGTTCCGCCGGGCGGACCCGGTCGTCGTGGTCGTCCCGGTCCGCCGGGTCCGTGGGGGGCCGACCGGTTCAGCGTGCGCCGCCCCGGTTTCAGCAGCGCGGCGTTCCGCTGACGGGGTGTGTCAGCGGTTGAGAGGGGGTGTCAGCGGTCTGACAGCGAAACCGCTGCCGATCCGACAGCGGCCGCCGCTGGAATGGCCTCGTCGCAGGGGAACGGCGCCGGAGCGGCCGGCCCGTCCCCGGGAACCAAGGGAGAACACCATGGCCCCCAAGACCGAGCTCGCCACCCTCGCCGACGAGATCCTGGAGCTGGAGTCGGAGACCTTCGAGATCTCGGACTACTCGGACGCCGCCGAGGTCGTGCTCGCCGGTTCGACGTCCTGTTCCTCGACCTCGACCTGCTCCAGCACCACCAGCACCACCTCCTGCTGCGCCTGACCGGTTCACCGGTCGTACGCCGTCCGCGGGGCCGCAGGCCCTCTCCGTGCCCACGGCACGGAGAGGGCCTGTGCGCTGTCTCACGGGAACGGGTGCGGGACCCGCTTGACCGCGGATTCCGGCAGGTCGTCGGCGCGCCGTCCGGCCACCCGCGGCGCGGTGCGCAGCCGGGGCATCAGCAGGGCCCGCTGGCGGGCCCAGCCGAAGTCCAGCGGCAGCAGGCCGGGGACGACGGCGGCGACCGTGTACAGGCCCATGCGGCGCTGTTCGGGGGTGGTCTGGTCGACGGCGATGACATCGTGCCCGGCGGCGGCGAGCCGGTCGCGCACCAGGTTCAGGTCGTCCAGCAGATCCCCGGTGCGCGGGCGGTGGGGCTGCCAGTCGGCGAAGGTGTCGGCCAGCGGGCGGACGGCGACGGGTTCCAGGTACTCCCGGGCGTGTTCCGTCATCTCCGGCAGCCCGTACAGCTGGGCGTGGTCCTTGAGCTGGCGGACGCGGCCGAAGTCGGCGGCCATGGCGGTGAGTTCGGCGTGCCGTTCGGCGACCTGGTAGGGCAGGTGCGGGATGTAGGTGAGGACCTCGGACAGCGCGGACTCGACGGTGGCCTCCGGGTCGAATCCGGCGGCGGCGGCGAACGACAGGGTGCCGTACCCGCCGTCCCGGCGGACCGCGAGGGCGGTGACGACGGGCACGCCCAGGTCCATCCGGGTGTCGAAGGCGTGGACGTCGTAGCCGTGCAGGCCGGCCCGGTCGGTCATGCTGCGGACGGCCGGGGAGCGGCAGGTCGTGAGGTCGATGGCGGTGAGCGGGGTCCGGCTGTGCCAGGCCAGCAGGAAGGCGTCCCGTTCGATGATCTCCAGCAGGCCGTAGAGGATCGCTTCCTCCGGACTGCCGCCGGTGGCACAGCCGTTGGAGCATTCGAAGACGAAGTTGTCGGCCTCGACCCCGGCGCTGTAGTGGGCGAGCCGGGCGGGTACCAGGACCGGCCGGTCGTCGCGCAGGGAGTGGCCCCACACCCAGGGGATGGGGCGGTCGGGGTCGAACGGGGAGACCATCGGGTCGTTCGCGTAGGTCTCGGGGGCGTAGAGGCCGCAGGCGGCGGGGTCGACGGCGTGGCCGGCGACGCGGTGGTAGCTGTCCACGACGGGTGAGGTGCCGCGTCTGCGGGTGGTGCCCGCGTAGCGTTCCAGGCCCTCCAGCTGGGCGAGGACGCGGCTGGTGCCGTAGCTGTTGGCCTGGCCGCTCCAGGTGACGTCGTTGAGCCCGGCGTAGCCGCGGACGAAGTGGGTGCCCGCGGCGGGTGCGGTGGTGGTGGACGTCGGGTTGATCCAGAGGTCCGAACCGAGGGTGCCGCAGACCGGGTTGACGAGCGCGGCGGTCGGCAGCGGGTACGAGGACAGGGGCCGCAGCCGGTAGCCGCCGGGGTCGGGTTTCGGGGCCGGGCCCAGGTGCATGCGGGCCGCTTCGGCGGTGTCGGGGACCTCCTGGACGCAGGAGGGGCAGAGCGGTTCGGGCAGGACCGGGAAGGTCGCGGTGGCGAGGGTGACGAGGTCGATCCGGCTGACCCGGGGCAGCGCGCGGTCGGCGGGGGTGGCGTCGGGCAGGTCGTGGCCGCCGCCGAGGGCCGCCCGGTAGAGGGCCCAGACGGCGTCGGCGGCGTAGGCGGTGAGGACCGGCCAGTGCGCGGCGCCGTGCGGTGACCGGCCGGTTTCCAGGGCCTCGCGCTCGGAGCGGCTGCGCAGCCGCTGCCAGCGCATGGCGAGGCACTGGCCGCAGGCGGCGGCCCCGGGCCCGCCGCCCCAGGGGCCGATCAGTACGGCGCGGGAGGTGAGCTGGACGTTGGCGGCCGGGCGGAGTTCCGCGTACGGGTCGGGGGCGCCGAAGCCGAGGGTGTCGGCGGCGCCGAGCGGGACGACGAGCGGTACGGGCAGGGCCGTCGGGGCGGGCAGGTCCCGGTGGCGGCGGGCGAGTTCGGCGTGCAGGGCGGCACGGGCGTCCTCCAGCGGGGTCTCGCCGCGCACCGGGGGCTCACCGCGTACCGGGGTCTCGCCGCGCACCGGCGGTATGGCGGGCGCCGCCGTCATGACTTGTCGCTCCAGCGGAAGGTCTTCATCGCGATCGCGCCCAGGACGACGGCGAACCCGGCGAGCACCACGCAGGCCACCCCGATGTCGCCGGGGGCGCCGGCGCCGGTGAGGGAACCGGAGATCCCGTCGTTGAGGTAGCGCAGTGGCAGCACCCGGGAGAGGTTCTGCATCCAGCCCGGCATCGCGTCCAGCGGGAAGAACGAGCCGGACAGGAACGCCATGGGGATCATCAGGCAGTTGGCCACGGCGGCGACGGCCTCCGGGGTGCGGGCGTAGCTGCCGACGATGACGCCCAGGGCGAGGAACGCGGTGATGCCGAGCACCAGGACGGGCAGGGCGAGCGGCCAGCGGCCGTCCAGCTCCAGGCCGAAGGAGGGCAGCAGGGCGATGGCCACGAACAGGACGGCCTGGACGGCTCCGATGCCGAGCGCCAGGACGTACCGGGAGGCGAGGACGGCGGAGACCGGTGTCGGGGTCATCCGGATGAGGCGCAGGATGTCGTCGCGCCGCCACTGCATGAGGACGAAGCCGACGCCGAACACGGCGGCGTTGCCGACGCCCCAGGACAGGACGCCGGGGGCGATGTAGTTGATGTAGGGGCGGCCGCTCTCCTCGACCGTCTGCCCGTGGAAGATCAGGCCGAAGACGACGAGGAAGATGAGCGGGAAGGCGAAGGTGAAGAACAGTGTGGTCTTGTCGCGCGTGTAGGCCCGGTATCCGGCCTGGCTCAGCGCCGCGTATGCGCTCATCGGGGGTCTCCGTATCGCTGCTGAAGTCGGTGCGGTGCGTGGGGGGTCAGGGGGTTTTTGGGGTGGAGCCGGTGAGCGTCAGGTAGACGTCCTCCAGACCGGCGGTGCGGGTCTGTACGCCCCGCAGCCCGGCCAGGGCGTCGATCGCGGCGAGGACCTTGCCGGATTCGAGGGTTTCCAGCACGAGGGCGCCGGGCTCCTCGGTGACGGCGTCGACGCCGTCGATGGCCCGCGCCTGTTCGGGGGTGATCCGGTCGTCGGGGACGACGAGCCGGGTGGTGGGTGCGGCGGCGGCGACGAGGTGGGCGGGGCTGTCCAGGGCGACGACGGAGCCCTCCACCATGATCGCGACGCGGTCGCAGAGCGCCTCGGCCTCGTCGAGGTGGTGGGTGGTGTAGATGATGGTGCGGCCCTCGCTCTTGAGTTCGCGCAGCACCTGCCAGAGCGCGCGCCGGGCCTGCGGGTCCAGGGCGGCAGTGGGCTCGTCCAGGAAGATGAGTTCGGGCTCGTGGACGAGTGCGGAGGCGATGGCCAGGCGCTGGCGCTGGCCGCCGGAGAGGTCGTCCACCCGGGTTCCGCCCTGTTCGGTGAGGCCGACGGAGGCCAGGGCCCGGTCGGCCGCCGCGTGGTCCGTCCGGTAGAGCGCGGCCATGGTGCGCAGGTGCTCGCGGGCGGTGAGGCGGACGAAGAACGCCGAGCTCTGGGTCTGCACGCCGAGCCGGGGCAGCAGTTCGGGATTGCGCGGCCAGGGGCTGGTGCCGAGGACGGTGACGGTGCCGGAGTCGGCCTTGCGCTGGCCCTCCATGATCTCCACGAGGGTGGTCTTGCCGGCTCCGTTGGGCCCGAGCAGTCCGAAGAACTCGCCGCGCCGCACGGTGAACGACACCCCGTCGACGGCGTGCCGGTCCCCGTACGTCTTGCGCACGGTGTCGAGGACGACGGCGGGTGCGGACCGGTCGCCGTCCGGGCCTGCCTGGTTGCCCGGGGAGGCGGAGGGGGCGGTGGGGGTCATGGAACTCTCCTTGCGCGGGGTGCGGGGCGGCGGGGGTCAGGTGGGGAGCAGGTGGTGGGCCACCGCCACGGCGGCGGCCAGGACTGCGGCGAGCGTCAGCACCGCGCTCAGCCCGTAGGCGCGGTACACGGTCCGGGCCCGGCGCGGGTAGCCGGCCGCCGCCGGGTCGCGGCGGGCGGCCAGGCGCAGGTAGACCAGGGTCGAGGCGGCCAGTTCGGTGGCCCCGCACAGCTGGCTCGCGATCCGGTAGCCGTCGAGCGGCGGGAGCGGTACGAGCATGGCCAGCGCCTGCACGCTGCCCAGGAGCAGCAGCGCGCCGAGCGCGTCGTGCGTGGCTGTGTCCAGGGGGGCGAACAGCCACAGCGCACAGAACGGGAGCAGGAACAGCAGGTTCATCACCGCGCCGGCCGCCGCCGTCTGGATGCGTTGCCAACGGGAGCCCAGATAGAGGTAGTTGTCGACGGTGCAATACATGATGATCACAGGAAGCCGCCAGCGCAGTCCGATTTCGGCCACGGTACCGCCGTGGTGCCGGGCGACCACCCCGTGGGCGAGTTCGTGCAGCGCGGTGCTGAACCAGAGGAGCGTGGCAATGCCGACGAGCAGTACCGGGTTGGTGAACAACTCGGCGGTGGCGTCGAGGAGTTCACCCGACCGGACGGCGACCACCGCCTCCATCGCCAGCACCAGGGCGAGCAGCGGCGCCAGCCGGCCGGGCGACAGCAGGAAGCCGACCGCCCGGTGCAGCCGGTCGGTGGTGGCGTCGGCGTCGGCGACCAGCCGGACGCTGCCCCGCAGCAGCCCGCGCCCGGGAACGGGAGCGGGAGCGGGAGCGGGAACGGCAGCGGCAGCGGCAGCGGGAACGGGAGCGGTGGGGGCGGCAGCGGACCCCGGCGCGGGCGAAGGCGCCCCGGCCAGCAGTCCGCGCGTACCGAGCATCCGCAGGATCTGCTGCCAGCGGGCCCCGTCCAGCCTTCGCCCGTACTCCCGCGCGTACTCCTCGCCGATCTCCGTCAGGCTGCGGCTGCCGTCCATCCGGGCGATCAGGAAGTGCTCCTTGGGGCCGACCCTGAAGGAGCCGCCGCCGGAGGTGTCCTTGATCAGGTGGACCGTCGCCGTGCCCTGGAGCAGCGCGTCGCTCAGCAGGACCTGGGGGCGCAGCTCGGGCCGGTAGTCGTCGAGGCCCCGGGCGGCCCCGGGCGGGGTGGTGCTCATCCCGGCTCCCGCAGCGCCCGGCCGAGCACGTGCGAGAGGTACGCCTCGTCCCGGATGGTCACATGCAGCCGATTGTTGGTCATGTGCATGTACGGGGAGAGGAGCAGGGGCAGCGCGGCCGCGGGGTCGGTGACGACCTCGTCCCGTTCGCCGTCCCAGGACCGGAACACCAGATCGCCGTCGCGGCTCAACGAGACCGCGCGTTCCCGCAGTTCGGCGCAGTGCTCGGCCCAGCCGGCGAGGAAGCCGGGCAGTCGCGCCGCCCCCTCGCCCCGTTCGGCCGTGGCGGCGCGGACGCGGGTGAAGCGGGCGGCCAGGCCGGGCGCCATGGCGGCGTAGTTGCGGTCGTACTCCTCGCTGCCGATGAACCCGGTGCCGGGGAACGCCTTGTGCCAGAACTCGTAGTAGCTGTCCAGGTAGTCGGCGAGTTCCGTGCGGTCCGGCAGGAACGCCGCGGCCATCACCATCATCAGCTGCGCGGAGGTGCCGAGCAGCACGGTCCGCAGATGGAGGTTCTTCGTCCGGAACGCGTCGATGACCAGGTCGCTGGAGTGCCGGAAGTGCCATTCGGCCAGCTCGATCCCGGCCGGGCCGCCGTACTTGCCGTACTCCGGCTCGTACGGTTCGGCGCTGCGCGAGTTGTTGGGGCGCAGCCGCATCCGGCCCCGGTCGTCGGTGTAGTGGCCGCGTTCGGCGCCCGGGAACTCGATGTCGAACAGGGTGTTGTAGAAGTCGTTGAGGAAGCCGGAGTCCACTTCGTACAGGGCGGGGCGCTCGGTCAGGAACGCGTCCACCGCCGCCTCCGTGCGGCGTCTGACCTCGGCCTCGGCGCCGGGGGCCGCGGCTTTGATCCGCAGCCGGACGTGCGGGCCCTCCAGCCAGTAGTTGATGAAGAAGTAGCCGTCGATCAGGCCGTCCGCCTCCAGTTCCTCGACCAGTGGGCGCACGCACTGCGTCAGCATGGGGCGCGGGTTGGCGGCGTAGAAGATGTGGGTGGCCTGCCAGGCCCCCGCACTGCCGGTGGCGGCGGGGGCGGCGGTGGCGGTCCGCGCGGGTGGCGCCGTACTCATGACGGGTCGGTCCTTTCGACGGGGGTGGCGGTCTCCACCGCGAGTTCGGCGACGTGGTGGCCCCGGCCGGAGACGGTGTGCAGGCCGTTCTCGTCGGGGAGCATCTCCCGGAACACGACGCGGGCCCCGGCGGCCTTGATCAGGGCCTCGAACGCGCCCAGCGAGAGCGGGCTGTCGAAGTCGACGTAGGTGGGTTTGGCGCCGGTCGCGCCGCGCGCCCCGCTGTCGGCGATCGTCGCGAAGACCCGGTCCGGCAGTCCGTGGGTCCGGCGGAACGCCTGCCAGTCCAGGAACCAGACGTCGTCCGCGGCGCCCGGGGCGCGCAGCGGCAGCACGGCGGCGGGCGCGCTCCAGCTGCGGCGGTCGAGGACCACGCTGCCGTGCCGGACCCGGGGCCGTCCGGTGACCCCGCCCGTGGCCGCGCCCTCGGGGACGCCGCCCCACACGTTGAGCGGGGACATCGAGGTCGGCGAGAGCAGGAGCAGGGTGCGGGGCAGTTCGGGCAGGGCGAGCGGGACGAGGTAGCCGAGGTAGACCGGCACGACCTCCTTGCCCAGCCGGGTGGAGCGCAGCACCAGCCGGTCCTCGCCGGGGTCGTGGACGAGGTGGAGGTCGTCCAGGTGGATGCGGTTCGCCTCGGGCAGGGTGCCGCGTTCGCCGGGGCAGACGATCTCGTACTCGGTGAGCCGGCCGTGCAGGTTGAGGTTGCTGGTGACGGGCCCGCCGGTGACCTCGGCGAGGACGGCTCCGGCGGGCAGCAGCTCCGTGGTGGCGGCGAGGAGCTGTTCGTCGAGGCCGTCGAAGAGATGGGTGAACCTGCTGAACGGGAAGGACACCCCGCCGTAGGAGCGGTTGAGCACGACCAGCGGGTCGCCGGGCCGGTCGGCGATCTGCACATGGTGCGCGAGCGGGGCGAACCCGCCGCGCAGGGTGTCGAGCCGGGCGGCCACCTCGTCCAGCAGTTCGCCGTCGACCTGGATCTCCTCGCCGCCGGCCGGGTCGGACTCCCAGTCCGCCCACAGGGCGCGCATCCGCTCGACGAAGGTCTGCCGGGCGGTGTCGAGGGCCTTGAGCTGCGGCAGCGCCAGCCAGTTCTCCTCGGGGACGTATGTGCCGTCCGCGTCGAACGTGGTGCGTTTGGCGGTGAACGACATGTACTGGTCGAAGAAGTCCTCGTGGAAGTCGTGGACCAGTTTCAGCAGGTCGTCGCAGCGTCCGCCCTGCCCGTACCGGGCGAGGAAGAAGCCCTTGAACGTGATGCGCTGCGGCAGGGTCAGGTCGAAGGCGGGCAGGACGCGCTCCACCGCCCCGAGCGGTGCGGCGGCCAGCCGTTCCCAGGCGGCGGCGGAGAGTTCGGTGTGCCGCCCGGCCGCCACGTCCTCGTAGAGCAGGGTCTGCGGGACGCGGGCCCCGTCCACGCCCAGCTCCTCCTCCTGGAGGAGGCGCAGCGAGGTGCGCAACTCGCCCATCAGCGCCCGGCGTCCGGCCGGGTCCGCGCCGGCGAAGGCCGCGACGGCGGACGCCGGGTCCGTCAGGCGCCCGGCGAGCCGGTCGGCCCAGGGGCGGCCGAGGCCGCGCAGCGAGTCCTGGAGGGCGCTCAGCGGGTCGGTGTCGTGGACCTCGGTACGCAGGCACGGCACCTGCACCATGCCGATGTCCAGCAGCGCCCGGAGGTACTGGGCGCACTCCTGCGGGTCCGCGCCCCGGTCCTCGGCGAGCCAGTCGGCCAGCTCCCCGTACCGGAGGGTGGTGCGCTCCTCGAACAGGCCGAGGAGGCGTTCCAGCGTGCCGCTGCGGCGCAGGAAGAACAGCCGGTCCTTCACCGCGTCGAAGGTGACGGCGGTGTCCTCCTCGCCCTGGGTGATCCAGCGGCGGACGTAGCGGACCCGGTCGTCGTCACGGCCCCAGCCGGAGGCGGGGGCGACCGGCAGGTCGGCCCGGCGCACCGGGTCGGCGACCACGGCCTCGGTGAGCCGTCCGATCGCGGCGACGTTCAGCCGCAGCCGCCCGTCCCAGGTGTCCTCGACCCGGGCCCGCAGGCCCTGGTCGCCGTCCGAGAAGGTGCCGAGGGCGACCCCGGTGAAGGTGGAGAACGGGCTGGTCTTGCAGGCCGTGCGGTACAGGTACGAGAGCAGCGAGCGTTCGATCTTGCGCTGCCTCTTGTCCGGCGGGACGGCGGCGTCGGACCGTACGTACGTGTCCAGCCGGGCGTCCAGGTCCGGGGAGGCGAGCGGCAGCGCCCGGCGCAGCCGCTCCTCCCCCGCCAGGGCGCGCAGGTGTGAGCGGGCCCGGACGGTCTCCTCGGCGAGCAGGGCGGCGCCCGCCGCCCGCCGCTCCTCCAGGCCGCGCCGGCCGGTGAGCCAGGAGTCGAGCGCCTCGCCGGCCCGGGTGCCGGCCGCCGCGTCGAGGCCGCGCACCAGGCGAAGGGCGTGGTCGGCGGCCGCGGGCCGGGGCAGCCGGTTGTTGAAGATGTCGCGGCGCAACGCGAGCAGGGTGCGGCGCAGCGTCTCGTCCTCGCTGCCGCCGACCAGGTCGTGGAGCAGGTCGGCGAGCCGTTCGCCGTCGGCGCGCACCTGTTCGGTGGCGCGCAGGACGTCGTCGGCCCAGCGACGGCTGTCCGGGCAGCGCAGGCCCCGCACACTGTCGAGCGGCAGTCCGGCGACCCGCAGCATGAAGCGGGGTCGGGTGACCGCCGCGGGGGCGGCGGTGGCCGGGTGGTCCGGCGTCATGGCGAGGTCTCCCCTTCTCGTTCCGGTCGTCGTGTCGTGGTGCTCACCGCGCCCTCAGGCGATCTCGTACCGGAAGTCGGCCGGGGCGGGCCGCTCGTTGCCGATCATCATGATCAGCAGCGGGGCCTCGCCGGTGCCGTCCAGGCCGAGTTCCTCGATGTACGAGATGTTGTCGAAGCCGAGCGCGACGCCGCAGCCGACGCCGAGCGCGGACGCGGCGGTGTACGTGGTCTGGGCGATCGCCCCGACGACGGCGTTGACCAGGCGGTAGCCGCGGTCCCCGACGGCGTCGAGGACCGCTCCGGTGCGCACGGTCGGCACCAGGACGGCCGCGGCCTGCTCCAGGTTGTAGTTCGACAGGAAGTAGTTCTTCTGGAGGAAGGCGCCCGGGGCGCCCGCCTTCACCAGGCACAGGGTGTGCGCCCCGGGGTCGTACTCGTACGCCCCCGGCTCGATCCCGTCGACATGGCCGACGAACGCGTAGAGCTTCGCCAGCCGCTGCCCGCCGGTGTCCCCGCCGATCGTCGAACCGGCCGCCGAGGCCGCCAGGCAGGCCGCCAGCTGCCCGGCGGTCATGGGGTGCCGGGCGTCGAAGCGGCCGAAGCTGCTGCGCCGGTCGCGCAGCGCGGTGCGCACGTCGGTGGTGAGCGGCGGACAGGGCGGCAGCGCCGTAACGGGGCGGTCCGGCGGGGCGGGGTGCGCGGCGGCCGGGGCGAGGGCTTCGGGGGCGGGGCGTTCGGTGGCCCCGGCGGCGGTCACGGCCTGCATCCGGCGCAGCGCGTCGAAGGTGAGGACGGTGCGCGAGCGCTCCTGGTCGCGGTGGCGCACGGCCACCGGCGCCGGGGCGGGAGCGGGGGTGCCGGTGGTGGCGGCGCCGGACCACTTCAGCGGGACGACGGCGAAGACGCCCTCCTGTGCCGTGTCGACGCCGAGCAGCCGCCCGAGCCGTTCCTCGTCGAACCAGAGCGCGGGCTCGACGCGGAGTCCGCGCGCCCCGGCCCACATCCGCCAGGTCTGCACGCAGGCGCCGATGTCCATCGTCACGGCGTGGAAGGAGAAGTTGTTGTACTTGAAGGCGTTCTGCCAGTACTTGACGGACAGGACGAGGTACTGGTCGGTGTCCGGGCCGGGCGCCCCGTCGCCGAGCGCCGCCCGCACCTCGCCGGTCACGTCGCCGGTCAGCAGCCGCCGCATGGCGTGGTGCCGGGCGGAGTAGTAGTGCACCCCGGGCGGTACGGGGGCGCCGGGCCCGGAGACCCAGTGCACGGCGACCGGGTAGAGGCCGCCGCCGGAGGCGGTGCCCCGGGACCAGTTGGCGAGCGGGTAGAACGGCAGGGCGTTCAGGTCGGTGTTGGCCTGGACGCCGAGGCGGCGGCCGGTCAGCCCGTAGGAGTCGCGGAGCATCCCGGACAGCAGCGGCAGGTCGAACGCCCCGTCCCCGCAGGCGTGTTGGGCCAGCCCCCGGTCCAGGTCGGCGTCGGCCGGGTAGCCGCAGTCGGGCAGCGGCAGGCTGTCGGTGCCGGGGTAGAACTTGGTCTTGCGCGGCCCGTCCGACCAGTTCGGGACGAAGTCGGCGGGGTCCATCGGGATGCGGCCGCGATGCAGGATCGCGGTGGCGTATTCATGGGCGTACCCCATGGCGGGCTCCTCGGTCACGGGAAGGGGTGCGGGGCGGGGTTGAGGTCGGCGTCGGTCAGGTCGCGGTCGCGCAGCCCGGCGGCGCGCAGCGCGGTGCGCAGCCGGTCCATGCCGAGGGCGCGCTGCCGGCTCCGGCCGAAGTCGATCGGCAGCAGCCCCGGCACCAGGACGCCGACCGTGGTCAGGCCCAGTCCGCGCTGTTCCGGCATGGTCTGGTCGACGACGATCACGTCGAAGCCGTCGGCGGTGACGGCGTCCACGCACCGGGTCAGGTCCTCGCGCAGGTCGTCGGAGACCGGGAGCACCGACCCGTTCCCGTACAGCTCGTCGAAGGAGTGCTTCGGCGGGCGGGGCGCGCCCGGTACGCCGGTCAGGAAGTGGGCGTGGTGGCCCATCTCGGGCAGCCCGTAGACCAGCGGGTGGTCGTGCAGCGCCTCGACCCGGTCGAAGTCGGCGGCCATGGCGCGCAGCCGTTCCCGGTCGCGCTCGGTGCGGTGGGCCAGGTTGACGGCGTCGGTGGCGATCTCGCAGAGTGCCCCGGCCAGTGCCGCCTCCGGGTCGAGCCCGGCCCCGGCGCCGAAGCACATCAGGCCGGTCCCGCCGTCGCGGCGCACCGCCACCCCGGTGACGACCGGGACGGGGAAGGTGATCCGGGTGTCGAAGAAGCGGGCCTCGTAGCCGTACATCTCCAGCCGGTCGATCATCTGCCGGGTGGCGGGACGGCGGCTGGTGGCCGGGTCGATCTCCGGCAGCGCGGCCCGCCCGTACCAGGTGAGCAGGAAGGCGTCGCGCTCGATGACCTCCATCAGCCCGAAGTAGACGGCCTCCTCCAGGCAGCCGCCGGAGGCGCAGCCGTTGGAGCTCTCCTGGACGAAGCGGTTCTCCAGCCCGGGGGCGTGGTAGTACGTGAGGACCTCGGGCACCAGGACCGTGCGCCGGTCGCGCAGCGACCAGCCCTGGACCCAGGGGATGCGCCGGTCCGGGGTGAAGGGGACGACCCGGGGGTTGGCCCGGTGGAAGGCGTCCGAGTACAGCCCGCAGGTCCGGGGGTCGAGGGCGTGCTCGCCGCGGGCCCGCAGGGCGTTCAGGGAGTCCGTCGTCGCGGACCGCTTGGCCCGGGACCGCATGCCCGCGTACCGCTCCAGCCCTTCGAGCACCCCGATCCGCATGGACTCGGCGTAACTGTCGGCGTGGCCGCCCCAGAACGTCTCGCGCAGGTACTCGCCGGAGCGCATGGAGAAGCAGCCGATGGTCGCGGAGGTGGAGGTGGAGGAGACGTCCTGGACGACGGAGGGGCCGAGCGAGCCGCACACCGGGTTGGCGTAGGGCTCGACCGGCAGGTCGTACGCCTCGATGTCCCGGACCCGGAAGCCGCCGGGGCGGCGCTTGGGCGCGGGGCGCAGCACCAGCTCCGCCGCCCCGGCGGTGTCCGGCTCGCTCGTTCCGCAGCGCGGGCACTCGGGGTCGGGGACGAACGGGTAGTGGCGGACCGTCAGCGTCTCCAGGTCCACCAGGTGGACGGCCGGGCGGGCCCCGGTCCGCGGCCCGGTCCCGGCCAGCCGGGCGGCGACGAGCGCGGCCAGGGCGTGCACGGCGAACGGTGTGGGGTACGGGGACTCCCCGGCCGCCCGGGTGCCGGAGCCGAGCTCCAGCGCCTCGCGCAGCGCGACGGAGCGGGCCGCCTGCCAGCGGCGCTCCAGGCACCGTACGCAGACCGGCGCCGTATTCGCGCCGGGCGCGAAGGGACCGACGACGGCGTGCCGCCCGTAGAGCCGCACGGGCACGGCGGGCACGGTGCCGGAGGCGTACGCGTCCGCCGTCCCGGGTACCTCGGCGAAGGCGTCGTCCACCCCGAGCGGGGCCACGTCCAGCGGGGGCGGGGTGCCGTGCCGGGCCAGCGCCTCCCGGAGCGCCGCCGCGAGGGCGTGCGCGGTCCGGGCCGGTGCGGAGGTCTCCCGGGCCGGGGCGTCAACGGGCATCGGAGCCGCCCTCCGCGTCCGCCGCACCGCCGTCCGCGGTCAGCAGCACCCGGGCGGTGCTGATGCCGCCCGCGGCGAGGTCGGCCGGGGTCGTCGGCACGTACAGGGCGTCCCGGCCGGCCGCCCGCAGCGCGTACAGCACCGCTTCGAAGGTGGTGTCGGGCCCGTCCACCGCGACCGGCTCCCCGGCCACCGCGACGCTCGCCGCAGCCAGGTCCCGGACCAGCGGGTCGCCGGTGTCCACCGGGGTGTCCGGGTCCTCGGCGGCCAGCTGGGCCTGCCCGAGCAGGTCCCGCAGCGCCGCGCAGGCCGCCGCCCGGCGCGAGAGCCCCGCGCCGACCGCCCAGCGGCCCCGGGCCGCGCCGCCGTCTGCCTCGCGGGCCAGCACCACCTGGGCGGTGGTGCGCGCCTGCTCGCCCAGGTCCAGCAGCTCCACGGCGAGGTCCAGGTTGGCGGCGGACTTCAGCAGGAACACCAGCTCCGGGTCGTCGCCGTCGGCCGCGACCGGGCGGACCTCGGTGGCGGAGCGGACCGCCCGCAGCAGGGCGTCGTGCGCGAGCGCCGACATCAGCCCGGTGCCCGCCGCCTCCCGTGCGTCGGCCCCGGCGCCCGATCCGGCCGCCGTCGCGAGGTGGACGCGGTCCCGGTTGTACGCGCCGAAGGGCCGCACGGCCGCGGCGGGCACCCGGACCGTCTCCCCGCCGGTCAGCGAGGTGGCGGTGATCCAGGCGGCCGGGACCGCGCCGGTCCCGCCGCCGGTGGTCAGCACGTCCGGCCCGAACACCCGGCCCACCGCCCCGGCCTCCGGCGCACGTCCGGCTTCCGGCACCTGCCCGGCACCCGGCTCCCGTCCAACTCCCGGCACCTGCCCGGCTCCCGACGCCGAGGCGTCGAGCGGCACCACGTGCTCGACGTACGCGGTCGCCGCCGCGTACAGGGCCCGGGTCCGCGCCCCCGCCAGGTGGTGCACGTCGAAGGCGGCGATCCGGCGCCGCTCCCCGGCGCCGAGGGCCACCTCGATCCGGCTGATCTTCAGCGGGGTCTGGGTCAGCGACTCGTCGTCCCAGCTCCGGAAGATCCCGGTGTGCGGGCGGACCATCGCCGCGCCGCGCCGGTTCAGTTCGTCGACCAGCCCCTCGGCGTCGCGGGCGGTCTCCACGGTCGCGGTGACCGGCAGGGCCAGTCCGTCCGGCCGGGCCGGGGCGGACCCGGCGGCGACCGGGCCCGCGCAGCGCGCGCAGCGGGGGTGCGGGGCGACCGGTTCGGCCATGACGTCCAGCGAGGTGAGGTCCTGGATCAGGACCTGGCGCTCGGTCTCGGCGGGCAGCGCGCCCGTGGTGAGGCGGAAGATCTCGTACCCCAGGAGGTTGCCCACCATCGCGGCGACCGGCCCGGTCACGGTGTCCGTGGCGGCGGGCACCGCCCCCGCCGCCGCGCTCCACAGCTCGGCCGCCGCGCCCGCGTCCACGTTGCCGCCCAGCCGCAGCACGGCGCAGGCCCAGCAGCCGGTGGAGGTGGCGGTGGACCGCGGGCCCACGACCAGGCGCTCGCCGAACAGCCAGGCGGGGATCAGGGTCCGGCCCTCGGGCACCCCGGCGGCCAGCAGCCGGTGGGTGCGCGCCCCGGCCCCGGCACCGGTCACCACGACGACGTCGTAGCCGTCCAGCCCGGCCCAGTCCGCCCCGGCCCCGGCGCTGATCCGTTCGGTGTGCGCGGCGGCCCGGCCGGCCTCGGCGGTGACGTCGTCGAACGCCGTGCTGGTACCGATGCGCACACAGCCGTTGCGCAGCAGGCTCAGCGCGCACCAGCGGGCGGTCTCGTCGTCGCCGAGCACGGCGACCCGGGTGGCGCGGAAGCGGGCGAAGCGTTCCGGTGCCTCGTCGGTGTAGTGGTCGATGTAGGCGATCTGCGCGGCGAAGCGCTCGGCGACGTCGTCGTCCACCGGGGCCGGTCCGGTGGCGGGCGCGGGTACGTCGCGGGCGAAGTCGCGGGCGTAGAGCGTCCTGACGAGTTCCGCGGCCATCGCGCGCTGGGCGGGGCCGAAGCCCGCGCAGAGGTCGGCGAGCCGGTGGTGGCCGGTCAGATGGGGCACGACGAGCGAGGCGAAGCGGTAGGCGGTGCGGCCGGTCAGGTGGAAGCCGCCGTCGGCGTTGTGGAAGAGCACCCCGCCCGGGGTCTCGGTGAACAGCACGTCGCGGCGGATGCGCGGCCTGGTCCCGGCCAGGGTGTCGAAGGCCGATGCGGCGGGGGCGGTGTCGGCCGTCGGCGCGGCGTCGGGGGCGCGCTCGGTGGTGGCGGCGGTCTCGGCCATGGGGGTCACACCTTCTCTGTGCGGCGGATGCGTTCCTGGTCGGTTCTTCGCGCGTGGGCGCGGAGCAGTTCATGGATCCGGTACGGGCCGGGCGGGCCGTCCTCCAGCAGCCCGGCGTCGGCGAGCCGTTCCAGCACCGCCTCGGTGGTGCCCGGGACGTCGTCGGCGGTGAAGGCGGACCCGGTGCCGGTCGCGGCCCGGCGGAACGCCTCGGACAGCCTCGGGTCGAGCCGGGCCAGCGCCCCGTCGAGGACGGCGGTCACGGACAGGCCGGGGGCGTCGGGGAGGGCGAGCCGGGCCAGCGGGTCGTCGCCGAACCAGTCGACGGCGTCGCCGAGCGACAGGGCGGGCCGGGTGAGCAGCCGGGCCGTCAGGATGCGCAGGGCGAGCGGCAGGTGGCCGCACTGCCCGGTCAGCCGGCGGGCCGCCTCCGGTTCCGCCTCGACGCGTTCGGCTCCGAGGACGGAGACCAGCAGGGCGTACGACTCGGCCGCGGTGAACACGGAGAGCCGGTGCACCCAGCCGCCGTGTGTGGCGACGAGTCCGGCGAGACCCATCCGGCTCGTGACGATCACCGCGCCCCGGGCCTGTGCGACGGCGGACAGCAGCGGGCGTACCTGGTCGGCGTCGACGACGTCGTCGAGGACGAGCAGGACCCGCGCACCGTCCGTATCCCCCGCACCTCCCGCACCTCCCGCGCCTCCCGCACCGAGGGCCGCGTTCACCTCGGCGGCGAGTTCGGTGGCGGGGCGGGCCTCGCCGTCCGGGCGGGTCGCCCGGACGACCGGCCGCCCGCCGGGGAAGGCGTCCCGCATCAGGTGGGCGACGTGGTGGGCGAGGGCCGACTTGCCGACACCTGGGGCCCCCGACACCAGGATGATGGGCGGGTGCCGGTCGGCGTCGGCGGCGTACGCGGTCAGCCTGGCGGTCATCGCGGCGGTCTCGGCCTCCCGGCCGGTGAAGTTCGGCACCGGCCGGACCGCGGCAGCCGTGGGCGTACCGGAGGGTGCCACAGGCACCACGGCCACCTCATCGGCCACTTCCTCCACCGGAGCGGGAACCGGGGCCGGAACCAGGGCCGCAGCCGGATCCGGGCGCGGCACCGGCACCACCGCCCCTTCCACCACCCCCGCCCCGGGGAGCGAGGGCAGCGGCGCCCGGACGCCACCGGGCCCCAGGTCCTCGCCGCGCAGGATCGTGAGTTCCAGTTGCTGGAGGGCGGGCGAGGGATCGACCCCCAGTTCGTCCAGCAGGAACTCCTTGACCCTCCGGTACTCGGCGAGGGCCTGGGTCTGCCGCCCGGTCCGGTAGAGCGCCTCGATCAGTTGCTCGTGGAGCCGCTCGTGCCCCGGGTATACGCGCGTAGCGGTCCAGAGTTCGACGAGCGCCTCACCATGGCGGCCCAGGCCCAGCAGCAGGTCGCAGACCCGTTCCACGCTCCGTAGCCGCTCCTCGGCCAGGCGCGGCACCTCGTCCCGGTGGAGCACGTCGGAGCGCACGTTGGCGAGCAGCGCGCCCTGCCACAGCGACAGCGCGTCCTTCAGTTCGCAGAGCTCCGTCTCCGGGTCGTGGGAGAGCAGTACGGCGCGGCGCACCTGGTCCCGGAAGCCGAGCAGGTCGAGCGTGTGGGGTTCGGCGGTGATCCGGTAGCCGCCGGGGACCGCCTCGATCGACGTCTCGGTCACACCGTGCTTGGTGAAGAGCCTGCGCAGCCGCAGCACACAGGTCTGGAGTGCGGCCTTGGCGGTGGCCGGCTGTTCCTCTCCCCATACGGCCCGCTGGAGGTAGTCGGCGGACACGACGGAGTTGGCGCGCAGGAGGAGCGCCGCCAGCAGGATCGTCGGCTTCGACGGCGGGAGTACGACGGCCTGGGAGCCGTCGGCGAGGGTCAGGGGACCGAGCAGCTGGAACCGCATCGGGGGCGGGCCCTAGTCCCAGCCGTTGACCAGCTTGCACACCGGGACCGGGGCGGACACCGGGAGCTGGGCGAGGATCGCCTCCAAGTCCTCGCAGACCCGCGAGGCGCCGTGCGCGGGACGCGGTCCGTCCGCCGAGGGCCCCTGGGCGGCGGAGGCCACGGGGGCGCCCAGCACGAGCGAGGCGAGGGCGATACCGGTGACGGCGGCGGCGGTACGGGTCACGATGGCCGGCCGACGTGAGAGCGAGGAACTGAACACGTGTGTCCCCTTCGACAGTGGCGTCCCGCCGGGGGTGTCCCGGCAGGACGACGATGCCAGCGGGGAAGGCGCGGCAGCAGAGGCGTCCGTGTCAGCTTGCTGCACAGGTCACGGCAGCATCGTGCAACCGGACGACGTCCCTCCGGGCAGGGGCGCAACGCGGTGCTCCGTACGGCCGGGCGGCCTTGTAGGGGCATACGAAATCCGGCCCCGGGGTGTTTGGAGGAACACCCCGGGGCCGGAACGGTCAGTCTACGCGGGCCGCCCGCGTCACCCGTCGGTGGCGATCGCGTTCAGGACGTTCATCCTGCCCGCCCGGAACGCCGGTACCAGGGCTGCGAACAGTCCGACGAAGGCCGAGGCGACGAAGACCGTGAGGATCGTCGGCCAGGGGATCTCCAGGACGCCCAGGCCCTCCAGGGCGAGCAGCTTCTGGGCCGCCGTGCCCCAGCCCATGCCGAGGCCGAGACCGAGCAGGGCCCCGAAGACCGCGATGACCACCGACTCCAGGCGGATCATCCGGCGCAGCTGGCGGCGGGAGAGCCCGATGGCCCGCATCAGGCCGATCTCCCGGGTCCGCTCGACCACCGACAGGGCCAGGGTGTTCACCACTCCGAGCACGGCGACGATGATCGCGAGCGCCAGCAGGCCGTAGACGATGTTCAGCAGCTGGCCGATCTGGTCCTTGAGCTGCTGCTTGAAGTCGGCCTGATTCTTCACCTCGTACTGCGGGTACTTGGCGAGGGCGCCCTTGAGGGCGGCGTACGCCTCCTTCTCCTTGCCGTCCGCGGCCTTCGCGAACATGATCATGTTCTGCGGCAGGGTGTCGGCGGGGACGTAGCGCGCGGCGGTCGTGATGTTGGTGTACATCGCGCCCTTGTCGATGTTGACGTCGTCCGAGGTGATCGCGGCGACCTTCAGCTTCGCGGTCCCACCGCCCTTGAACGCGACGGTGATCCGGTCACCGACCTTGACGTGGTGCTCGGTGGCGTACGTGTCGCCGACCGACATGGCGTCCTTGCCGTACGCGTCGGAGAGGTCGCCGGAGACCGTCTCGCGGCGGACGTCGTCCTTGTACGTGGGGTCGGCGGCGACCAGGGCGTCCTTCGCGGTGGTGCCGTCGGGGGCGGTGAGCGAGGCGCTGACGGACTTGTACGAGGTGACGTGCTCGATGTCCCCCGCCGCCTCGACGGCCTTCGCCGCCTGGTCGACGATCGGTGCGCCGTCGCCGCCGGCCGGCTGGACGATGAAGTCGGCGCCGACGGACTTGTCGAGCTCCTCGGTGGCCGAGGCGACCATGGAGGAGCCGACCACCGAGAGGCAGGCGACCAGGGCGAGACCGACCATCAGGGCGGCGCCGGTGGCTCCGGTGCGGCGCGGGTTGCGCAGCGCGTTGCGTTCGGCGAGCCGTCCCACGGGGCCGAACATCCGCAGCATGACCGCGCTCAGCACCCGGACCACGAGGCCGGCCAGCAGCGGGCCGATCACAATGAAGCCGATGAGGGTGAGCAGCACGCCCACGCCGAGGAGCAGCGAGCCCTCGCTCGACCTGTCGGCCCTCGTCGCGGCGAGGAGCGCGGCGCCGCCGCCCAGGGTGAGGACCAGGCCGATCGCGGCCCGGACCCGGCCGGCCCGGCCGTCCGCCGGGGTTCCGGCCTCGCGCAGGGCGGCCATCGGGGAGATCTTCCCGGCGCGGCGGGCCGGGAAGTACGCGGCGACGACGGTGACGACGACGCCGAGCACCAGGCCGACCACCGGGGTCGTCCAGGCGACGGTGAGGTCGCCGGTGGACAGCTCCATGCCCATGGCACCCATGAGCTTCATCAGGCCGACGGCGAGGCCGACGCCCGCGCCGACGCCCAGGAGTGAGCCGACGACGCCGAGGAACAGCGCCTCGATCAGCACGGACCGGTTGACCTGCTTGCGGCTGGAGCCGATGGCCCGCATCAGGCCGATCTCGCGGGTGCGCTGGGCGACCAGCATCGAGAAGGTGTTGACGATCAGGAAGATGCCAACGAGGAGGGCGATCCCGGCGAAGCCGAGCATCGCGTACTTCATGACGTCGAGGAAGGAGCCCATCGAGTCCTTGTTGGCGGCCGCCGCCTGCTTCTGCGTCTGGAGCTTGTACGCGGAGGTGTCGCCGAGCGCGGTGGCGACGTTCTTCTTCAGCTGCTCGTCGGCCACGCCCGGTTCGGCGGTGACGGAGATCAGGCTGAAGACATCGGGCCGGCCGAGCAGCTTGGTCTGGGCGGTGGCGGTGTCGAAGTAGACAACCGCGGCACCGGGGTTGGTGACCTTGAAGGTGGCGATGCCGCTGATCCGCGCCTCGATGTCGCCGTTGGCGGTGATGGTGCGCAGTTCGTCGCCGAGCTTCAGGTGGTGCTTCTCGGCGGTGTCGGCGTCGACCATCACCTCGGTCGGGCCGCGCGGTCCGTGGCCGGAGGTGATCTCCATCGAACGGAGGTCGTTGCGCGTCCAGTTGCCCGCGATCGTCGGGGCGCCGGTGGTGGAGCCCATGTTCTTGTCGTGGCTGTCGACGACGGTGACGGACATGCTGGAGACCGCGCCCTCGGCCGACTTCGCGCCGGTGGCCTTCGCGGCCTTCCCGACGGCGGACGCGGGGATCGTGGCGGGCTTGCCGTTCTCCGGGAGCCGGTCGTCGTCCCGGGAGGTCTTCGGGCTGACGGTGACGTCGGCCGAGGTCACCGCGAAGAGCTTGTCGAAGGTGGTGCTCATGGTGTCGGTGAAGACGAGGGTGCCGCAGACGAATGCCACCGACAGCAGGACGGCGACGGCGGAGAGCGCCATGCGTCCCTTGTGGGCGAAGAAGTTCCGCCGTGATGTCTTCCAGACGGTCATGACGTCCGCCCGCGCGAGTCGAAGTCCTTCATCCGGTCGAGGACCTGGTCGGCCGTCGGGCTGTGCATCTCGTCGACGATGCGTCCGTCGGCGAGGTAGAGGACCCGGTCCGCGTAGGAGGCGGCCACCGGGTCGTGGGTGACCATGACGATGGTCTGGCCCAGCTCGTCGACCGACCTGCGCAGGAAGCTCAGCACCTCGGCGCCGGCCCGGGAGTCCAGGTTCCCGGTGGGCTCGTCGCCGAAGATGATCTCCGGGCGGGCGGCGAGCGCCCTGGCCACCGCGACGCGCTGCTGCTGGCCGCCGGAGAGCTCGGTGGGGCGGTGCTTCAGCCGCTCGGCGAGACCGACGGTCTCCACGACCTGCCGCAGCCAGTCGGCGTCGGGCCGGCGGCCCGCGATGTCCATCGGCAGCGTGATGTTCTCCAGCGCGTTCAGCGTGGGGAGCAGGTTGAACGCCTGGAAGATGAAGCCGATCCGGTCCCGGCGGAGCTGGGTGAGCTTCTTGTCCTTGAGCCCGGTGATCTCGGTCTCGTCGAGGAAGATCTGCCCCGAGCTCACGGTGTCCAGGCCGGCCAGGCAGTGCATCAGGGTCGACTTGCCGGAGCCGGACGGGCCCATGATCGCCGTGAACTGCCCACGGGCGATGTCCACGTCCACATGGTCCAGCGCGACGACCCGGGTCTCCCCCGCCCCGTACGCCTTGACGACCTGCCGCGCCCGAGCAGCGACGGCCGCGTTCCTTCCAGTGCCCCCGTGCCTGGGAGTGGCTACAGCCGTTGTCACGGTTTATCTCCTATGTCGGTCATCATGCGGCATGTGTCGGCGCACGTACAGATTCTGGTGTCGGATGCGGGTCCGGCGCACTGGTGCCCGGCGCAGTTCCCGGGTGGGGTTTTCCCCACCCGTACCCCCGGTTCCCACCGCCCCGGCGCTCGGATTCAGCCGCTTTCCGTGGTGTAGGAAACACGTTAAGGAACGGGCCCCCGCCGTCACGTCCTCCGCCGGGAGGAACCGCCCCTGCCCAGTTGTAAGGAGCTCCCCCTAAGGGTCTCGACCCGTGGGTGGAGACCGGTGTCAGGGGCTTCGATCAAAGGTGTACCGGGGACCGCGCCGGAAGGCCGCGTTCACAGCCGGACGCCATCTCCGGTTCACCCGGCCTCACACAACTGAGCCATTACCGCTGGTAATTCGCGCCACCCATTCCCCAACTACCGTACCCACGAGTAATGTTCGCGCATCCGCACGCACCCGCACTCCTGCCTTGCCGCCCGCCCCAGGACCCGAGCCATGCAAGGAGCAGCACCCCGATGTCGCACGGAAACCCGCCCCCGACCCCCCACTCCTCCTGGCCCGGACCGCTGCCCAAGCCCGCCCCGCAGCATCGGCCGCCGCCCCCGCACCACCCCGACTACCTGCTGCCCTGGCAGAGCTCGGACACCACACCGGACCCCGGCTCACCGAACGGGGCCGACACCCCCGCGACCACCCCCGGCCGCCACAGCGACCTGCGCCGGCTGCGCACCGCGTACCGGCTGCTGCGGCGCACCGCGGCACTGACCGCGCTCGGCTACTTCGTGGTCTTCCTGCTGCTCTCCGGATACGCCAAGGAGCTGCTGGACCGCCCCCTGTTCGGCGGCCTCAACCTCGGCCTGGCGCTGGGCCTCTGCCAGCTCCCCGTGACCCTGCTCGCCATCCACCTGTACGAGCGGACCGCCCGGCGCACGGTCGACCCGCTCGCCGCCCGGATACGAAGAGCGGGAGCGGCCCGGTGAACGGATTCGACAACTCCGCGCAGTCGATGTCCCTGGTGGCCTTCCTCGCCGTGGGCACCGTGGCACTGCTGCTCTGCGTGATGACCGGTCCGGACCGCGACGACGTCGACGAGTTCTACACCGGCTCCCGCTCGCTCTCACCTCTGCAGAACGGGCTCGCCCTCGCGGGCGACTACCTCTCCGCGGCCACCGTGCTCGGCACCACCGGCATCATCGCCCTCACCGGCTACGACGGGATGATCCTCGCCCTGAGCATCACCCTCTCGCTCGTGCTGCTGATGTTCCTGCTGGCCGAACCGCTGCGCAACGCGGGCGGGTTCACCATGGGCGACGTACTGATCCGCCGCGCCCCCGGCCGCGCCGTCCGCATCACCGCCTGCGCGGCCACCCTCGCCGCGCTCATCCCGATGATGGTCGTCCAGCTCGCCAGCAGCGGCGATCTCCTCGCCTTCATCCTGGGATTCGACACCTCCGGATTCCGCACCGGCGCCATCATCGGGCTCGGCACCCTGATGATCGGCTACGCGGCGATCGGCGGCATGAAGGGCACCTCGCTGATCCAGATCGTGAAGACCGTGGTCCTCTTCGTCGCCGCGTTCACCATCGCCGTGATGATCATGAACCGGTTCGACTGGAACACCGACTCACTGATCTCGGCCGCCCGCCAGAGCAGCGGCGCGGGCGCCGACTATCTGCGCTCGGGGCTCCAGTTCGAGGGCAGCGGGCTCGACATGGTCAGCTCCGAGCTGACCGTGGTGCTCGGCGCCGCCTGCCTGCCGCACGTCACCATGCGCATGTCGAGTGCCCGCTCCACACAGGCCGTCCGGCGCTCGATGTCCTGGGCGGTCTCCGTGGTCGCCGGGATCTGCCTGCTGCTCGTCGTGATCGGCTTCGGCGCGGGCGCGCTCGTCGGCCACGAGGGCATCACCGCCGCCGGGGCCTCGGGGAACAGCGCGATCCTCCAGATCAGCGGAGAGGTCGCCAACGGTACGCAACTGGGGGCCCTGATCATCACGACGATGACGACGGCGATCTTCCTGACGCTGCTCGCCTCGGTCGCCGGAATGATCCTGTCCTGCGCCAACTCCCTCGCCCACGACCTGTTCGCACACGGACTGCACGGGGTGCGCGACCCGGACCGCAAGCCGCTGGCCGGCCTCTCCGAGATGCGTACGGCACAGGCCTCGGCGATCGTGATCGGGCTGCTCGCCACCACACTCGCGGTCGTGGCCAGGCACTGGAACGTACAGGCGCTGGCGACGCTCTCGTTCTGCGTCGGCGCGTCCGCGCTCGCCCCGGCGCTCCTCTACAGCATGTTCTGGCGACGCTTCACCCGTACCGGACTGCTCTGCACCCTCATCGTCGGCACCCTCACCACCCTGGTGCTGATCACCGGCACCAACCTGGTCTCCGGCTCCCCGAGCTCGGTCTTCCCCGACCACGACTTCAACTGGTTCCCGTACACCACCACCGGGCTCGTCTCCATCCCGGCCGGATTCCTGGCGGGCTGGCTCGGCACGGTGCTCCCCCGCCACACGGCCCCGGCGGCACGCCGCCTCTACCAGAGCGAGGAGCCCCGGATCCTCGCGGGAGTACCACCGGCGGCCCGGCGCTGAACCCGGCCGCCGCACGCTCCACGGCATGCTGTCGGCAGGCGGCACGACGACAGTCCCGCACACTCCGGGTGGAGGGTACGCGGGGCTGTCGTCGTTGCACGGGACTGCCGTCGCCCAGGGCGGAGACCGCCACCCCACGGCATCGGTCAGACCGCCGGACCGGACTCCCGGCAGTGCCTGCACAGGCCGTCACGGAACGCCTCGGGCCTCCCGGGCGCACCGCACTCGGTGCACTCGACCATCAGGCGGCGTACGGGAGTTGCCTGCGCGGTCGGGGGCGCGGCGGGCAGGCGGGGCGGGAGTTTGTCGTGGAGGCGGCGGCGGACGAAGCCGAAGGGTGAGTCGACGGACGCTGGGAGCCCGGCGGTGAGTGCGTGCGTCAGGTAGTCGGCGTCCACGCCGCGCGCGAACCACTCGGCGGCCGCCCGCTCCAGTGCAGCGCAGTCCGCCGCCGAGAGGGCCAGGCGGGAGTCGGTACGGCCCAGGCGGGCCAGGGCGGCGAAGGCGGGAGAAGGTCCTGGCCGTGACTGCGGCTGCGGCTGGGGCTCCGCAGTGCGCTGTTGCGGTACGTGTACGGGCTCGGGCTCAGACGCGGGCGCAGGCGCCGGGGGTTCCACCGGCTTCGCGGTCGGCAGCGGTGCGGACCGGCGCTCCTCGGCAGCGAGGAAGGCGTCCCACCACTCGTTGTCGTGAGCGGCCCGCGACCAGAAGGTACGCGTGACCCAGCGGACCTGGCCGTCGCTCTCGCCACTCAGGCACCGGACGTGCCGCAGATGACCGGCCACTCCCAGGGCCCGCAGCGCGCTGCCGATGGCCATCTGTCCGTACAGGGGCTGGCTCTTCCCCAGCGACTTGATGTCCATCGCCGCCCCCTCGGGCAGCGCGTCCACATAACCCGCGATGTGCCGCTCGCGCTCGGGCAGCAACGTGAAGTCGGCCTCGGGCGGCGGACATTGCTCCGGAACGGATCGCTTTCCGTAGCCGGGGCGGGCCTTCGGGTGCGGGCGCGAGGATGCGGACGCACGCAGGGCAGGGCTAAGGTCTGAAACAGCCACGGGATCGCTCTCTTCGATCTTGGGGTCAGACCCCGGCCGGTGCTGGTAACACCGCGTCGGGGTCGTTGCGTTGGCACCGTAAGCAGCCGCGACTCCGCGCCGCAAGTCGGTCACGACTAGTCATACTTGCTGGCCGCGACGGGTCCGGGAGGGTGGGGAGGTTTTCCCAACCCCCTTCATTTCCCTACCGGTTGTATGACATCGCTCGAATCCCGACACCCGGATCCCGGCCCCCGAAGCCCGAAGCTCAAGACCCGGCCCCGGACCTCCGCCCCGTCACCCGAAAGAGTGCACAGGTCCTGTCCGAAGCTCGAAGCCCGGCTCCCGAAGCCCGAAGCCCGAAGCCCGGAACACGGCTCCCGGATCTCGGATCTCGATGCGAGGCGCGTACGCCCCTGGCACAGGCGAACCAGGTCGGCGATTCTGTTCGCATGCTGCTCCCGATCATCCACAAGACGGCCGAACTGATCGAGGTCGTCCGCATCACCGACCCGAACAGGCATTTCGGCGCCGAGGACCTGACCGGGGACGAGGTAGCCCACTGGGAGGCACCCCAGGTCGATCAGGTCCTGGCACTGGTCGCCGACCTGCCGGACGGCGAGATGCGCCGCTGCTTCACCCCGGGCTGGGGCATCCGGGTCCACAGTGCCACCGGTCTGCTCTTCCAGCTGGCCTTCTGCTTCCACTGCCACGACGTACGGCTGTGGGGACCGGCCGTCCCGGACGAGCGGGCGGGGCTCCACAGCTTCGACGCGGACAGCGCGCCCGCGCAGGAACTCCTCGGACGGTTCCGTGCGGCTGCGGAAACGCCCGCATAGCCGGGTCGGATCGGACCGGGTCGGGGCGGACCGGGTCGGGGCGGACCGGGCCTGGTCGGGCCGGGTCGGACCAGATCGGGCCGGGCCGGGTCAGATCGGATCGGATCGCGATCCGCCGAGCAGCCGGTTCAGTCCTCCGCCGGGGCCACCCGTCCGGTGAGCGCCGCGAGCGAATTCCGTACGTGGGCCATGTGCGCCTGCACCTCGTCGCGGCCCTCCTCGTGCTCCCGCACGATCCGCTCCGTCTCCCGGACCACCCGCTCCTCACCGACCCTGGCCTCCGCGATCAGCTCCGCGGCCCGCGCCTCGGCGTCCTCCTGGCCGTGCCGGGCGGCCTCCTCCGTCTCCGCCAGCGCCCGCCGCGCCTCCTCCAACCGGGCCTCCGCCTGCTCGGTCAGCTCGTCGTGGTGCGCCGACTGCGCGGCCTCGGCGCCGGCCAGTTCGAGCTCCGCCGCCTGCCACCGCTCGGAGTGCTCCTGCTCCTGGTGCGCGAGGACGCTCTCGGTGCGGTGGCTCGTCTCCGTCATCATGGCCTCGGACCGCTCCCGCACCTCCGCGGCCTCCGTACGGGCCTCGGCGACCGCCTCGTCGGCGGTGCTCTGCGCCGTGGCCAGCGCCTCTTCGGCGTGGGCCACGGCCGCCGCCCGCATCGCCTCGGCGTCCGCCCGCGCCGAGGCGCGAAGCGCCCGGCCCGCCTCGTCCGCCGCGTCCGTGAGCGCCTGCGCCTCCTCCTGGGCTGCGCCCCGTACGGCCTCCGACTCGCTCCCGGCGAGGGCCAGGATCTGCTGGGCGCGCTCGCCCAGCGATTCGTAGTTCTGCGGGGCGAGCGTGGCGACGACCTCGCTCAGCCGGACCGACTCCGCCGACAGCTCCTCCACCAGCGCCGTCAGCCGGGACACCTCGTCCAGCGCCGCGTCCCGCTCGGCCGAAAGACCGGCCACCATGCGGTCCACCTGCTCCGGACGGTAGCCACGTCCCCGTACGCCGACGAAGCCATGCGCGGACACCGGTGCAGAACTCATCCTTGAAGCCTCTTTCCGACTCTCCGACCCACCAGCAATACGTCAAGGATGCGGCAATTGGTCAAGAAGTCGGAATCGATTGGCTGCATTCCGGACGGAAGCGACAGGCATCACAGACAACATGGACAACACGCGGCACACAGCACGGCGCCCGGCCCCTCTCGGGAACCGGGCGCCGTCAGCGGGCCTGCCGGGTCAGATCAACCCGTCCCACATCTGTTCCAGGAGCACCGACCACCAGCTCTCCGGCGACGCAAGCGCCGCCGGGTCCAGCGCCACCAGCTGGGCCTGGAAGTCAACGGTCCAGCGGCCCGCCTGCTCCGGGTTGAGCCCGAAGCGCAGCCGCCACATCCGGCCGAGCAGCGCCAGCGAACGCTGGAACTCCGGCAGCCCCGTGTTCACGAACTGCGGCAGCACCGACTGCCCGCCCGGACCCGCCTCGACCGGCACGGCCACGATGTTCGCGGTCCCGTACTGGACACAGATCGCCCGCCCGAAGTCCGACCCCATGACGAGGTACGACCCCGCGTCGGGGGCGGGCTGCACCTGGCGCTGCGCGGCAAGCTCGGCCAGCGTCGGCACCACCGGCTGACCCGGCTGCGCCCAGAAGAACGGCCCGAAGTCGGCGGGCAGCCCCGCCCACACCAGCGTCCGCGCCACGGTCTCCGGCACGCCCTGACGGGACACGGCGCGCTGGTCGAAGCGGCAGATGCCCTGCGGCCCGAAGGTCTGCAGCAGCTCCTCCGCGATGGCCTCCGGCGGCGCCGCCATCGCGGGCGGCATCTGCGGAAGCGGGGCCCGCACCGGCGCCGGACGGGCCGGACCGTCCGCCACCTGGTGCAGCTCGCCCTGGTGGGTGAGCAGATGCTGCATGCCCTGCTGACGGCTGGCGTGATCGGTGCCGTACGGGGCGACGCTGGTGATCCGCACCTGCGGCCAGGTCTCCCGGATCATCCGCGCGCAGTAGCCACCGGGCAGCTCGCAGGACTCCAGCTCGGTGTGCAGCTCGATGACCTGCTGCGGCGGCACGTTCATCGCCCGCAGCTCGTGCAGCATCTGCCACTCGGGGTGCGGGGTGCCGGGCGCCGAACGCCGGATCAGCTGCTGCTCGCTGCCGTCGGGCCCGCGGTAGCGCAGCACGGCCTGATAGCCGGGCCCGACGGTCGGCTGACCGTTCGGCGCCTGCGGATAGCCGTACGCCGCGGGCGGCGGGGTGTGCCCATTCGGCGGTACGGGGCCGGGGGCGCCGGGCGGGCCGGGAGGCGCGGGCGGCTGGAGCGGACCCGTGCCGCCCATGCTCGGGTCGGCCAGCATCGTCGCGGCATGATGCATCCCGCCACCGGGCGGAGGCGTCGAACCGGGCGGCGGAGGCGGCACCGGAGCACCGGGCGCACCCGGAGGACCGGGCGGCTGCGGCGCGCCGGGGGCACCGGGCGGACCGGGCGGGCCCGTCTGAGGAGCGAGCTGCGTCGGCAGGTACCCGCCCGCCGGGGCGCCGGGCGCACCCGGTCCCGAGGGCGGCGGTACGGGCGCGCCCGGCCTGGCACCCGGGGTTCCCGGAGCACCGGGCGGCGGCGGGGCCGACGGGCCTCCACCACGCGCGCCACGCGGCGGCACGACGGCCTTGCTGGTGGCCGCATCAGCGATGTCACCGGCACCACCCGCGCCCGGAGCACCCGGAGCACCCGACGGAGCACCGGGTACGCCGCCCTGCGGGCCGAGACCCGGCACGATCGCCGTCCGCGGCAACTGGCTGCCGCCCGACATCAGCGCCGTCGGCGCGTCGGCCGGCACGACCGGCGGCGGAGTGCCGTCGTCGTCGGCACCCGAGAGAGGCGGCGCGAACACCGTGGCCGGCAGCGGCACCGCCCCTTCATCGGTGTCCGCGTTCGTGTCCGTACCCGCCCACGGGGTGGACCCGGCGGGCACGTTCGGCACGGCAGCCGGAACACCGTCGTTGGCAGTGGGCTCGTACGCGACCTGACCGCCGTACGAACCCGGCGACGCCTGACCGACCGGGGCGACCGGGACGGCGGGCGGCGGAGTGACGGACGGAGCCGGCGAGACCGGCGCGGCCGGGGACGCCGGAGCGGCGGGAGCCGACGAGCCCTGGCCCTGGCCCTCACGACGATCCGGGATGCCCAGCTTGTCGGCCGCTTCCTGGAGCCACTCCGGGGGGCTCAACAGGAACGACGTCTGATTGAGATCGATGCGCTGCGGCGGCTCCGGAGCAGCCGCGGCAGCCGCGCCGACGCCGTACTCCTCCTCGTACCGCCGGATCACCTCACCCACCGGCAGCCCCGGCCACAGCGTGGCCTCACCGCTGTCCCTGGCGATCACCAGCCGCTGCCGGCCACCGTCCGAGACCGGGCCCTCGGCACGGTCCTCGCCCCACACCACGAAGCCCAGCTCGAACTCCCGCACCCGCACCTCACGGTGCTGGTACGCGGGCACATCGCCGTTGATCCACTCGTCCGCGCGCTCCTGCGCCTGCGCAAAGGTCACCATCGCGCTCACCCCTCCACCGGGACGGCCCGCGCGAAGCCGCCGTCCACCATCAGGTTCGCCACGGTCTCCAGCTCCGGCGGATTGCCCGCCAGACGCTGCAGGAAGGCGTCGAAGTCACTGCCGCACGGCAGCAGCAGCCGGTCCACCCGCTCCTGCACGTTCCAGCCGTCCTGGTCCCGGGCGTCGTCGTACGGGCAGAACCAGACCGAACCGACGCCGTCGCCCTTCACCTTCACCGCGACGATCCCGCCCTGGACGAAACCGACGCCCAGGAAATCCTTGGTGAGGTGGTCGCGCAAGCACTTGTTGACGTACACCAGGTCGTTCACCGCGGCCTGCTCGCGCACCGTGAAGAACGGCTGGTCGACCAGCAGCCCCAGCTCCGCGTCGAGCGCCGCACCGACCGGCGCCGAACCGCCCGCCGCCTTGAGGAACGAACGGTAGGCACCCGGCAGCCGGTAGCCGAGATCCTCCTCGACCCCCAGGACCTGCGACTCGCTCACCGCCACGGCCCCCTTCGGCAGCCGGAAATGCGCGGGCCGGGTCTCCTGCAACGGGCGGGTGCCCCGCTTGTTGTGGTCGACCGCCGTCGAGGCCAGGCCACCGTGATGCCTCAGCAGCGCCTTCACCTCGACCGGGACCAGCTCCATGCGCCGGCAGCCGGGCACGTGGTGCCACGTCCAGCCGTGCGGAGTCGCGACCGCCGGAATCGTGTCCCACAGCTCGTGACCGCTCGCCGCCAGCGCCGCATTGGCCGAGACGTAGTCCGTGAGCCGCAGCTCGTCGACCCCGAAACCCTGCGGCGGCTCGGCGATCTCGGCGACGGCACGCGCGTACGGCGCGAAGTCCGGGCTGCCGTTCCCGTCCATGCGCACGCCGCCCGGGTGGCGGGACGCCCGGACCGGGTCCGGGAAATGCACGAGCTGCCCGGCGTAGGCCGCGTTCGGTGGCGCGGCTTGCTGACCGAGCCGACCTGTCGTCATGGCGGTTGCCCCCTGCTGCGTCTGGCTGGTGAGGACCGGCCCAGCCCTTGGCAGGCCCGGTCCGGGCACAGCCTATGCGGTGGCGCAAGGGCTGGTCTCGCCCATGTGACCTGTCCTACGCCTCCCCCTCCGCATCCGTCACGAACCGTCACAACGGCGTGACTGACGAGCGACGCTCCCACCACGGACGGGCGACACGGACACATGTTTCACCGCCCCAGCTTCCCCACCAGCCGGGACATTTGGCAGGCTGTCACCGCAACTCGGGGGCGTGCACATCGCGCAGCTACCGCTGCCGGCACGGGAGGGAAAGCACCATGCACACCGCACAATCAGTCACATCCGGGGATCCACGCCTCAGCTGGAGCAGCACCGAGACCGGCCGCGCACCGCGCCTGCAACACCGGCGCGACGGCATCCTGCCCGCGGTCGCGGCGGCGCTGTCCGTCCGCGGCGAGACACTGACCTGCACCGCGGGCAAGGGCGACCAGCCCCCCGTACTGCACCCACTCGTCCAGGACTTCCTCGACACCCTCCCCAGCAGCCGGCGGGAACGCTTCACCGGCCGCTGCCCCGAGGCGATACTGCTCTCCCGGCAACTCACCGCCGCGGAATCGAACCGCTCCAAGCGTGCCCAGCGCAAGCCGCTGACCAACGGCGAAGCCCGGCGCGCCCTGAAGCACTCGCGGCTCACCGCACGGCGCATCCGTGAGGACGGCGACCCGATGCACGGCAGCTACGCGCCACCGTGCCGCTCCTGCACGGCGATGCTCGCCCACTTCGGCGTACGTCCCGTCGACCTCACGACCACCGGGGCGGCGACCACCGCCGAGAAGGGCTGACCGCACGCCGATGCACGACCGAAAAGACGTACCCGAACAGACGGGCCCGGCGGACCGCGACCGCAACTCCACCACCCGCTTCCCCGTCTCCGTCGACGCCGCGCTGCGCGCCGCGGGCTGGCAGCCCGGCCGCTGGGACATCCGGCAGGCCGAGGAGTGGGCCGACGCACTGCGCTCGCACGCCTCGCCCGCCGGCCACCAGCACGCGGTCTTCCCGGCGGCGGTGGAGGCGTGGGCCGAATTCGGCGGACTCCACATCACCGCGTCCGCACCGGGCCGCCAGATCGCACCGGCCCCGGTCCGCATCGACCCGCTGAGCGGCCTCCACCTCGCCCGCACCCTCGGCGACCTCGGCCGGGCCCTGGAGACCGAGGTCAGCCCGCTTGGCGAAGAAGGGGACGGACAGGCGGTCCTGGCGATCGACACCGAGGGCCGCGTCTACAGCATCGACCACACCGGTGACTGGTACCTCGGCCCGGACATCGACCAGGCACTGGCCACCCTGCTCGCAGGCATCCAACCGGACCGCCTCGTCTCGGACTGACCCCGCAGATCCGGAATCCGCGCGGCCCGGGCCGCCTCGTCCCGGATGACCCCCGCAGATCCGGAATCCGCAGATCCGGAATCCGCGCCGCCCCGGACCGCCTCATCCCGGGCCGCCCCCGCACCCCGGGGCCCGGACCGCCCCGAACCCACGGGCCCGGGCGGGCCCCACAACACCGGCCCGTCGGGCCCGGCTCAGGCGGCCCCGCGGGACGGCAGTACCGCCGACACCCGGAAACCGCCCGCGTCCGTCGGGCCCGAGACGAAGACACCGCCGAGCCCCAGCACCCGCTCCCGCATCCCGACCAGGCCGTTGCCCCCGCTCGGCAGCCCGGCGTCCGCCGTGGCCGCGTCCGAGGGACCGTTCTCCACCTGCATCGCGACCTCCGCGTCGCGGTGCGCCAGCCGTACCCAGGTCTTCGCACCCGCCGCGTGCTTGTGCACGTTCGTCAGGGCCTCCTGCACCACCCGGTACGCGGTCTGCTCGACCTCGGGCGGATACCCGCGGGCCTCACCGTCCACCGACAGCTCCACCGTCATCCCCGCCGCCCTGGACTCCCCCACCAGGGTCTCCACCTCGTGCAGCCGGGGCCCGTCCTCCCTGGCGGCGGCGGCAGCCGCGGCGGCCGCGGCCTGACCGACCGAGGCGAGCGGCACCGAGGTCGCCCGGGCCGTCACCGACTCCCCCGCCCGCAGCACCCCGAGCATCTCCCGCAACTCCGTCAACGCCTGCCGGCCCATGTCACCGACCAGCGCCGCGTTCCGCACCGCCTTCGCCGGGTCCTTCGGCGCGACGGCTTGGAGCGCGGCGGCGTGCACCACCATCAGGCTGACCCGGTGGGCGACCACGTCATGCATCTCGCGGGCGATCCGGTGGCGCTCCTCCGTACGCGCCCACTCCGCCCGCTCCTCGGCCCGGTCGGCGAGCAGCGACAGCTCCCGCTCCAGCGAGTCCGCCCGCTCCCGCAGGCTCTCCATCAGCCGCCGCCGGGCCCCTATGTAGAGGCCGAACAGCACCGGCGGCGCGGTCAGCCCGAGCGACATGAAGAGGGACATCAGCGGTACGTACCAGTTGCCGGGCCCGAAATCGGCCTGCTCGTCGACGCTCTGCCGCAGCCGTACATAGGTGACGATGAACGTCCCCATGAAGGACATGCCCATGAGCACCGCGGTGATTCTCCGCGGCACGTCGGAGGCGGCCAGCGTGTAGAGGCCGACCAGGCCCATCAGGAAGCCCATCTCGGCGGGCGTCGTCGCGATCGCGACCAGCACCACGGCGATCGGCCACCGCCGCCGCACCACCAGCACGGCCCCCGCGATCAGCCCGAACAACACCCCCGCCGGTACCGGCAGCCCGGTGTCCCCGGCGAACTCCACCCCCTCCAGTGCGCATTCCAGCGCCGACAGGAGCGCGAGCCCCACATCCAGGGCGACACTGCGCCGCCGTTCCCACCACCAGTAGCCGCGGGTGGTCGGTCCCGCCGCTTCCCGGTCTGCCCCCGTTGCGGTCATGCCGTCCAGCCTACGGGCGGCCGCACCTCAATTTCGGGCGACCTGGACAGCACGTGCGTCCGCCGAACAGAGGTAGAACGACTATTTATCGCTTGAAATGGTGAATCGAGCACACTTTCGTACCGGACGTCCGCATTCCGGACGACGCTCGTCGCATGACGGAAATCACGAGCAGGTACGCCAACTTCGAAGACCTGCGCGATCAGGCCATCGCCCTACGCCGGGAGGGCCTCAGCCGCCGGCAGATCCGCGACCGGTTGCTTGTGAACAACAACGACATCCTGAACCGCCTCCTGGAGGGCGAACCGGCCCCGGAGTGGACGAAACGCCCGAACGCCAAGGACGGCCTTCGCGCGAAGGCCCGGGAGTTACGGCTCCAGGGCATGACCTATGACCGGATCCAGGACGGCCGACGTCGCGTCGGCGGAGCGGTTCTGGACCGACCTGACGGGCGCCGACACGTCCGCGTTCGGCAGGACGACGATCAAGACCCACTCCCCGAGGACCAACCGGAAGAACGTCGGGGAGGGTTACCGGGGCTGTCTGGTGGTGCGAGTTCTGAAAAGTGCCGACCTGTACCGTCGCATCGAGGGCTGGTGGTACGGCATAGTAGGGGCTGCCTCGACGGCCGATCAACGAAATCGGACACGACGGACAATCCATCCCGGGTCGTCTAATGGCAGGACAAATGGTTTTGGTCCATTGAATGAGGGTTCGATTCCTTCCCCGGGAGCTTCATGACGGGCCCCGGCCTCCAAGGCCGGGGCCCTCACCCATGTCCGCTCACCAGCCCCCCGGTATCCTTCGGATGTCCCCCACCCGAAGCCGAAGGACATACCCGTGAGCGCCAACCGCCCGGCAGCCGTCGTCGTCCTCGCAGCGGGTGAGGGCACCCGCATGAAGTCGAAGACCCCCAAGGTTCTGCACGAGATCTCCGGGCGGTCGCTCGTCGGACATGTCGTCACCGCCTCCCGCGAGCTGGACCCCGAGCACCTCGTCGTGGTCGTCGGCCACGGGAGCGAGCAGGTCACCGCACATCTCACCGCCGTCGACGACCGGCTGCGCACCGCCCACCAGGCCGAACAGAAGGGCACCGGCAACGCCGTGCGCGTCGGGCTCGACGAGCTCGGCGGCACCGTCGACGGCACCGTGATCGTCGTCTGCGGCGACACCCCGCTGCTCTCCGGCGAGACGCTCACCGCGCTCGCCGCCACCCACACGGCCGACTCCAACGCCGTCACCGTGCTCACCGCCGAGGTGCCGGACTCCACCGGCTACGGCCGCATCGTCCGCGCCCCGGCCGACGGCGCGGTCACCGCGATCGTCGAGCACAGGGACGCCACCGACGCCCAGCGCGCGATCCGGGAGATCAACTCCGGGGTCTTCGCCTTCGACGGCCGGCTGCTCTCCGACGCCCTCGGCAAGCTCCGCACCGACAACAGCCAGGGCGAGGAGTACCTCACCGACGTCCTCTCCATCCTGCGCGAGGCCGGGCACCGGGTCGGCGCCTCGATCGCCGGGGACCACCGCGAGATCCTCGGCATCAACAACCGCCTCCAGCTCGCCGAGGCCCGGCGGCTGCTGAACCAGCGGCTGCTGGAGCGCGCCATGCTGGCCGGCGTGACCGTCGTGGACCCGGCGTCCACGCTGATCGACGCCACCGTCACCTACGAGCGCGACGCGATCGTGCACCCGGGCACCCAGCTCCTGGGCGCCACCCACATCGGCGAGGACGCCGAGGTGGGCCCCAACTCCCGGCTCACCGACACTGTTGTCCGCGCGGGCGCCCGCGTGGACAACACGGTCGCGGACCGGGCCGAGGTCGGCGAGGGCGCGACGGTCGGTCCGTACGCCTATCTGCGGCCCGGCACCAGGCTCGGCGCGAAGGCCAAGGCCGGTACGTACGTGGAGATGAAGAACGCCACGATCGGCGAGGGCACCAAGGTCCCGCACCTGAGCTACGTCGGCGACGCGACGATCGGCGACCACACCAACATCGGTGCCGCCAGCGTCTTCGTGAACTACGACGGCGTGGCCAAGCACCACACCACGATCGGCTCCCACTGCCGTACCGGGTCGGACAATATGTTTGTGGCGCCTGTCACGGTCGGGGACGGCGCGTACACCGCGGCCGGCTCGGTCATCACCAAGGACGTACCGCCCGGTTCGCTGGCCGTCGCCCGCGGCCAGCAAAGGAATATCGAGGGCTGGGTGGCCCGCAAGCGTCCGGGGAGCGGCGCCGCGCAGGCGGCTCAGGCCGCCGTATCGGAGCGCAACAGCGAAAGCTGACCGGAAACAGGTATGCCGCGCACGGCGTACCGTGATAGATGCTCACCCCATTTCGGCTGGCTCGTTGCGCATCGGGACACATGCGTGCAGCGCCAGTGACACGTCTGAGGAGACTGTGCTGTGACCGGGATCAAGACGACCGGCGAGAAGAAACTGATGCTCTTCTCCGGCCGCGCCCACCCCGAGCTGGCCGAGGAGGTTGCGCACCAGCTGGGTGTCGGCCTCGTGCCGACGAGGGCCTTCGATTTCGCCAACGGTGAGATCTACGTCCGCTTCCAGGAGTCGGCCCGCGGCGCCGACTGCTTCCTGATCCAGAGCCACACCGCTCCGATCAACAAGTGGATCATGGAGCAGCTCATCATGCTGGACGCGCTGAAGCGCGCCTCGGCCCGTTCGATCACGGTGATCGTGCCGTTCTACGGCTACGCCCGCCAGGACAAGAAGCACCGCGGCCGCGAGCCGATCTCGGCCCGTCTGGTCGCGGACCTGATGAAGACGGCGGGTGCCGACCGCATCCTCACCGTCGACCTGCACACGGACCAGATCCAGGGCTTCTTCGACGGCCCGGTCGACCACCTCTTCGCGCTGCCGATCCTGGCCGACTACGTCGGTGCGAAGGTCGACCGCACGAAGCTGACGATCGTCTCGCCGGACGCCGGCCGTGTTCGCGTCGCCGACCGCTGGTGCGACCGTCTGGACGCCCCGCTGGCGATCGTGCACAAGCGCCGTGACAAGGACGTCGCCAACCAGGTGACCGTCCACGAGGTCGTCGGCAATGTGAAGGGCCGGGTCTGTGTCCTGGTCGACGACATGATCGACACCGGTGGCACGATCTGCGCCGCCGCCGACGCGCTGTTCGCGCACGGTGCCGAGGACGTCATAGTGACGGCGACGCACGGTGTGCTCTCGGGTCCGGCCGCGGACCGGCTGAAGAACTCCAAGGTCAGCGAGTTCGTCTTCACGGACACCCTGCCGACCCCGGGCGAGCTGGAGCTGGACAAGATCACGGTGCTCTCGATCGCGCCGACGATCGCGCGCGCGGTGCGTGAGGTCTTCGAGGACGGCTCGGTCACGAGCCTCTTCGAGGAGCAGTAGGACCAGCAGGAGCGAAAGGACCAGCGGGAGCGGCGGGAACAGCGCTTCCGAAGATCCACTTTGGGAGCGGCCTCCCCGCCGGGTAGACTCAGCGAGTTGCTCGGCGAGGGAGGCCGTACTCGTATGTACGGCGGTCCGTTATCGACGCGCTCTTCGTAGCAGGCCTGTCGTGGGCCGGGTGACCGTCCAAGTTTCGTCACCTTACGAGGAGTGCAGTCATGGCTGAGGTCAAGCTCGCCGCCCAGGTCCGTACCGAGTTCGGCAAGGGCGCCGCCCGTCGCACCCGCCGCGCCAACCTGGTCCCCGCCGTCGTCTACGGTCACGGTGCCGAGCCGGTCCACGTCACCCTGCCGGGTCACGAGCTGATGATGGCGCTCAAGACCGCCAACGTCCTGATCGGCCTGGAGATCGACGGCAAGGACGCCCTTGTCATCCCGAAGGCTGTGCAGCGCAACCCGCTCAAGGGCGACATCGAGCACGTCGACCTGCTGACCGTCAAGCGCGGCGAGAAGGTCAACGTCGAGGTCGCCGTGCACGTCGAGGGCGACCTGGCCCCGGGCGGCAACCTGCTGGAGTACGTGCAGAACACCCTGCTCGTCGAGGCCGAGGCCACCCACATCCCCGAGTCCGTCACGGTCTCCGTCGCGGGCCTGGACGCCGGTGCGTCCGTTCTCGCCAAGGACATCCCGCTGCCCAAGGGCTCCGTGCTCGCCGGTGACGAGGACGCCGTGGTGCTCCAGGTCGTCGCCGCGCAGGCCGAGGAGCCGACCGCCGGTGACGAGGCCGAGGGCGCCGAGGCCTGAGCCTCGCCCGCACTGCTTGACTGACGGGGCGGCGGTTCCTTGTACGAGGACCCGCCGCCCCGTTCCCCTGTGATCGGCCGCGAACAGCCGTGTTCAGCCGTTCAGCCGTTCAGCCGTTTCAGCCGTCGCACGCGAGGAGACCGAGAGATGTCCGACGCCACCGACCCCTGGCTCATCGTGGGCCTCGGCAACCCCGGCCCCGAGTACGCGGCGAACCGGCACAACGTCGGCTTCATGGTGGCCGATCTCCTGGCCGAGCGGATCGGCGGCAAGTTCAAGCGGGCGCAGAAGGCACAGGCGCAGGTGGTGGAGGGCCGGATGGGTCCTCCCGGGCCGGCGAACCGGCGGGTGATCCTGGCCAGGCCGATGTCGTACATGAACCTCTCGGGCGGTCCGGTGACGGCGCTGCGCGACTTCTACAAGGTTCCGACGGACCACATCGTGGCGATCCATGACGAGCTGGACATCGACTACGGGGCGCTGCGGCTGAAGCTGGGTGGCGGCGACAACGGGCACAACGGGCTGAAGTCGATGACCAAGGCGATGGGGGCGGACTATCACCGGGTCCGGTTCGGGATCGGGCGGCCGCCGGGGCGGATGCAGGTCGCGGATTTCGTGCTGAAGGACTTCTCGTCCGCCGAGCGCAAGGAGCTCGGGTATCTGGTGGACCGGGCGGCGGACTCGGTGGAGTGTCTCCTCGCGGAGGGTCTGGAGCGCGCGCAGAGCGCGTACAACTCTTAGCGCGCCCGGCTCGCGGTGGCGTGTACAACTCTTGGCGCGCCCGGCTCGCGGTGGCGCGTACAACTCTTGGCGCCGCCGACTCGCGGTGCGCGTACATCTCTGACATTCCTGCCGGTACCCCGGCGATTTTCGGCCACGAGTTGACCGGTGGTGCCGGTCTGCCCAAGGATCGCTCCCCATGAAGCGGAGCTCCTCCCACCGCGCCCTGGTCTACGTCCGCAACGCCGCCATGGGCTGTGTCGTCCTGTTGCTGCTGGTGGCGGGTGTGCTGTCGTCCTGGGACGAGGCCCACCACATCGTTCTGGCCAAGGGCCGTGAGCACGGCACGATGACCGTGACCGGTTGTGGTGCCGATGTCTGCACGGGTCCGTTCGCACCCTCGGGGCAGGCCACGGCACGGAGCAGGGTGACGATCGACAAGTCCGTCGCGGCGCGGCGGGGTGACCGGTTCCCCGTGGTGGTCAAGCCGGGTACGGACGATGTGGTGCGGACCGGGACGCCGGGGTTTCTGCATGCCTGGGTGCCGCTGGGTGGTGCGTTGGTGCTGGCGGGGCTGGTGATCGGTGGTGGTCTGCGGCTGTCGCGGACCGGTTGGGGTACCGGGATCGCGGGTGCGGCCCTGCTCGTGGCGACGTTCGTCGCGCTGTGAGCGGGGCCGCGCCCGCGTTCCGGTGGGTCAGCCGGTGTTGCGCAGGCCCGCGGCGACACCGTTCACGGTGAGCAGCAGGGCCCTGGCGAGCAGCGGGTCGGCTTCCTCGCCGCGTGTGGCGGCTTCGCGCTGGCGGGCCAGCAGCGAGACCTGGAGGTAGGAGATCGGGTCGAGGTAGGCGTCACGGATGGCGAAGGTCTGCTGGAGCACGGGGCTGGTGCCGAGCAGTTCGGTGGAGCCGGTGACCTTGAGGACTTCGGACACGGTGAGCGCGTGCTCGGCCTCGATGTCGTCGAAGACGTGCTTCAGTTCGTCGGGGACGAGCGTGTCGACGTAGTGGCGGGCGATGCGCAGGTCGGTCTTGGCGAGGGTCATCTCGACGTTGGAGATGAAGTTTTGGAAGAAGTGCCAGTGTTCGTGCATTTCGTCCAGGACGGTGTCGAGGCCGGCCTCGCGCAGTGCCTTGAGCCCGGAGCCGACGCCGTACCAGCCGGGGACGATCTGGCGGGACTGGGTCCAGCCGAAGACCCACGGGATGGCCCGCAGTCCGTCGAGCGAGACGCCCGAGCCGGGGCGGCGGGAGGGCCGCGAGCCCAGGTGCAGGTCGGCGAGCTGGTCCACGGGTGTGGAGGCGAGGAAGTACGTCGGCAGGTCCGGGTCCTCGACGAGCTTGCGGTACGCGGCGTGCGCGGCGTCGGAGACGGTGTCCATCGCGGCGTCCCAGCGGGCCAGGGCCTCGTCGGACTGGCGGGGTGCGGTGTGCAGCGCGGAGGCCTGGAGGGTGGCCGCGACGGTCAGTTCCAGGTTCTCGCGGGCGAGGGCGGGGATGAGGTACTTGTCGGAGATGACCTCGCCCTGTTCGGTCACCTTGATCTCGCCCTCCAGGGTGCCCCAGGGCTGGGCGAGGATCGCGTCGTGCGAGGGGCCGCCGCCGCGGCCGACGGTGCCGCCGCGGCCGTGGAAGAGGCGCAGTCGTACGCCGTAGCGGTGGGCGACGTCGCGCAGTCGGCGCTGGGCGCGGTGGATCTCCCACTGTGAGGTGGTGATGCCGCCGAACTTGGAGGAGTCGGAGTAGCCGAGCATGACCTCCTGGACGTCACCGCGCAGGGAGACGAGGCGGCGGTAGGAGGGGTCGGCGAGCATCTCGTCGAGGATGACGTCGGCGGCGCGCAGTTCGTCGGTGGTTTCCAGGAGCGGCACGATGCCGATCTTGGCCCAGCCGGCGTGCAGGTCGATGAGTCCGGCTTCGCGGGCGAGGACGGCGGCGGCGAAGACGTCGTCGGCGCCCTGGCACATCGAGATGATGTAGGACTCGATGACTTCGGGGCCGAAGCGTTCGAAGGCTTCCTTGACGGTGTGGAAGACGCCGAGGGTCTTCTCGCCGGCGGCGTCGAGCGGGGCCGGGGTGGGGGCGAGCGGGCGGCGGGAGCGGAGTTCCTTGGCGAGGAGCTTCTGCCGGTAGTCGCGGGGCATGTCGGCGTAGCGCCAGGATTCCTCGCCGAGCCGGTCGAAGAGCTGGCCCAGTGCGTGGTGGTGGGCGTCGGCGTGTTCGCGGACGTCCATGGTGGCGAGCTGGAGGCCGAAGGCGGAGAGCGTGCGGATGGTGCGGTCCATCCGGCCGTCGGCGAAGAGTCCGCCGCGGTGCTCGCGCAGTGAGGTCTGGATGAGTGCGAGGTCGGCGATGAGTTCGGCGGTGCCGAGGTAGTCGCAGCCGGGGCGGTGGGGGGTGCCGGAGGCGAGGCGCTCGCGGGTGTTGACGAGCTTCTGCCGGATGCAGGTGGCCTTGAGCCGGTAGGGCTCCTCGGCGTTCAGCCGCTTGTAGCGCGGGCTGATCTCGGGGAGGCGTTCCAGGTCGGCTTCGAGCGAGGTCAGCAGTTCGTCGGTGGCACCGGTGTAGCGGATGGAGTTGGAGAGCAGTCCGCGCAGGTTGTCGATGAGTTCGAGGGCGTCGGTGATGCCGTGCTCGTGCTGGAGGATCAGTACGTCCCAGGTGACGGCGGGTGTCACGTTGGGGTTGCCGTCGCGGTCGCCGCCGATCCAGGTACCGAAGGTGAGGGGGCGGGTGCCCGCGGGCAGTTCGACGCCGACGCGTCCGAGTTCGGCGGCGAGGTCCTCCAGTACGTCGCCGACCGCGTTGGCGTGCAGTTCGTCGAGGTAGTAGATGGCGTTGCGGGCCTCGTCGGCCGGCTCGGGGCGGACGACGCGCAGTTCGTCGGTCTGCCAGATGAGGTCGATGTTCTCGGCGAGGCGGAGGTCCTGGCGGCGCCGGTCGGCGTCGACGACGGGGGTCTCCAGGAGTGCGGCGATGCGGCGGAGCTTGTTGAGGACGGAGCGCCGGGCGGCCTCGGTGGGGTGTGCGGTGAAGACGGGTCGTACGTTGAGGTTCTTGACGGTCTCGCGCAGGTGGTCGGGGTCGGCGTCCTTGAGCCGGTCGGCCGTCCGGGCGAGGAGTCCGCCCTCGGCGGCGCGGCGGTCGCGCATCTCGTGGGCGCGGTGGACCTGCTCGGTGACGTTGGCGAGGTGGAAGTAGGTGGAGAAGGCGCGCACGAGTTGTGCGGCGGTCTCCAGGTCCGTGTCGCCGAGGAGCTGGGCCGCGGCCTCTCCGTCGGTGCGGGTCAGGGCGCGGACGCGCTCGACGAGGTCGAGGAGTTCCTGACCCTCCTGGCGTACGAGGGTCTCGCCGAGAAGGTCGCCGAGGCGGCGGATGTCGGCGCGCAGCTCGGGGCTGGCGGCAGGGGTCTGGTCGGCACTGCTCACAGTGTGCGGCTCCTTGCAGTGGTTGAGCACGGGGGTTCTCCCGGGGCCGCGGCAGGCAGCTGCCCCGAGGGTCTCCGGGGCCACGACAGGCAGCGGTGCTGACGCCACCCCGGGAAAGCAGAGTGCGGACCGCGCTGTCCGACCCCACCAGGATAGGTGTCCACGCCGTGGGCGCCGCTCTCGGCCCGATCGGGTTTCCGCTCGATGGGCGGCCCGTCGTGCTCTCGTGCGATGCGCCCTTCCGCTGCCATACTTACGTTGCCGTAGGTTACGGGTGCGTAGCCAGAGCTGTCCGTCGTATCCCTCCTCCCCAGGGGACCCCCCATGAACACCAGCCCCGCTGTGATCGACGATGCCCAGCCATCGTCGGCCGACGGTCGCGTTCTTCCCTCCGCCACGCTCGGCGGGGACAACAAGCGGTCGATCGAGCAGATCGCCCTTCTGCTGTTCATCGTGGTGCCGTTCGTGGCGCTGGTCGCGGCGGTGCCGCTGGCCTGGGGCCGCGGTGTGAGCTGGCTCGATCTGGGCCTGCTCGTGGCGATGTACTTCATCGGCTGCCACGGCATCACGATCGGCTTCCACCGCTATTTCACGCATGGCTCCTTCAAGGCGAAGCGACCGCTCCGCATCGCCCTGGCCGTGGCCGGTTCGCTGGCCGTGGAGGGTCCGCTGGTGCGGTGGGTGGCCGACCACCGCAAGCATCACCGTTTCTCCGACGCGGAGGGCGACCCGCATTCGCCGTGGCGCTTCGGCGAGAGCCTGCCGGCGCTGATGAAGGGCCTGTGGTGGGCCCATATCGGGTGGATGTTCGACGAGGAGCAGACTTCGCAGCAGAAGTACGCCCCCGATCTCATCAAGGACCCGGCACTGCGCGCCGTCTCCCGTCACTTCCTCACCCTCACGATCGTTTCGCTGGCGCTGCCGCCGCTGGTCGGCGGTCTGGTGACGATGTCGTGGTGGGGGGCGGCGACGGCCTTCTTCTGGGGTTCGCTGGTCCGGGTGGCCCTGCTGCACCACGTCACCTGGTCGATCAACTCGATCTGTCACGCGGTCGGCAAGCGCCCGTTCAGGTCGCGTGACCGGTCGGGCAATGTGTGGTGGCTGGCGGTCCTGTCCTGCGGCGAGTCGTGGCACAACCTGCACCACGCGGATCCGACGAGTGCCAGGCACGGCGTGATGCGCGGTCAGATCGATTCGAGTGCCCGGTTGATCCGCTGGTTCGAGATGCTGGGCTGGGCGCACGACGTGCGCTGGCCGGACTCCGCCCGGATCGAGTCCCGCCGTATCGACGCCCGGCGCGACCGCGAGCGCGCCGACGCGGCATGATTGACGACGTGGCGACCGACTCCAGTACCAGCAGCGAGAAAAACCGTCCTTCCTCCTCCCCCCGGCGGGCCCGCCGGGTGCGGATGACCGGCAAGGAGCGTCGCGAGCAGTTGCTGGACATCGGTCGTACGCTCTTCGCCGACAAGGGCTTCGAGGGCACCTCGGTCGAGGAGATCGCCTCGCGTGCCGGTGTTTCCAAGCCGGTGGTGTACGAGCACTTCGGCGGCAAGGAGGGCCTGTACGCCGTCGTGGTCGACCGTGAGATGCGCCAGCTCCTGGACATGGTCACCAGCGCGCTGACCGCCGGCCACCCGCGCGAACTCCTGGAGCAGGCGGCGTTCGCCCTCCTCGACTACATCGAGACGTACACGGACGGCTTCCGGATCCTGGTCCGCGACTCCCCGGTGGCCCAGTCGACCGGCACCTTCGCCTCCCTGATCAGCGACATCGCCACCCAGGTGGAGGACATCCTGGGCCTGGAGTTCAAGGCCCGCGGCTTCGACCCGAAGCTGGCCCCGCTGTACGCGCAGGCACTGGTCGGCATGGTCGCCCTGACCGGCCAGTGGTGGGTGAACGCCCGCAAGCCGAAGAAGTCGGAGGTCGCCGCCCATCTGGTGAACCTGGCCTGGCACGGCCTGGAGAACCTGGAGGCGAAGCCGAGGCTGATAGGGCACCGCAAGAGCTGAACGAGGGGTGGTCACCCGTTCGGCCGGATCAGCCCGGGAGCGTCTGTGGCATGCCTGCGTCCCAGTACCGGCCCCCGGACGAAGACCGAACGGCACGCAGGCGGACGCTGCTCGCAGAGTTGGCCATCGACCGTCTCCGGCCATCGGCGCCAACAACATTGGCCCGGCACGAGCTCCACGGCAGCCAAGACGGTCCCGTCAAGAGCGGTCGACAACGAAGGTGTCGCCAGGGCAGGAAACCGGGATGTTGAGCCAGTAGGCCCAGCAATTGGGGTTGGCAACTTCGCGGATCTCGTAGCCCATTCCGTTTCGGATGAAGGCGTGCACCAGAGTCGATGCCCATCAGAATGAGTCCGGCTACGAGGATCACAGCACTCAGCGAGCCCCCGCCTTCTGGCGTCTTGTCCAGTTGTTCCAGTCGCGTTGCCCCCCCTGTTGAGACGATCAGGCCTAGCCCACCTATAACCATCACAGCAAACTCCCACGTATCCCATATAACCTCTCAGTAGCTACTGGCCACTGGGTTGGAACTCGATCTCTATGTCCGGACAGCGATGCAACGCCTGAGGTCACAAGATCGTGTTACGAGTTCTACGTGAGACATTCTCTTAATTACTGTCGGTCTGACTCGATGCCGCCTTGTCTTACGGCTCCGAGCCATCCCATCGGATCAGCCAATAGACACAACAAGGATCGCCACGACGGCCAGAGCCCCGACTACGGTCCAGCCCACAGCGATCCCAGAGATCAGGCCCCGCCGCATCCCTGCCCCTTCAAGCGCTTCCCTGAACCCCTGTGTCCACCTGTCCGAATTTCTCAGCACCAGCAACCCCAGAGGCAGGAAGAGTGCCATGAAAACCAGGAAGACCATCACAGCCCCCCGGCGTCACGCACAACGCCCCAGAGAAAGACGACCGCTATGAAGATTCCGAACGCTATGAGCAACGCCCCGAATCCGCGAGCAAAACGCCATGGAAGAGACAGATGATGAGTCGAAGGTGTCGGAGTTATGTATCCGCCGGATATCCAGTCGGTGACACCTAGCCAGTTCTTGCACAGACTGAAACCCATTAGCATGAAGATCAACGAGAAGATAATTATCAAGGCGCTCCATCCATAATTCGATATGTACTGTGCATGAGATCCCCCGAAAGCTAAGTAAACAGCACAACGCTCCTGCGACAATTACCGTAGACATTGCACAGCCCCCTGGCCTGCCCCCGTCAACCGGCGGGTGGCAGGCCAGAAGACTGCGTTCAGTGTGTATAAGTCCAAGTGTGGTTCACTCCGGCTTCCAGACCTGCCTCAACACCCAAGCCGCCTCCGACGTTGGTGCCCCAGACCTGCTCTCCGCGCGAATTGCGCCCCCAGCTGCCGTCCAGATTGAAGGCGGCTTCATGGTTTGCCGTCAGACCACCGTAGTAGTGAGCCGACGCCCCCTTGTCCAGTCCCCAGCCTTCGAGTTGACCTATCTTGTCCGCATTGCTCTGAAGGTAGGAGACATCGCCCGACAGACCTCCACCCACCCCCGAAATGCCTGCGGTGCCGCTCAGCCCGAACTCCCATGATCCATTTGATGTCTTGGTGGCAAGGGCGCAGCCGCCAATATTTCCCATTCCACCGACGCCGCCGTGCAGTGCCAAACATATGCCGTGTGTTCGCACGTCTCCACCAGACGCGAAGACCTGGTCGACCATTCTCCCGATGGACTTGCTGATGCTTTCCAGGACGGCGTCCTTCTGACGGCGTTGGGCATCAGCCTTTGCCTGGGCAGCCAGCGATGCTTTCATCCGTGCCGTCGCTCGGGCCTTGGACTGCGATGCTTTCTTTGCATCGTAGTGGTAGACCTTGTACGTGCTGGGGTTGGCCCGATATGCGCGGTAGCGCTTCTGGGAATCCGGGTCCTTCTTGGGTGTCTGGTGCCAACCCATTTGCTGCCCTGTTGTGGGCGTAGCTGTACGCGTTCATCTGCGCCGGGTCGTTGACGTCGATGACGGGGTCGACGGAGAGGAAACGGCCGAGGGCGGGGTCGTATTCGCGCGCGCCGAGGTGGGTGAGGCCGGTGGGGTCGTTGGTGCCGCCGACGAAGCCTCGGGTGCCGGACGCTGCGGACTGGGTGGTGCGGAGCTGTCCGAAGGGGAGCCGCTTGCGTCGGGCCGGAGCGCGGGCCCGACCGCGATGGCCGCCATGCACGGCAACAAGGCCTACGAACACGTCTGGGGCAGCCGGGCAATGATCTCGGGCCAAGCAAAAAAAGAAGGTCGTCGCCATTCTTCGCAGCCTCCGAGTGAGGGCCGCCACCTACCCACCTCCCGCCCCTGCAGCCCGCACCTACCGGCTTGGGAGCCCACCCGCTCCCAGGCCGAACCGGTGCATCCAGGATCAGGCACCAGATCCAGAGTCGATGCCCATCAGAATGAGTCCGGCTACGAGGATCACAGCACTCAGCGAGGCCCCCGCCTTCTGGCGTCTTGTCCAGTTGTTCCAGTCGCGTTGCCCCCCTGTTGAGACGATCAGGCCTAGCCCACCTATAACCATCACAGCAACTCCCGCGTATCCCATATGACCTCTCAGTAGCTACTGGGCACTGGGTTGGAACTCGATCTCTATGCCCGGACAGCGATGCAACGCCTGAGGTCACAAGATCGTGTTACGAGTTCTACGTGAGACATTCTCTTAATTACTGTCGGTCTGACTCGATGCCGCCTTGTCTTGCGGCTCCGAGCCATCCCATCGGATCAGCCAATAGACACAACGAGGATCGGCACGACGTACGGAGTGCTCGACGAAGGACAGGGCCGTGCGACCGCGGCGGGCGCGCCATCGCCGGACCGGGAGGACGGACGCGGGCTGCTGATCGTCGACGACCTGGCCACCGACTGGGGTCAGCGGCGCGTATGCGGCGGTCTCCTCGTCTGGACCGAGATCGACACCGACCCGGCGTCACTCCTTGTGATGACGCTGCTCGATTCCGACCGCTACCGTGAGGGAGCAGGCCCAGAATCCCGTCCATGGGAGGAATCATGACCGCCGAGCCGTTCACCGCGCACAGCTCCCGCTGGCCGGTGCCGCCCCAGGACGGATACACGGTGGCCGATCTGTTCACCTTGCCCGATCTCCCGCCGCACACGGAGTTGCTCGACGGGAGCCTGGTTTTTGTGAGTCCACAGCGCCGTTTCCACGCCAAGATGATCGACCTGCTGATGAACGGCCTGCGTGCCACGATCCCGGCCGACCAGAAGGCCGAGCGCGAGATGACCGTAGTACTGGATCAGCGCAACGGTCCGGAACCCGATGTGTCCGTCGTCCGCGCCGACGCCGCCACCGATCTTGAGCAGACCCGCTTCCAGGCCGCCGACGTCCTGCTCGCCGTGGAGGTCGTCTCGCCCGATTCCGAGGCCCGCGACCGTGACACCGAGCCGGGGAAGTACGCCTCGGCCGGTATCCCGAACTTCTGGCTGGTCGACATGGCCGGCACCGACAACCACCCGGTGGTGCGGGTGTACGAGCTGGATCCGGTGTCCAAGGCGTATGCGCTGACGGGGATCCACCACGACCGGCTCAAGACGGGTGTGCCGTTCCCGATCGACATCGACATCACCCGCGAGGCGCAGGACGAGTTGTGACGGTGGCGGTCAGCCGTCCGTCCGCTCCAGGAACTCCAGCCGGTTGCCCACCGGGTCGTGGCTGAAGAAGCGCCGGTGTCCCGGCAGGTCGTGGTCCCACCGGACCGGTGCGCCGTCCGCCTCCAGCCGGGCCGCGTACGCCTCGATGTCCGTGACGCGCAGGCCGGGGTGGGCCTTCTTCGCCGGGCGGAAGTCCTGCTCGATGCCGAGGTGGAGCTGGACCGGGCCCGCCTGGAACCAGCAGCCGCCGCGGGCCGCGAGGGCCGGGGGCTTGGGGATCTCGGTCATGCCGAGGGTGTCGGCGTAGTAGGCGCGCAGGGCGTCCTCGGAGCCTTCCGGGGCGGCGAGCTGTACGTGGTCGAGGGCGGCGATCATCACTTCTCCTTGCGGGCGACGGCGAAGATGCGGCGGAACGGGAAGACGGTGCCGTGCGGGCCTTGGGGGTAGGCGGTGCGGAGAAGGTCGCGGTATTCCGTGAGGAAGGCGTCGCGGGCCTCGGGGTCGTCGGCCAGCGCGGTCAGGACGGGGCGCAGGCCGGTGCCCTTCACCCAGTCGAGGACCGGGTCCTGGCCGGGCAGGAGGTGCAGGTACGTGGTCTCCCAGACGTCCGCGGTGATGCCGGGGGCGGTCAGCGCGTCGAGGTAGGCGGTGGGGGTGAGGACCGCGTCGGCGTGGCGCAGTTCGCCGGCGAGGCGGTCGCGCCAGCGCGGGGAGCCGGCGAGTTCGCGCATCAGGACGTGGCTGGGCTGGTCGAAGTTGCCGGGGACCTGGAAGGCGAGGGTGCCGCCGGGGGTGATCGCGTCCAGCCAGGCGGGGAAGCGGTCGGTGTGGCCGGGGACCCACTGGAGCAGGGCGTTGGAGACGATCAGGTCGTAGGGCTCGGCGGGGGTCCAGGTGGCGGCGTCGGCCTCGGCGAAGCCCAGGTGGGGGCCGGCGTGGGCGCGGGCCCGTTCGAGCATCTGCGGGGAGTTGTCGTAGCCGGTGATGCGGGCTTCGGGCCAGCGGTCGGCGAGCAGGGCGGTGACGTTGCCGGCGCCGCAGCCGAGGTCGGCGATGCGGGGTGCGGGGGTGGCCGGGAGTTCCGCGATGCGGGCGAGGAGGTCGAGGAAGGGGCGGGTGCGGTGGTCCGCGTGGCGCAGGTACTGCTGCGGGTCCCAGGTGGGTGTGGTCATGGGTTCAGGATCACGTCAGAGATATCTTGATGTCAAGACACTTGAATTCAAGAGACTTCATGTCGAGGGACCATCTACACTGATCCACATGGAGGACGAGGTCGACCGACTGGTCGCTGCATGGCGCCGCGAGCGCCCCGACCTCGACGTGGAACCACTCGAGGTGCTCAGCCGCGTCTCCCGCCTGGCCCGCCATCTGGACCGGGCCCGCCGGATCGCCTTCTCCGAGCACAATCTGGAGCCCTGGGAGTTCGACGTACTGACGTCGCTGCGTCGCGCGGGCGCCCCCTACCAGCTCTCCCCCGGCCAGCTCCTCACCCAGACCCTGGTCACCTCCGGCACGATGACCAACCGCATCGACCGCCTGACCAAGAAGAACCTCGTCGAGCGCCTCCCCGACCCCAGCGACCGCCGCGGCGTGCTCGTCCGGCTGACCGCCGAGGGCCGCGACAAGGCCGATCAGTCGCTGGCCGGGCTGCTGGCCCAGGAGCGCGCCATCCTGAGCGAGCTCTCCACCCAGCAGCGGGGCGAACTGGCCGGACTGCTACGCCAGTTGACCGCCCCGTTCGACAACATCCCCGGTTAGCGCCGGGCTCGCCGGACCCGGTTCGGCCGGGCCGACTCCCGCGCGCCGGGCCAGCGCGACCGCGGCCAGCGTGGAGTGCACTCCCAGCTTCCCCAGCACGTTCTGCATATGGGTACGGACCGTGTGCGGGGAGAGGAAGAGCCGCTCGGCCACCGCCTTGCGGCCCAGTCCCGCCACCATGCAGCGCAGCACCTCGCGTTCGCGCGGAGTCAGCGACTCGACCAGTTGCTCGCTCTCGGTGCGGTGCTTGCGCGCCGCCGTCAGCTCCCGCAGTACGCCGGTGAGCAGCGCCGGAGGCAGATGCGTCTCGTCCCGCAGCACGCCCCGGATGACGGTGAGCAGCCGTTGCAGCGAGCAGTCCTTGGCGACCCAGCCCGACGCCCCGGCCTGGAGCGCCAGCGCGGCCCGGACCGGGTCGTCCTTCTCGGCCAGCACCACCGTGCGTACGGACGGCCGGCCCGAACGGACCCCGGCCACCAGGGAGATGCCGTCCACCGGGGCGCTCTCCCCGTCGGCGGGGACCGGCACGGGTGCCCGCCGGCCGCCCGCCGTGCCCAGGATGCCCAGCTCGGCGTCGACCAGCATCACGTCGTAGCCGCGCCCCTCGGCGGCGGCCCGCTCAAGGCATCGCAGGGCGGCGGGGCCACTGCCCGCCGCCGCCACATCGACGTCCGGCTCGGCCGCGAGCGCCGCTGCGAGCGACTCGGCGAAAATTCGGTGGTCGTCCACCACGAGAACCCGGATACGAACCACAGGCACCCCCATGCCGCGTCTGTTCCTGGGGCCACCCCCGGCCCGCCGAAAGGGACCGAACCAGTACGGGTACGGCCCCCGGATCGGAGAGATGGACCATGGTTCCACGGCCGCCGCCGTGTCCCGGCCACCGCCCGCCCCGGGCGCCGCACCCGACTGTCTCGTACCCCTGAATCAGCACCGGCCCCCACCGGTGCTGTGCATCAGGGTACGACCGACGGGCCGTGGCGGAAGCCGATTCGCAGAACTGACCGGCTCCGGCCGCCTCCTGGATGTGGCACGTGTTTCGTTCTGTGCCGGAAGCGGACGAAGGGCTGCCGGCCCGGCCGGGCCGGCAGCGGTGTTCAGCCGAGGCGGCGGGCGCCCGCCGAGGGGACGGCCGGGAAGATCCGCGGGGCGGTGTGGCCCGCCGCGGCGAACGCCTCCAGCACCGACTTGGCGACCGTGTCCGCCTGTTCCTCCGTCACCAGCACGATCGCCGAGCCGCCGAAGCCGCCACCGGTCATCCGCGCGCCGAGCGCCCCGGCCCCGTTCGCCGCCGACACCACCAGGTCCAGCTCCGGGCAGGAGACCCGCAGATCGTCGCGGAGCGAGACGTGTCCGGCGTTCAGGACCGGGCCCGCGGCCCGCACATCGCCCGCGTCGAGCAGCGCGATGACCTGCTCCACCCGCGCGTTGTCGCTGACCACATGGCGTACGTAGCGCACCACCGACTCGTCGACACCGGCCCCGGCCAGGGTGTCCAGGGCCGCGCCGAGGCCGTCGTACGGCACCTCGCGCAGCGTCCGGACGCCGAGTGCCGCCGCGCCCGCCTCGCAGCCGGCCCGCCGTTCGGCATAGGCGCCGTCACCGAGCGCGTGCTTGACCTGGGTGTCGACCACGAGCAGCCGCAGTCCGTGGGCGGCCAGGTCGAAGGGGATCTGGCGCCGGGTGAGATCGCGGGTGTCGAGGTGGAGCGCGTTGCCCTCGGTGCAGCAGGCGGACGCCATCTGGTCCATGACCCCGCAGGGCACGCCCACGAAGTCGTTCTCGGCGCGCTGACCGAGGACCGCCAACTCGGGTGCGGAGAGACCGAGTTCGAAGAGATCGTTCAGGGCGAGCGCGGTGACGACCTCCAGCGCGGCGGACGAGGACAGGCCCGCGCCGGTGGGGACGGTGGAGGTGAGCTGGATGTCCGCCCCGGTGACCGGGTGACCGGCCTCGCGCAGCGCCCAGACGACTCCGGCGGGGTACGCCGCCCAACCGTGCCCCTGGTGCGGGGCCAGGTCGTCGAGCCGGAGCTGGACGACGCCGCCGGGTACGTCGGTGGAGTGCAGTCGCAGTTCGCCGTCGGTGCGGCGGGCGACGGCGGCGAGCGCGGTGTGCGGCAGCGCGAGCGGCATCACGAAGCCGTCGTTGAAGTCGGTGTACTCGCCGATCAGGTTGACCCGGCCGGGGGCCGCCCAGATCCCTTCGGGCGCGTGTCCGTACAGCTCGGTGAAGGAGGCTGTCAGCTCGGCGAGGGAGGCGGTCGGCTCGGTGCGGGCGGCGGTCGTCCCGGTGTTCTCGGTCATGGGGCGGTGGGCTCCTCTCGGCGGGCGAACGTCCAGGCGTCGGTGACGATTCCGGTCAGGTCGGCGCGGGACGGCGTCCAGCCGAGCCGCTCCCGGGCGGTGGCGGCGGAGGCGACCAGCACGGCGGGGTCACCGGCGCGGCGGGGGGCCGCGGTCTCCGGGACGGGGTGGCCGGTGACCTCGCGGACGGTCTCGATGACCTCGCGCACCGAGAAGCCGTTGCCGTTGCCGAGGTTGCAGATCAGGTGCTCGCCCTCGGTGGCCGCGTCCAGCGCCAGCAGGTGGGCCTCGGCGAGGTCGGCGACGTGGATGTAGTCGCGGACGCAGGTGCCGTCGGGGGTCGGGTAGTCGTCGCCGTACACGGAGATCGACTCGCGGCGGCCGAGCGCGACCTGGAGGACCAGCGGGATGAGGTGCGACTCGGGATCGTGCCGTTCCCCGCAACTGCCGTACGCCCCGGCCACGTTGAAGTAGCGCAGCGAGACCGCGGCCAGTCCGTGCGCGGCCGCCTCGCCGGTGATCATGTGGTCGACGGCGAGCTTGGTGGCGCCGTAGGGGTTGGTGGGCGCGGTCGCGTCGGACTCGGTGATGGGGGTGGTGGCCGGTTCGCCGTAGGTGGCGGCGGTGGAGGAGAAGACCAGAGTGCGGACCCCGGCGTCGCGCATCGCGGCGAGCAGCGCGAGGGAGCCGCCGACGTTGTTCACCCAGTACTTCTCCGGGTCCGCGACGGACTCGCCGACCTGGGAGCACGCGGCGAAGTGCAGCACGCCGTCGTAGGAGGCGTCCAGCCACTTCGCGGCGTCCTGGATGCGGCCCTCGATGAACTCGGCCCCGGCCGGGACGCCCTCCCGGAACCCGGTCGACAGGTCGTCGAGAACGGTGACCGCGTGCCCGGCCTCCAGCAGGTGCTGGGCGACCACGCTGCCGACGTATCCCGCGCCGCCTGTGACCAGGTACTTCTTCTGGGGCTTGCTCACTCGCTCGCTACCTCTCGCAGTCGCTGGGCCGCGGCCTCCGGCGGCACATCGTTGATGAACACGTTCATGCCGGATTCGGAACCCGCGAGGAACTTCAGCTTGCCGGAGGTGCGTCGGATGGTGAAAAGCTCCAGATGGAGGCCGAAGTCCTCCCGTCCGGGGACCCCGAACGGGGCCTGGTGCCAGGCCGAGATGTACGGGGTCGGCGGCTCTCCGGGGCCGAAGATCCGGTCGAATCGCCTCAAGAGTTCCAGATAAACCTGTGGGAACTCGGTGCGTGCGGCCTCGTCGAGCTCCCGCAGGTCGGGGACGCGGCGGCGCGGGTGCAGATGGACCTCGTACGGCCAGTGGGCGGCGTACGGGACGAAGGCGACCCAGTGCTCGGCGTCGATGACGATCCGGGAACCGTCCTTCTCCTCGCGGGCCACCACGTCGTCGAAGAGATTTCCGCCGGTCTCGGCGCGGTGGGCGGCCATCGAGCGGAACATCAGCTCGGTGCGCGGGGTGACGAAGGGGTACGCGTAGATCTGCCCGTGCGGGTGGCCGAGCGTGACGCCGATCTCGGCGCCCCGGTTCTCGAAGCAGAACACCTGCTTGACCTGAGGGAGTTCGGCCAGCTCGGTGGTGCGGTCGGTCCAGGCCGAAAGGACCAGGGCGGCCTGCTCCTCGGTGAGGTCGGCGAACGACGCGTCGTGGTCGGAGGTGAAGCAGACGACCTCGCAGCGGCCGGAGTCGCCGGCCAGCGAGGGGAAGCGGTTCTCGAAGACGGCGACGTCGTAGTCGGCCTCGGGAATCTCGCTCTGCCGGCCCTCCCGCGAGGGGCAGAGCGGGCACTCGTCGGCCGGCGGGTGGTAGATGCGGCCCTGGCGGTGCGAGGCGATGGCGACGCTGTCGCCGAGGAACGGATCGCGACGGATCTCGGACGAGGTCGAGACCGGGTCCAGGGGACGCCGGTCGACGGCGTCTCGGACGATGTCGTCGCGACTGTCGTAGTAGAGCAGCTCCCGGCCGTCGGCGAGCGTCGTAACCGTCTTCTTCACCAGGTTCCTCCAAACATAAACAAACACAATGAACCACAAGTCAACAATGACGTCAATGAGTGGTCCACGCCCGGCGGCCTGGCACGGCCCCGGTGCGTGGTGCGTGGTGTTCGTCATGTCTGCGGGAACGAGCCACGGCTCAACGCTTCGGCCGCCGCCTCGCTGTCCCGGCCGGTCTGGCCGGTCTGGCCGGTCTGGCCCGTCTGGCCCGTCTGGCCGGTCTGGCCCGTCTGGCCGTCCCGCCTGGTCTGGCTGGTCTGGCTGTCCCGGCAGGCCCGGCTATCCCGCCTGTCCCGGCAGCCCCGGCGGTTCGGTCGGTGCCGCGTGGTCCAGCAGCCCCGTGCGGGCCGCGAGCGCCGCGGCCTCCAGCCGGGAGCCGACGCCCAGCTTCATCAGCACCCGCTGCACATGCGTGCGCGCGGTGCTGGGCGCGATCCGCATCCCGGCAGCGATCAGCCGGGTGTCCTCGCCCTCGGCGACCCGCACCAGGACCTCGACCTCGCGCGGGGTGAGTATCTGCAACAGCCGCTGCCCCTCGTCGTCCGGCGCGGCGGCGGGATTGAGGAGCTCGGCGAAGGCCCCCTGGAGGAGCTGCGGCGCCACCGCCGCCTCTCCGGCTCGCGCCTTGACCATCGCCCGCTCGACGCCCTCCATGCGCTCGTCGTGGCGGACGTACCCCGCGGCCCCCGCCGCGAAGGCCGCCGCGATCCCGCGCGGGCTGGGCACCGGACCGAGCACCACGACGGCCACCTGCGGGCGCTCGCGCCGGATCCGTACGATCGGGTCGAAGGCGCCGGGTTCGGCCGGGGCCGCGGTGCCGAACAGGCAGACGTCCGGGGCCCTGCTGACCACCAGCTCCGCCGCCCCCGAGGTCGGTGCGGCGGCCGCGAGGACCCGGTGGCCCCGCAGTTTCAGCGCCGAGGCGAGTGCCTCGGCGAGCAGTCTGTGATCATCGACCACCATGAGCCGCACGCCCATCGAGCACACCCCCGTTGCACCGGCACACCGGGCCCCCCGGCCTTCCTGACCCGGCAAGCTACACGCTTGTTCGACGCCGCGGGCGTCTTACCGGCCAAAAGGAGCCGGAACGCCGGATCGGCGTGCGTTCGGGACCGGTTGATGGTGCGTCATGTCCGACTGGTCGTCGTTGTGATCGGCCCGCCGACCGTTACGGATCACTTCCGCAGGGCCTGCGGTGTGCCCGGCCCCGAACGTGCGCGGGGGTGGCGCCCGTTGCCCGGACACCACCCCCGCCTGCGTGCGGCCTGTTGTTACGGCCTGTTGTTACGGCCTGTTGTTACGGCCTGTTGAAGCTGACCACCAGTCGTCGGCTCGTGTCCAGCGAACCGCTCGGCTTGCTGACCATCGTGCTGGACAGGTACAGGTGCCCGTCGTTGTAGCGGAACTCGGTGTAGTCCGGCGTGAAGCTGGTCTCCGCGTCCCGGATCGACTTGTCGCTCGGGTTCTCCATCAGCACCGTCTGCTTGAACGTGGCGCCGTCGATGGAGACGACCTGGCCGCCCTTGTCGTACGGGGGGACCCGGTAGGCGATGATGTTGCCGCCGTCCATGCGGATCGGGAACATCGTGTAGCGGTCGCCCGCGTCGGCCTTGTCGCTGGTCGGCTTGCCGGTGGTGAGGTCGAAGGAGACGATCTCGTTGGTGTCGCCGTACTCGCCGGTGCCCTCGTGGTCCTCGGTCGGCACGTAGATGCGGTTGTTGCCGACGGCCAGCTGGCTGCAGCTCTCGACCTCGGTGGAGGCGCAGCGCGCGGCGTACTTCTCGGCGTCCGCCGCGATCCGGGTGAGCAGCTTGCCGGTGGAGGCGTCGATCGAGAAGAAGTCCGAGATGCCACTGCCGTCACCGGCGGTGTCGCCGACGTCGGCCGCGACGACCAGGGGCTTGGTGGAGACGATGCTCGCGTAGTCGACACCGGGCGGCATCTTGAACGAGGAGATCGGCGCCCCGGTGGTGGGGTTCAGCGCCTGGATGACGAGCTGCGGGTCGTCGTACGAACCGCACTTGCGGACCACCGCGAGCGCTTCGCCGCCGCCGTACCCCTTGTCGTAGCAGCCGTCGGTGGTGGCCTTGGGCTTCCAGCGCTCGGCGCCGGTGTTGAGGTCGAAGGCGGCGCCGCCCTCGGTTCCGGCCGCGGCGACCGTGGTGCCGCTGAGCGTGACCTCGTCGAACCTGACCTCCGCGTCGCCGCTGGTGGCGGCGGTCACCGACTTGCTCCACATCAGCTTGCCGGTGGCGAGGTCGAGCGCGCCGACCTGGTTGCACGGCGGGTACTTGGTCGCCTTGGTCGGCTTGCTCTGCTGGAAGGCGACCGCGGTCTTGAAGTCCTTGGACATGTGCCGGGACGCGGCGCAGACCTGGCCCGCCAGCGGGATCGACCAGAGCTTGGTGCCCTTGGCCAGGTCGTAGGCGACGATCTCGTTCAGCCCGGTCTTCACGTACGCCTTGTCGGTCAGCCAGGAGCCGTCGACCTTGGTGACGTCGGTGACCTTGGGCAGCGGCAGCTGGAAGGCGACCTTGGACTTGGGGTCCGCGGGCACCTTCTCCTTGCCGGCGCCGTCGACGGCGTTGCCGCCGCCCTGGCCGCCCTTGCCCTCGGTGGTGGTGCCACCGGACCGGGACGCCTCCTCCTTCTTCCCGTCGTCACCGCCGGAGGAGTACCAGATGCCGCCGGCCACGATCAGCACCACGGCCACCGAGGCGGCGACGATGATCTGCATCTGGGTGCTGAACTTCTTGCCGCCGTTCCCGTCCTGCTGGGGCGGCTGCGGCTGCTGCATCGGGGTGGTCGGGTAGCCGTACCCCTGCTGCGGCGGCTGGCCGGGCGGCATGCCCTGGGGGAATCCGTAGCCCTGCTGCGGCTGTCCGGGCACCGGCGCCTGCGGGTAGCCGTAGCCGGGCTGCGTGGGCTGGCCCTGCGGGTAGCCGTAGCCGGGCTGCGGCGGCTGGGCCTGCGGGTAGCCGTAGCCGGGGCCCGGCTGCTGCGGGGCGCCGGTGGGCGGCGGGGTGTCCGCGGGCGGCGGGGTCGGGGCGCCGAACCCGCCCGCGGGCGGGGTGGCCGGCTGCTTGCCGAACGGGTCGGCGGGCGGCGGCGTCGGGGCACCGAACCCACCGGGCTGGGGTTCCTGCGGGGCGCCGAACCCACCCTGTGGGGGGTCCTGCGGGGCACCGAATCCGCCCTGGGGCGGATCGTTGGGCGGCTGCGTCATGGCGTACGTACCTCTGGGGGAAAGGGAGTCGGTGGGACGGGTCCGGCAGCGGTCGGTCGTGCGCCGACCGCTGCCGGTCATGAGCCGTGGGGCTCCGGCGGCCGGTTTCTGCCGCCGAGGGGCCTCGTGAGCCGTCAGTTGCCGAAGGCCATCATGGTCTTCGTCTCCAGCTCTTCCTTGTCGTTCCTGGCGCTGACCCGGCCGCTCGCGATGAACGAACGGCCGCCCGCGTAGAGGACCTTCATGTTGTAGAAGTCGCGCTCGATCATGGACGTCGACGCGGGGTGCTGCAGCAGCATCCGGGGGGTGCCGCCGGTCGGTGCGAGGGTGGCGATGCCGCCGCCCTTCTCGTAGGCGGTCTCCACGTAGAGCAGCACATTGCCGCCCTCCATGCGCAGCGGCTTCACCGTGCGCTCGGCCGGGGCGGCCGCCTTCCACTTGGACTTGCCGGTGTTCAGGTCGAACGCGACGACCTTGTTGGTGCGGGCGCTGCCGCTGGAGTCCGGCGCGGTCGCCATGTAGAAGGTGTTGGCGTCGGCGGCGACCCCGGTGCAGCCGTCGAGGGACTTGCCGAAGATGGCGAAGGCGCTGCCGCAGTCCGGGGCGAACTTGTCACCCTTGTCGCTGGTGATGCCGGTGCGGAACGCACCGTTCTCCTTCAGCGCGAGGACGCTCCACTCCTTGTCCTTCTTCAGCGAGATCACCAGCGGGCTGACCGAGTAGACCTTGTCGATCTCCCAGCCACGCTTGGGCCGGTAGGTCCACATGGCCTTACCCGTGTTCGGGTCGAGCTGCTGGATCTGGTGCTGCGGGTTGTCGACGTCGTCGGTGCGGCAGCTGGAGGCGGCGATCAGCTTGGCCCCGCCGGCGAAGGCGAACGGCTGGCAGATGCCCGACGGCTTGCCGAACAGCTCCTTGCCGTCGCTGACCCGGTAGGCGTTGGAGTTCCCGGTGCGCCCGACCGTCACGGTGTCGCCGCTGATGGCCAGCGAGATGTCCGACAGGAAGTCCCAGGTGCCGTTCTTCTTGATCGACTTCTTCCAGCCGGTCTTGCCCGTGGCGAGGTCGATCATCTGGAGATCGGCACAGTTCGCCTTGTCGGTGGTGCCGTTCTTGACCCCGATGACGATCTTGCCGTTGGCCGCGGGCTGGGCGGGCGCCGCGCACAGGTCGGCGGGCAGCTTGAGGGTCCACTTCTGCTTGCCGTCGGCGACCGAGTAGCCGGAGATCGAGCGGTACATGCCCTTGACGATCGTGTCGCCGACCACCCAGGGGCCGTACACGTCGGAGCCGTTGCGCGGCAGGTCGATGTCGTTCTTCTGGAGCCAGAGGACCTTCGCCTCGCCGGCCTTGCGCCCGGCGTTGAGGTCGTCGTCGCCCTCGCGGCCGTCACCGTCGCCGTTTCCGTTGCCCTCGTTGACGGAGGGCGAACCGCTCGGCTTCGCGTCCCCGCTCTCCTTGGCGACGGGCTTCTTGTCGTCGTCGCCCCCGCTCGTGGCGACGAAGATGCCGCCGCCGATCACCAGGAGCGCGGCGGCCGCGGCACCGATGATGATCGCGGGCTTGCGCTTGGAGGGACCGCCGCCGGGACCGCTCGGGGCGGGGGCGCCGGGGTACTGCTGCTGCGGGTAGCCGTAACCGGGCTGCTGCTGACCGTACGGACCCGGCTGCTGCCCGTAGGGGCCGGGCTGCTGCTGACCGTACGGACCCGGCTGCTGGGCATAGGGGCCCGGCTGCTGCTGGCCGTACGGGCCCGGCTGCTGGGCCGGCTGCTGCGGGTAGCCGTAGCCGGGGGCCTGGCCCGGCGGTTGGCCGGGTGCCTGCGGATAGCCGTAGCCCGGCTGGGCGGGCGGCGGGGTCTGCGGCGGGCCCTGGGGCGGCTGAGGACTTCCCGGCGGCGGCTCCTGCGGCGCGCCGAAGCCTCCCTGCGGCGGTTGCTGGCTGGGCGGCTGGGTCATCAGCACGTCCCCCTTCGTGCGGTCCGGTGCCCGGTCCGGTCTCCCCCGCGATTCCGTGAACACAACGGGGTCGAAACCCCCTGAACTTCCCGGAAAGGAGCGAATCAGGCATGGATCCCGCAGTGTTACGTCAGTCAAGCGGGGCTTCTTTGTACCACCCGCGAGACCCCGCGCACCGGGGCGGTCCACCCCCTGTTCCCAAGGGAGAACCGCCCCGTGATGCCTCCGTTACGCCTCGGTGTCCGTCAGTTGCCGAACATCTCCATCGACTTGGCCCGCTCCTCGTCCCCGTCCTCGACCCCGCTGATGCTCGTACTCATCAGGAGGGAGCGGCCGTTCACGTAGGCGACCCGGGGCTGGAAGAGCGAGCGCTCGGTCCGTACTCCCGCGTCCGGGTGCCGCAGCAGCAGCCGCGGTGTGCCACCGGTCGGCGGCAGCGACGCGATGGCGCCGGCCCGGTCCGTCGACGACTCCACGAACACCAGCAGCCGGCCGTCCTCCACCCGCATCGGCATCATGGTCTGTCCGGCCGGGGCGTCGGCCTTCCATTTGACCCGACCGGTGCTCACGTCGAAGGCGACGACCTTGTTGGGGGTGGTGGTGTCGGACTCGCCGAGCTTGGTCGCCAGGTAGACCGTCCGGTCGTCGGTTGCCACCCCGAGGCAGTTGTCGAGGTTTCCGCCGCCGGTGATGAGATCGGTGTCGCACTCCACCCGGTAGTTCTCGGTGCCGCCGACCAGCTGGGAGCGGTAGGTGCCGTCCGCGTTGAGCATGACGATGGCCCAGTCCTGTCCCTTCTTCAGGGAGACGACCAGCGGGCTGACCGAGTAGAACTGCGAGACCTCCCAGCCCTTCTTGACCTCGTACTTCCACAGGACCTTCCCGCTGGCCGGGTCGATCCGTTCCACCAGTTGTTCCTTGTGGTCGTCGGCCGCCGTCTGGCAGCTGGCCGCGGCGATCCCCAGCGGTCCGCTCGCGAAGCCGAACGGCTGGCAGTTGCCCGGAAGTTTCCCGAAGAGCACCTTGCCGTCACTGACCCGGAAGGCGTCCGTCCTGGTCTTGCGCCCGACGGTCACGGTGTCGCCGTTGATCGCCATCGCGATGTCGGAGAGCAGGTCCCAGGTGCCCTGCCGCTCGAAGGTCTTGTACCAGCCGGCCCTGCCGGTCGTGAGGTCGGCCATCTGGAGGCCGTTGCACTCCGCCTCGCTGCCGTTGCCGGTCTGCACCCCGAAGACGATTTTGCCGTCGGTGGTGGCCTGCGAGGGGGCCCCGCACAGCCTGCCCGGCAGGCGCAGGCTCCACTTCTGCTTGCCGTCGGCGACCGAATAGCCGGACACGGTGTGGAACATCGCCTTGACGACGGTGCCGCCGACGAACCAGGGGCCGTACACGCTCTCGCCGTTGCGGGGCAGGTCGACGCCGCCCTCCTGGAGCCACTGGACCTTCGCCTCGCCGTCCTTGCGCTTGGCGTTGATCCCGTCGGCCTCCGCGCGCAGGGCGCCCGGTCCCGGGTCCTTCTCCTTGCCCTTGGACTTCTCACCGGTGGAGGGACCCGGCGCGGGGTCGGCGCCCGTCTTCGCCGTGGGCTTCTTCCCGCCGCTCCCGCTCGTCGCCAGCCAGACGCCACCGCCCGCCAGCAGCGCCACGGCGAGCACGGCACCGACGACCGCGCCCCGCCTGCCCCGGAAGAACCCGCCACCACCACTGCCCGTGGGGCCACCGGACCGCGGTGACGACGGCGCACCGTACGGCCCGGGCTGCGTCGGCGCGTCGTAAAGCCCCGGCTGCGCGGGCGCGTTGTACGGACCGGGCTGGGCCTGCGGCGGCCCGTAGGGGCCGGGCGGCTGGGCCGGCGGCGGCCCGAACGGACTGGGCGGCTGCGTGCCGTACGGGCCGGCGACCTGCCCCGAAGGCTGCGCCGGCGGCTGGGACCGCGGTGGCGCCGGCGGTTGGGGCTGCGGCTGGGACTGCGGTGGCGTCGGCGGTTGGGCCGGTGGCCCGTACGAGCCGGGCTGTGGTTCGTACGGAGCCCCGAAGCCTCCCTGCGGCGGTTGCTGGCCGGGCGGCTGGGTCATCGGCACGTCCCCCTTCGTGCGGTCCGGTGCCCGGTCCGGTCTCCCCCGCGATTCCGTGGAACACAACGGGGCCGAAACCCCTGGACTCCCCGGAAAGGAGCGAATCAGGCATGGATCCCGCGGTGTTACGGCTGTCGAGCGGGGCTTCTTTGTACCACCCACGCCTTTTCGGCCACCGGGTCGGTCAGCCGCGCGGAGGCTGCCCGTACCACCCCCTGCGGGAACTGCCCGTACGGCTGCGGAGGCTGTCCGTACTGGCCGGACCGCGGTTCGTACGGAGCCCCGAAAGCCCCGGCGGTCACACCTGACGCACCGTGGCGATCAGGCGTCCTCCGCCAGTTCCAGCCAGCGCATCTCCAACTCGTCGCGTTCGGCGACCAGTTCACGCAGTTCGGCGTCGAGCTTCGCCACCTTCTCGAAGTCCGTGGCGTGCTCCGCGATCTGCGCGTGCAGGGTGGTCTCCCGCGTCGACATCTTGTCGAGCTGCCGCTCGACCTTCTGGAGCTCCTTCTTCGCGGCACGGGCGGCCTGCGGGGAGACCGTCGCGGCCGGGGCGCTCTCCCTGGCCGGCGCGGGGGCGGCGGAGGGTGTGGCCGCCTCCTCCATCCGCTGCCTGCGCTCCAGGTACTCGTCGATGCCGCGCGGCAGCATCCGCAGCGTGCGGTCACCGAGCAGCGCCATCACCCGGTCCGTGGTCCGCTCGATGAAGAACCGGTCGTGGGAGATCACGATCATCGATCCGGGCCAGCCGTCGAGGAGGTCCTCCAGCTGGGTCAGGGTCTCGATGTCGAGGTCGTTGGTGGGCTCGTCGAGGAAGAGGACGTTCGGCTCGTCCATCAGCAGGCGCAGGATCTGGAGCCGGCGCCGCTCACCGCCGGAGAGATCGCCGACCGGGGTCCACTGCTTCTCCTTCGAGAAGCCGAACTGCTCGCAGAGCTGGCCCGCGGTCATCTCGCGGCCCTTGCCGAGGTCGACCCGGTCCCGTACCTGCTGGACCGCTTCCAGCACCCGCAGGTTCGGGTTGAGCTCGGCGACCTCCTGGGAGAGGTAGGCCAGCCTGACGGTCTTGCCGACGACGACCTTCCCGGCGGCGGGCTGTGCGTCGCCCTGGGTGCGGGCCGCCTCGGCCAGCGCCCGCAGCAGCGAGGTCTTGCCCGCGCCGTTGACCCCGACCAGGCCGATCCGGTCACCGGGGCCGAGCTGCCAGGTGAGGTGGGTGAGCAGCGTCTTGGGGCCCGCCTGGACGGTCACGTCCTCCAGGTCGAAGACGGTCTTGCCGAGCCGGGCGTTGGCGAACTTCATCAGCTCGCTGGTGTCGCGCGGCGGCGGCACATCGGCGATCAGTTCGTTGGCCGCCTCGATGCGGTAGCGGGGCTTGGAGGTGCGGGCGGGGGCGCCGCGGCGCAGCCAGGCCAGCTCCTTGCGCATCAGGTTCTGCCGCTTGGACTCCTCGGTCGCGGCGATCCGCTCCCGCTCGGCCCGCGCGAAGACGTAGTCGCTGTAGCCGCCCTCGTACTCGTGGACGGTGCCGCGCTGGACGTCCCACATGCGGGTGCAGACCTGGTCGAGGAACCAGCGGTCGTGGGTCACGCAGACGAGCGCGGAGCGGCGGGCCCGCAGGTGGCCGGCCAGCCAGGAGATGCCCTCGACGTCGAGGTGGTTGGTCGGCTCGTCGAGGACGATCAGGTCCTGTTCGGCGATGAGCAGCTTGGCCAGCGCGATCCGGCGCCGCTCGCCGCCGGAGAGCGGGGCGATGACGGTGTCCAGGCCGTGCTCGAAGCCGGGCAGCGCGAGGCCGCCGAAGAGTCCGGTGAGTACGTCGCGGATCTTGGCGCTGCCCGCCCACTCGTGGTCGGCGAGGTCGCCGATCACCTCGTGGCGGATGGTCGCCTGCGGGTCGAGCGAATCGTGCTGGGTCAGGACGCCGAGCCGCAGCCCGCCGTTGTGGGTGACACGTCCGCTGTCCGCCTCCTCCAGCTTGGCGAGCATCCGGATGAGCGTCGTCTTGCCGTCGCCGTTGCGGCCCACGACCCCGATCCGGTCCCCCTCGGACACCCCGAGGGACACGCCGTCGAGCAGGGCACGGGTGCCGTACACCTTGCTGACCTGCTCGACATTGACCAGATTGACGGCCATTTCACTCCTGCCCAGGGGGATCGATCGGCTTCCCAGGGTACGGGGCTCCGGAGACGGGGACTCGCGGGCGCCTTGCCTTCCCGGCACCTTGTACGTACATTTTCCTGTACGTACAGCTTCCTGTACATGGGCTCACGCCGGGAGGACGAGTATGCGAACCATGACCTACACGGAATCGCGCGCCAAGTACGCGGAGACCCTGAGCGCCGTGGTCAACGACCGCGAAGAAGTCATAGTGACGCGTGCCGGGCACGAGCCCGTGGTGATCGTGGCTCTCGACGAGTACGAGTCCCTGAAGGAGACGGCCTACCTGTACCGCAGCCCCGAGAACGCGCGTCGTGTCCTGACGGCGATCGACGATCTGGAGAACGGCGGCGGCGAGGTACAGGAGCTCCTCGAATGAAGCTCATCTGGCACGAATCCGCCTGGGCGGACTACGTGTGGTGGCAGACCCAGGACCGCAAGGTCCTCAAGCGGATCAATGCCTTGATCCAGGACGTCGTCCGCAACGGGAACGAGGGCATCGGCAAACCGGAACCCCTGCGGCACGGCTTCCACGGCTACTGGTCCCGCAGGATCAGCGAGGAACACCGGCTCGTCTACCGCGTGGTGGAGGACGAGGTACGCATCGTCGCCTGCCGCTATCACTACGGCCGGTAGCGGCGGGCGGCACCGTCCTGCCCCCGCTCCCGGACACATCGCGGGCGCCGTCAGACGACCATGGCTCCTGGCGCCGGGGACACCGCCGTCCGTGCGTTGCGGCAGGTGCCGGAGGTGAGCAGGGCCTCGGCGACCTTGCGGGCCGACTCCTCGTCCGCCACCAGGAACGCGGTGGTCGGTCCGGAGCCGGAGACCAGGGCGGCCAGGGCGCCGGCCGCGGTGCCCGCGGCGAGGGTGTCGGCGAGTGAGGGGCGCAGGGAGAGCGCGGCGGGCTGGAGGTCGTTGGAGAGGGCCTCGGCGAGCGCGGTGGCGTCGCCGGTGCGCAGTGCGCCGAGGAGCGCCGGGGAGGCTTCCGGTACGGGGACGTCGGTGTTCGCCGTCAGCCGGTCGAACTCGCCGTAGACGGCCGGGGTGGAGAGCCCGCCGTCGGCGACCGCGAAGACCCAGTGGAACGCGGAGCCGACCTCGATCGGGGTGAGCCGCTCGCCGCGTCCGGTGCCGAGGGCGGCGCCGCCGACCAGGCTGAACGGGACGTCGCTGCCCAGCTCGGCGCAGATCGCGAGGAGCTCGTCCCGGGTGGCGCCGGTGGACCAGAGGGCGTCGCAGGCCAGCAGTGCGGCGGCGCCGTCGGCGCTGCCGCCCGCCATGCCGCCGGCGACGGGGATGTCCTTGGCGATGTGGATGTGCACATCGGGTGCGATGCCGTGCCGCTCGGCCAGCGCGATCGCGGCGCGGGCGGCGAGGTTGCTCGCGTCCAGCGGTACCTGGACGGCGTCCGGGCCGGAGCAGGTGATCCGCAGTTCGTCGGCGGGGGTGACGGTGACCTCGTCGTACAGGCCGACGGCGAGGAAGACATTGGCCAGGTCGTGGAAGCCGTCGGGGCGCGGGGCGCCGACCGCCAGCTGGACGTTGACCTTGGCGGGTACGCGGACGGTGACGCTCACTCGCCACTCCCGGAGGGCTCGTTCCGGGCGGTCCCGGCGGGCTCGTTCCCGGCGGTCCCGGCGGGCTTGTTCTCGGCGATGGCGGCGAACTCCTCGACGGTCAGCGACTCGCCGCGGGCCTGCGGGGAGATCCCGGCGGCGACCAGGGCCGCCTCGGCGGCGGGTGCGGAGCCGGCCCAGCCGGCCAGGGCGGCCCGCAGGGTCTTGCGGCGCTGGGCGAAGGCGGCGTCGACGACCGCGAAGACCTCGGTCCGGCTCGCGCTCGTCGCGATCGGCTCGGTGCGCCGGACCAGGGAGACCAGGCCGGAATCGACGTTCGGGGCGGGCCAGAAGACGTTGCGGCCGATGGAGCCGGCCCGCTTGACGTCCGCGTACCAGTTGGCCTTCACCGACGGCACGCCGTAGACCTTGTTGCCCGGCCGTGCGGCCAGCCGGTCGGCGACCTCGGCCTGGACCATGACGAGGGTGCGCTCGATGGACGGGAAGCGCTCCAGCATCGTCAGCAGGACCGGCACGGCGACGTTGTACGGAAGGTTCGCGACCAGTGCGGTCGGCGCCGGTCCGGGCAGTTCCCGGACCAGCATCGCGTCGGAGTGCACCAGCGCGAACCGGTCGGCCCGCCCCGGCATCCGGGCGGCGACGGTGGCCGGCAGCGCGCCCGCAAGCACGTCGTCGATCTCGACGGCGACGACCCGGTCCGCCGCCTCCAGCAGTGCCAGGGTCAGCGAGCCGAGCCCCGGGCCGACCTCGACGACGACGTCGTCCGGCCGGACCTCCGCCGTCCGCACGATCCGGCGGACCGTATTGGCGTCGATGACGAAGTTCTGGCCGCGCTGCTTGGTCGGGCGTACGCCCAGCTCGGCGGCCAGCTCGCGGATGTCTGCGGGGCCCAGGAGGGCGTCGGGCTCAGTGGTGCTCACCCGGTAAGCCTACGGCGGCGGCCGCCGCGGTCAGTAGTCGAAGGCCCTGGCGGTGTTGTCGAAGACGGCCGACGCGAGGGTGTCCTCGTCCAGGCCCTTCACCGCCGCCATGGCGCGCAGGGTGACGGGGACGAGGTAGGGCGCGTTGGGGCGCCCCCGGTACGGGGCCGGGGTCAGGAACGGGGCGTCCGTCTCGACCAGCACCAGTTCCGTCGGGGCGACGGCCAGGGCGTCCCGCAGCGGCTGGGCGTTCTTGAAGGTGACATTGCCGGCGAAGGACATGAAGTATCCGGCGTCCGCGCAGATCCGGGCCATGTCGGCGTCGCCGGAGTAGCAGTGGAACACGGTGCGTTCCGGGGCGCCCGCGTCGGCGAGGATCCGCAGGACGTCCGCGTGCGCCTCGCGGTCGTGGATGACCAGCGCCTTGCCGTGCCGTTTGGCGATCTCGATGTGCGCCCGGAAGGACTCCTCCTGGGCGGCCATGCCCTCGGGGCCGGTACGGAAGTAATCCAGTCCGGTCTCGCCGACACCGCGTACGTGGTCGAGCGCGGCCAGCGCGTCGATCTCCGCGAGCGCCTCGTGCAGCGCCGCCTGCCCGCCGCCCTCCCGCGCGCCCTGGCGCGACCAGCCGTCGGGGTCGCCGTGCACGATGCGCGGTGCCTCGTTGGGGTGCAGGGCGACCGCCGCGTGCACGTTCGAGTGCGCGGCGGCGGTCTCGGCGGCCCACCGCGAACCGGCCACGTCGCATCCCACCTGGACCACGGTGGTCACATTGACCGCGGCGGCCCTGGCGAGGCCCTCCTCGACGGTCGCGTCCTGCATGTCCAGGTGGGTGTGCGAATCGGCGACCGGTACCCGGAGGGGTTCGGGCAGCGGCGGGGCTTCGGTACGGCTCATGACGACGATCGTACGAGGACCCGCCGGTGCGCCCGGCCCGCGGGGAGCCGGGTGCCCGCCTCCGGCGGAAGGGGTGCCCGCCGTCGGCGGAGGGGGTGCCTACTTCCGGTGGAACGGGTGCAGCAGGTCGGACAGGTGCCAGTGGTGTCCGGTGCCCGCGGGGGCGGCGGCCACGGCCTCGCCGTCCTGGATCGCCGGCCGCGCCGGCTTGGGGTTGTGGAGCAGCTGCTGGACGGTCGAGACCCGGCCGGCCCGCATGATCCGGACCACGTGTCCGCCGCAGTTCGTGCACGTGGGCCGGGAAAGCGGCGAGGGCACCTGCTCCCCGTCCGCCTTGTAGATGACGAATGCGTTGTTGGAGCCGTCGACGTGGTGCTCTATCTCGAAGGCCTGTTCCCAGCCGTGTCCACACCTCATGCAGGCGAATGCGTACGCCTCGTGCGCGGTGGTTTCTGCGATCTCACTCATGCCCGCTCCTTTGTCCGCCGGACAGGCACTCCGGACAAACGTTCCGGAGAATGCGTCCCTGACCAGTGGACGCCCTTACCGGCAGGAGCGCATCGGACCCTGTCGACTGTTGGAGCGCTTTTGGCCATCTCGTGGCAGAAAAGCCCGGTGCGCGGCTCTCGCTTTGCTTTTCACGATAGTCCTTTGCCCTTCCCGGGGGCGGCCCGCTCCGCATTCTTTGCCGCGACGACCGCGTCGAACACTTCGCGCTTGGGCAGACCCGCGTCCGCGGCGACCGCGGCGATGGCCTCCTTGCGCCGCTCCCCCGCCTCCTCGCGCACCCGCACCCTGCGTACCAGCTCCTCGGCGTCCAGTTCCTCGGGTCCGGAGTCGGCCGCGCCCTCGACGACGACGGTGATCTCGCCGCGTACGCCTTCGGCCGCCCAGACGGCCAGTTCGCCCAGCGGGCCGCGCTTCACTTCCTCGTACGTCTTGGTCAGCTCCCGGCACACGGCCGCCCGGCGGTCGGCGCCGAAGATTTCGGCCATCGCGGCGAGGGTGTCGTCGAGGCGGTGCGGGGCCTCGAAGAAGACCATGGTGCGGCGCTCGTCGGCGACCTCCCGGAGCCGGCCGAGCCGTTCGCCCGCCTTGCGCGGCAGGAAGCCCTCGAAGCAGAAGCGGTCGACGGGCAGCGCGGACAGGGCGAGCGCGGTGAGCACGGCGGACGGGCCGGGCACCGCGGTGACCTTGATGTCCTTCTCCACGGCGGCGGCCACCAGCCGGTAGCCGGGGTCCGAGACGGACGGCATCCCGGCGTCCGTGACCAGCAGCACGCGGGCGCCGCCGGTCAGCGCCTCGACGAGTTCGGGCGTACGGGCCGACTCGTTGCCCTCGAAGTAGGAGACGACCCGCCCCGTGGTGTGGATGCCGAGCGCCTGGGTGAGGCGGCGCAGCCTGCGGGTGTCCTCGGCGGCGACGACGTCCGCCGTCTCCAGCTCGGCGGCGAGCCGCGGCGGGGCGTCCGCCACGTCGCCGATGGGGGTTCCTGCGAGTACCAGCGTTCCAGTCGTTCCAGTCACAAGAGCCATCCTCCCAGCACGGGCGACAGCGCCCGCACAGATGTGTTCCCTACGATGGCGCGGTGACGAGTACTGCGCCCGAAGCCCGACAGGGCCAAGACGCCGGGGAACCGCACGGCGAAGATCCGGCCTCCTGGCAGCAGCGGCTGCGCCGCTTCGGCCATTCGCCCCGGCCCGGGATCGGGCTGCGCGAGCGGCTCGTCCCGCCGTACGCCAGGCCCGGCGTCCAGTTGTGGGCGGTGCTCGGGATCTCCCCGCCGATGGCGGAACGCCTGGTGCGGTGGTCGGCGTGGGGCGGTCCGCTGCTCGTGGCGCTGGTCGCGGGGGTGCTGCGGTTCTGGAACCTGGGCAGCCCGCACGCGCTGATATTCGACGAGACGTACTACGCCAAGGACTCCTGGGCCCTGATCAACCAGGGGTACGAGGGCGACTGGCCCAAGGACATCGACAAGCTGATCCTCGCGGACCCGTCGAAGGTGGACGTCCCGGTGGACCCGGGCTACGTGGTGCACCCGCCGGTCGGCAAGTGGATCATCGGGCTGGGTGAGCACTTCTTCGGGTTCACGCCGTTCGGCTGGCGCTTCATGGTGGCGGTGCTCGGCACGCTGTCGGTGCTGATGCTGTGCCGGATCGGCCGGCGGCTGTTCCGCTCGACGTTCCTGGGCTGCCTGGCGGGCGCCCTGCTCGCGGTGGACGGTCTGCATTTCGTGATGAGCCGCACCGCGCTGCTCGACCTGGTGCTGATGTTCTTCGTGCTGGCGGCGTTCGGCGCGCTGCTGATCGACCGCGACTGGGCCCGGCGCAGACTGGCCGCGGCGCTGCCGGTCGACGAGGAAGGGGTGCTGCGCCCCGACGCGGAGGTCGCGGAGAATCTGCGGCTCGGCCTGCGGCCCTGGCGGATCACCGCGGGCCTGATGCTCGGACTGGCCTTCGCCACCAAGTGGAACGGCCTGTACATCCTGGTCGGCTTCGGCCTGATGACGGTGTTGTGGGACGTCGGCGCGCGCCGGACCGCGGGCGCGGTCCGTCCGTACCTGGCGGTGCTGAAGCGGGACCTGGTGCCGGCGTTCGTCTCGACGGTCCCGGTCGCGATCCTGACGTACCTCGTCTCCTGGACCGGCTGGATCGTCACCGGCAAGGGCTACTACCGGAACTGGGCGCAGACCGACGGCCGGGGAGGCGACTGGACCTGGCTGCCGGACTGGCTGCGCAGCCTGTGGCACTACGAGTACCAGGTCTACGAATTCCATGTGAACCTGACGTCCGGCCACACCTACCAGTCCAATCCGTGGAGCTGGATCGTGCTGGGCCGGCCGGTCTCGTACTTCTGGGAGGAGCAGCAGGGCTGCGCGGCGTCGGCGGCCGGCAAGTGCTCGCGCGAGGTGCTGGCCATCGGGACGCCGCTGCTGTGGTGGGCGGCGTGCTTCGCCCTGGTGTACGTGCTGTGGCGGTGGTTCTTCCGGCGCGACTGGCGGGCGGGGGCGATCGTCTGCGGCGTGGCGGCGGGCTGGCTGCCCTGGTTCCTCTACCAGGAGCGGACGATCTTCCTCTTCTACGCGGTGGTGTTCGTGCCGTTCCTGTGTCTGGCGGTGACGATGATGATCGGCGCGATGCTGGGCCCGGCGGCCGGTACGGGGCCGAAACAGGAGCTGGGCCTGATGACCGGCGATCCCTCGGGCGAACGCCGCCGGACACTGGGCGCGATCGGGGCGGGCGTCCTGGTCCTGCTGATCATTTGGAACTTCATTTATTTCTGGCCGATCTACACGGGCACGCCGATCCCGGACGGGTCGTGGCGCGAGCGGATGTGGCTGGACACCTGGATCTAGCCGGGCGGGACCATCGAGGGGCCGCGGTCGTCGACCGCGGCCCCTCGGTGGTTCACCGGCCCCCCGTCCTCCGGCACTCCCCCGCCTCGGCCCCGGTCGTGCTCACGCCCGGTAGACGCACTCCGCCAGCGTCGCGTGCTTCTTCCAGCCCAGCGTCTCGTACAGCGCCCGCCCGGCGTGGGTCGCTCCGAGTACGCCCCGGGCCGCGCCCTGTTCCAGGGCGTGGTCGACGAGCACCCGCATCAGGAACCGGCCCAGCCCGCGCCGCCGATGGGCTTCCTCGGTCCCCACCCGGTCCACCACCGCGTCCTCTCCGAGCATCGCCATCTGTCCCTTGGCCGCCTGTTCGCCGAGCGCGTCCAGCACCCGGACGTGGACGACGGAGCCGACGGTCTCCACGGTGGCGGTGTACCCGTCGGGCGCCACCGGCTCCGTGGCGGCCAGGTCGATGGCCATCAGGTGCCCGGTGTCCGCCCAGGCCACCTCCCAGCCCTTCGGCAGCCACGGTTCGAGCTCCCCGGGTTCCGCCGGCATCTTCATCCAGGTCCGCGGCAGGGTCACGGAGGCGGCGGCGCTGCGGACCAGTGCCTCATCGGCCACCGGCAGGACGTGGCGCCCCACTTCGGCGGGGTCGCCGGCCACTTCGATGAAGTGGCCCCAGGGCTTCGCGACCGGCGGGGGCGTCCGTCGTGACACGGCCCAGCCCTCCACCCAGGTACCGATCATGTCCGCAACCATCAGGCCCTCCCCGAGCAACGGTCGTGTAATAGTCAGTCACCGTTGGCACATATTACGCGACATCGCGGCGCCCGACAGGAGATTCGGGTACGGCCGGCAAGCCCGGGCCGCACATATCGCGTTCCGATAACAACTGTCCCCGCCTTCACCACCGTCCCGTAGGGTGCCGAGCAGCATCCCCTTGAACACGTTCAAGGGGAACTCCTGGGGAGGGGGACTGCAGCAATGCGCAGTGGAGCGAAGGTTGCGATAGTCGGCGGAGTGTTCGCGGTCGTGGTCGGCGGCGTCGGATACGGGGCGTACAACGTCCTGGACGGGCTGAACGGCGGGGGCGGCGGCGGTACGGACAGCAAGTCCGCGTCCGCCGAGGTGAAGACGGGCCCGGTCACCAAGGCCGAGATCGACGACGCGTCGGAGAAGTTCCTCAAGGCGTGGGCGGACGGCGACGCGGACGCCGCGTCCCAGCTCACCAACAACGCGGCCGAGGCCGGACCGGCCCTCACCGGCTACCGCGAGAGCGCCCATGTCACCGAGGCGGTGATCACCCCGGGCCCGGCGGTCGGCGCGAAGGTGCCGTACACGGTGAAGGCGACCGTCTCCTTCGAGGGGAAGTCCAAGCCCTGGTCGTACGCCTCGGAGCTGACCGTGGTGCGCGGACTGACCACCGGCAGGCCCCTGGTGGACTGGGCCCCCACCGTGATCCACCCGGACCTGACGGACGGCGCGACGCTCCGGACGGGGGCGGCGTCCACCCCGTCGATCGAGGCCCTCGACCACGACGGCAGGCCGCTCACCAAGGAGAAGTACCCCTCGCTGGGCACGATCCTGGACGCGCTGCGCGCGAAGTACGGCGAGAAGGCCGGCGGCATCGCGGGCATCGAGACCGTGATCGAGAACGCGGACGCGAAGAGCCCCGACAAGACCCTGCTGACCCTCACCAAGGGCCGGCCCGGCAAGCTGCGGACCACCCTGGACGCCGATGCCCAGGCGGCGGCCGAGGTGGCCGTCAAGAAGTTCAGCCAGGCCTCCGTCGTCGCGGTCAAGCCGTCCACGGGCGCGATCCGCGCGGTCGCCAACAACCCGGCCACCGGGTTCAACGCGGCGATGCAGGGCAAGCAGGCCCCCGGTTCGACGATGAAGATCGTGACGGCGGCGATGCTCATCGAGAAGGGCCTCGCCTCGGCCGACCAGAAGATCGAGTGCCCGCCGACCGCGACGTACTACAGCCGCACCTTCAAGAACCTGGACGACTTCTCGATCCCCAGCGGCACCCTGACGACCAGCTTCGCCCGGTCCTGCAACACGGCCTTCATCAAGCTGATCGACGACACGAAGGACGACGCGGCGCTGGCCAAGGAGGCCCGTGACGTCTTCGGGATCGGCCTGAACTGGCAGACCGGCGTCATCTCCGTCGACGGCAGCGTGCCCGAGACGACCGGGGGCGAGGCGGCCGCCCAGTACATCGGCCAGGGCACGGTCCAGATGAACGCCCTCAACATGGCGTCCATCACCGCCACCGCACGCACCGGCACCTTCCGCCAGCCGATCATCGTGGACCGCGAGCTGGACAACCGGCCGATCGCCACCGCCGCCCGTTCGCTGCGCCCGTACGTCTCCCAGCAGGTCACCAACATGATGCGCCAGACCGCGAGTTGGGGCACCGGCAAGGCCGCGATGGCCTCGGTCGTCGGCGACAAGGGCGCCAAGACGGGCTCGGCGGAGGTGGACGGCCAGGCCACCTCCAACAGCTGGTTCGCCGGCTTCAACAACGACCTGGCCGCGGCCGCGGTCGTCCAGGCCGGCGGACACGGCGGCGACGCGGCGGGCCCGGTGGTCGCGGCGGTGCTGCGGGCGGGGTCCTGACGCGGGCGGTTCCCGACGCGAGTGGGCCCCTGACGCGGACGGGGCCCTGACGCGGACGGGATCCTGACGCGGGCCCCCGACGCGGACGGGGCCCTGACGCGGACGGGCGGCCCGGCCCGCGGAGGCGGGTCCGACGCGTGGAACACCGTCGCGTGTCCCGGCCCGCCTTCGCTAGCGTGCGGGGCATGAGTACTTCCGATGCCTCCGCCGAAGCCCACCCCCTATTCGCCGAGGCCCTGCGGGAACTGGGCCTCGATGTCGAGGTCCGCCGGTTCCCGGAGGCCACCCGTACCGCCGCCGAGGCGGCCGCCGCGATCGGCTGCGAGCTCAGCGAGATCGTCAAGTCCCTGATCTTCGAGGCCGACGGCGTCCCGGTGCTGGTCCTGATGGACGGCTCCTCGCGCGTCGACGTGGAGCTCGTACGCGCGGAGCTGGGCGCCGGGAAGGTCAAGCGGGCCGGCGCCGAGCTGGTGCGGGAGACGACCGGGTACGCGATCGGGGGCGTGCCGCCCTTCGGGCACCGTACGAGGACCCGGGTGCTGGCCGACCGCGGGCTGCTGGACCACGAGGTGGTGTGGGCTGCGGCGGGCACCCCGCACACCGTCTTCCCGCTCGACCCCAAGTCATTGGTCGCGCACGCCGGCGGCACCGTGGTGGACGTGCGCGAGCAGTCGGAGTGACCCCGCTGGTCGCCCTCGCGGTCCTGGTCGCGGCGGTCACGCACGCGAGCTGGAACGCGATCGCGCACGCGATCAAGGACCAGCTCCTCTCCTTCACCCTGATCTCCGGCGGCGGGCTGCTGATCGGCGCGGCCGCCGCCTGCTTCGTACCGTTCCCGGCCGCCGGGGCCTGGCCGTACCTGCTGGTCTCGGCCGGGCTCCATGTGGCGTACATGCTGCTGCTGATGCGCTCGTTCACCCTGGGCGACTTCGGGCAGATGTATCCGATCGCCCGGGGTACGGCCCCGCTGGTGGTGACGGTCCTCGCCGCGGTCTTCGTCGGCGAGCACCCGGACGGCTGGGCCACGGCCGGCGTCGCGGTGGCCTCGGCGGGGCTCGTCGGGCTCGCCCTCTGGGGCATCCGGGGTTCCGGCAGGCGCCCCGACTGGCCCGCCCTGCTGGCCGCCCTCGCGACCGGCCTGGCCATCGCCGGGTACACCACGGTGGACGGCGTCGGCGTACGCGCCTCGGGCACCCCGCTCGGTTACATCGCCTGGCTGATGATCCTGGAGGGCCTGGCCATCCCGGCCTACGCGCTGTACCGCCGCCGCGCCGGACTTCTGCCCTCCCTGCGCCCGTTCGCCGTACGCGGACTGCTGGGCGCGGCCCTGTCGGTGACGGCGTACGGCCTCGTCCTGTGGGCCCAGACGCGAGCGGCACTGGCCCCGATCGCGGCGCTGCGCGAGTCGTCGATCATCGTCGGCGCGGCCATCGGAACGCTGTTCTTCAAGGAACGGTTCGGCGCACCGCGCATCGCGGCGGCGGGTCTGATGGTCGTCGGCATCGGGCTGATGCTGCACACGAGTTGAGCCCGGCGGCCGCGGGGCAGGGTTCAGGGGCGCGACCCGGCTGCGGGGGCCACCGTCGAGATCGCAGCCCCCGGTTATCCCGTCCGCCGCCGCGCCTCCGACAGTGCCGATCTGCGTACGGGACAGCCCATGGCCGTTCCTCTTCGGACGGGTTCGGGGCTACTCGTCGTCGAGGTCTTCGCCGAAGGTGACGTCCAGCTCGGTGGTGAGAGCCTGGGCCGGCTGGAGTTTCTGAGCCTGGTCGATGACGATCTGCTTGAGGGAGGCCAGGCCGCGGAGCTGGGAGAGGTCGTTGTCCCGAAGGTCGAGGCCGCGGTACTTCCCGCCGTCGAACTCGGTCAGCCGCAGGTCGCAGTCGTCGATCAGGGCAGCGCACAGTTCGGAGGCGGTGAAGGTGGTCTCGCGCAGCGTGCACTTCGAGAGGATCACCGGCCCGGCGGCCCGGACCCGGACGAAGGTGCTGTAGTCGATCCTGCAGTTCTCGAAGAGCACGTTGTCGAGCGTGACGTCCTCAAGCGTGGCGCCCATGAGCTTGCAGCGACTGAACACGACCCGGGAGACCTTGCTGTCGCTCCATTGCAGGGAGGTCAGGTCGCAGCCGGCGAACTCCACGGAGTCGACGCGCAGCTTCTCCAGCCGAGCGCGCTGGGCCTTCAGGCCGGGTGATCCGCCCGTCGAGCAGGTGGGTGTCGGTGAGGTCGAGGTCACGCAGATCTGCGTCGGCGTAGTGGAACTCCGCCAACCGTCCACGGCCGCCTTCCAGCGAGGCGACGTTGGAAAGGTAGAGGCCCGGCTCGTTCAGGGCCGGAAGGATGACGCTCGTACGGCGAATCGTGCGGGTGGACGCAGGACGAACTGGCCAGCCTGGCGGGGTACTCGGGCAGGCATATCTCCGCCGTCGAAACTGGCCGCAAACCGCCAACGCTCCGCTTTTCGCGGAGCGCGGATACTGTCTTCGGATTCACCGGCACCGCCGATTCGTTCGAGCGTGCGTGGGCAGAGCTTCGGAACGGCAGTCTGCTGGAGGGCTTTCCGGAGTACCTGGGGCAGGAAAATCGTGCGGCCGAGATCCGGATGTTCGACGTGGGGGTGATTCCGGGGCTGCTTCAGACGCCGGAGTACGCAACAGCCATCGAAGAGGGGCATGCGAGGCGGGGCACGATCACCCCGGATCAGGCTTCGGAGCGGGTCGAGGCGCTGATGGAGCGGCAGGCGGCCTTGGTGCGACGCGTCCCGCCCATACTGATCGTGGTGCTGGACGAGAGCTGCATCCGTCGCGTGATCGGAGGGGCAGCGGTCATGGAACGCCAGATGGCCCATCCGATCGAGTGCGCTGAGAGGCCGGACACCGTGCTCCAGGTGGCCCCTTGCTCCGTGGGTGAGCGCCGGCCGTTCAACCGGCTGGTGAATCTTCTGACCATGCCCGACCGCTCAGTGGTGTCCTACGTGGAGTCTGAAACCAATGGGTACTTGGACAGGGAACTGACATCCGTACTGCCGTTGGTGAGGTACTGCCATCAGCTTCAGGCCGAGGCGTTCTCCCAAGCGGCATCCGTGGCCATGTTCGGCGAAGCGCGAAAGGGAACCCCTTGATGACCGATTGCCCCTCCCTCCCCTGGGTCAAGTCCTCCTACAGCGGCAACGGCGGTTCCTGCGTCGAGTGGGCCCCGAGCAGCGCACTCGCCACCGGCACCGTCCCCGTCCGCGACTCCAAGAACCCCGGCGGACCCGTACTGCACACCTCCCCCGCCTCCTTCGCCGCCTTCGTGGCAGGCGTCAAGGCGGGGGAGTTCAGGGCCGTCTGAGCCGGGCCGATCCGCGCGCGGCGGGCGCTCAGCCCGCCGGGACCGGCGCCGGGCGGGCCGCCGGTTCCTCGGCGGCCGGAGCCGCCGGAGCCGCCGGCTTGGCGGCCGGGCGCAGGAGCACGGCGCAGGCGAGGGCAGCCAGCAGGGCGAGCGAGGCGGAGACGGTGAGGCAGAGCCGCATGCCGTCGAGGAAGGAGTCGCCCAGGGCCGACAGGGCCGGTCCGGTGGCGGCGTCCAGGCGGAGTCCGGCCACGGCGCCGAGCCCCTGCTCACGGGCGGTGTCCAGGACTCGGGCGCTCGCCTCGGCGGGCACCCCCGCGTCGGCGAGGCGGCCGGGCAGCGCGTCCAGGGCCCGGGTGGTCAGCAGGGCACCGAGCACGGCGGGGCCGAGGGCGCCACCGACCTGGCGGAAGGCGTTGTTCCCGGCGGCGGCCATCCCGGCCAGGTGGTACGGGACGGAGGACACCGCGGAGGCGGTCATCGGGGTGAGCACGGCGCCCATGCCGAGGCCCAGCAGGGCCAGCCGCCAGACGATCGAGCCGAAGGAGGTGTGGGCGTCGACGCCGGTCAGCGAGAGCATCGCACCCGCCGCGACGACCAGGCCCGCGGTGATCAGGACCCGGGCGGAGACCCGGTGCATCAGGCGTCCGATGGGCGCGCCGACGACGAGGGCCACCCCGGACACCACCACCATGCGCAGCCCCGCCTCGATCGTGGTCAGGTGCTGGACCATGCCGAAGTAGAGACTCAGCACGAAGAAGAAGCCGATCAGCCCGAGGAAGCTGATCATCGCGACCAGGGCGGTGGCGGTGAAGGCCGGGCTGCGGAACAGCGCCAGGTCGAGCATCGGGCTGGCGCTGCGGCGCTCCACGACGACGAACACGACGGCGGAGACCGCGCCGAGCACCAGGGCCGTCACCACGGCGGGCGCGCCGAAGCCGTCCGCGCCGCCCTCGATGACGCCGTAGACGACCGCGGTGACCGCGACGGCCGCACTGATCTGTCCGGGCCAGTCGAGCCGGCGGCCGTGCGGGGCGCGCGAGTCGGGCAGCAGGAACGCCGCGACGACCAGCACGATCAGGGAGACCGGCACGGGCAGGAGGAAGATCCAGCGCCACGCGACGTGCTCCAGCAGCACGCCCGCTATCAGCGGGCCCACGGCGAGCGAGGCCATCAGGGACATCGCCCACAGGCCGATGAACCTGCCGCGCTCCCGGTGGTCGGGGACCGCGTGGCTGATCAGGGCCAGCGTCGTCGGCAGCAGCGCCGCCGCCCCCAGCCCGGAGGCGGCCTGCCCCACCCACAGGGCGTGCACGGAGTCCGAGGACAGCGAGATCGCCGCGCCCAGCGCGCAGAGGGCCATGCCCGCCTGGAAGACCCGCTTGCGGCCGTGGACGTCGCCCCAGACCCCGGTGGTCAGGATCAGCGCGGCCATCGGCAGCACGAAGGCGTCCGAGACCCAGGACAGCTGGGACGTGGAGGCGCCCAGGGCCCGCTGGATGGCCGGCAGGCTCACCGACACGGTGGTCACGGGGAGGTAGGCGACGAAGACGCCCAGGCAGGCCATGACGAGCGTGACGCCCCGCCCTGATCTGTCCTGTGTCGTTGCGGAGTTCACGAAGAGGTTCCTTCTGCTGCGGGGTGGGTGCCGCGCGGGCACCGGCTGCGATGTGGGCACCGCCGTCCGGCGTGCGCCCGCTCACGGGTGACCGGTGCACCACCGCGTTCCGCGCGGTCCGCCGGTCACCCGCAGAGCCGCCGACCAGCTTCGCCCCGACCGTCGATCAATCCCCAAGCGATCCCGGCAAACGTCACAGAACCGCCGATCATGGGGCTTCTCATGTGACCATTCATTCATGCCTGACGACCTGGACCGCAAAATCATCCATGGCCTGAGCTGCTCGCCGCGGGTCTCCTTCCGCCGCCTCAGTCAGGTCGTCGGGGTGTCCGAGCAGACCGTGGCCCGCCGCTACGACGCCCTGCGCCGCAGTGGCGTGATCCGCGTCGTCGGGCTGAGCAGCCCGGCCGCCCACGGCCGGTCCGAGTGGATCGCGCGGCTGCGCTGCCGCCCGGACGCCGTGGGGCCCCTCGCGGACTCCCTGGCCCGCAGGCCGGAGGTCGCGTACACCAGCATCGCGTCCGGCGGTTCGGAGATCATCTGCATCATCCGTTCGCCCGCCGGGACCGCCCGCGACGACGTGCTGCTGCGACAGCTTCCCCGGGCCGCCTCGGTCCTGGACCTGAACGTCGACCTGCTCGTGCACGGCTTCGGCTCCCCGGACACGGCCGGCTGGACCGGGCGGGAGGGCTCGCTCACCGACGAGCAGGTGCGGCTGCTGACCGCGGAGCTCCCCACCCCCACCGGGCCCCCGCTCACCCCGACCGAGGAGGACCACCCGCTCCTCGAAGCGCTGGCGGAGGACGGCCGCGCCTCCCACACCCGCCTCGCGGAAGCCACCGGCTGGTCCAAGCCGCGCGTGGCCCGCCGGCTGGAGGCCCTGGAGGGCAGCGGGTCGCTGGTCTTCGACATCGACGCCGTGCCCGAACGCCTCGGCTACGAGCTCAACGCCACCCTCTGGCTCCAGGTCGAGCTGCCCCGGCTCCAGGAGATCGGCGAGGAGATCAGCAGGCACGACGAGTGCGCCTTCGCCGCGGCCATCAGCGGCAGGCACAACATCATGGCCGTGGTCATCTGCAAGGACACCCCGGACTTCTACCGCTACCTCAGCGGCCGCTTCGCCCGTACCGAAGGCATCAGGGGTTACGAGATCAGTGTGCGGGTGCGCCGCCTCAAGCAGGCCGCGTCCCTCATCCTCAACGGGCGGCTCATCCACCCCGCGCTCGCCTGACCCGGGCGCGGGGCGGGCCGTTTCCGCCTCGGTCAGGCCCCCGCGACCGCCTGCCGGAACCCGTAGTTCGTCGCCGTCAGCCCGCCGTCCACGCGCAGTGTCGTCCCGGTGATCCAGGCCGCGTCGCGGGAGGCGAGGAAGGCGACGGCGGAGGCGATGTCCTCCGGCTCGCCGACCCGGCCGAGGGGGTAGACGGCGCTCACCCGGGTCAGTTCCGCGTCGCGGCCCGCCCAGGCGGCGGTGCGGATCGTGCCTGGGGCGACCAGGTTGACGCGGACGCCACGCGGGCCCGCGTGGCCGGCCAGGGTGCGGGTCAGGCTGGCCAGGCCCGCCTTGGCCGCGCTGTAGCCGTGGTTGCCGAAGTCCTGCTCGCCGTTGACCGAGCCGATGTTGACGATCGCGCCCCGGCCGGAGGCCACCAGGTGCGGGAGGGCGGCGCGGGCGCAGCGGTAGGGGCCGGTGAGGGTGATGTCCAGGTCGCGCTGCCAGGACTCGTCGGGCTCGTCCTCGAAGAGCGGGACGTCCCTGGTGCAGGAGTACGCGTTGTTGACCAGCACGTCCAGGGAGCCGAAGGCGGCGACCGCGTGGGCCACCGCCGCCTCGACGGCCGCCTGGTCGGCCACGTCGCAGGGCAGCGACTCGGCGGCGCCGCCCGTCTCGCGTATCGCGGCGGCGGTGCGCTCCGCGCGGTCCCCTTGCAGGTCGGTGACCAGGACCCGGGCGCCCTCCGAGGCCAGTCGGCGGGCCGTGGCCGCGCCGATGCCCTGGCCCGCTCCGGTGATGAGTACGCCGTGGCCGTCGAATCGCGGACCCGTGGGGTGTGGAGTAGTCATGGCGCCGACCGTACTGCCCTGATCAGGGCCTGGGCACGGGGGTCGGCGGTTACTCCCTTCTGCAGACCGTTCGTCACATAACCGAAGGCGATGCCGGATTCGGGGTCGGCGAACCCGAGGGAGCCGCCCCGGCCGGGGTGGCCGAACGAGCCGGGGGCGAGCAGCGGGGACGCCGGACCGTGGAGCATGTGGCCGAGGCCGAATCGGGTGTTGACGACCAGGACCCGGTCGGGGCCCGCGGACTCCTCGGTGCGGGCCAGGGTGAGGGTGGCCGGGGCGAACAGGCGGTGGCCGTCGACCGGGCCGATCATCGCGGCGTAGCAGCGGGCCAGCGCGCGGGCGGTGGCGATGCCGTTGGAGGCGGGGAGTTCGGCCGCCCGGTAGCCGGGGTCGTTCTCGTCGGGGAGCGGGTCGATGGCCCCGAAGGCGCGGCGGGTGAGGGACTGCGGGTCGCGGTAGGCCTCGCTGACGGAGCGCTTGGGGCGCAGCCGCAGGACGCCGCCGTTGCCGTCGCCCGCGGCGGGCGTCTCGACCGGGCCGACCCGGCCCACCCGGTGTGCCTCGTCCGCCGGGAGGCCGAACCAGAAGTCCAGGCCGAGCGGGCGGGCGATCTCCTCGGCGATCCAGCGGCCGACGGTGCGTCCGGTGACCCGGCGCACCAGTTCGCCGATGAGCCAGCTGTAGGTCTGGGCGTGGTAGCCGTGGTCGGTGCCGGGTTCCCACTGGGGGCGCTGGGCGGCGACGGCCTGCGGGCCGGAGATCCCGTCGGCCGCCTCGGAGGGGGTCAGCGGGCAGTCGAGCGCGGGGATGCCCGCCCGGTGGGACAGGAGGTGGCGGACGAGTACGCGTTCCTTGCCGGCCGCCTTGAACTCCGGCCAGTACGTGCCGACCGGGGCGTCCAGGTCGAGTTGGCCGCGCTGGTGCAGCAGCAGCGGTACGGCGGCGGCGATGCCCTTGCCCGCCGAGCGGACGATCTGCACGGTGTCCACGGCCCAGGGTTCGGCGCCGTCGACGTCTCTCGTACCGGCCCAGAGGTCGACGACCTTGTGCCCGTCCCGGTAGACGGTGACGGCCGCGCCGCGTTCACCGCGCTGTTCGAAGTTACGGATGAAGGCATCCCTGACCGGTTCGAATCCGGCCGCCACCGTGCCGCGTACGTCCACGTCTGCTCCTGCGCTCCCGCTCATCCCCCCATGGTGCATCCCGTCGCGGGCGGCAGGAGTGGCAGGTCACCTCATGTTCACAGTCACGGAACGCGGGTCGAAGCCGAAGGGCAGTTCCAGGCGGTGTTCGCGCATCAGCTTCTCGTCGCAGAGCAGGTCCTGGGTGCGGTCGTCGGCGGCGATGACGCCCTCGCTGAGGATCACCGCGCGCGGGCAGAGCTCCAGTGCGTACGGCAGGTCGTGCGTGACCATGAGCACGGTGACGTCCAGGGACCGCAGGATGTCGGCGAGTTCGCGCCGCGAGGCCGGGTCCAGGTTGGAGGAGGGCTCGTCCAGGACGAGGATCTCCGGCCGCATGGCGAGGACGGTGGCGACGGCGACGCGGCGGCGCTGGCCGAAGGAGAGGTGGTGCGGCGGGCGGTTCGCGTACTCGGCCATGCCGACCTGTTCCAGCGCCTCGGTGACGCGTGCCTCCAGCTCGGCGCCGCGCAGCCCGGAGGCGGCCGGTCCGAAGGCGACGTCCTCGCGGACGGTGGGCATGAAGAGCTGGTCGTCGGGGTCCTGGAAGACGATGCCGACGCGGCGGCGGATCTCGGCGAGGTCGCGCTTGCCGACCGGGAGACCGGCGACCCGGACGGTGCCCGCCCCGGCGTCGAGGATGCCGTTGAGGTGCAGGACGAGGGTGGTCTTGCCGGCGCCGTTGGGGCCGAGCAGGGCGACGCGTTCGCCCCGGGCGACCGTGAGGTCCACTCCGAAGAGCGCCTGGTGGCCGTCGGGGTAGGCGTAGGCGAGGCCGCTGACTTCCAGGGACGGGGCGGGGGCGGTGGGCCGGTTCATAGGGTCCATCCCAGCAGACAGACGGCGAGGGCGAGGACGGGGAGTGCCGCGGCGTACGCCCACTGGGTGCGGGAGGCGGTCACCTCGTCGATGACCGGCATGGATCCGGCGTAGCCGCGGCTGACCATCGCGAGGTGGACGCGTTCGCCGCGCTCGTAGGACCGGATGAACAGGGCGCCCGCCGATTTGGCCAGGACGCCCCACTGCCGTACGCCGCGCGCCTCGAAGCCCCGGGAGCGGCGGGCGATCGACATCCGGCGCATCTCGTCGGTGATGACGTCGCCGTACCGGATCATGAAGGAGGCGATCTGGACGAGCAGCGGCGGCAGCTTGAGCCGCTGGAGGCCGAGCAGCAGCGAGCGCAGTTCGGTGGTGGAGGCCAGGAGCACGGAGGCGGCGACGCCGAGGGTGCCCTTGGCGAGGACGTTCCAGGCGCCCCAGAGGCCGGGGACGCTGACGGAGAGGCCGAGTACGTGGGTCTGCTCGCCGGGCACCACGAACGGCATGAGCAGCGCGAACGCGACGAACGGCACCTCGATGAGCAGCCGCTTGAGCAGAAGGCCCGCCGGGATGCGGGCCAGTGCGGTGACCACGCCGAGCAGCACCGCGTACAGCGCGAACGCCCACATCGACTCGCGGGGCGTCGAGACGACGACCACGACGAAGCAGAAGGCGGCGGCGATCTTGCAGTGCGGCGGCAGGTCGTGGATCGGCGAGTGGCCGTGCCGGTAGAGCCTGTGCGCGTGTCCCGCGCCCATGTCAGACGGATTCCGTGTCGTGCGTGGTGTCCGCGGGGGCGTCCGGCGTACGGCGGCGGCGGACCACGTAGAAGACTCCGCTGCCGACGACGACGGTGGCGGCGACGCCGATGACCCCGGCGAGGCCGCCGGAGATCCGCGCGTCGGACACGTCCTTGACGCCGTAGTCGGCGAGCGGGGAGTCCTTGGCCGCGTGCTCCTCGGTCTTCCTGTCGATGCCCTGGTCGGCGGCGACCTTCTCCAGGCCGTCGGGGTTGGAGGAGGCGTAGTACGAGACGAAGCCCGCCAGAACGAGGGCGGTGACCAGGCCGGCGGCCCAGATCCTCCGGTGCGAGCGGGCGGCGACCGGGGCGGCCGGGGAGGTGGCCGGGGCCGGGGCGTCGACCAGTTCGCCGTCGATCCGGAGCTTGAGCGAGGAGCCGAGCCCGCGGGCGCCGTGCACCAGGTCGGGGCGTACGGCGATGACGGCGCCGACGGTCAGCGCGGTGATCACGGCCTCGCCGATGCCGATCAGGACATGGACCCCGACCATCGCGGTGAAGACCTTGCCGATCGGGATGTCGGTGGTACCGCCGATCCAGTAGATCAGCGTGAAGACGCCGGCCGCGGCCGGTACGGAGACCAGGGCGGCGACGAAGGACGCGGCGGTCACCGAGCGCCGGGTCTTCGGCAGCACCCCGAGCAGTCCGCGGAAGAGTGCGTAGGCGACGACGGTGGTCGTGATGCCCATGTCGAGGACGTTCACGCCGAGCGCGGTGAGGCCGCCGTCGGCGAAGAGGATGCCCTGCATGAGCAGGACGACGGTCACGCAGAGCACGCCGGTGTACGGCCCGACCAGGATCGCGGCCAGCGCCCCGCCCAGCAGGTGTCCGCTGGTGCCGGCCGCGACCGGGAAGTTCAGCATCTGCACGGCGAAGATGAACGCGGCGACCAGACCGGCGAGCGGCGCGGTGCGCTCGTCCAGCTCCCGCCGGGCGCCCCGCAGGCTGACGGCGACCGCACCCGCGGCGACGACTCCGGCGGCGGCGGAGACGGGCGCGTTGATGAATCCGTCGGGTACATGCATGGGGGCTCCGCTTCCTGCGGTCGTGCGCGGCCGCGGACGATGTCGTGAACCGCTCAATGATAGGGCCTTGTTGCAAACCCTTCGCAAGAGCGACTCCGTCACAACTGTTCCCCGCACCCGTGCGCAGCCGCGTCCCCCGTACCCGTGCGCAGCCGTTCCCGCACCCGTGCGCAGCCGCGTCCCCCGCACCCGTGCGCAGCCGTTCCCGCACCCGTGCGCAGCCGCGTCCCCCGTACCCGTGCGCAGCTGTTCCCCGCGCCAGTGGCCGGAAATGTGGGACATTGGAGGGCGAAGCAGTACACACAGGAGGAGTCGTGTCATGCCCCCCGTGATCCAGGAGCAGGCGGATGCCTGGCTCGTCAACGACACCCCCGATCTCCCGGCGATACCGGTCGACCTGCTGTACGACGCCGACAAGGACCCGCGCACCGTCCATGTCGCCTTCCCCGGCGGCGCCGACTGGGCGTTCGGCCGCGATCTGCTGGAGGGCGGACTGCGCGGCCCCACCGAGCGCGGCGGCATCCGCGTCTGGCCGTGCGGACGGACCCAGCTGGTCGTGGAGAACCACTCGGCCGACGGCGTCGAGGTGGTGCAGTTCGACAGCGCCCCGCTGATCCGCTTCCTGCACCGGACGCACACCGAGAGCACCAAGCCGCCCGCGCACGCCTGAGGGCTGTCCCGCAATTCCTGGCGGGACAGCCCTCGGGGCGTCCCGTTCGGACCGTGCCGGGCGGGCCGGCCCGGAACCGCATGGGAGAAGCCCCCGTGCCGCTCGCACGGGGGCTTCTCCCACTGCCCCGGTCCCCCGTCCCCACAGGTAACCGGCGCTTCCGGGGCCGCGCTCCGCTCGGACGCGGGCCCGGAGACTCGTCGCGGCTCTCGCCTCGCGGCTCAGACCCGGGTCAGCTCGCGCTCGCCCCCGCTCTCACCGCCGGGCGTCTCGTCGAGCTGCTCACGCAGCCCCTCGCCCTCCACGTCCACGTTCGGCAGGATCCGGTCCAGCCAGCGCGGCAGCGACCAGGCGCGGTGGCCGAGCAGGGCCAGGACCGCGGGCACGATCGCCATACGGACCACGAACGCGTCGAAGAAGACGGCGATGGCGAGCGAGAAGCCGATCATCTTGACCATCTGCTCGCTGGAGCCGATGAAGCCGGCGAAGACGGCCATCATGATCACGGCCGCGGCCGTGACGACCCGGGCGCCGTGCCGGAAGCCGGTGACGATCGCCTGGCCGGGCTTCTCGCCGTGGACGTACGCCTCGCGCATCCGGGTCACGAGGAAGACCTCGTAGTCCATCGCGAGGCCGAAGACCACGCCCACCATGAAGATCGGCATCATCGACATGATCGGGCCGGGCTGTTCCACGCCGAAGAGCGAGCCGAGCCAGCCCCACTGGAAGACCGCGACGACCGCGCCCAGGGCCGCGACGACCGAGAGCAGGAAGCCGAGGGCCGCCTTCAGCGGCACCAGCACCGACCGGAAGACCACCATCAGGAGCAGGAAGGCCAGGCCGACGACGAGCGCCAGGTAGGGCAGCAGCGCGTCGTTCATCTTCTGCGAGAAGTCGATGTTCATCGCGGTGGAGCCGGTGACCAGGACCTCGGCGCCGGTGTCGGACTTGATGTCCTTGCCCGCGTCCCGGATCGCGTGGACCACGTTCTCCGTGTCGACGGAGCTCGGCCGGTCCTTCGGGACCACGGTGATCATCGCGGTGTCGCCGGCCTTGTTGAACTGGGCCGGGGTGACGGCGACGACGCCCTTCATGCCGGAGATCTCGTCGGTGACCTGCTTGGCGGCGGTCTTGCCGTCGGAGCTGTCCGCGGTGTCGACGACGACCATCAGCGGCCCGTTGAACCCGGGGCCGAAGCCGTCGGACAGCAGGTCGTAGGCGCGCCGCTGGGTGGTGCTGGTGGGCTGGGAGCCCTCGTCGGGCAGGCCCATCTCCAGGGAGGCGACCGGTACGGCCACCGCGCCCAGGCCGATGACGCCGACCAGCAGCACCCACACCGGCTTGCGCAGCACGAACCGCGCCCAGCGGGTGCCCATGTTCGGCTTGTCCTCGGTGCCGGCCGGGGCGCCGGCGGCCTTGCGCGCCTTGCGTCCCAGGACCCGCTTCCCCGCGAAGCCCAGCAGGGCCGGGACCAGGGTGAGCGCGATCAGTACGGCGATGGCGACGGTGCCGGCCGCGGCGAAGCCCATCTTCGACAGCATCGGGATGTTCACGACGGCGAGACCGACCAGCGCGATGACGACGGTGAGACCGGCGAAGACGACGGCGGAGCCCGCCGTGCCGACGGCCCGTCCGGCCGCCTCCTCGCGTTCCCTGCCCTCGGCCAGCTCGGCGCGGTAGCGGGAGACGATGAAGAGCGCGTAGTCGATGCCGACCGCGAGGCCGATCATCATCGCCAGGGTGGAGGTGGTGGAGCCCAGGTCCAGCACGTTCGCCAGCGCGGTGATCGTCGAGACACCGATGCCGACGCCGATCAGGGCGGTGAGCAGCGGCAGCCCGGCGGCGATCAGCGAGCCGAAGGTGATGACCAGCACGATCGCGGCGAGGGCGACACCGATGATCTCGGTGGCCCCGGTCTCCGGGATCACCATGAGCGCGTCACCGCCGATCTCCACGGTCATCCCGCTCTTCTGCGCCGCGTGGCCCGCGTCCTCCAGTGCCTCACGGGTCTCGTCGGTCAGCTCCATCGAGTTGACCTTGTAGGAGACCGAGACGTACGCCGTGGAGCCGTTCTTGCTGACGGCACCGGCGGTGTACGGGTCGGAGACCGAGGCGATCTGGTCCGAGCCCGACTTCAGCTCGCCGATGACCTTGTCGACCTCGGCCTTGTTCGCCGGGTCGGACATCTTCCCGTTGTCGGGCGCCTTGAAGACGACCCGGGCGGTCGCACCGTCGGCGCTGCCTCCCGGGAAGCGCTGTTCCAGCAGGTCGAAGGCGCGCTGCGCCTCCGTGCCCGGGATCGAGAAGGAGCTGGAGGTGGCGGTGGACGCGGAGGCCGCGCCGAATCCGGCGAGCGCCAGCAGTGCCACCCAGATCAGGGCGACATAGCGGCGGCGCCGGAAGGCGAGCCGTCCGAGCTTGTAGAGGAATGTGGCCACGGGGGCGTACTCCCGGTCAGGTCGTGTGAGTGGAAAAGGGCGTGAGGAACCAGCCCGACGACGAGAGCGACGTGTCAGGTGGGGCTTGGGGAGGGGCGGTGCGACGGGGACGGACCGCGCGGGGCGGTGCGGCAGGGACGGACCGCGCGGGGCGGTACGACGGGGACGGACCACGCGGGGCGGTACGACGGGGACGGACCACGCGGGGCGGTCCGGGGCGTCAGACTCCGAGGGCGGGGAAGACCACGGATTCGACGTAATCGTTGAGGAACGCCTGGTCGACCGAGCGGTCCTCGACCAGCTGCCGGGCGGCGAAAGCGCCGATCAGCATGTGTGAGACGTATTTCAGCGCCGGATTGTCCGGACGCACCTCACCCCGGTCCACGGCTCGGCGCAGCAGCAGGTCGAGGCCGGTCATCTCCGGCTCGATCAGCAGGTCGCGCAGGGCCTGGTAGAGATCGGGATTCTCGTGGACGGCATGGCTCAGGCCCCGCATCAGCGCGGAGTCCTTCTCCATCTGGCAGTCGTCGGTACGGCCCACCACGGCGTGGAAGTCGCCGCGCAACGACCCGGTGTCGATCTCTTCGAGGGACACCGGCTTGTTGTGCCGCAGGGCCTTGACGACCAGCTCCGGCTTGCTCCCCCACTGGCGGTAGAGGGTGGCCTTGCTGGAACGGGTGCGGGCGGCGACGGCGTCCATGGTCAGGGCGTCGTAACCGACCTCGCGGAGCAGGTCGAGCACGGCGGCGTACAGCTCGCTCTCACGCTCGGGTGTGAGCCGGGTGCGTGCCACGTGTCGACCTCCTGTTCGGGTTCTCGTACGTCAGTCAATCGAACGAAACTGTTTCGTACACATCGACGGTACCCCGGCCGTCCAGCGAAACGAAAACGTTTCGCTTGTGTTCCGCACCACAACCGGTACCGCGTCACGAGTTGCCGGGGCCCTTCCGCGCGGAAAGCATTGGAGGGTGAGTGACGACGCCGCGTATCTCCGTTTCCCGCACCTCCACGACGATCTGCTCTGCTTCGCGGCCGAGGACGACCTCTGGGTCGCCCCCCTCGCGCCCGAGGGGCAGCCGCCCGGCCGCGCGTGGCGGCTGACCATCGACCGGACCAGGGTCAGCCATCCGCGCTTCTCCCCCGACGGGAGCCGCATCGCGTACACGACCTGGCGCACCCTCGATCCCGAGATCCATCTCGTCCCGGTCGAGGGCGGCCCGGCCCGCCGGCTCACCTACTGGGGGTCGACGGACACCCGGGTCTGCGGCTGGACCCCCGATCCCGGGGACGCCGCCCAGATCCTCGCCGTGTCCTCGCACAGCCAGCCGTTCTCGCACGTCTCCTGGGCCTACAGCGTCCCCACCGACGGCAGCCCCGGCGGCAAGCTGCCCTGGGGCCCGGTCTCCGGCATCGACGTCGCCGACATCGACGACGAGCGGCGCACCCTGCTGCTCACCGGCACCCCGCCGCACGAACCCGCCGCCTGGAAGCGCTACCGGGGCGGCGCGACCGGCCGGCTGTGGCTGCACGGCAAGCGGCTGCTCCCGGACATCGGCGGCCATCTCGACTCACCGATGTTCGTCGGCGGCCGGATCGCCTTCCTCTCCGACCACGAGGGCGTCGGCAACCTCTACTCCTGCCGCCCCGACGGCGGCGATCTGCGCCGCCACACGGACCACGACGCCTTCTACGCCCGGCACGCCTCCAGCGACGGGCACCGGGTCGTCTACCAGTGCGCGGGCGATCTGTGGCTGGTGGACGACCTGGCGTCGCCGGACGCGGTGCCGCGCAAGCTGTCGGTCCGGCTCGGCGGGCCGCGCACCGGGCGGCGCGTCCACCAGGTCCCGGCCGCCAGCAACGTCGACTCGCTCTCCGTGGACGAGACGGGCCGGGCCAGCGCCGTCACCGTACGCGGCAGCCTGTACTGGCTGACCCACCGCGACGGCCCCGCCCGCACCATCGCCGACACCCCGGGGGTCAGGGTCCGGCTGCCCGAGATGCTCGGCAGCGGCGGCCAGGTCGCCTACGTCACCGACGCCGACGGCGAGGACGCCATCGAGATCGCGTACCTGCCCCGTGCCAGCGGCGACCGCGAGCCGCGCCGGATGGCCTCCGGCCAGGTCGGCAGGGTGCAGGAACTGATCGCCGACCCGGACGGCGAACGCCTGGCCATCGCCACGAACGACGGGCGGCTGCTGCTCCTGGACACCGACGAGGAGACCTCCACCGGCGAACCCACCGAGCTGATCCGCTCCATCAACGGCCCGGTCCGCGACCTGGCGTTCTCCCCGGACGGCGCCTGGCTGACCTGGTCCCACCCCGGCATCGGCCGCTCGCTGCGCCAGATCAAGCTGGCCCGCATCCTGGGCACCGGCGCGCCCGTGATCGTCGATGTCACCAACGGCCGCTTCGAGGACGAGAACCCGGTCTTCACGGGCGACGGCCGCTATCTCGCCTTCCTGTCCTGGCGCGGCTTCGACCCGGTGTACGACGTCCACACCGGCGACCTCTCCTTCCCGCTGGGCTGCCGCCCGTACCTGGTGCCGCTCTCCTCCGCCACGCCCTCCCCGTTCGCCCTGTCCCCGGAGGGCCGCCCGGCGGCGGGCGGGCTCGACCCGGCCGACGACACCCCCGACATCGGCACGGGCGAGGGGCCGTCGACGGTCACCGTCGAGTTCGAGGGCCTGGAGAACCGGGTGACGCCCTTCCCGGTCTCCGCGTCGAAGTACTCCGCCCTGCACCCGGTGAGCGGCGGCGGGCTGGTCTGGCTGCGGTGGCCGATCTCCGGCGCGCTCGGCGAGACCTTCGCCAACCCGTCGGACATGTCGGGCCGCCCCACCCTCGAACACTTCAACATCACCAGGGCCAGGAAGACCGAACTGGTCTCCCATCTCGACTGGTTCGCGGTCAGCGGCGACGCGAGCCGGCTGGTCGTCATGGACGAGGGCGAGCTGCGCGCCGTGCCCGCCACCGAGACCGGCGACAGCGACACCACCGTCTACCTGGACCTGCGCCGCATCCTGCACGAGGTAGACCCGGCGGCGGAGTGGCGGCAGGCGTACGAGGAGGGCGGCCGCATCATCCGCTCCTACTTCTGGGAGCCGGACATGTGCGGCATCGACTGGACGGCGGTGCTCGACCAGTACCGCCCGCTGGTCGAACGGGTCGCCTCCCCCGACGAGTTCGCCGATCTGATGCGCGAGGTCCTGGGCGAGCTCGGCACCTCGCACGCGTATGTGGCCCCGGCCCGCCGCAACGAGGGCCCGCCGCACTACCAGCGGGCGATCGGCCTGCTCGGCGCGAACCTGGTGTGCCGGGACGGCGAGTGGATGATCCGGCGCATCCTGCCGGGCGACTCCTCCGACTCCAAGGCCCGTTCCCCGCTGGCCGGTACGGGCATCCGGGAGGGTGCGGTCCTCACCCATGTCGACGGCCGCCCCGTCGACCCGGTGACCGGACCGTACCCGCTCCTCACGGCGGCGGGCGGCACCACCGTCGAGCTGACCTTCCGCCCGGCCGGGGACGAGGGCCGCTCCCGCCGCGTCGCCGTCGTACCGCTGGTCGACGAGCGGCCGCTGCGCTACCAGGACTGGGTGGCCAAACGCCGGGAAGTGGTACGGGAGTTGAGCGGCGGCAAGTGCGGCTATCTGCACATCCCCGACATGGGCGGCTCGGGCTGGGCGCAGTTCAACCGGGACCTGCGCATGGAGGTGTCCCGCCCGGCCCTGATCGTCGATGTGCGCGGCAACGCGGGCGGACACATCAGCGAGCTGGTCGTCGAGAAGCTGACCCGCCGGATCCTCGGCTGGGACCTGACCCGCAACGCCCAGCCGGTCAGTTACGCCTCCAACGCCCCGCGCGGCCCCGTGGTCGCCCTGGCCGACGAGGCGACGTCCTCCGACGGCGACATGATCACCGCCGCGTTCCGCCTGCTGAAGCTCGGCCCGGTGGTGGGCCAGCGGACCTGGGGCGGCGTCGTCGGCATGACCGGCCGGACCCGGCTCGGCGACGGCACGGTGATCACGGTGCCGATGAACGCGGCCTGGTTCGACACCTACGGCTGGTCGGTCGAGAACCACGGCGTCGAACCGGACCTGGAGGCGCTGCGCACCCCCCTCGACTGGGCGGAGGGCCGGTACGCGGTACTCGACGACGCGGTACGGGTCGCCCTGGACCTGCTGGCCGCCCAGCCGGCCGCGACCCCGCCGACGTACGACGACGTCCCGGACCGGCGACGGCCGCCGCTGCCGCCGAGGTAGTCGCGTCGGCCGCGTCGGCCGCGTTCCCGGGCGGCACGGCGCGATGTGACGCACACGAACGAGACGCCCGCCGGCCGGAAGCAGGCCGGCGGGCGTCGGTGTTCAGCGATCAGCGATCACTGACCGGTGAGCCCGATCAGTGGATGACGATGGAGAACCAGGCGTCGGAGACGTTGCCGTCGGTGTCCGTGGCCCAGACCCTGGCCTGCCGCTTGGTCATGTCACAGCTGGTACCGGCAGACCCCCACGAGTAGGCCACGACCTTGCCGCGACTGAGCGACGTGACGCTGGGGAGGACCTTGTTCGGAGCGAAGTCGGGGTCGCTGAAGGTCACGCAGTAATCACCGGGGCCCAGGCGCTTGACGTCCTCGACCCCCTTGGCGAGCCGCACCGTGCCGTTGCTCTCGACCGTCGCGCCGGCCTGCGCGTACGGGGCCCTGACGTTGTCGGCCACAGCAACGGCCACCCCGGCGGTGACCGCCAGGACGGACACGCCCACAGCGCCGAGGACGAGAGAGCGGGCACCCCTGCTCTTGAACATGCAAGTTCTCCTTGAGGAAAGGCCCAAAGGCTCGTAGGCAAGCCTTCGCAACCTTCCGGAGTCAATCAGACACACATAGTGATTCACCGTATGTGGAGAGGCACCTCACCCGGACGCCTGACGCCGGTCAACCAGGCGTTACGGGGGCGGCCTGGGTGATCTGGCTCACGCCCTGTCACAGCTCTCCTCCGTCCGGTGTCTTGATGCCGTAAGCAGGCAACGGAACCGGACGGAGACGCAGACACCATGAACAAGAACACCGGCGTGGTCGTGATCGGCGGAGGTTACGCGGGCGTCACCGCCGCCAACCGGCTGGCCCAGCAGGCCGACGTGACCGTCACACTGATCAACCCGCGCCCCGACTTCGTCGAGCGCATCCGCCTCCACCAGCTGGTCGGCGGCAGCAATGACGCCGTCGTCGACTACGCGGAGGTCCTGGCCGGGAACGTCCGGCTGGTGGTCGACAGCGTGGCGACGATCGACGCGGCCGGGCGCGGCGTGGAACTGACGGGCGGCTCGACGGTCGGCTACGACTACCTGATCTACGCGGTGGGCAGCTCCAGCGCCGCACCGGACGTGCCCGGCGCGGCGGAGTTCGCCCACCCGATCGCCACTCTGGAGGAGGCGCGGAGGCTGCGCCCGCTGGTGGACGCCGCACCCGCGACGGCCCCGGTGACCGTGGTCGGCTCGGGCCCGACCGGCATCGAGACCGCCGCCGAACTGGCCGAGGAGGGCCGGGCCGTGACCCTGGTCTGCGGCGAGGAGCTCGGCCCGTATCTGCACCCCCGGGGCCGCCGCGCGGTCGCCCGGACCCTCGCCGGGCTCGGGGTGACCGTGGTCGAGGGCCCCGGAGCGCGGGTGGCCGCCGTGACCGCCGACGCCGTACGGCTCGACGACGGCCGGGAACTCCCCAGCGGGGTCACCGTCTGGGCCGCCGGATTCAGCGTGCCGGACCTGGCCGCCCGCAGCGGGCTGTCCACCGACGCCGTGGGCCGCCTGCGCACCGACGAGACGCTGACCAGCGTGGACGACGCGCGCATCGTCGCGGCCGGGGACGCGGCGGCACCGGCCGGCACGCCGTTCCGGATGAGCTGCCAGGCCGCGGGCCAGCTGGGCTCGCGCGCCGCCCGCACGGTGCTCAGCCGGATCGCGGGCGAGCGGCCCGCACCCCTGAAGGTGCGGTTCGCCGGCCAGTGCATGAGCCTGGGCCGCCGCACCGGGATCTTCCAGTTCGCCTCCGTGAACGACCACGCGATCCCGCTGCTCCTGGGTGGCCGCCCGGGTGCGAAGCTCAAGGAGATCGTCTGCAGGGCCACCGTCAAGCAGCTGGTGACCGAGGCCCGCAAGAGCGGCCCGCGTGCCGGACGCGCCGAGGCACCGGCCACCGCCGGGCAAACGGCCTGAGCCCCGCGGGCCGAGCGCTGATCGCCGAGGAGAGGCAAGAAGTGAACGACGACCACGCCACCACCGACCCGGCGACCGAGGCCTTCGTCGCCCATCGCAACCTGCTCTTCACCGTCGCCTACGAAATGCTGGGGTCGGCGGCCGACGCGGAGGACGTCCTCCAGGAGACCTGGCTGCGATGGGTCGAGGTCGACCCGGAAAAGGTGCAGGACCAGCGCGCCTACCTGGTCCGGATCACCACCCGGCAGTCCCTCAACCGGCTGCGCACGCTGTCGCGCCGCAAGGAGGCGTACGTCGGCCCCTGGCTTCCCGAACCGGTGCTCACCGCGCCGGACGTGGCCGAGGACGTCGAGCTCGCCGAGAGCGTGTCGATGGCCCTGATGCTCGTCCTGGAGACCCTGTCGCCGACGGAGCGCGCCGTCTTCGTGCTGCGCGAGGTCTTCGCCGTCGACTACGACGAGATCGCCGCCGCCGTCGAGAAGACCCCCGCGGCCGTCCGCCAGATCGCACACCGCGCCCGCAAGCACGTCGATGCCCGCCGCCCCCGTGCGACGGTCCCGGCGAGCGTGTCCCGGGCGGCGGTGGACTCGTTCCGGCGCGCCCTGGAGACCGGGGACCTCCAGGGCCTCCTGGACGTGCTCGCCCCCGACGTGGTCCTCCTCGGCGACGGCGGCGGCATCAAGCAGGCCGCCCGACGGCCGATCATCGGCGCCGACAAGGTGGCCCGTTACCTCGTCGGCGGCACCGGCAAGAACACCGCCACGATCACCATCAGCCCCACCCTGGCCAACGGCAACCCGGCGTTCCTGCTGCGCCTGGACGGCGTGATCGACGGCGTCGTGGCGTTCCGGATCGAGGACGCCCACATCACCGGCCTCTACTACGTCCGCAACCCGGAGAAGCTGACCCGCGTCGGCTCCGAGACCCCGCTCACCCTGCGCTGACCTCCTTCACCGGCCCGCCCCTCGTCGAGGAGCGGGCCGGGGGCCCGCAGCTCGCACCAGACCGTCTTCCCGTACGGCCGCTGCTCGATCCCCCACCGCAGTGCCAACGCGTCCACGAGCACCAGCCCCCGCCCCGACTCGTCACCACCGGCCGCGTTGCGCAGTGCCGGCCAGGCGCACGGCTCGGGGTCGCTCAGCTCGACCCGGACCCTGCCGGTCCGCGTGCCGCTGACCCGGAGCGTGACCGGCGTCCCCTCCCCGAGATGCACGATCACATTGGTCAGCAACTCGCTGACGCAGAGCAGCAGATCGGGCGAGTCCACACCCCCGCACCGCTCCCGCAGGGTGCGCCGCACTTCCGGTACGGCCTTCGGCACGGCGAGCAGGTCCACCGCGATCGGCAACGGGCTCATCCCCCGGCCGCCGAACGCAGCACCTCGGCCATCCGGCGCGCGGTCGCCACATTGCAGTTCCCGAGCGAGACCAGCGGCGGCCGGGTCGACCGCGCGGCGAAGGTCAGCGGATCGACACCGAGCGTCGGCAGGGTGATGCCGTGCGCGGCGAGCGCGGAACGGAGCGCGTCGATGTCCGGGCCGATGTCGTGGCCGGTGAGGCCGTACGTGTCGTCCATGGGGGAAGTCCACCTTTCGTTGCCGACTGTGACGAATGCCTCACACGCTGCCGCACGGAGCCGGACGCTCCCCCGCTCGCCTACACGGAGGGCCAGTACCACGGAGTCGCGGTCGACGATCCAAGCCTCGTGAAGCAGTATCGGAGGTCGTACGACCTTCTGATGGCCACCGCCTTACCGCCGGAGAATTCCCTCGCCATGATCGAGAAAGCGGCAGAGGAATACCGAAATGGCATTCACGTCACCGGACTTGAATACTGCGATCGGGTACAGGAGCAGTCACGTCTCCGGCGGCAACTGCCTCGAAGTCGCAGACGGACACCCTGACCTCGCCCCCGTCCGCGACTCCAAGCGCCCCGAAGGACCCGTGCTCCTCATCCCCGCGTCCGCCTGGACGCCGTTCGTCGAGGCCGTCAAGGTGGCTTGACGCACTCCCCGGGCCAAAAGCCGGGTAACCAGCCGGAATTGCGGGATGATCGGCACATGACAATCCCTGACAGCGCCGGACCCGAGTACGACGTCGTCATCAGCGGATCGGGCCTCGCCGGCAGCGCCGCCGCGATCCTGCTCGCTCGGCGCGGCGTCCGCGTCGCACTGCTGGAACGCCGCTCGGACCCCGAGGCGTACAAGGTGCTCTGCACCCACTCCATCACGGCCAACGCCTACCCGGTGCTGGACGAGCTCGGCCTCGTACCCGCTCTTGAGGAGGCGGGGGCGGTCCGTAACGACGCCCGCTGGCATACCCGTTGGGGATGGATCGAGCCGAAGGCCGCACCGGAGGGTCCCGAGCTGCCGCACGGGTACAACGTGCGGCGCAGCACCCTCGATCCGCTGATCAGGTCCCTTGCCGCCGAGACCCCCGGGGTCGATCTGCTGCTCGGCCACCGGGTGACCGGGCTGGTCCGGGAAGCCGGGCGGGCCGTGGGGGTGCGGGTTTCGACGCCGCAGGGCGAGCGTGAGATCCGGGCCCGGCTGGTGGTCGGGGCCGATGGCAAGGACTCGGCCGTGGCGAAGTTCGCCGAGGTGCCCACCAAGAGTTACGCGAACGGGCGGTTCGGCTATCTCGCGCACTTCCGCGACCTGCCGCTGGTCGACGGGATCGGTCAGGCCTGGTTCCTCGAACCCGACATGGCGTACGCGTTCCCCAATGACGACGGAGTGACGGTCCTCGCGGTGCTCCCGGACAAGAAGCGGCTGCCTGCCTTCAAGGAGAACCTGGAGGGCAGCTTCCTGGAATTCGTCCGCGCCCTGCCCGAGGCGCCGCCCATCGACTCCGCCGAGCGCGTATCGAAGTTCATCGGCACGGTCGACTACCCGCTCCATACCCGCAGGCCGACCGCACCCGGCGTCGCGCTCATCGGCGACGCCGCCCTCACCAGCGACCCGCTGTGGGGAGTGGGATGCGGGTGGGCCCTACAGACCGCGCAATGGCTGGCCGAGGCGGTCGCCCCGGCCGCCCCGGCCGCCACCGGGCTGCGGGAAGACCTCGACGCATCCCTCACGACGTACGCACGCAGGCACCGGCGACGGCTGACCGGTCACCAGCAACTGGCCGTCGACTACGCCAGGTCCCGCCCGTTCAAGGCCATGGAACGGCTGATGTTCGCGGCGGCGGCGCGCGACGCATCGATGGCGCGGCACATGTACATGTTCGCGGCCCGGCTGATCGGTCCGCTGCGGTTCCTGAGCCCCGTGGCAGTGGGCAGGGCTCTGGCCGTCAACGTCAGGAGGCGGTCGTACTGAGATCGCCCTGGTCGTCGAGGACCTCGACCGTGACCGTCTTGTCGTTGTAACCGACCAGGACGTCGCAGTCGAACTTGTTGCCCTTCTTGGCCTCCATGGCCGTCGGGCACTTCACCCCGTCCCTGGACGGGTTCTTCGGCCCTCGCGCGGCCCGGGCGACCTGCAGTTCCACCGCTTCCTGGTCCAGCAGCCGCGGCGGGTAGAGCGCCTCGGTATCGGTGTTCATCACCTTGATCGTCACGGTGAGGGCACACCCGGCGACGACGACGGACGAGAGGGCTATGACAGCGCGCGCGAATTTCCCTTGATCGGTCACGCATGGTTCCTACCGGCTCCACGGCCGCGCGGACAAGTGCACTTCCGTGATCGACACCGGTTCCACCCGTATCCCGACCACGGGGACGGCGTCGCCCGAGGGCGTCAACTCCTCGCGCGTGGAGCCCGGATACCCCACTATTTAAGGCAACGGCAGGAAGAACCGGGGGGAATCCGCATGCCGCGATGGAAAGAGCTGCCCACAGAGCTGCCCAGCAGCGAACGCCAACTTCTCGCCCACTTACGCAGGTTGAAGGACCACAGCGGCCTGAGCCTGGCCGCGCTCTCGACCCGGACCAGCTACAGCCGCTCCTCGTGGGAACGGTATCTGAACGGCAAGAAGCCCGTGCCGCGCAAGGCGGTCGAGGAACTGGCGCAGGTCTGCGGTACGGAGCCCACCCGGCTCGTCGTGCTGTACGAGGTCGCCGAGCGGGCCCGCACCGAGGAAGCTGCCGGACGGCCTGACCAGCCGACGCGGGAGCAGGGCCGGGACGACCAGGAACAGGACGAGCAGGAACAGGACGAACAGAAGCAGGACGAACAGGAGCAGACGCCGCCCCGGGCGGGGCGCACCGTGCCGCTGAAGTGGACGCTCGGGGCGGTGGCGCTGGCCGTCGCCGTTTCCTTCGGGGGCGGGCTGCTGGTCGCGGGGGCGTGGGACGACGGCGCCCCGGCGGAGAAGGCCGGTGCCGTGGCGGCCGGGTCCGGCTACCTGCGCGGGCAGACCTACGCCTGCGACGTACGGCGCAAGGGCGGCGAGCTGCGGGCGGGGCACAGCGACACCCACGAGATGCTGCTCGACATCAACAGCACCGGGTTCGACGTGGTGGAGGCCCAGTGCCTGCTGCGTGAGAAGGGCTTCAGCCCCGGCGTCTTCGACGGGCTGTACGACGAGCGCACCAAGGGTGCCGCCAAGAAGTTCCAGGGCGCACGCCACCTGGTCGTGGACGGCATCATCGGCCCGGACACCTGGCGGGAGCTGCGCCGATGACGGTCCCGGTCGTGAGCGGCCAACTGGCGGAGCGGCTGCGGGAGATCAGGGACCGGTCCGGGCTGAGCCTGGCCGCACTGGCGGCCCGTACCCCGTACAGCAAGTCGTCGTGGGAGCGCTATCTCAACGGCAAGAAGCCCGTGCCGCGCCAGGCGGTCGAGGCGCTGTGCGAACTGACCGGGACGCCGGCCGGCCGGCTGCTGGCGCTCTGGGAGCTGGCGGACGCCGAGTGGAGCGGACGGGCCCGGCCCGTGCCCGCACCCGTACCGGAGGAACCGGACCGGGCCGCCACCGGCCGGCCCGCCCCCGTTTCCCGCTCGGGCGTGCGGTGGTGGGCGGTCGCCGTGGCCGGGGTGGTGGTGGCCTGTCTGGCCGCGGCCGCCCTCCTCGACGGAGGGCCGGACGGGCGGTCCCGCGCCGCCACGGAACCGCTCGTGCGCAACCCCGGTTGCCGGGCCGCCGGTTGCGAGGGCCGGAGCCCCGTGGCGATGGGCTGCGGCGGCGCCGGGATGATCACCACCCTCGCCACCCACACCGCGTCCGGCGGGCGGCGTCTGGAGCTGCGCCATGCCCGGCTCTGCCACACCGTGTGGGTGCGGTCCACCGGGCTGCTGCCGGGCGACCGGGTCGAACTGTCGCTGCCGACCGGCCACACCCAGCGGGTCACGGCCGAAGGGGGCCGCGACGCCGGGCAGTACCTGGCGACACCGATGGCCGCCGGTGACAGCGGGGCGGGCACCAGGATCTGCCTGGAGGTTCCGGGCAGTCGCCCCGAGTGCTTCACGGGCTGAATCCCCCGGACGAACGGACCGTACGCGCCGGGGACCGCACAGCCCGCCCCCGGCGCGTACGACGGACTCAGGAGTTGCAGTACCGCTTCAGCGCGGCCTTGGTGCCCGCACCGGCGACGCCGTCGATCCCGCCCGTGTAGCCCCAGTTGGCCTTCAGCCAGCGCTGGATCGCCTTCACCGTGTTGGGGCCGACGATCCCGTCGATGCCGTCGTTGTACCCCCACTGCTTCAGGAAGCGCTGCATCGCCTTCCAGCTGTCCGGGCCGAGCTGCCCGTCGATGGCACCCTTGTAGCCCCAGTTGGCCTTCAGGTCGCGCTGGAGCTTCTTGGCCTGCGTGGCGTTGAGGCCGAGGTTGACGATCGCCTGCGGGGTGACGGCCGTGGCGCTCGCCGCCGCGTTCGTCGCCTGACCGGTCGCCGCGAAGCTGGTGCCTGCGGCCGCCACTCCCCCACCGGCGATCGCGATGGCGGTGGTGACGCCGACGAACGCCCTCGTCATGGTTCGCATTCTGTTCCCTCCCCGAAGTCGAACCGGCCCCGTCGGCCGGCTCCGCAACCACATTGCGGGGCGGGGAGGAGGGGCTGCCAGGGCCGCCGGGCAGGTGACGCGCTCGGGGGACGTCCCACGCTGTGACCTGTGAGGACGTCGCACATGGTGAGGGCGTCGCGGGACGGTGGGACGGTGGGACGCGGACGGCGTCGGGAAGGGCCCGCACCGCATCGGAGCCGGCCGCTGCATAAGCTGGTCGATTCGACGACTGCTGGAGTGGAAAGACATGGGCGACCGGGACACGGACCTGTTCGGCAACAACCTCACGTACGACGACATCAAGGCCGCCACCGAACGGACCGCCGGACGCATCCGCCCGGTCACCGTCGCACCCGGCGCGCAGGACACGCTCCGCGCGGGGTCCGAGGAGCCCTACGAACTCTGGTACGCGTTGGAGTTCATGCAGCACACCGGCTCCTTCAAGGCGCGCGGCGCGCAGAACTTCATCCAGGCCCACCGCGAGGCGGGCACCCTGCCGGACGCGGGCGTGACCATCGCCTCCGGCGGCAACGCCGGGCTGGCCTGCGCATGGGCCGCCCAGCAGCAGGGCGTACGGGCCACGGTGTTCCTGCCGAGCGTCGCCCCGGCGGTGAAGGTCGCCAAGCTGCGCGGCTACGGGGCGGACGTGCGGCTCGTCGGCGCGGAGTACGCCGAGGCCCTGGAGGCGTGCGAGGAGTTCGCCGCCTCGTCCGGCGCGCTCGCCGGGCACGCCTACGACCATCCGCTGATCGCCGCCGGGGCCGGCACTCTGCTGGAGGAGATCCACGCCCGGATCCCCGGCCTGGACACCGTGGTGGTCTCGGTCGGTGGCGGCGGTCTGTTCGCCGGCGTCGCCACCGCCGCCCGGCACCACGGCATCCGCACGGTCGCCGTCGAGCCGGAGAACTGCCGTGCGCTGAACGCCGCCCTGGACGCCGGGGGCCCGGTCGACGTCACCGTCGACTCGGTCGCCGTCGACTCCCTCGGCGCCCGACGGGCCACCGCCCTGGCCCTGCACGCCGCACACGAGAACGACGTCCACTCCGTCCTGGTGCCGGACGGCGAGATCGTCCGCGCCCGCCAGGCGCTGTGGGACCACCGCCGTGTCGCCGTCGAGCACGCCGCCGCCACCGCCCTGACCGCACTCACCGCGCCGGGCGGCTACCGGCCGCGCGGAGGCGAGCGGATCGCCGTGGTGCTGTGCGGGGCGAACACCGACCCGAGCGACCTGGTGCACCCGGCCACGGACCAGGACTGAGACCAGACCGGGCCGGGGCGGGGCGGGGCTGGGCGAGACCGCCAAGACCACTACCAGGACCACCGGGACCTTGGGGCCTCGGGACCACCGGGGCCGCCGGGACCACCGGGGCCTCGGGCCACCGAGTGCCTCGGGGCCACCGGGACCGAGAGCGTCGGGACCGAGGCCGCCGGCCCCCGGTCCGCGCCACGCGGAAGGGGCGCACCCGGAGATCCGGGCGCGCCCCTCACGTACAACGCGCAGTGTCGCGGAGGCTCGTCAGCGCTCGCGGCGCTCGCGGAGCTCGTCCGCGGTGCCCCGGGCCTTGTCACGGCCCTGTTGCGACGTCTTCGAGGCCCGCTCGGACACGTTCTGCGTCCGCTCCCGGCCCTCGGTGCCCATCCGCTCCTGGCCCTTGTTCCGGCCTTCCTCGGCCTTCTTCCTGGCCTCGTCGGCGAGCTGCTGCGCCTTGTCCTTGAACTGGTCTGCGATACCCATGCTGTTCACTCCTAGTGGATGCTTGGGGGCGGTCCGTGAGGACCTCGTTCAGCGTCGCAGGACCCGGCATCCACCGCATGTCGATCACTTACGCTGCGTAGCCGCCGCCCTCGCGTCCTGGTCGGCGGCGCCCCCGGCGCCCACGAGGCCCTTGCTCACACTGTCCAGCCGCGATCCGAACTTCCGGACCTCCCGCTGCCCGACGACGCCTATCAGCGAGGGCAGGTAGCCCCGTACGGACTGCATCCCGCGCAGCCACCACTGCGCGTACACGTGCGGGGAGCGGCGCTCGACACCGGCGACGATCCGGTCGACGGCGGGGCCAAGCGGGTACGTGCGGTTCGCCGGCCAGGGCAGCCGCTGGCGCAGTTCGCGCATCACGTCGTCCTGGTCGGCGCCCCGCACCATGTCCGTGTCCGTCCAGGACAGATAGCCGACCCCGACCTTCACGCCCCGGTGGGCGACCTCGGCCCGCAGGCTGTGCGCGAACGCCTCCACGCCCGACTTGGACGCGCAGTACGCGGTCATCATCGGCGCCGGCGTCATCGCCGCGAGCGAGGCGATCTGGAGGAAGTAACCCCGGCTCTCCATCAGCACCGGCAGGAACGCCCGCCCGGTCACCGCGCCGCCGATCAGGTTGACCTCGATGACCCGGCGCCACGCGTCCGGGTCCGAGTCGACGAACGGTCCGCCCGCGGCGACCCCGGCGTTGGCGACGACGACGTCGATCTTCCCGAACCGCTGCTTGACCTCCTGGGCGACCCGCGCCATCGCCTCGTGGTCGGTGACGTCCGCGAACCAGTGGTCGCTCTCCGAGTGCAGCCGCTCGGAGACCTTCTTCAGCTCGTCCGGCTCCAGCCCGACCAGCGCGAGTTTCGCGCCGCGCGCCGAGAGCTTGCGGGCCAGCAGTTCGCCCACGCCGCGCGCCGCGCCCGTGACGACGACGACCTGTCCTTCGAGACTCCTGCTGCCGCTCATGCGACCTCCTCCTTCTCGGCCGTACCCGTGCCCGCACTCGAATCCGTCTTCGTGCCCGCGTCCGCACCCGCCGGGAGGTACGCGGCGACCAGTTCCCGGAGTTTCGCCGTGACCGCCTCCGGCGCCTCCACCGGCGTCATGTGGCCCAGGCCCGTCAGTTCGGTGAGCCCCAGGCCGTCGGGGAGCGCGGCCGCGATCGCGCGGGCGTGCCCGATCGGGGTGAGCCGGTCCGCCGTACCCGCGATCACCGCCGTGGGCACCCGCAACTCCCGTACGCCCGCGTCGAGATCGAGGTCCGCGAGGACCCGCCCCCAGGCGGCCCGGGCCTTCCTCGGGCAGGCGTGCACGATCCGGGCGCAGGCATCCACCCGCTCCGGGGCCGACCCCGCTCCCATCGTGGCGTACTTGAGCACCCGCCGGGTAATCGGCGTGACCGGCCCCAGCGGGGCCGACGCCACGAGGATCCCCCGGGTCATCCGGGTCCGCACCGAACCGGCCCGCACCGGTACCACCGTCGACTCGTGCGGCAGCCGCGAACTCCCGGTGCTGCACAGCAGTACGGCGGCCGCGTGCTCGCGCAGACCGGCCCGCCGGGCGGCGGCCATGATCGTCATGCCGCCCATGGAGTGCCCGCCGAGCACGGCCCTCTCACCCGGCTCCAGGGTGGCGGCCAGCACCGCTTCGAGGTCGTCGGCGAGGGCGTCGGTGCCGCATCCCCCGGGGGCGACCGCGGGCGAGCCGCCGTGGCCGCGCTGGTCGTAGACGACGACCCGGTGGTCCGCCGCGAGGTCCCTGGTCTGCGCGTCCCAGAAGCGGGTGCTGCACGTCCAGCCGTGCGCGAGGACCACGGCCGGGGCGCCGTCGCGGCCGTGCACCTCGACGTGGATGCGGGCGCCGTCGGCGGAGCGCACGGTGAGTTCGCGCGTGGGGACCGGAGGTGCGCCGTCGCGCCGAAGCAGCCGGCTCATCCCACGACCTCCTCGGCGACGGCCTTCCCGGCTGCCGGTTCCTTTGCGGCGGGGGCCTGCTTCGGTACCCGTACGACCTCGTACTCCGAGAGGTCGACCTGCCGCGTCGCCCTGCGGAACTCGGCGGTGGTGCCCGGCCAGACCGTGGTGTTGCGCCCGTTGGCGTCCAGGTACCAGCTGTTGCAGCCGCCGGTGTTCCACACGGTGCGCTTCATCCGCTCCTGGACGCGGCGGTTCCAGGACCCGACCGCCGAGGTCCGCGCGTCGAGCGCGACGCGCCCGCCCAGCACGTCCAGCTGGCGCAGGTAGTCGGCCATGTAGTTCAGCTGGGACTCGATCATCAGGATCATCGAGGAGTTCCCGAGCCCGGTGTTGGGGCCGATGATCGTCATCCAGTTGGGGAAGCCGGCGGCGCTGGCGCCGCGCAGCGCCTGCATGCCGTCCTTCCAGGACTCGGTGAGCGTGATGCCGTCCGCGCCCACCACGCGCTCGGCAATCGGCATGTCGGTGACGTGGAATCCGGTGCCGAAGATGATCGCGTCCGCCTCGGTCTCCGTACCGTCGGAGGCGACCAGCGTGGAGCCGCGCACCTCGGCCAGGCCGGAGGCGACCACGTCCACGTTGGGCTGCGCCAGCGCCGGGTAGTAGGCGCTGGAGAGCAGGATGCGCTTGCAGCCGATGCGGTACGAGGGGGTCAGCTTGGCCCGCAGCTCCGGGTCCTTGATCGCCCGCGCCATGTTGGCCTTGGCTATGCTCTCGACCAGACCCAGCTCGCCCGGGTGCTTGGTGAAGGCGCTGACCTGCAACTCCCTTATGCCCCAGAGCAGTCCGCGGCGGGCCGTGCCGGTGACCGGCAGGGCGCGGTGCAGCCAGCGCTCGGCGCCGCTGATCTTCCGGTCCATGCGCGGCATGACCCAGGGCGGGGTGCGCTGGAAGAGCGTCAGGCTGCCGGCCTTCGGCTGGATCGCGGGCACGATCTGGATGGCGGAGGCGCCGGTGCCGATCACGGCGACGCGCTTGCCGGTCAGATCGGCGTCGTGGTCCCAGCGGGCCGAGTGGAAGACCTTGCCGGGGAAGTCGGCGAGGCCGGGTATGTCCGGCGTCTTCGGGTCGGAGAGCGGACCGGTCGCGGAGACCACGACGTCGGCCGTGAAGCGGGCCCCGTTCGCCGTCTCGATGACCCAGTGCAGCTCCTCGCGCTCCCAGCGCATAATCGTCACTTCATGGCTCAGCCGGAGGTGCGGGCGCAGCCCGAAGGTGTCCGCGACGTGCTCCAGGTAGGCGCGGATGTGCTCCTGCCCGGAGAAGGTGCGCGGCCACTCGGGGTTGGGTGCGAACGAGAACGAGTACAGGTGGGACGGTACGTCGCAGGCGCAGCCCGGATAGCTGTTGTCGCGCCAGGTGCCACCGACGGAATCGGCCCGCTCCAGGACGACGAAGTCCGTGATGCCTTCGCGGCGCAGCCGGACCGCGGCCCCGAGGCCCCCGAATCCGGATCCGATCACCGCCACTCGTACGTGCTCGTGCTGGGCCATGCTGCCGCCTCCCGCGGTACGTCACACGACTCTGCCAGCAATCACTGGCATTGTTGGGAGAGTAGAGCAGCTCCGTACCAATGGGTAGGGGTGCGGCAGGGGAAAGTTACCGGCGGTACAACAAGCGGCCCGGGCCGCCGGCGGGGCCGGTAGGGTGCGGGGGTGGCCGAAGGACGCGAGCACCGCGAATACCGCATGGAGGAGCTGGCCAAGGAGGCCGGCATCCCGGTGCGGACCGTGCGCTTCTACCGTGAGCGCGGGCTGATCTCGCCGCCCCGCCGCGAGGGGCGCATCGCCTGGTACGACGACCACCACCTGGCCCGGCTGCGCACCATCACCGGCCTGCTGGAACGCGGCCACACCCTCACCGGCATCGCCGATCTCGCCCGCACCTTCGAGAGCGGCCGCGATGTCGCCGAGGTGCTGGGCCTGGGCGAGCCGACCGAGGAGACCCCGGTGCGCCTCACCCCCGAGCAGCTCGCGGACTACTTCGAGGGCGAGACCACCCCCGAGAATCTGGCCGCCGCCCTCGAACTGGGATATCTCGCCACCGACGGCGACGAGATCGTCCACATCAGCCGCCGCCTGCTGGAGGTGTCGTCCCAGCTGGTGCGCGAGGGAGTGCCGCTCGCCACCGTGCTGGCGGCCGGCCGCCGGGTCCGTGAGCACGCCGACGCGCTCGCCGAACTCTTCACCGGCGTCCTGGAGGGCCGGGGCGACGACGAGACCGAGCCGCCGCAGCTGCGGCCGCTGGCCCGCGCGGTGGTGGACGCCGAGCTGTCCATGGCACTGGACCGGCGGCTGCGCCGCGAAGGCGCCGGTGAACCGCCGCCGGACCCCGCACCCTGACGGGCGGTCACGCGAAGACCGCTGCCGGGCGGACTCTCTCGATCTCGATCGCACGCCGGGATACTTCCCGGCCCGGACCGCCCGGCACTCACCTCGTTCGCACGCTCTACTGTTCGAAGACCACCGTCACCGGCGCGTGGTCGCTCCACCGCTCACCGTGCGTCGCGGCCCGCTCGACCCAGCCCTTCACCGCGCGCCCGGCCAGTCCCGGCGTCGCCACCTGGTAGTCGATCCGCCAGCCGGTGTCGTTGTCGAAGGCCCGCCCCCGGTAGGACCACCACGAGTACGGCCCCTCCACGTCGGGGTGCAGCGCCCGTACGACATCGATGTACCCGGCCTCGTCGAAGACCCGGGTCAGCCACTCCCGCTCCTCGGGGAGGAAGCCGGAGTTCTTCTTGTTGCCCTTCCAGTTCCTGAGGTCCGCCTCCTGGTGGGCGATGTTCCAGTCGCCGCAGACCACCACCTCGCGGCCGTCGGCCGCGGCGCGCTTCCTCAGGCCCTTCAGATACGGGAGGAACGCGGCCATGAACCGCTCCTTCTCGTCCTGCTTCTCGGTCCCGACCTCGCCGGAGGGCAGATACAGGCTCGCGACCGTGACGCCCGGCAGGTCGACCTCCACGTACCGCCCGCTCGCGTCGAACTCCTCGCTCCCGGCGTCCCCGAACCCGCCGAACCCGATCTGCACGCGCTCCGGCGCACGCCGCAGATAGAGGGAGACCCCGGCCCGGCCCTTGGCGGCGGCCGGCGCGTGCACGGTGTGCCAGCCGACCGGCTCACGCACCTCTTCGGGCAGCTGCTGCGGCTCGGCCCGTACCTCCTGGAGGCAGATCACATCGGCTTCGGTCAGGGCCAGCCACTCGACGAAGCCCTTCTTGGCGGCGGCGCGGAGCCCGTTCACATTGACGGTGGTGACAGTCAGCATCCCGGCACGATACCGACATTCAACTCACGCATACATGTACCATAATCCGCATGATTATCCACCCTCGGTCCTTCGACCACCCCGATGCCGTCAGACTCAACGACCAGGTGCAGCTCGAATATGCCGAGCGGTACGGGGACGAGGGCGATGTCACACCGCTCGACCCCACGATGTTCGAGCCGCCGAACGGCCTGTACCTCCTCGCCTACGACGCCCGGGACCGCCCCGTCGCCACCGGCGGCTGGCGCACCCAGGACCGCAACGACGAGGGCTACTCGGACGGCGACGCCGAGCTCAAGCGGATGTTCGTGATACCCGAGGGCCGGGGCAACGGACTGGCCCGCCGCATCCTGGCCGCCCTGGAGGACGACGCGCGGGCGGCGGGCCGGGCCCGCATGGTGCTGGAGACCGGGGACCAGCAGCCCGAGGCGATCGCGCTGTACACGTCCAGCGGCTACGTCCCCTGCGAGAAGTTCGGCCACTACCGCACGTACGAGAGCAGCCTCTGCTTCGCCAAGCCGCTGCGGTAGCGGCCGTACGCCCGGGCCGTCAGGCGTCGGCGGCGTACCGCCAGAACGCCCGCATCGACGCGGGCGGGGTCGGTCCGGTCATCGCCAGCTGGGTCAGCAGAACGGAGACGGTGCCGGTGGCCGGTGTGAGGTGTCCCGCCGTTCCCGTGCCGCCCACCCAGCCGTAGCGCCCCAAAACGTTCCAGGGATCGACGGCCTCGACGTCCACCGACCCGCCGTACCCCCAGCCCTGGCCCTCCAGGAACAGCGCGCCGCTGTCCCGTTGCGCCCGGGTCAGATGATCGGTGGTCATCAGCCGCACCGAGTCCCGCGACAGCAGCCGGCGCACGCCGCCGCTCCCCCCTTCTCCCCCGGCGAGCAGCATCCGGGCGAAGGCGTACCAGTCGTCGGCGGTCGAGACCAGCCCGCCGGCACCGGACGGGAACGCGGGCATGCTGCTCCACTGCCCGCCCGGACCGTCGGCGATCCGGAGCCCGCCGCCCTCCGGATCGGCCCGGTAGAAACTGGTGAACCGGCCGGCCTTCGCCGCCGGCACGACGAATCCGGTGTCGGCCATGCCCAGCGGCCCGAACAGCCGCTCCGCCAGGAATTCGGGCAGCGACCGGTCCGAGACCCGGGCGATCAGCACCCCGAGGATGTCGGAGCAGGTGTTGTACAGCCACCCCTCCCCCGGCTGGTGGAGCAGCGGGACACGGGACAGCGCGTCCATCCACGCGTCCGGCGCCGGGACGAGCTGCGGCTCCAGCGACCCCTGCTTCAGCTCACTGAACAGCAGCCCGACCGCGGGCAGCGAGAAGTCCGACGGGAAGCCGTACCCGGCCCGGAAGGTGAGCAGGTCCTCCACCGTGATGACCCGCTCGGCCGGAACCACGTCGTCGACCGGGGAGGACGGCGTACGGACCACCACCGGTGCCGCCAGCTCCGGCAGCCACTGCCGGACCGGTTCGTTCAGCGCGATCCGGCCCTCCTCGACCAGCATCATGGCCGCGGCGGCGACGACGGGCTTGGTCATCGACGCGATGCGGAAGATCGAGTCCCGGCCCATCGGGACCGTGCCCCGCGCATCGGCCGATCCGACGGCCACCACCTCGACCCGGTCCCCCCGGGCCACCAGCCCCACGGCACCGGGCGCCGCCCCGTCGCCGACGTACTCGTTCAGGACATCGTTCAGTTCGGTCATCGCTCCACCTTCCCGTTCATGCTCCCGGAAAGAAGGACCGCCGCACCGCCCGGAACTCATCGGCCCGGAACTCGTCGGCCCGCGACTCGTGGGCCCGGGTTCAGCGCACCCGGCCGACGCCCACGTAGAAGCCGCTGCGCTCCTGCACGGGCGCGGGCTCCTCGCGGTACCACTGAGTGGCGAAGACCAGCCCGGGATCGACGAGTTCCAGCCCCTCGAAGAAGGGCTCCACCTCGCTCCGGGTGCGCATCCGCAGCGGGATCGCCCCCTTCTTGTACGTGGCCTCGGTCTCGTCCTTGAGCTCCGGGTGCTGGTCGGCCGTGCCGTGCGAGAGCACCAGGAAGCTGCCCGGCGGCAACGCGTCGACCAGGGTGCGGGTGATGCCGTACGGGTCCTCGTCGTCCGGCAGGAAGTGCAGCAGCGCGATCAGGGACAGGGCGACCGGCCGGTCGAAGTCCAGCAGTCCCCGGGCGTGCTCGACGATCGCCTCCGGCTGCCGCACATCCGCGTGGATGTAGTCGGTGGCCCCCTCCGGCCTGCTGATCAGCAGCGCCTCCGCGTGCCGCAGGACGATCGGGTCGTTGTCCGCGTAGACGATCCGGGCGGACGGCGTGATGTCCTGGACCACCTGGTGCAGATTGGGCTCGGTGGGGATGCCGGTACCGATGTCGAGGAACTGATCGACCCCGTTGCGCGCCAGCCAGGCGGAGGCCCGGTGCATGAAGGCCCGGTTCCGCGCCGCGTTGCCCCGCGCCTGAGCGGGCAGCCGCTCCGCCACCTGCTGATCGACCGGATAGTTGTCCTTGCCGCCCAGGAGCCAGTCGTAGACGCGCGCGGGATGGGGCTTACTGGTGTCGATCCGGAGCTCGGGCTTGTCGACCGTCACTGGGCGCTCCTCTCGGTACGGAGAAAACATGAGCGGGTAAGCGCTTCCAGCGTAGGCGACGCGCGCCCCGCCCCAACTTCCGGCCCCGGTGGCGCATTTCCGCGCGACGGACCACCGGGGCGCGGGGGCGCCCGCCGCCGGTGCCGCCGCCACGAGCCATTTGTTCGACATGAGTCGCGTACGCGACTCATGTCGAATAACATGCCCGCATGAGAGTCGAAGTCTGGGCGGATGTCGTCTGCCCCTGGGCCTACATCGGCAAGCGCCGCCTGGAGCGGGCGCTCGCCGACTCGCCGGAGATCCGGGCGGAGGTGGTCTGGCGCCCCTTCCGCATCGACCCCATGGCTCCCGAACGCGCGGTGCCGCTGTCCGAGGAGCTGCGCGACCCCGTGGTGGACGCCGCGCTGAGCCAGTGCGCTCCGGGGGTGTCGCCGGCCGAGAACCGTGTGCGGGTGTCACGCATCGCCGCGGAGGAGGGAATCGGCCCGCGGTGGGGTGCGGCCTGGCGGGCCGACAGCCATGCCGCTCACCGGCTCCTGGCGCTCGCCCTCGACTCCGCCGGCCCGCTCGTCCAGGGTGCCGTCGCGGAGGGCGTCATGCGGGCCCACTTCGTCGAGGGCCGGGACATCAGCGCCCATGAGGTGCTCGCCGACATCGCCCGGCAGGCCGGATTCCCGCAGGGCGGGACGCTGCTGAGCGAGGGCGCGGGTGACAGGACCGTCCGCGAGTCACTGCTCTCCGGGAAGGCCCGGGGCGTGAAGTCCTCGCCGACGCTCGTGATCGCGGGCCACTCCCTCACGGGGGCCCAACCGGCCGAGGCCATCGCCGAGTTCCTGCGCCACGGCGAAGGCAGGAAGGAGCGGGAGGTGCCCGCCGAGGTCGAACGCTTCCGCCAGGCGGAGGCCCTCCTCGACCTCGGCGACCCGCTGGGCTGTCTCACCCTGCTGGCGCCGCTGCTGGAGGAGCAGGGGGAGGACCGCGGCGTCCGGCTGCTGGCCGGACGCGCCTACTTCCGCTCCGCCCAGCTGAACAGGGCCGAGACCGTTCTGGAGCGGCTGGTGGCCGAGTCGCCGGACGACTCCTACGCCCGTCTGCTGCTGGGGCGCACGCTGGAGCGCCGGGGCAGGGACGCCGAGGCGGCCGTGCACCTGCGCGTCGCCGCGGCCATGACCCCCGCCTACGAGCGCTGACACCGGTGCGGGAGGGGGCGGGCCGGGCGGCCGGCCCCCTCCCGCGCGGCGGGGTCAGCCGAGCCGCTCGATGATGGTGACGTTCGCCTGACCGCCCCCCTCGCACATCGTCTGCAGGCCGTACCGGCCGCCGGTGCGCTCCAGCTGGTGCAGCAGTGTCGTCATGAGCCGGGCGCCGGTCGCGCCCAACGGGTGCCCCAGGGCGATGGCGCCGCCGCACGGATTGACCCGCTCCGGAGCGATGTCCACGTCCCGCAGCCATGCGAGGACGACCGGCGCGAAGGCCTCGTTGATCTCCACCGCGTCGATGTCGCCGGTCGTCAGACCGGCCCGCTCCAGCGCCTTGCGCGTGCCGGGAATGGGGGCGCTCAGCATCATGATGGGGTCGTCGCCGACCACGGTCATCTGATGGATCCGGGCCCGCGGCGTGAGGCCGTGCTCCCGGACGGCCGCCTCCGAGGCGATCAGCAGGGCGGCCGAGCCGTCCGCGATCTGCGACGAGGTGGCGGCCGTCAGCCTCCCTGTCGGCGACAGCGTCTTCAGCTTCGCCATGGACTCCGGGGTCGTGTCACGGCGCGGCCCCTCGTCCATGAGGAGAGAGGTCTCGTCGTCCTCGTACGGGGCGATCTCGCGGTCGAACCAGCCGCTGTCGATCGCGGTCACCGCCTTGCGGTGGCTGTCCAGGGCGAAACGCTCCATGTCGGCACGGTCGATCCCCCAGTGACGGGCCATCTTCTCCGCGGCGTGGAACTGGGTGACGGGCTCGTTCCCGTAGCGCTTGCGCCACCCGCGCGAGCCCGAGTACGGGTCGGGCATACCGAAGTCCTTGCCGACGATGGCAGCGGCGGTCAGCGGGATCTGCGACATGTTCTGCACACCGCCGGCCACCACGAGTCCGGACTGCCCGCTCATGACCGCGTGGGCCGCGAAGTGCACGGCCTGCTGGGAGGAACCGCACTGCCGGTCGATGGTGACCCCGGGAACGGACTCCGGGAGTCCGGCGGCCAGCCAGCCGGTGCGCGCGATGTCGCCCGACTGCGAACCGATCTGGTCCAGGCAGCCGAGGTACACGTCGTCGACCGCGGCCGGGTCCACGCCGGTTCGGTCCATCAGGGCCGAGAGGGAATGGGCGGCCAGATCGGCGGAGTGGACCCCGGCCAGCGCGCCGCCGCGGCGACCCACCGGAGAGCGGACCGCGTCGATGATGTACGCCTCGTTCGTTGTACGCATTTCCATGCTCCTCGGTGGGGCCGACGGGGAAGGCCGCACTGTGCGACTCCCGTAAAGTAAGCGACACGTGTTGCTTTAGCGTCACGGGTCGTGGAAAACTGGGCTCATGCAGAACACGTCGAACACACGTGGCGCCTCGCGGGACCCCCGCGCCCGGCGCACCAGAGCGCAGCTGCGCCGAGCCGTCCTGGACCTGTCGACGGAGCGTGACCTGGACACGGTCACGATGGCCGACATCGCGGAGCGGGCCGAGGTCAACCGGGCAACGGTGTACCTCCACTACAAGGACCGGGAGGACCTGCTCCTCGACGCGACCGACAGCACCATGAGCGGGATCGTCGATGCCGTACGCGCCTGCCGGCTGACCGCGGCAGCGGGCCTGCCCACCGGGGAGTCGGACCCCGCCCCCGGGCACCTCGTCAAGCTGTTCACCCATGTCGACCGGCACCGGGCCCTGTACGGACGCATGCTGGGCGAGGACGGCAGCCCGCGCTTCATCGCACGTCTGCAGCGCCGGCTCGCCCAGGCCTGGTACGAGCAGCTCACCGCCACCGACACGGAGAATCCGGCCGAGGGCGATCTGCTGGCCCGCGCCCATTACGTGAGCGGCGGACTGGTCGCCCTCATTTCCCGGTGGGCGCAGGGCGAGTTCGACACCGACAAGGACTCCGCCGACGCCGCCGTACAACGTCTCTCGCACCTGACGTGGTCCATGATCCAAGGGCGGGCATGACGTCGCCGCACTTCCACGTATGCGCAGGGCACCCCCTCCCCGCCCCTGTCCAATCCGAACAGATTGCGAATGGAAGATGCTGGACGAGCTGCAGAACCGGCCGGAGGAACAGACCTCGCCGCCCCGAATATCCGTACTCGTCGCGCTGGAGAGCGAGCTGGTCCGGTGCGGCGTCTTCAACATGCTGCGGGACCTCCCCTCGGTCGCCCGGGTGTGGTCGTGCAGTGGCCCCATCGCCGCGCGTGAGCTGATGGGTGAGCGGCGGCCCGGGATCGTGATGTGCCAGGGCTCCAGCCCACTGGCGCCGGCGCTCGTGAAGGACGCCGAGGAGCACGGCGCACGCATCCTGCTGCTGCTGGAGGATCTCCGGCTGGAAGCCATCGACGAAGCGGTCATGCTGTCCGCGCACGGATTTCTCATGCAGTCGGAACTCACCGCGTCGAGCCTTGAGCAGGCCATCGCCAAACTGGAGGGCGGTGACATGCCCCTGCCGACGGGAATGGCCCGCAGTCTGATGGCCCGGGTACGCGGGCCGGTCTCATCCGGTTCGGTGCGCAAGGCCTCGCTCACCCCCCGCGAGCAGCAGGTCCTCGCGCTCCTGGCGCAGGGCTTCAGCAACAAGCAGATCGCCCGACGTATCGGCATCTCGGAACACGGCGCCAAACGGCACGTCACCAACCTGCTGGCCAAGCTCAACTCCCCGAACCGCACGCTCGCGGTGGCCCTCGCCCTCCAGGAAGGGCTCGTCTGACCCGTCCGGCGCGGCGACGGCCACCGCGGCGACGTGCGACGGGTCCACCGGCAGTGCCGCGGTGCGCCACGGGCGTACGCCGTACTCCCGTCCCCGTGCGTCCGGCGCCAGCCAGCTCCCCGGACCGGGCCCCGGCCGCACGCGTGAGAGCCCTCCCATCAGGCCCGTCCCCGCGGCCTTCAGCACGGCCTCCTTGCACGTCCAGCACTTCAGCAGCGTGGAATCCCGGCACTCGCCGGGCGTGGCCCGCCAACGGGCGAGGCCGGCCGGTCCGAATACCCTCCCGGCCAGTGCGTCCCTCCCGGTCAGCGGTCTGACGCGCTCGATGTCGACCCCGACCGGGCCGGCGGAACAAGCCGCCAGGACGCCTCCCGCGGTGTGGGAGAGACTGACGTGCAGCTGTGGTGCCCCGTCCACCCGGGGCTGCCCCATGGCGTTCCGGCCGAGCGGGACGTCCCGGAGCGCGAGGCCGCCCGGACCGCCCGGATGCTCCACCACGGCCAGGCGCAGCAGCGCGTGCGCGGTGACGTACGAGGCCCTCAGCGGCTCCGGCAGCCGGGCGTGGCGGGTCAGCTCCTCCTCCGACAGAAGAGTCAGCAGTGCGGCCCGGTCCTGCCGCCCCGCCGACGGGCGGGCGTACCAGATGTGCGCGGAGCCGTGCCTAGATCGGGCCAAGGCGCACCGCCCCGTCGAGCCGTACGACTTCGCCGTTGAACATCGGGTTCTCGACGACGTGCGACACGAGTGACGCGAACTCCTCGGGCCGTCCCAGGCGCACCGGATGGGGGGTCTGCCGGGTGAGTGCCTCGCGGGCCGGGCGCGAGAGCCCCTCGACCATGGGTGTTTCGAACAGCCCCGGCGCGATGGTGACCACGCGGATCGCGTGCCGGGCGAGGTCGCGGGCCAGCGGCAGGGTCATCCCCGCCACCGCCGCCTTGGACGCGGTATAGGCGACCTGCCCCTCCTGGCCCTCGTACGCCGCGATCGAAGACGTGCACACCACCACGCCGCGGTCCCCGTCCACCGGTTCGTTCCGCGCCATGGCCAGGGCACCGAGCCGGACCGTGTCGAAGGTCCCCAGCAGGTTCACGCGGACCACCTGCTCGAAGGTCTCCATGGGCAGCGGGCCGTCCCGGCCGACCGTGCGGCCGGGCAGTGCCACACCCGCACAGCACACCACCGCTCCGAGGCGCCCCAGCGACACGGCCCTGCCGACCGCGCCGGCCACGTCCTCGGTACGGGTGACGTCCCCCGGTACGAAGACCGCGGCATCGCCGAGGTCCGCCAGAACCTTCTCCGCCCGCTCGGCCGACCGCCCCAGGAAGACCACCCGGGCCCCGCAGGCGGCGAGCCGCCGGACCGTGGCAAGTCCAAGACCGGAGGTTCCCCCGGTGACCAGCGCGACGTTTCCCTCGATGTCCATGCCGCTCCCTCTCAGTGCCCGGTCCAGACCGGTGTCCGGCGTTCCGCGAAAGCCCGAAGGCCCTCCCCGGCGTCGCGGGACGCCAGGAGGGCGGCACTCCACTCGTCGTTCTCGGCCCAGAGCTCGGACTCGGGGCAGCCTGTCGCGGCCAGCCGCACCAGCCGCTTGCCGGCCCGGACCGACAGGGGGGCGTTCGCCGCGATCCGCTCCGCGAGGACGAGCGCGGTCGCCAGCGCTTCACCCGCCGGGACGAGCCGGTTGATCAGGTGCCATTCCCTCGCCGTACCGGCCGGAACGGACTCCCCGGTCAGCGCGGCCTCCATCGCCGCCCGAACGGGGATCTGCCGCGGCAGCCTGACGAGCCCTCCCGCTCCGGCGAGCAGGCCCCGGGTCACCTCCGGCAGACCGAACCGCGCCTCGGCACCGGCGACGACCAGATCGCAGGAGAGCACGATCTCCGTACCGCCGCCCAGTGCGGCACCCTCCACCGCCGCGACGAGGGGCTTGCGCAGCGGGTGACGGGTGATCCCGGCGAAGCCCCACTCCGGGTGCTCCGGATCGTGCACCGGTTCCCCGGCCGCCAATGCCTTGAGATCGGCTCCGGCGCAGAAGGCCGGGCCCGCTCCGGCGAGCACGCCCACCCTCAGCTCCGGGTCGGCGTCGAGAAGTTCGAGGGCGCGGCCGAGCCGTGCCGCGAGCGCGGAGTCGACCGCGTTGCGTGCGGCCGGGCGGTTGAGGGTCAGCACGGCAACGGGTCCGCGCCGCTCGACGAGCAGGACGGGGTCGGTCATCGCCGCCCCCCGTACACGGCGTCACGGCGTTCGGTGAAGGCGGAGACACCCTCCAGCGCGTCGGGCGTCGCGGCCACGGCGCTGAGGGTCCTGGACTCGTCCTCCAGCTGGTCGCCCAGGGTCCGGGCGAAGGCGGTCCGCAGCAGCCGGTTGGTCTCGTCGAACGCCACGGTGGGGCCGGCGGCGAGCCGGGTGGCGACCTCCCACGCCCGTTCCCGCAGTCGTCCGCGGGGCACCGTCTCGCTGGACAGCCCCCAGCGCTCGGCCTCTTCGGCGTCCACGACATGGCCCAGAAGCGTCATGCGCTGGGCCCGGCGCAGTCCGACCAGCCGGGGCAGCAGATGGCTGGTCGACGCGTCGGGGGTGAGCCCGATGGCGCCGTAGGCCGCCCGGTACGTCGACCCCTCTTCGGTCAGCAGGACATCGGCGAGGCAGGCCAGTCCCAGGCCGGCTCCCGCGACGTGTCCACGGGCCGCCACCACCAGCGGAGCCGGCATGGCGGCCAGCCGGACGATCGCCGCGTGCAGGTAACTCGTCACCTGCATCAGGTGGTTGGGGAGGTCTGGCTGTGCCCGGAAGGACTTCAGGTCGCCCCCGACGCAGAAGTGGTCGCCCGCCCCGTCCAGCAGGACACAGCGGCCGGTGGCCGTCCGCTCGTCCACGCAGACCTCCAGCAGCTCCTGTGCGATCCGCAGATCGATGGCGTTGCGGTGCTCCGGGCGACGCAGCGTCACATGCGTGATGCCGTGGTCCCATTCGACGTCGAGCCTGGTGAAGGCGCGCTCGCGCGGCTCGTTCATGGGCGGTCGCTCCCCGCCGGGTCCGGCCCGGCGTACGCGTGGAAGCCGCGGCCCGTCTTGCGCCCGTGGTGGCCGGCGGCGACGAGTTCACCGAGCAGGGCGGGGACCTCGTACAACGGGTTGCCCGTGGTGTCGTGCAGGCCCTTGGCCACGGAGTGGAAGACGTCCAGTCCGCTCAGATCGACCGAGGCGAGTGGCCCCATGGGATGGCCGAACCCCAGCCGGCAGGCCAGATCGATGTCGGCCGCGCTGCAGGTGTCGTCCTCCACCATGCGGATCGCCTCCAGTATGAGAACCGAGAGCAGCCGGGTGGTGACGAAGCCAGGGGTGTCGTGGTGGACGACGATCGTCTGCTTGCCGATCTCCTCGGCGAAGGCGCACACCGCCTCCACGGTCCGGTCCGACGTCGCCGGCCCCCGCACGATCTCGCACAGCCGCATGACCGGTACCGGCGCGAAGAAGTGCGTCCCGACCACACGCTCGGGACGGCGGGTGACCGCGGCGATCTCGCCGATGCGCAGCTGCGAGGTGTTGGTGGCCAGCACCTGCGCCTCGGCGCACATTCCGTCCAGCTCGGCGAACAGACGTCGCTTCAGACCGAGTTCCTCGGCCACGGACTCGATGACCACGGCGGCCGGGGAGCACGCGTCGAGCTCGGTGGTGAGCGTGACGCGTCCGAGCACCCGGTCGGTGTCGAAGGCCTCCGGGGTCGCGCTCTCCCTGCGGGCGAGCCGCCGCAGGGAGGCGTCCATCGTGGCCATGGACCGGTCGAGCGTGGCGCGGGTGCGGCTGTAGAGGACGACTTCTCGGCCCGCGGCCGCCGCCACCTGGGCGATACCGGCCCCCATGGTGCCCGCCCCGATGACGGCCACCGGGCCGGGCGGGGCCGCGGTAGCGGGAACGGCGCTCATGCGGCAGGCCCGAAGTCCTCTTCGGCGGCCCAGCGGATGACCGTGCCCCCGTGGCTCATGCCCGCGCCGAACGAGACGATGACGACGTTGCTGCCGGCCTTGATCCGGCCGCTGTCCAGCGCCTCCCGCAGCACGAGCGGGACGCCCGCGCCCGAGGTGTTTCCGTACTTCTGGACGTTGGTCATCGTGCGGTCGACCGGCAGACCCAGACGTTCCATCAGCACATGGATGAGGCGGTAGTTGGCCTGGTGGAAGACGATCAGGTCGATGTCCTCCAGGGCGAGATGGTTGGTCTTGACGAGCTCCTCGACGAAGCCCGGCACCCGGTCCAGCGCGAAGTCCCGTACGCCGCGGCCGTGCATGTGGGCGAAGTTGTCGCCGAAGGCCGACTGCTTGGGACTGCCGTCCGGCCAGGTGCGCTTCTCCCGCTTCACATACGCGGTGGTGTAGCCCGTGGGGTCGCTGCGCAGCAGGGTCGTGCCCACGCCGGCACCGGTCGTGGCCGGCTCCAGCAGATAGCAGGCGGCGCCGTCCCCGAAGATGACGCCGACCGTGCGGTCCTCCGGGTCGAAGATCTTCGTGTTGACGTCGGCCAGGACGACGGCGACGCGTCGATAGGCGCCGGACGCCACATACTTGGCGCCGACGTCCAGGGCGAAGGTGCCGCCGGGGCAACCGCCGCTGTTGACGTCGAATCCCGGCACGCCCCGGATTCCGAGCTTGCCCATGATGGCCACGGCCGTGGCGGGGATGTGGTGATCGGGCGTGTAGGTGCCGCAGATGACCAGGTCGACCGATTCCGGATCGACTCCCGCCCGTCGGCAGGCGTCGAGGAGTGCCGCGGCGCCCAGGTCCGAGGTCCACTCCTCGGGCGCGGACCAACGGCGCGTCTTCACGCCGATGAACTCCTGGATCCAGGCGTCGGTGGTGTCGAGCGACTGCTCCAGCTCGGCGTTGGTCACCACGCGCTCCGGCAGGTAGCCGCCGATGGCTCGGATCCCTACGCCGCGGCGGGTGCTGTCTGCAATGTCTTCCATCGGGCGATGCTCCTTGTGGCGAGTCGCTGGGCGGTACGTGACGGGGAGGGGGACGTTCCGGGAGGCGGGGCGGGGACCGTACGGGCCGGTGGGCCCGTACGGGCACGACCGTCCGCTCGGTTCGCGAGCGGACGAAGGGCCAGGCCGGCGGGGCGCCAGGGTTGCGATCGGTCCGGCCGTCTCCCGACGATCAGGAGTCTCGCCGCGGGCGGGACGCACGGGAACGGCCATTCCGCGTGCCTCATCACCACCGCCCCGACAGGGGTGGCGCGGGTGTCCGTTCGGGCAGTCCGGCCGGCGCCGTCACCGGACCACTCGTGCCGCCCGGAACGGGCCGGGTGGTTGAGGATGGCCCGTCGCGGCCGGCCTGCCTAGGGTCCTGTCCGCTGGATGCCTCGTGTTCGAGGCCGTCTCTCCAGCCCCACGGAATTGGCCCGTGCACGAATCGAGCTCTCGCTGGGCCGCCCCCACTGTCGTGGCCGGCCGGCGGGGCATACAACCGCTGCGGCCGCCGCCCTTGTTCACCGGGGTCGAGGGCCGGCGGGGAAGCGAGCAGACATGCAAGAGACCATCGAGCGCGGTGCCGTCGCGTCCGGCACCGGCATCTCCACGAGCGGGCTGCGTGTTCCCGTCGGGATCACGGGCACCGGTGCGCACGTACCTGGCCGGGTCGTGACCAATGAGGAACTGGTCGGGACGCTGGACACCACGGACGAGTGGATCCGGACCAGGACCGGGATCCGGGAGCGGCGGTGGCTGGAGGCCGGACGGACGACGTCCGACATGTGTGTCGACGCCGCGCTTCAGGCCCTCGCGGACAGCGGGATCGCCGCCTCGGACCTCGACGCGGTGATCGTGGCCACCTTCACCTTCGACCAGCCGTTGCCGTCCACCGCCCTGATCGTCAAGGAGGCGCTGGGAGCGGACCGCGCCTTCCCGCTCGACCTCAATCAAGCGGCCTGCGCCGGGGGCGCCTACGGCATGCTGGTCGCCTCCCACCTCCTGCAGAACGACCACATGCGCCACGTTCTGGTGATCGGTGCCGAGTGCCTGTCCCGTGTCACCGATCCCGCCGACCGCTCGACCCGCGTCTTCTTCGGAGACGCGGCGGGTGCCGTGGTGATGGGGCGTACGACGCCCGGGTACGGCCTGCTCGCCTGGGACATGGACGCCTCCCTGTCCCATGCGGTGGAGATCGCGGCGGGCGGGACGAGTCTCCCCACCACGCCCGAGACCGCTGCCGACGGCGGGCAGTACCTGCGCATGGACGGCCGGACCGTCTGGGTCGAGGCGACGAAGCGTCTCCCCGGGAGCATCCGCACGACGCTGGAACGCGCCGGGCTCCAGCCGCAGGACATCCAGCACTACGTACTGCACCAGGCGAACCTGAACATCGTCCACGAGGTGATGGACCAACTCGGCGTGGAACGCTCCAGGGCCGGGATCACGGTGGACCGCTACGGCAACACGGGGGCCGCCACCGTCTTCACGGTGCTCCACCAGGCCCGCCTGCGGGGGGAGATCGCGGCCGGGGACCTGATGCTGGTCTCGGGCATCGGCGCGGGCTTCGTCTGGGGCACGCTGTGCCTGCGCGCGGGGTGAGCCGGTGTACGCCGTTGTGGCCGAGCGGTCGGTGCCGGACGCCCCGCTGGAAGGGCTGCGCACCGGGCCCTGGCCGGAGCCGGAGCGTCCGGAGGGCTGGGCCGTCGTGTCCGTCCGCGCCGCGGCGCTGAACCACCACGACCTGTGGACGCTGCGGGGTGTCGCCCTGGTCCCCGGGCAGTTGCCGGTGGTACTGGGCAGTGACGCCGCGGGCGTGGACGAGGACGGCAACGAGGTCATCGTCTACCCCGTGATCGGCGACCCGCTGGCCGGAGGCGGGGACGAGACGCTCGACCCCGGCTCGCAGTTCCTGTCCGTGGAGCAGCCGGGGACCCTGGCCGAGCGGGTCGCGGTGCCCCGCCGGTGCCTGATCCCCAAGCCGCCCGAGCTCAGCTTCGCCGAGGCCGCGTGCCTGCCCGGGGCGTGGCTGACCGCGTACCGGATGCTGTTCGAGAAGTCCGGGGCGGAGCCGGGCTCCACGGTGTTGGTGCAGGGCGCGAGCGGAGGCGTGGGCACCGCGCTGGTGAGCCTGGGCCACGCCGCCGGCTATCGCGTCTGGGCGGTCAGCCGCAGCGCGGACAAGAGGCGCAGGCTCGCGGAGCTCGGCGCGGAGGTGGTCGTCGCCCCCGGCGAACGGCTTCCGCACAAGGCCGACGCCGTGCTGGACACGGTCGGCGAGGCGACCTGGCCGCATTCGCTCAAGGCGCTGCGCAGGGGCGGCCGGCTGGTGGTCTCGGGCGCGACGTCGGGCGGCTCCCCGGCGGCCGACCTGGGCCGCATCTTCGCCAATCAGCTGTCCGTGGTGGGTACGACCATGGGCACGGCGGCTCAGCTGGCCCGGCTGGCGTCCTTCTGTGTGCGCACCGGAGTGCGCCCGGTCATCGACCGGGTCCTGCCGCTGGCCCGGGCCGGCCAGGGGCTGGCGGCGATCGAGTCGGGCGAGGTGTTCGGAAAGGTCGTCTGCCTGGTGTGAGTCTCCGTACCCGACATGGGCCCCGGACGGTGTGCGTACCGTCCGGGGCCCATGTCGTCGCGGAGATGAGGAAGTGACCGCTCCGGTCCCGCTGTTCACGGGACCGGAGCGGTCGGCACGGCCTTTCGCGACGGTCGTGGATCTCAGTGACCGGCGGAGGCCGCTTCGCGCCCGGCGACGGGGGATTGGTTCGCGGGGGCGAAGGCGGGGGGCTTACGGGGAAGCAGAAGGACCGGGACGAACGTCACCGCGGTGAAGGCGACCACCCACCAGAAGGACTCGTTGAAGGCGTCGTTGAGCGAAGCGCCCTGTCCCCGGCCGGCGAGGGCCTGCTGCAGCACGGTCGCGACGACGGCGGTGCCGATCGAGCCACCGAGACGCTGGAAGATGTTCATCGCGCTCGAAGCACGCGGCATCGCCGCCGGGGGCAGCGAACGGTAGGCGGCGGCCAGGCTCGGCAGGGTGACCACTCCGACCCCGATGCCGCGCACCGTCATCGCGGCGGCCAGCAGCAGCCAGCCGGAACCGCTGTCCAGCATCACGAACGGGACGGTGCCGAGCAGTGTGAGGACCACGCCCACCAGTGCGAGCGACCCGGGACTCAGCCGGTCGGTCGCCCGGCCGGCGACGACCATCGCGATGACGTAGCCGACACCCTGCGGAGCCAGCATCAGGCCGGCCTTCAGGACGCTGTCGCCGCGGTCCAGCTGGAAGTAGAGCGGCAGCAGGAACATCGCGCCGAAGACGGCCGCGTTCAGGGTGAACTGCGTGATGACGGCGGCGGAGTAGCCGCGGTCGGCGAACAGCCGCAGATCGATCAGCGGTACGTGACGGGTGCGCAGGGCGTGTGCGGCGAAGCCCGCGATGAGGACGGCACCGGTCGCGGTCCACGGCAGGCTCCCGCTGCCGGTGAAGCCCTCGGTGCCGCTCTGGGCCATGCCGTAGAGCAGGAAGGCCAGACCGGGAGAGAGCATCAGCATGCCGGCCACGTCGAGTCGCGGGCGCCCGGTCGGCCGGTCGGCCGGGAGTTTCATCCAGGCGAGAACGATGGCCGCCAGGCCGATGGGGATGTTGACGAAGAAGATCCATCGCCAGCTCAGCTGGTCGACGAAGACGCCGCCGATGACCGGGCCGATGACCGGCGCGAGCATCGCCGGCACGGAGACCACGGCCATGACACGGCCCATGCGCGCAGGTCCGGCGGCACGGGCCAGCATGGCCTGGGCCATGGGCATCACCATGCCGCCACCGAGCCCCTGGATCACCCGGAAGACGACCAGGCTCTCGATGGACCAGGCGATGCCGGAGAGCACCGAGCCGACCAGGAACAGCGCCTGTGCCGTCAGCCACATCCGCCGCGCGCCGAATCGCTCCATGGCCCAGCCCGAGAGCGGCACCACGAGGGAGAGAGCCAGGAGGTACCCGGTGATCGTCCACTGGATCGTGCCGAGTGACGCGTCGAACTCGTGGGACAGCGCGTCGATCGACACATTGACGATGGTTCCGTCGAGCAGCGTGGTCACGGCGCCCAGGACGAGAACACCGCACAGCCACCAGAGCCCGGAGTCGATCTGATCGGGCTGTGCCGCTCCGGACGGCTTCGGGGTGCGTGGGGGCATGGCTGGATTTCCCTTCCGGATGGGGGTGGAGTCAGAGCGCGCACAGTCACAAAACTTAGACTGGTCCGTCTATTTCTGAATGTTAGACTGGGGCGTCCAGAAGTCAAGTCGGCAAGTGAGAGGGGCGGTGCCGATGGCAGGCAGCGAGCGGACGGAGACACCGGTCCCGGCGGAGGCGCAGAGCCCGCGTCGGCGCCGACAGCACGGCGGCCGGGACCGCAGGGCGCAGATCCTGGAGGCGGCCGCCCGCGTCTTCCTGCGCGACGGATTCGCCCGGGGCAGCGTCGACACGATCGCGGCCGAGGCCAACGTGGCGAAGCAGACGCTCTACAACCACTTCGGCGACCGGGACACCCTGATCGGCTGCGTCGTGGAGCTCGCCATGGATCCCATGGCCGCGCAGTTCCAGACCGTGATGGAGGAGACCATCGCGGCGCACGGAGGCACCGACCTCCGGGCGCAGTTCGTCGACTTCGGCCGTCGCTGGGTGCGCCTGATGCTCTGCGACGAGACGGCCGCCCTGCGCTGGCGGGTACTGGCCGACGCTCCGCTGGAGGAGTCGCTGCACAACGCCCTGCGCGGCATCGACCAGGAGGCGAGCATCCGGGACGTCGCCGCCCGGCTCACGGTCCTCCACGAGGGCGGGCACCTCTCGGTGGACGATGCCGACGCAGCGGCCCGGCAGCTGCGCGCCCTGTTGATCGGTGAGGCCCAACTGGCCTCGATGCTGGGCCAGGTGGACCTGGACGATGCCACGATCGACGCGATCGTCGAGCGCGGCATCAGCATGTTCATCCGGGCCTACGGAAGGACGTGACCGGGCGGCGGGACCGCGGCGGGACGGGGCCGTGGGCAGCTGCCCACGGCCCCGTCCGAATGCCGCCCCGGCCGGCTCAGGCCGGCTCGGGCCGCTCCGGCACCGTCAGCTGAGGAACGTCGACGCCCGAGTCGGAGAAGGCCCGTTTGACGGCGTTCAACGCCTGCGGGACGAACTCGCCGCGGCGGGACATCACCCAGTCCCGCGAGGAGTCGAGGCTCCTCAGCGAACCGTTGAACCGGGGGGCCACGAAGCGCGCGAGCAGTTCGAAGCTCCGCTTGGTGTTCTCCCGGGACGCCCAGTCCGCGCCGGTGACGAGCAGCTTGCCGAAGCCGCCACTGGACTCGTAGAGCCGCTCGATGCCCTCCGACACCTCGTCCGGCGACCCGACGATGGCGGCTCCCGACTCGACCAGGAACTCGATCTCGCGGCCGGGCTCGACGCCGAGCGAGTCGACCGGGAAGCCCACGATGTCGCCGAAATAGCCCCGCATCCAGGCAGCCGATCCGACCCTCAGGTCCTCCAGCGCCTGCTTCCGGGACTCGGCGACGTACACATTGACCACCAGCCGCCAGTTCTCCCGGCTGACGCTCCGCCCACTCGCCGCCGCCGCCTCCTCCGCGTACTCCCACTGCCGCCGCAGGTCGGGCGGCGAGCCGCCCGGCCGGGGCGAGGCGAAGGACAGCGTGCTCAGCCCGTGACGGCCTGCCAGCTGCATGCTCAGGGGTGAGGTGGCACTGGAGATCGCCACTTCGATCCCCTCCCGGCGGTAGGGCCGGTGCTGCAGATGCGCGTCCTGCAGGACGAACCAGTCCGTCTTGCGGTTCACCGGGCCTCGGCCCTCAAGGAGTTCGAGCACCGCCTCCAGCGCCTCACCGTTCATACGGCGCTGCTCCCCCGGCTCGATCCCCAGCATGTGGGCGTCCCCGGGCGACGAACCGGCGCCCACGCCGAGGATGACGCGGCCGCGTGTCATGTGGTCGAGCTGCACGATGCGGGAGGCAACCATGTACGGGTGGTGGTAGGGCAGGCTCGTCACCCCGGTGCCCAGACGGATGTGCTTCGTCCGCTCGGCGGCCGCCGCGAGGAAGACCTCGGGCGAGCCGATGGTTCCCCACCCACCGGTGTGATGCTCACCGACCCATGCCTCGTCCAGACCGAGCTGGTCCAGCCACTCCACCAGTTCCATGTCCCGCCACATCAGCAGCGAGGGATCCTCGCCGGGCGGATGCAGGGGCGAGATGAAGGCTCCGAAGCCGATGTACGGCCTGGTCATTGGCGTATCTCCTCACGGTTGTGCGCTGTGGTGCCTGCGCCGGGAGTCGCCGTGAGCAGCCGGTCTCCGATCAACCGCTGCCAGATGCGCACAGCGCGCTCGGCCAGCTGCGGATGGCCGGCGAGGACCCTGTCCACGGCGCGACGGCAGGCCTCCGGGGTCTCGATCCTGCTGCTGTGCTCCACGCCGCCCACGGCCTCGATGAACAAGTCGTTGACGAGCAGGACCTTGCCCTCGGCGGTCACGCGGGAACACATCAAGGTGCGCGGGATGGGCGAGTCACGTGCCGGATTCAGGTACAGGTCGACGATCGTGTCGAAGTGCTGCTCGCCGCGCGGTTCGAGCGTGAACCGGTGGACGGGCGTCCACCGGCCGCTCGCGCCCCGGCGCCTGGCGACGAACTCGGTGCCCTCCCGGAGCACTTGGAAGTCCCAGCCCCGCTCGTGACTCACCGTGCCGTCGATCCGGATCGGGTCGACCGCGGTGAGCTGGGAATAGGCGACGTCCACCAGCCAGTCGGCGTCGTCGAGCCGGACCAGCAGCACCATGTGGTCGGCGGACTCGGTGTACGCCCGTTCCTGCGGCAGCCACGGCCGTGCGGCCAGGGGCGTGACGTCGTATCCGAGACGGCTCAGCAGCGTGGCGAAGAGGTTGTTCACCTCCATGCAGGCCCCGCCCTGGTGTCGCCGCACCACCTTCTCGAAGACGCCCTCGGGATCGATGGCCGGGGTGATCCCGTCGGGGCCGTCCAGCAACTCGAAGGGAACGCTGCGGACATGGGCCCAGCACAGGGAGCGCAGCGTCTCGGACGTCGGGGTAAGAGGACCGTCGTAGCCGATACGGGCGAGATAGGCGTTCAGGTCGATGTCCGCCACGGGTCAGGACCTCGTTCCGGCCGGCCGGCCGGCGTGCGCGAGTGCCGTGCGCAGTTCCGGCTGGCCGAGCGCGAGCGGGGCGAACTCCGGCAGATGCTGCCCGTCACCGCGGTCCCGCTGCCGCGGCCCGCTCGTCGCCGCGGTGGCGAGCGCCTCCAGATGGGCCTCCTGCATGTCCTGGAACCCCGAGACGTACGGTCGTCGCACCTCCTCGAACCGGTGCAGCGCGCCGGCGTCCTTGCCGCTCAGCGCCTCGTCGCAGGCCTGAGCGAGGCAGGCGGCATCCTGGAGCGAGAGGTTCAGCCCCTGGCCGCCGTACACGTGCACGCCGTGCGCGGCATCACCGACGAGCAGGACATTGCCGTCGACCCAGCGCTCCGGCCGCACGATGTGGTGGGCGAACTCCCGGAACTGGGAGCGGTCGTGCGTGTGGTCGCGGATCCAGCCGGCGGCGTCGGGGATCCCGGCGGCGAACCGCTCGACGAGGTCGGGCAGCGGGCCGTTCACCGCCCGCTCGGCGATCTCCGGAGCGGTGATCCACACGAACAGGAGCTGGTCGTCGGCGATGGGAGTACCCAGCATGTATCCGTCGGCCGTGAAGTAGGCACGCATCGTGGTGCCCCAGAACTCCGGCATGGGTACGCGCAGTTCGAGATAGCCGTGCGTGTAGGTCCGGGTCCGCGCGGTGATTCCGGCCATGCCGCGGACCGCCGAGTGCTTGCCGTCGCAGCCGACCACGAGCGCCGGTCGCAGCGTGCGGACACCGGCCTCGGTCTCCACCCGCACGGAGCGGACGCCCGGCTCCTCGTCCGCGCGCGCGGGCAGTCCGTGGACCGTCGCGTCGTAGACGATCTCGACCCCGGGGGTGGCACGCACCGCCTCGGTGAGCACGTCGCGCAGCTGAAGGATCGACACCGGCAGCGCGTGGTCGACGGGGGCCCCTGGCAGGTCGCCGTAGGAGTGGGCGGCCACCGCGGCCGCGCCCGCGACGACCTCGCCGCGGGTGACGGGTGTGGTGCCCTCGGCGAGGTCCGGGAGCAGGCCCAGATCGTCGAGGACCCCCAGCGTGACCGGCTGGAGGATGGGGCAGATGCCGTTGCCGGGTCCGGGCCGGGGCCGGGGCGCGCGTTCCAGGAGCAGCACGCTCCGGCCGCGACGGCCGAGGAGCAGCCCCAGCAGCAGACCGGCGGGTCCGGCGCCGACGATGACGACGTCCGGGTCGGCGCCGGCCGGAGCCGGCAGGGTGCGGGCCGCGAGGCCCCTGTCTGTATCAGGCATGGATGGTCTCCACCTCTTGCGGCTGGTCGAAAGCCGTGAGCGATAGGGGGTCGAGGAGCCTGGGGTGGCCCCCCCGGTAGTAGAGGAGGGGCCTGGCCTCGGCCGGCCCCTGGTGCACCGCGGTGACCCGGCCCAGGTAGAGGGTGTGGTCGCCGCCCGGGTACTCGGCTTCGACGGTGCACTCGAACGCCGCGAGCGCCCCGGCGGCCAGAGCGCTCCCGCCCGGACCCCGCCATGAGCCCAGCCGTTCGAACGCCTCGGCGCCCCGGGGCCGGTCCGGTCTGGCGAAGAGCGCGGACAGTTCCTCCTGGGCCTCCGAGAGAACGCTCACGGAGAAGGAGCAACCGATGCCCAGTCGACCGCTCAGCCGCCCGGCGGTGCGAATGCTGACCAGGAGCATCAAGGGATCGATGGAGACCGAGGTCATCGCGTTGGCCGTCATCGCATCGGTGGAGTCGTCGGTCCCGCAGGCGATCACGGTGACGCCGGTGCAGAACCGTCCCATGGCCCGACGGAAGTCGACAGGCGCGGGCCGGACGGTCTCCTGGTGAATGGCCGAACTCATGTGCCGCCACCTTCCTGTCAGTCGTAATCCCCCATCCTTCGGAAATCGGAGTCGGGCGCCAGCGCCGTTGGTGCGGACAGTCGGGTAAACAGTCTGCATGCCATAAAAGGGTGGCCATAATGCCTGCCCGACGGTTTTTGGGAACCTGCCCGAAGGTGCACGTCGAGGGTGCCCGTTCAGAGCGCCCGGACGGCCTCTCAAAAACGACGCCCTCCGCCTGGCCAGGCTCTTTCGTCGCACAGAAGAGGGGGAAGTGATTCCTTGACCGGAATCCTCAGGCCCTCGTAGGTTCCTTTCCGACCGCAGCGAATTCATGGCGGTTATCACTGCCGAACGGAAGATTTCTTCTTCCATGAAGGGCGGCCATGTAATGTCTCGACCCCTTTCCTCAGGAAAGGAAGTCCGCTTGAGCCGGCTCTCCCGCAGAGCCGACCGGCGCTATCTCTTCGTTCCGATGGACCACTCCGTCTCCGACGGTCCTGTCGCCGACGCCGAGGACTTCGACGGCCTCATGGCCGCCCTCGTGAGCGGCGGCGCCGACGCGGTGATCGTCCACAAGGGCCGGGTCGGCAGCATCGACCCCGCCCACCTGCGCGAGTGCGCGCTGATCGTGCATCTCAGTGCCGGCACCTCCCACGCGGCCGACCAGAACGCGAAGGTACTGGTGGGCAGTGTGGAGGAGGCGGTACGGCTGGGCGCCGACGCCGTCAGCGTCCACGTCAACGTCGGCTCCGACACGGAGAACCAGCAGCTCGCCGATCTCGGCCGGGTGGCCGCGGAATGCCAGCGGTGGAGCATGCCGCTGCTGGCGATGATCTATCCGCGCGGGCCGCGCATCAGCGACTCGCACGACCCGCGGCTGCTGGCCCATGTGGTGAACATCGCCGTCGACCTGGGCGCCGACCTGATCAAGACCTCGGCGGCCGTGCCGATGAGCGCCATGGCCGATGTGGTGGCCAGTTGCCCGGTCCCCATCCTGGTGGCCGGCGGCCCGCAGTCCGCCGAGGACCTCACGACGTATGCCCGTTCGGCACTCGACGCGGGCTGCAGCGGCCTCGCGGTCGGCCGGCGGGTGTTCACCAGCCGGGATCCCGAGCACCTCGTACGGGAACTTGCCCGCATCGTCCACGCCCCGCACCCGAACACCGAACTGCCCGTTTCCGTGGCCGAGTTGTACGACGCGGTCCGCTCCGCCTGACCGACCGACGCCCGTCCCGCACCAACCTCTACTCTCCTTGGGGAATCCGTGAAGTTCGCCTGGATCGACCTCCGTTCCGTCGCCGCCGAGCAGGTGCCCGCCGTCGTGGACGCCGCCGTGCACGCCCGCCTCGACGGCATCGTCGACTCCCGTCCCGATGTGCTCGCCACCCTGCCGCCCACCATCAAGAAGGTGCTGTTCCCGCCGGCCGAGGCCGCGTCGCCGAACCGTCCGGCGCAGGACGGGGACGGCACCGCCACCGCGCAGACCGGGCCGGCCGATCTCGTCGCCGTGACCGTCGCGGACGACGACGAGCTCAACGAGCTGCGCCTGCGGCATCTCGCGGGCGAGAAGTCCGCCACCTCCTTCGTCGAGGTCGTCGACCAGCGCACCCTCGATCTCGCCTGCGCCGCGGCTGCGGCCCTGCCCTACACCGTGGTCAGGTTCCGCGACCCGACCAAGATCCCGCTGGAGATCGTCATCGCGGCCGCCGACCGCTCCGAGGGGCAGCTGATCTGCGAGGTCGGCGATCTGGAGGAGGCCGAGATCGTCGTCGGCGTCCTGGAGAAGGGTTCGGAGGGCGTGATGATGGCCCCGAAGAACGCCGACGACGTCTTCAAGCTGGCCGAACTGCTCGCCGCCCGGACCGATCCGCTCGAACTCACCACGCTGACGGTCGAGTCGATCGAGCACACGGGCATGGGGGACCGGGTCTGTGTGGACACCTGCACCCACTTCGAGAAGGACGAGGGCATCCTCGTCGGCTCCTACGCGCACGGCTTCGTGCTCTGCGTCAGTGAGACCCACCCGCTGCCGTACATGCCGACGCGCCCCTTCCGCGTCAACGCCGGCGCCCTGCACTCGTACACCTACGGCGCGGACAACCGCACCAACTACCTGAGCGAGCTGAAGGCCGGCGCGACCGTGCTCGGCGTCGGCGCCGACGGGCGCACCCGCCGCATAGCGGTGGGCCGGGTGAAGCTGGAGTCCCGCCCGCTGCTGACGATCAAGGCCAAGTCGCCCGAGGGCGTCGAGGTCAGCCTGACCGTGCAGGACGACTGGCACGTGCGGGTCCTCGGCCCCGGCGCCAAGGTCCTCAACGTCACCGAGCTGAAGTCCGGCGACCAGCTGCTCGGCTACACGCCGACCGACAAGCGCCACGTGGGCTGGCCCGTCGGCGAGTTCTGCATCGAGAAGTGAGCCGACCGCCCGGGTGCGCCCGTGCGCGGGCGCACCTGCGGCCATCGATTCCTGAGACGGAGAACTCATGGAGAACGCGCCACCCAAGGACTGGACAGCCCTCGGCGGCTGGATCGAGAACGCCCTGTCGGCACAGCCCGCCGACACGGTCTGGGCCACCGCGCAGTCCGACATCACCTGGGAGCACCTGCGCCGCAAGGTGACCGAGCTGAACGAGCTCCTCGGCGTCCGCGGCATCGGGCCGGGCACGACCGTCGCCGTCCAGATGGTGCCCAGCTACAGCTACCTGTGGACCGTCCTCGCGCTGTGGCTGCGCGGCGCCCAGGTCATCCTGATGGACCCCCGGCTGACCCGGCTGGAGGTCAACCGGCTGGTCAACCTCTGCGAACCGCAGTACCTCATCACCTCCGGAGCGTCCGGGGCGGTACGTGTCGTCTTCCAGGACGAGTGCGAGATCCAGGTCGAGCGGCGCCGCGGCGGACACGCCGCCGGCAACGCCAACGCACTGCTGCAGTTCAGCTCCGGCGCCACCGGATACCCGAAGATCATCGGTCGCACCGGGGCCTCGCTGCTGACCGAGCTCGACCGCTTCGCCGGCCTGGAGGGAATGCCCACGGCCGGCGAGAAGGTTCTGCTGGGCAACTCCCTCACCCACTCCTTCGGGCTGATCGGCGGCGTGCTGCACGCACTGTCGGCGGGCGCCACGCTGGTGTTCACGCCCAATGCCCAGCCCCGGACACTGCTGCGCACCCTGGCCGACAGCGGGGCGCAGGTCCTGTTCGGTGTCCCGTTCCACTTCGAACTGCTGAACCGGGTCTCCGAGCCCGTACCGCTCCCTTCCCTGAGACTCGCCGTCTCCGGCGGGGAGGCCATCCGGCCAGAGGTGTACGAGCAGTTCGAGCAGCGATACGGCATCCGGATCGGCCAGGCCTACGGAATGACCGAGACCGGGATCATCGCGACGGACCTGGCCGGGCGGCACCTTCCGCCCGCCGTGGGGACGCCGGCCCCCGGCATGGAGGTACGCGTCCAGGGCGGTGAGCTCCAGGTCCGTGCCGACGTCTCCCCCTACGTCTACGCCAACGACGTGGACAACAGGTTCGTCGACGGCTGGCTGCGCACGCACGACCTCGCCGGCATCGACGAGCCGACCGGGATCGTCTCCGTGCACGGCCGCGCCGACTCGCTCGTGGTGATCGGCGGTCTCAAGGTGGATCTGCGCGAGGTCGAGCTGGCACTCGCCGAGCACCCCCATGTCACCGAGGCGGTGGTGCTGTTCAGCGGCACCATCGAGGCGTTCGTCGGTACGAGCGGCGGCATCGGCGTACGGGAGCTCCAGGCGTGGTGCCGGGACCGGCTGAGCCACTACAAGATCCCGCGCAGGTTCGAGCTCGCCCCCGCGGTCCCCCGCACGAGCAACGGAAAGCTCATCCGCAATCGCGAACTGCTGGTCTCGCGGATGGCCGGCTCCGCAACCACCCGCGGTGAGGTCGTGACGTGATCATCCAACCGATGCTGCGAGGCGCTCTGTGCGCCAACGCCCACCCCGACGGCTGCGCCGAGCGCGTACGGCGCGACGTGGCCCACGCCCGTCGGCAGGACAGGTTCACCGGACCGGGCCGGCCGCGCAACGTCCTGGTCGTCGGTGGTTCCGCGGGGCTGGGCCTCGCGGCCCGGATCGCCGTCTCCATCGGCGCCGGGGCAGCCACGCTGAACGTGTGCCAGGAGAGTCCGGGCACACCCAACCGGACGGCGACGCCCGGCTGGTACAACACCGTTGCCGCGGAGGCGGAGCTGGAGCGCGAGGGTCATTACGCGCGCACCGTCGTGGGAGACGCCTTCAGCGATGCCACGAAGGACCGGACCATCCAGACGATCCGCGACGACCTGGGCAGCGTGGACCTCGTCGTCTACAGCGTGGCGGCACCCCGTCGCGCCCACCCGGAGACCGGCCGGACCCATCGCTCCGCGCTCAAGACGATCGAGCGGCCCTTCAGCGCGAAGACCTACGACAGCGCGACCGGCAAGGTCGACCGGGCGACGCTCGACCCGGCTTCCGAGGAGGAGATCCGGGACACCGTCACCGTCATGGGCGGGGACGACTGGCGTCGGTGGATCGACGCGCTGCAGAGCGCCGACGTCCTCGCGCCCGGAGCCCGGACGGTCGCCTTCAGCTACGTCGGCAACACCGCGCTGGCCCCCACGTACCGGGCCGGCACGCTCGGCCGGGCCAAGGAGCACCTGGAGGCCACCGGCCGTGACCTGGATGCCCGGCTCCGCCGCGTCGGCGGCCGCGCCGTGACCGCGGTGATGCGAGCCCTCGTCACCCAGGCCAGCCAGGTCATCCCGGCACAGACGCTGTACACCGTGCTGCTCGGCCGGGTCATGCGCGAGGCGGGGTTGCAGGAAGGCCCCATGGAGCAGGCGTACCGGCTGCTGGGAGGGCTGTACCCGGAGGCGCTCGACCCCTCGGCGAAGCCGGTGCCCTCCGTGGTGACGGACGAGCTGGGGCGTCTGCGGCTGGACGACCTCGAACTGCGTCCGGACGTCCAGGAGGAGGTCGACAACCGCCTCGCGCGGGTCGACAGCGACACCGTCGGGCAGCTCGGCGACCCGGCGGCCCACCGGGCCGAGGCGCTCGCCCTCAACGGCTTCGGTCTGCCGGGGGTCGACTACACGGCGCCGACGGACCCCGTACGGCCGCTCGTCGACCCGGTCCGCGTGACCAATGGCCAGGTGCGTGTCCCGCGCGGCTGACCGCCCGCCGGCGAAAACCCCGATCTCTCACCGTCAAGGAGAACTGTCATGGCATCCCAGATCCGTTCCTTCGTCATCGGCATCATCAGCGAGATCTTCCCCGAGGTGGACGAGTCCGTCTCCGACGACCTCCCGCTCGGCCCCGGCGGTCTGGAGCTGGAGTCGCTCGCGCTCGTCGAGCTGCTGGTGCAGGTGGAGCACGAGTACGGAGCCAAGATCGCCGACGAGGACCCGGCGGCCCAGCCGACCGCCACCCTCGGCGAGTTCGTCGCGGCGGTTGCCGCCCACCGGGAGGACGCGTCCGCCGAGGCGGTTGCGTGATCACCATCGACCAGGTCCGGGGCCTGCTGTGCCGCCCCGAGATCGTGCCGGGCACCGAGGCCCTGGGCGACGACACCCCGATCACCCTCGACTCACTCGCGCTGGTGTGGTTCCAGCACGTACTGGAAGAGGAGCACGGCATCAGCATCGACCCGTACGGGGCCGATCTCGACCACTTCGACTCGGTCCGCGGGATCCACACCTATCTGCGGTCCGTCGGGGCCGTGACAACTACCGCACACCGAAAGGGTGGAACCGATGCCGACTGAGGTGCGGGTGACGGGCTACGACGTGTTCACCGCGTTCGGCGCGGGTGTCGACGCGCTGCGGGACCATGTCCTCACCGGCCGCGACGCGTTCGCCCCCATCGAGCGCTTCGACACCACGCCGTTCCGCAACCGGTACGCGGCGACGTACGGCGGCCGGGAGAACGCGCCGCGCCAGCTGGACACGGTCCTCGGCTGCGTCCGCGGCGCGCTCGCGGCGGCGAAGCTGGATCCGCAGGACCCCGGGGCGGTGGATCCCCGCCGGGTGGCCGTACTCATGGGGACGCAGGGCGACTTCACCGGCCTGCACCGCTTCTGGGAGAACGAGGCGGCGGGCCGGCCCTCCGATCCGGCGGACGTGCACCGCAGTTTCGCCGGTGGCATCCCCGAGGCCATCGCGGCGGAGTTCGGCTTCGCCGGGCCGCGCCTGGCGTTCATCAACGCCTGTGTGGCCTCCGCCGGCGCCGTCATCCACGGCTGCCGGATGATCAGCGCAGGGCAGGTCGACGTCGCCGTGGTCGGGGGTGTCTACCTGGTCGACGAGGAGCAGTTCGCCAAGTTCGACTCCGGTCGTACCTTCGCGAGGGACGGGCAGCTCCGGCCGTTCGCCCAGGGGCGCAGCGGCATGCTGCTCGGCGACGGCGCCGCGGCCATCGTGCTGGAGTCCGAGGAACACGCTCTGCGGCGCGGCGCCCGGTCGTCGGCGCGCATCCGCGGCTACGGCATGTCCGCCGACGCCCATCACGTCGTGCAGCCGCACCCGCGGGGGCTGGGCATGGCACGTGCGGTGCGCCGTGCGCTGGCCAAGGCCGGCGTCGGCCCGGACGGCATCCAGTACGTCAACGCCCACGGGACCGGCACGCGTCTCAACGACCCGGCGGAGACCGCCGCGCTGCGAGAAGCCTTCGGCGACCGTGCGGACCGGCTGATGGTGAGCTCCACCAAGAGCATGACCGGCCACATGCTGGAGGCCACGGGCGCGGTCGAACTGGTCGTGGGACTTCAGGCGCTGGAGAACCAGACCGTGCCGCCGACCGCGGGGTACGACGAGCCGGACCCGGAGTGCGACCTCGACTGCGTACCCAATGAGCCGCGGCAGGCGCGCCTGGACCGGGTGCTCTCGCTCAACGCCGGCTTCGGGGGCCTGAACACTGCGATCATTCTGGAGAAGCCGTGACATCCACTGCAGCGCCGAACCCCGCACGGGAGCAGCCCGGCACCGCCGGCGGGCCCCTGCGGGTGGTCGCGGCGGCGCACCTCACCCATCGGCCGGACGGTCCCGGACTGCCCGTGGTGCCCGGGTTCGTCGCCTCGACGTTCAACCCGCTGGTCCATGAGACCGTGCGCCGCTGTCTGGGCGATCCGCCGGCCGACGGCACCGGGAACGCGCTGGTCGGCCCGTACCCGGACACCACGGCCGTCGTCCTGGCCACGGTGGCCGGCGACGCGACCACGTCCGACCTGGCGAGCCGGAAGCTGGTGAGCGGCCGGGTGCACAACCCGCTGCTCTTCTTCCAGTCCGTCACCACGTCGATCCTGGGGCACCTGACCATCGAGTACGGGCTCACCGGACCTGTCTCCTGCGTCGCCGCCGACCACGGCGTGGCCGAGCAGGCGTGGGAGGCGGCCGAGCTGCTGCTCTCGCAGGAGCCGGAACTGGATCAGGTCCTCCTGATCGGGGTCGAGTTGGCCGTCAATCCGCGCACCCGCGCCGCGTACGGCCAGGTGGCCCGGCTCGGCCGGTCGGCGCGACCGCCGGAGCAGGACCTGGCCGTGGCGGTGCTGCTGCGCCGCGCCGTCGGCACCGGGGAAGGTTCCCGGCCGCCCGGGTACGAGGGCGGGAGCTCTCCGTACGGATCCCTGCTCCCCCTGGTCGCGGTCGCGGAGCGGGCCGGCCGGACAGGAGAGGCGGCATGAAGGAATCCCTGGCCGAGCTGATGGCCGGCCTGCCCGAAGAGGTGCTCGCGGAACAGCTGATACACCGGCTCGGCATAGAGGTCCAGGAGTGGACACGGGAGCGTGTGGTCGCCACCATGCCGGTCGCGGGCAACCGGCAGCCCTACGGTCTCCTGCACGGCGGCGCCAGCGCGGCGCTCGCCGAGACGCTGGGCTCGCTGGCCGCCGGGGCGTACGTGGCGCCCGACGGGATGCTCGTCGGTCTCGAACTGAACTGCACGCACCACCGCGCCGCCCGGGACGGACTGGTGACGGGTGTGTGCGAGCCCCTTCACCAGGGCTCGCAGGTGGGCACCTACCAGGTGACCATCCGGGACGAGCAGGACCGGCTGGTCTGCACGGCGCGTCTGACGTGCCTGCTGCGCAAGCGGCCGGGGCGCTGACCATGACCGCTCCCCAGCAGTGCGCCCGGCAGGGTCCGCGTTCCGCCACGGGGCACCACACGGTGCCGGCCGAAGAGCTCCACCGCTTCCGCGCCATGCTCGAACGGGCCTCCGGTACGGAGGGGGACCGAAGCGTCCAGGACGGCACGGTGCTGCCGCTCGCCCTGCTGGCCGCCGTCGCCGTGCGCGCTTCCGGGCAGCTGTTCGCGGACGGTCCGCCGGGAACGGTCGCGCTCCACGGCGCGCAGAGCATCCGTCTGCTCCGGCCGGTCCACGCGGGCGAAAAGCTGGTCTGCGCGTGCGCGATCCGCTCGACGAAGGCGCTGGCGAACGGGGTCATGACCGAGGTGTCGGTGCACCTGGCCGTCGGCACGGAGTCCGTCGCGGAAGCCGGCTCGCTGCTCGTCCACAGGGCGCCCGGCACGGCGGCTCCCGCCAGGGCCCCCGCACCCGTCCGCCCCCGCCCCGCGCGGGACCCCGCACCCGGCATCTGCGTGGACCGTGCGCTGGTGCGCGAGTACGCCGCGGTGTCCGGGGACCACAACCCCATCCACCTGTCCGAGGACGCCGCGCTGGAAGCCGGATTCCCCGGAGTCATCGCCCACGGCATGCTCACCTTCGCCCTGGCCGAGCAGCACCTGAGGACCGGGGCGGGCCGGGGCCGTCCGTACGAGCTCTCGCTGCGCTTCTCCCGGCCCCTGGTGATCGACGGCGAATCCGCCGGACTGCGGGTGACCGACCGGCCGGCCCGAGGGACCGGTCCGCATCACGGGTCCGTCTCGCTCATGGCGGCGGACCGCGACGGAACGACCGTGGCCACCGGCCGTGCGGCCCTGCGACCGAGGAACGAACTGTGACCGTCGACGATCTTCCGCGTACCGGGGCCGCCCCGGCCGACGTCCCGGGCACTGCCGCCCCGTGCGAGCCCATGGTTCAGCTGCTCACCCCCGCGGGCGAGCTGGTGGCCCACCCGGAGTTCTCGCTCGACACATCGGCCGACGAGGTGCGCGCCCTGTACCGGGACCTGGTACTGGTCCGCCGCTTCGACAGCGAGGCGGCGTCCCTCCAGCGCCAGGGCGAGCTGGGCCTGTGGACCTCCTCCCTGGGGCAGGAGGCCGCCCAGGTCGGCTCGGCGCGGGCGCTGCGCCCGGGGGACTACGCCTTCCCCACGTTCCGGGAGCACGGCGTCGCCTGGTGCAGGGGGGTTGATCCGATGGACCTGATGGGCATGTTCCGAGGCGTCAACCACGGCGGCTGGAACCCCGCGGACAAGAACTTCCACCTCTACACGATCGTCATCGGCGCACAGACCCTGCATGCGACCGGATACGCCATGGGCCTGGCCAAGGAAGGCTCGCGGGACGCCGTCGTCGCGTACTTCGGTGACGGCGCCAGCAGCCAGGGCGATGTGAGCGAGGCCTTCAACTTCGCCGCCGTGTACGGCGCCCCTGTCGTCTTCTTCTGCCAGAACAACCAGTGGGCCATCTCCGAACCGACGGACCGCCAGTTCCGTGCTCCCCTTCATCGGCGGGCCGCCGGCTTCGGCTTCCGCGGACTGCGCGTCGACGGCAACGACGTACTGGCCTGCCTGGCGGTGACCCGGTGGGCCCTGGAGCGGGCCCGCACGGGTGAAGGCCCCGTACTCGTCGAGGCGTTCACGTACCGGATGGCGCCGCACAGCACGTCCGACGACCCCAGCCGCTACCGCCCGCCGGGCGAACAGGAGGCCTGGGAGGGACGCGATCCCGTCGCCCGGGTGCGCGCCTGCCTGTTGCGCGAGCGGTGGGCCGACCAGGACTTCTTCGACGAGGTCGACGAGGAGGGCGAGGCACTCGCCCGGCGGCTGCGGGCGGGCATTCGCGGCATGCCCGATCCCGACCCCGAGCTGATCTTCCGGCACGTCTACGCACAGCCCCATCCCCTGGTGGCCGAGGAGCGCACCGACCACGCGGCCTACCTCGCCGGGTTCGCCGACGACACACCGGCGCCCGGGGCACCGCACCCCGGGACGAAGGGAGCGACCACGTGACGCGCACCACCATGGTCCAGGCGCTCAACGACGCCCTGCGCTTCGCGCTGGAAGAGAACCCCAGGACACTGGTCATGGGCGAGGACGTGGGCCGGCTCGGTGGCGTCTTCCGGGTCACGGAGCACCTGCACAAGGACTTCGGCGACGAACGGGTCGTGGACACACCGCTCGCCGAGTCCGGGATCGTCGGTACCGCCATCGGCCTGGCCCTGCGCGGCTTCCGTCCGGTGCTGGAGATCCAGTTCGACGGGTTCGTCTACCCCGCCTTCGACCAGATCGTGAGCCAGCTGGCGAAGATGCACGCCCGCTCCCTGGGACACATCCGGCTCCCCGTCACCGTGCGCATCCCCTACGCGGGCGGGATCGGCGCGGTGGAGCACCACAGCGAGTCGCCCGAGACGTACTTCGCGCACACGGCCGGTCTGCGGGTGGTGTCACCCGCCGACGCGAACGACGCGTACTGGATGCTGCGCCAGTCCATCGCGTCCGACGACCCCGTGATCTTCCTCGAACCCAAGCGCCGGTACTGGGACAAGGCGGAGCTCGACACGTCCGCCGCTCCGCGGGGCCTGCACGAGGCAGCCGTGGTGCGGCCGGGCCGGGACCTGACACTCATCGCGTACGGCCCCACCGTGAAGGTCTGCCTGGAGGCCGCGGCCGCCGCGGCGGACGAGGGACGGAGCCTGGAGGTCGTGGACCTCCGCTCGCTGTCACCCGTCGACTTCGGCACTCTCCAGCGGTCGATCGAACGCACCCACCGCGCTGTCGTGGTGCACGAGGCGCCCGTCTTCCTCGGCCTCGGAGCCGAGTTGGCGGCACGGCTGCACGAGCGGTGCTTCTACAGCCTGGAGGCTCCGGTGCTGCGCGTGGGCGGGTTCCACGCGCCCTATCCCCCGTCCCGGGTGGAGGGCGCCTACCTCCCCGATCTCGACCGGGTGCTGCACGCCGTCGACCGGGCCATCGAACACTGACGCACCATGACTTCCGAGGAGCTGTACCCCGATGACCGTCGCCGCCTCCCCGACCCGGCAGTTGTTCCTCATGCCCGATGTGGGTGAAGGACTTGTCGAGGCCGAGATCATCGACTGGCGTGTCCAGGTGGGCGAAACGGTGACCGACGGGCAACCGGTGTGCGAGGTCGAGACCGCGAAGGCCGCCGTCGAACTGCCCATCCCCTACGACGGTGTCGTGGCCGAGATCTTCGCCGCTCCGGGTGAGACCGTCCAGGTCGGATCCCCCATCATCGCGGTCACCACGGCCCCCGCCGAACGGCAGGAGGTGCTGGTCGGCTACGGACCGCGCGAGGCGACAACCGTGCGTCGGCGCCCCCGCAAGCCCGCCGGCGGGCTCTCCTCCGCCGGCCCCGGGCCGGCGGAGCCGTCCCCCGGAACACCCCGGGCGAAGCCGCCGGTGCGCAAGCTGGCCAAGGACCACGGGGTGGAGCTGGCCGACGTCCGGCCCTCGGGGCCCCACGGTGTGATCACACGGAAGGACGTTCTGGATGCCGCACGACGCGGGGACGACCCCACGGCTGTGGCCGGGCCCGCCGATGCCGGGTCTGCCGCCGAGGATTCGGAGGTGCGCATACCGGTTCGTGGTGTGCGTCGGGCCACCGCCCGGGCGATGGTGGCCTCGGCCTTCACCGCACCTCACGCGACGGAGTTCATCGACGTCGACATGACGCGCTCGATGAAACTCGTCCGGCGGCTGAAGGCCTCCCGTGAGCTGGGGGACGTTCCCGTCGGTCCGCTGCTGCTGGTCGCCACCGCGTACCTCACGGCCGTGCGGCGCCACCCCGGGATCAACGCCGTCTGGGACGAGCCGAACCAGGAGATCGTCCTCAGACGGCGCATCGACCTGGGCATCGCCGCGGCCACCCCGCGAGGCCTGATCGTTCCCCACATCAAGGACGCGGGACGGCTCTCCATGGACCGGCTCGCCTCGTCCCTGGCGACTCTTACCGCCCAGGCCCGGAGCGGCCGGACTCCCCCCGGCGACCTGCGGGGCGGCACGACGACCATCACGAACATCGGCGCTCTGGGAGTCGACGGCGGGGCGCCCATCCTCAACCCCGGCGAGGCCTCGATCCTGGCCTTCGGGGCCGTCCGGAGAAAGCCGTGGGTGCACAAGGGGAAGCCGGCGGTGCGCGACGTCGCCACCCTGTCCCTGACGTTCGATCACCGGCTGGTCGACGGCGAGCTGGGCGCCCGGGTGCTGTCCGACACCGCAGCCGTGCTGGAGAACCCCAGGCTCTTGATGGTCTGGCGATAGCTCCCTCGCACCACCACCGCAACCTTGAGGAGGCACACCCATGGCGCGCGCATCCGATTCCGGGCTGCCCGTCCGGCCGGCGCACGGCCCGTCGGCGCCGCAGGGCCGGAACCGGGATCCGCAGCCTGGGAGGCCGGGCACGTACCCGTCCGCCCGAGGCGTGTGTCCGGCGATGTGCGCGTACCGCCCCTGGACGACGCGGCGGTACGCGGCCTTCGGCACGGCCGGCGAGTCCAACGCGCGCTACCGGCGGTTGATCGCCGACGGGGCGACGGAACTCTCCGTCGCCTTCGACCTGCCCACCCGGACGGGTCACGACTCGGACGCGCCGATCGCGTCCGGCGAGGTCGGCAGGGCCGGGGTCGCGATCGACTCGGTCGACGACATGCGGGTGCTGTTCGACGGGATCCCGCTGGACCGGGTCTCCACGTCCATGACGATCGACGCCCCGGCCGCGCTGCTCCTGCTGCTCTACCAACTGGTCGGCGAGGAACAGGGCGTCCCGGCCCAGAAGCTCACCGGCACCACCCGGAACGGTGTGCCCGAGGAGCACATCGCGCGCGGCGCCCGCGTCTTCCCGCCGGGGCCCTCACTGCGGCTGGCCGCCGACGTCCTCACGTACTGCCGGGCCGAGATCCCGAGGTGGAGCATCGTCCCGGCCTGCGGCCACCACGGTGACGAGTCGCACCGCGTCGGCCCGGCCGTCGAGACCCGGCAGGCCGAACGCCTCGCGAAGCTGCGGGCGTGGCGGTGCGGTGAACGCGTCGCAGAAGCCCTGGTCCAGGTGGAGCGAGCCGCTGTGGGTACGGACAACGTCCTCTACCCGATGAAGGACGCCCTCGCCGCCGGCGCCACCGTCGGCGAGGTCTGCGACACCCTGCGCGGCACATGGGGCACGTATCCCCCGGTGGGCCGCTGTCGCTTCATCGGTGGCCCGTCCGAACGGCCGCCACCGGCCGGCGGTCGCCCGCCGGAGCCGCCGGCAGGGTGGGCCACCCCTCGGTGAGCGCGATCGTCGCCAGTTCGGTGTGCTGCCGGTGCTGCCCCACGACGACGGGATGACCGACGGCACGCAGCATGGGGAGATCACTGGGGTGGTCCCCGTAGGCGTAGCAGTTCCCGGCATCCGCGTTCCACGCGTCGAGGACCTCGGCGACAGCACGCGCCTTGGCACTCCCGATCATGGCGCGGATCAGCCCGCCGGTCAGCACCCCGTCCCGTGTGACCGCCTGCTCGGTGCAGAGCACCCTGTCCGCTCCGACCGCCTCGGCTATGGGGTCCACGCAGGCTCTCAGCGACCCGGAGACGAGGACGATGCGAAAGCCCTGACGCTGGTGGAGTCTGAGCCGGTCCAGAGTCGCGGGAAGGAAGACGGCGTCGGTGTCGCGCGCCGCCCTGTACCACCGGCGCCCGGCGGCCAGCAGTTCGGTCCGGCGTACACCCGCGAAATACCTGTAGTAGGCCCGGTTGGCTTCCTCCCGTGGCAGCTCCAGGAGCCTCTCCAGCGGAATCGGGGCCGGTCGGCCCGGCTTTCCCGCTCCGGATTCACGCTGCCAGAAATTCCAGAAGCTCAGCATCGACTTGGCGGCGACGAGCGTCTCGTCGACGTCGAAGAAGGCTATGCGCGGGTTCCTCATGCCTCTGTCCCGGCAGCCGGGAGAACCGCTTGCGCGTAGTGGGCACTCGCCGCCTCGAACCCGAGGGAGGCATGGCCGGTGGCGACACACACGTCCTGCCAGGCGCGGTACAGCGGGCTGCTCCCGGTCAGGGCGCGGGCACCCGCCGCGCGGACCAGACGGCCGACCGCGGTCTCGCAGAGTTCGGCGGCGACCGAGAAGTCGCGTACGTTCTCCGCCACGACGGAAGGGGTGACGGGGTCCTCGTCGGCCCGTCGGGCCGCCTCTGCCAGAAGCAGCTCCGCGGCATGGATCTCGGCCGAGGCGCGCGTCAGAACCTGCTGGGCGGTGACCGTCGTGTGTGCGGGGCGGCCGTCCGCGCGGCACCGTGCGGACATGTCGCCGATCCACGCCTGCCGGGCCCGCCGCGCCGCCCCGAGCGCGGGCGCGAGGAACTGGATTCCGGCGACCGCCGGGTACGGCACCCGGTGGCAGCGCGCCCGGTCGGGGTCGATGTGCGCGAGCTCGGCCGGCGTGAGGGTGCGGTGGGACGGGACGAGGACGTCCTTCACGCGGACGGTGTTGCTGCCGGTGCCCCGCAGCCCGGTGCTGTCCCAGGTGTCGAGGACCTCGAACTCGTGGCGTGGCACGGCGAACACCCGGACCGTCCGCTCTTCGTCCGCGCCGGTCCGGCCGGCCAGCAGCGCCCAGTGCGCATGGTCGATGCCGCTGGCGAACGCCCACTCACCGCTGAGCGACCATCCGTCGCCCTCCGCCACCGCCCGGCCGGCGGGCGGCATCACCGCCGCGGCGATCCGCACATCGGGCGACCGGCCCCACAGGTCGCGCTGCCCGTCCTCCGGGAGATACGCGGCGAGTCGGCCGTGCGCCGCGTAGAGCGCGGCGCACCAGGCGGTCGAGGCGCACTCCTCGGCGAGAGCCGTGCCGGCCCGGGCGAACCCGGTGAACGTGCCCTCCTCGCCTCCCCACCGTCCGGGCACGAAGTGCCGGGTGAACCCGGAGGCCGACACGGCCTCGGCCAGTTCGGCGGGAAGCCGGCGATGTTCATGTGCGGCCCCCGCGGCCCGGCCCGCCCGGCCGGCAAGTGAGTCGAGCGCCGCACTGGACAGGGCCGTGGTCACAGCATGCCTCCACCGGCCACGGAGAAGCCGGAACCCAGCAGTGCCGCGGTGGCCAGAACGGTGCCCCCCTGCGTCGCCGAGACGCGCACGGCGTGCTGCCCGTAGGCGGACGGTTCCTGTGCCACTTCGGCGTCGATCGTGGTCGGGGCGTCCAGCTCGCCGAAGGACTGGAACGTCAGGGCCCCTGCCGTCGGGCTCCAGAGCCAGTTCTCGGCGTCGACGCCTTCGGCATGGGCCGACATCAGCCATGCCGCCTGCTGGAAGGACTCCAGCAGGGCCATGCCGGGTATGTGGTCACAGGCGTGGTCGAAGTAGACGGGATGCTGCCGGTCCAACCTGAACCGCCAGTTGCGGACGCTGTTGCCCGGCGCCAGCATGACGTCCTTGCCGTGCGAGCGCCCGACGGCGGCCGGCGTGGCCACCGGGTCGGCGAGCGTGCCGTCGGGTGCGGGGGCGCGGGGGCCCTCGCCGCTGAAGCGCAGCTGCTCGTACCGCTGAGGGGAGAGCGAGCGCCAGCAGAAGCCGACCTGGCCGAGCCGGATGCCGTCCTCGGTGAGGATCACGGCGTCGAGGGACATGCTCAGGTAGTCCGCGCGGCTGACCTCGACCTGGCAACGGACCTCGATCACAGCGGTGTCGACGGCCCGCCCGGCGTCGATCGACCGGGGTGACGTGTCGAGTTCGTACTCCAGACTGGAGAGCACGAACTGATGGTCCTGGGGCACGTCGTAGTACCGCTGCGTCAGACACAGTCCGGCCTGTCGAACGGTCTCGACGAGCAGCAGCGGATCGAGCGTACGCCGCGGCCCCGTTCCGAAAAGGGTGTGCCGCTCGGGCCACTTCGCGGCGACGCGGTACCGGTCGGCCGATGCGCGAACCATGTCCGTCAGGAAGACCTCGGACGGAGCGGCCTTGTGGACCAGGGTTCTCGACACTGCTCGTTCGAAGGACAACGGTCGGACCGATATGTTCTGTTCAGGTCGCATCAGACCGGAAACGTCATGATTGATGACAGACACTACAGATCTCCCCCCCACGGGTCCTTGACTCAGGCCCGGGCACGCGCCGAAAGCGAGGGTCCACATCGAACCCACAAGCAGGCACCCGCGGCGAGCAAAAAGATACCCACCGGAAGGTATATATTTCAATGGACGACAACACGTGACCGGAAGGGGCGCAAGGGTGGCTGAAATCAGCGAACCGGGTGAGTTCGACCTGGACATCGAAAGTCCGTGGCGGTTCCAGATCGCCGACGAGGGTCCACCCATGCGCCAGGAGCGCGCGCGGCGCACCCGGCAGATCATCCTGGACGTCGCGGCCATGGAGTTCGCCGCCAAGGGGTTCCGCGAGGCATCGCTCCAGGAGATCGCCGTACAGGCAGAGGTGACCAAGGGGGCCATCTACCACCACTTCATCAGCAAGGAGAACCTCGCCGCATACGTCGTGGAGGAGCACTACGCGCGCTGGCCATCGCTGGTGAAGGACGTGAAGGCGCAGGGCCTGAGCCCGTTGGGCACCCTTGAGCTCCTCCTCGACCGCGTCGCCAGGGCCTTCCACGAGGAGCCGATCGTCCAAGCCAGCGCCCGGCTCCAGATCGAACGCTCCAACCTCGCCGTCCGCCTTCCCGCACCCTTCGTCGGATGGACGCTGCTGCTCACCGATCTGCTCAGGGCCGCCGAGAGCGCCGGCCAACTGCGCCCGGGCCTCAAGCCCGAGGCCGCCGCACGTGCGCTCGTCGCGGCCTTCTTCGGCGTCCAACACATCGCGGACACCCTCAACGAACAGGCCGACATGCTGGACCGCTGGGGCGAGGTGAAAGACCTGATGCTTCCCTCGATCCGTCGGGAGTGATGGCCCACGGATCCACGGGGCACCGAGCTACCGCTGCCGGCCGGCCGACCGACGGCCGAGCAGCGGCAGCAGTGCCACAGCCGATCGGAACGTCCTTCCAGGAACACCCCTCCAGGGGCATCACGCCCGGGCATCACTCCCGGAGCGCCTCTCCCGGGGCACCTCTCACGGAACGGCGAAGATCGCTTCCCCGCCTCCGCCGGAACGAGCTGGATCTCCCACTTCGCCGCGAGACCGCTGGAAGGCGCGCCGTCCCGGCTCCTGCCGGCGAGCGATGAAGTCTCCTTCTGCACGGTCGAGGACCTTGCACCGCAGCCGAGGAGGACCGCGCACGGCCGTCCTCCAAGGCCCTGCAAACACCCGGCCGTTGGGGCTGCGGGCTCTGATAGGTTCCATTGTTCGATCCACCGGCGACGACCCGAGTCCGCCAGTGGCAGGGGGAGGGGCTCCGTGGACCGAGTGCCGTCGAGGCTGCGCAAGCCGTTGTTCATGGGGCTGCCGCTCGTGCTGCTCGTCACCGGGGTGGTGTTCTTCTCGGGGGGTGACGACCGGCCGGCCGAGCATGGTCGTACGGCGGCGAACCGGGCGCAGTTGAAGCATGCCTGTGCCGGGCTGCTGCCCTACGAGGAGCTTCGGGGCCTCGTACCGGATGACGTCGCGGGCGAGGTGAGTCAGTACGGCACCGTGCTCGATCCCGGTGAGGACAGCCACTCCCTGGTGAACTGCTCCGTCGCCTGGCCGGGGCACGGATCGGTGCGGGTGCAGGCCGTCGCGCTCGTCTCCGAGATGCCGATGACGTTGCGGGCCGAGGACATCCTGCCCGGTGCCGGCAACGACGGGTACGAGGCGCCCGGACTCACCGGCCGGGTGGACGATCGCGGGCGGACATGGGTCGTCGCCGAGTGCCCCGGCGGGCTGACGGGGCGGGCCCGCGAGGCGTCGGGAATGTACGTCACGGCCGATGTCGATCTGCCCGTTCCCGGCAAGGGGAAGCAGGCCGGGTATCTCCACGACTTCCGTACCGCGGTCCACGTCGCCAACGGGATCACCGCCGCGCAGAAGTGCGGCGGCTCCCCACTGAGGCCGCCCACCCGGGTCCTCGACACCTACGAGGCCCATGTCACCAAGGACGCGGACGGCGGCAACATCGAGGTCGTGGGGATCGACGAGCCGGGTCTGGGGGTCAAGAAGTGCCGTGGGGTCGGCAGGCGAGCGGGTTTCCCCGGCAAGTGGACCGCCGGTGGTGATCTGCAGGGCTCACGGCTGGTGAGCGTCTGCACGGCCACCGTCCTGAACCGCGAGGACCCGTTGGACACCGATCCGACACCACGCGACGGTGCGGTCGTCGAGGTCTCCGCGGCAAGCTGGTCCGGGCCGCTCAGGGAGTCGGCCGACGCCCAGTACGAAAGCTCCGGTGACAGCTTCGGCTTCCGCCACGGGAGACGGACCAGGGACATCCCGGACTCGGGCATGCGCGAACTCGCCCTGTGGGCAGGGTCGGAATGCGCCGCGGGCAGCACGTACCACCGGGTCACCGTCCGCATGGAGACCAACGACCTCGGCGCGGACACGCTCACCGAGGCGGAGCGGACCAAGTACTCCAAGGACGCCCGCAAACTGATGGACAGCTATCTCGCCGACCCCGACGGCTGGCCCCGGCAGCAGGGGTGTCATGAATCCAAGGTTCTGGGAGAGGTGGAGGGATGGCGGTGAGACGGATCGTCCTGCGGTCGGTCGTGGCCCTGGTCGCAGCGGCCGTCGCCGTCGCCGGGTACCTCCAGGTGCACGGCGACTTCCAGCGCTGGAGCGACGAATCGGCGCTCGACGGAGCCTGCGACGGCCTGCTCGACCGGAACGTGGTGCGCGGCGCCCTCGGAACGGGAGCCGTCGAGATCGAGAACGAAAGACGCGGCGAGGGTCTGGTGAGGTGTGAGGTGGACGTGTCCGACGGCGGCGCCGTCGAGATCCGCATCCTCGACATCCCCCAGACCGGGAAGCGCCCGGACTCCCTCTTCACGGGCGCTCCGTGGGCGTTCGCCGTGCCGGTCGGCCACGGGTGGACAGGGCTCTTCGGAGCCAGGCCGAAGGACGATGCGGCAGCGGATCTCTTCAGCGCCGCCGAGTACGAGGACACGACCACGAGTCTGGTCCTGAAGTGCACCGGGACAAGCAGTGCCAAGGGCTTGTACATATCCGTCACGACAGATGGCGGCGCGTCACTGGACGACCCGGCCGAAAGGCCGCAGTTCACCAGGATCGCCACCTCCACCGCGTCCAGGGCCTCGAAGGCCCGGCACTGCGGAGCCGAACTCGGGAAGCCCGTCAGCAGCCTCGACCTGCCGGTGACCGAGGATGATTACGAGCCGCTCGGCACGGCGGAGGGAACCTGCTCCGGCATTCCCGCCGCACACGGCATGGCGATCGCCACCGAGACGGCCCGCGGGGGCGCCCCCCACGAGACGTGCCTGCTCGCCGACGCCGGCCACAGGACCCGCTACGCACTCGAAGCGGACTTCGGCCCCTACGCGCAGCAGCAGTTGTTCCTCGCCTCGGAGAATTCCTTCGCGGGCACACCGGACGCCGACACACCCGCGCATCAGCGCGACCGCGGTGGCCGGATGAGCTGGACGTCGGCCAAGTGCCCGGACGGCCCGGCGCTGTTCACCCTGCGGCCGTCGGCCGACGCGGGCGAGCATCTCAAGTACCCCGTGAGCGACGCGGACCTCGCTTACGAACGTGCGGCACTGCGGGCGTTCGCCGAGCGCTCGGCGAAGGGCCACGGGTGTTCCGCCCCAGTCACGCCGTGACATGACGAGCAACCGCCCACCGGGCCCCGAGCCCGGTGGCCGGCCCGTCGCTTCAAGGGTGCCGGCATGGACACCGGCGACCCGATGCACCGCCGAGCACCCGGCCAGGTGGCCCGGATGGGGCGGCAACCCGCCGGCCGACCCCTGATCGAGCAGCATCACGGCCACCCATCACGATCACCGGCCCCGGGCGATCGGACCGGTCCGCCTCCCTCGGCAGCCGCCGGCCACCTGCCGGGCAGCCCGCGTGACCCGGTACGCCGCCGCCCATCACCCCGGACAGACATTGAACGACCCCCGGAACGACGAAGATCCCGCCCGATCTTTCGATCGGACGGGATCTCGTGTGTGCGGTGGACCTGTGGGGATTTGAACCCCAGACCCCCTCGATGCGAACGAGGTGCGCTACCAGACTGCGCCACAGGCCCTTGCAACGAGTGAAACTCTAGCACCCTCGACGGGGTGCTCGGAAATCCGGTCCGCGCTGGTCAGCCGTGGCGGCGGCGCAACGGGCCCGGACCCGGCTCACTCATTGGCCGCCCGGGGGCGGTCCCCCTCCTCGTACTGGTCGAAGAGCGGGGTCCGGCCCCGGTCGCGGGTACGGCGGGAATGGTTGGTGCGCTGGCGCGGCGCCGGGTCGACCGGAGGCGCCGCGGGGTGCGAGGTGCCCGTCTGGGTGGGCTCGGCGGCGCTGGAGCGGGCCGCGCTCCAGGTCTCCGGGTTGCCGACCTCGACGCCGCCGGTCGCGCGTGGGGCGACCGGGGCCGTGACGTAGGTCGGCAGCGGGACCGGGACCGGCTCCCAGCTGTCGCCCTGGGTCCGGCCGCGTTCGCGCTGCTGGTCCACCCATTCCGCGTGGTCCGTCTGCTCGACCAGGGCGCGGCGGCCGGCCTCCTGCGGGGAGACCGCGGGCGTGGGCTCCGGTTCGGGGCGGCGCGCTTCGGGCTCCTCGTCGGGCTCGGCGGGGGCCGCCGTGTCCGGCTGGTGCCTGCGGGGGCGGTTCTCGCGCAGGTGCTGCGCCGCCACCTCGGCCCGGCGACGGTCCATGGTGAAGGCGAACCGGCGCCGCTCCTGGGCCCGCAGATGCACGATGTACGTGCTCAGCAGCACCGCCGGAACCGCGGGCGCCCAGAGGAAGTGCAGGCCGCCGACGGCCGCGACGACCGCGCCGAGGGTGAAGGCCAGGAAGAGGACCACGGTGGTGCGCCGCCGGCGCGCGAGGACCTGGAGGCGCTTGGCGCGCCGGGCGCGCTCGGCGTCCGTCGCGCCGGGGCGCGGACGGGCCCGCCGGGCGGGGGCCGGTGCCGGTTCGGGGCGCTCCTCGACGGCGCGCTCCGGATCGTGCACCCGGGCTTCGGTCTGTGCGTCGGGCGCGGCGAAGGCCCGGACGTCCACGGAGACCATTCGGTCCGTGGCGACGTCCGGGTCGGCGTCGGGCTCCGCCTCCTCGGCGGTGCGCTCCCGCAGCTCCTTGGCGTACCGGCGCTCCATCGCCGCCCGTCCGGACAGCAGCCGGATGGCGGTGCTGAAGCGTTCCGTCGGACGGGCTTCGTTGAGCTCGTCCTGCCTGCGGAGCCACATCGGCACCAGGTAGGCGGCCCAGGCCCCGACGATGACTGCGTAGATGAGGCCGCTGCTGCTCACGTCTCACACCGTAGAGGGGTTTGCACGGGGGCATCCGCCAATTGGCCCGGTGTGTCGCACGATCCGGCTGATATCACGGACTTTTTTTGCGATTGTTCGGATCAACCGTGGCTGTTTGTGCGTCCTTCATCGGCCAACCGCCGATCAATATCGAACACTTATTTTATTTCCCGCGGCGTTCCAGGTCGCGACCGGTGCCAGCGCCGCAGCATCCCGTCGGGCACTTCCTCCGCGGTGAGCGCGTAGATGAGGTGATCGCGCCAGGCGCCGTCGATGTGGAGATAGCGCGGGCGCAGGCCCTCCTCGCGGAATCCCAGTTTCTCCACGACTCTTCTGCTGGGCCCGTTCTCCGGCCGAATGCACACCTCGATCCGGTGCAGTCCGACCGTGCGGAAGCAGTGGTCCACGGCGAGGGCGACGGCGGTCGGCATCACGCCCCGGCCGGCCACGTCCTGGTCGACCCAGTAGCCGACATGGCCCGAGCACATCGAGCCCCAGGTGATCCCGGCGACCGTCAGCTGACCGACCAGCCGGCCCTCGTACTCGATGGCGAACGGCAGCATCCGGCCCGCGTTGGCCTCGGCGCGCAGGTGGCGGATCATCTGACGGTACGTGGGGCGCTGGGCCACCGGGCCGCCCGGGGCGGGCGGCGGCACCGTCGCCTCCCAGGGGCGCAGCCAGTCGCGGTTGCGCCGGTTGACCTCGCGCCACATGCGCTGGTCGCGCAGCTTGATCGGGCGGAGCACGATCGCGCCGTCGCTGAGGACCACCGGCCAGGTCGAGACGTTCAGCTCGGGCTCCCCGGTCGGGGGTGATCGCCGCCGCGCAGCTGGTCGACGGCGTGCACCAGAAGACGGGTGAGGACGGCGAGTCCGTCGCGCACCCCGCCGGTGGAGCCCGGCAGGTTCACGATGAGGGTGCCGCCCGCGATGCCCGCCAGGCCCCTGGAGAGCGCCGCGGCGGGGACCTTCTCGCGGCCCTCGGCACGGATCGCCTCGGGGATGCCGGGGATCTCGTGGTCCAGGACGCGGCGGGTGGCCTCGGGGGTGCGGTCGGTGGGCGAGATGCCCGTGCCGCCGGTCGTGACGATGACGTCGTACCCCGCGGCCACTCCCGCCCGCAGGGCCTGTTCGACCGGGTCGCCGTCGGGCACGACCTGCGGCCCGTCGACGGCGAAGCCGAGCTGTGTGAGCGCCTCGGAGATCAGGGGGCCGCCCTTGTCGGCGTAGACGCCGGCCGAGGCGCGGTTGGAGGCGGTGACGACGAGGGCGGCGTAGGGGGTGGTCAGCGCCCCGCCGAGCGGGGGCTCGGCCGGCCGGTCCGCCCCGGGCGCGGTCACGCGTCCGCTCCGTCCGCCTCGACGCGCCGCAGCTCCTCGGTGCGCCGGTAGTCGCCGGACTTGCCGCCGGACTTCGACTCGACCCGTACGTCCGAGATGACCGCCGACTTGTCGACCGCCTTGATCATGTCGATCACGGTGAGCGCGGCGACCGAGACGGCGGTCAGGGCCTCCATCTCGACGCCCGTGCGGTCCGTGGTCTTCACGGTGGCCGTGATCTCCACCGCGTCGTCGGCGACACCCAGGTCGACCGTGACGCCGGAGACGGCCAGCGGGTGGCAGAGCGGGATCAGGTCGGGGGTGCGCTTGGCGCCCATGATCCCGGCGATCCTGGCGGTCGCGAGGGCGTCGCCCTTGGGGACGCCCTCGCCGCGCAGCAGCTCGACGACGCGCGGCGAGACGAGGACCCGGCCGCTCGCGCGGGCCACCCGCGCGGTGACGTCCTTCTCCGAGACGTCGACCATGCGGGCCGCGCCCGCCTCGTCGATGTGCGTCAGCCTGTTCTGCGTACTCAACTAACTCCGCCTCGCGGTAGGGCGCCGGTTGCCCGCCAGTGCCTGTCCGCCGGATCAGGGCCGGACAGGCACTGGGCCCGCACCGGGGTGCGGGCCGGGGGCCCGGGGGTGTCCCCGGGAAGGCACAGCGCCAGACACCGTACCGCCACCGCCCCGGGATCAGCGGAGCAGGATCACCTCGGTGTCCGTGCCGGGCTCGGCGGAGGTGACGTCCTCGGGCAGCACGATGAGCGCGTCCGACTGGGCCAGGGCCGCGATCAGATGCGATCCGGAACCGCCGACGGGGGTGACCGTGCCGGCCTCCGCGTCGTACGTACCGCGCAGGAACTGGCGCCTGCCGGACGGCGAGGAAAGCGCCTTGTCGGCTTCGAGCACGGCCCGGACGGTGGGGCGGTTCACTTCCTTGAGGCCCATCAGGGCGCGGATCGCGGGCCGTACGAACAGCTCGAAGGAGATGTACGACGAGACGGGGTTGCCCGGCAGCGCCAGCAGCGGGGTGTGGTCGGGGCCGATCGAGCCGAAGCCCTGCGGCTTGCCGGGCTGCATGGCGAGCTTGCGGAAGTCGATGCCGCTGCCCGGCTCGTCCTCGTCGCCCACCGAGGACAGCGCCTCCTTGACGACGTCGTACGCGCCGACGCTGACGCCTCCGGTGGTGACCACGATGTCGGCCCGGATCAGCTGGTCCTCGATGGTGGCGCGGAGCGTGTCGGCGTCGTCGGTGACGGCGCCGACCCGGTAGGCGATCGCTCCGGCGTCCTTGGCCGCGGCCGTGAGCGCGAAGCTGTTCGAGTCGTAGATCCGGCCGCCGGTCAGCTCCTCGCCGGGCTGGACCAGCTCGCTGCCGGTGGAGATGACGACGACGCGCGGCCGGGGCCGCACCTTCACCGTCGAGCGGCCGATCGCGGCGAGCAGGCCGATCTGCGGCGGGCCGATCACCGATCCGGCGCTCAGCGCCAGATCACCCGGCTTCACGTCGCTGCCGCGGGCCCTGACATGGGCGCGGGCCTCGACCGGGCGGTGCACCCGGACCTCGCCGCCCGCCCCTTCCGGGTCCTCCCGCAGGGAGCGCATGGTGTCGGCGGGGCCGCCGCCCGTACCGCCGTCGGTCCACTCGACCGGGACCACGGCCTCGGCTCCGGCCGGCAGCGGGGCGCCGGTCATGATCCGGGCGGCCTCGCCGGGGCCGAGGCTCCGGTCGCCGGCCAGTCCGTCGCTGCCGGCCGCGACGTCACCGATGACGGTGAGCACCGCGGGGAACTCCTCGTCGGCGCCCTCGACATCGGCGACCCGGACCGCGTACCCGTCCATCGAGCTGTTGTCGAAGGGCGGCAGGGCGATCTCCACCATGACGTCCTCGACCAGGACGCAGCCCTGGGCGTCGTGCAGTTGCAGCTCGATGGGTTCGAGCGGTCGCACCGCGCCGAGAATGTCGTCCAGGTGCTCGTCCACCGACCAGATCGTGCTGCTCAAGGTGCTACATCTCCTCAGTGACGTAACTGCGGAGCCAGGTCTTGAAGTCCGGGCCCAGGTCTTCACGTTCGCACGCGAGTCTGACAATGGCACGGAGGTAATCGCTACGGTCACCGGTGTCATAGCGGCGGCCCTTGAAGACGACGCCGTGCACCGGGCCGCCCGCCTTCTCGTCCTCAGCGAGGAGCTGGAGTGCGTCGGTGAGCTGGATCTCGCCGCCGCGGCCGGGCTCGGTCCTGCGCAGTATCCCGAAGACGGCGGGGTCCAGGACGTAACGGCCGATGATGGCGAGGTTGCTGGGCGCCTCGGCCGCTTCGGGCTTCTCGACGAGGCCGGTGATGCGCACCACGTCGCCCTCGGCGGTGGGCTCGACGGCCGCGCAGCCGTACTGGTGGATCTGCTCCGGCGCGACCTCCATCAGCGCGATGACGCTGCCGCCCTCGCGCTCCTGGATCTCGACCATGCGGGCCAGCAGCGGGTCGCGCGGGTCGATCAGGTCGTCGCCGAGGAGCACCGCGAACGGCTGGTCCCCCACGTGCGGCGCGGCGCACAGCACGGCGTGGCCGAGGCCGCGCGGGTCTCCCTGGCGGACGTAGTGCATGGTGGCCAGGTCGCTCGACTCCTGGACCTTCTTGAGCCGTTCGGCGTCTCCCTTGCGGGTGAGCGCGGACTCCAGCTCGTAATTGCGGTCGAAGTGGTCTTCCAGCGGGCGCTTGTTGCGGCCGGTGATCATCAGTACGTCGGAGAGTCCGGCGGTCACCGCTTCTTCGACGACGTACTGGATCGCGGGCTTGTCGACCACAGGCAGCATCTCCTTGGGAGTGGCTTTGGTGGCCGGCAGGAAGCGGGTACCGAGCCCCGCGGCCGGAATGACAGCCTTGCTGATCCTGGGGTGCGACTGAGTCATGCGCAGAACCATAACCGGTGCGTATGTGAGGAAGATGAGGCTCCGGTTAACTTTGTACGCCTATACGCACATGTGAGAGATCTGGGGTGCCCATTGAGCACAGAGATGTCCCGAAAAGCGCTGCTCCGACGTGAACTGCTGGCCGCGCGACGCCTTCTGACCGGGGAAGACGTGGAGAACGCCGATACGGTTCTGTCCCGGAACGCATTGTCTCTTCCGGAGTTGTCCGGGGCCCGTACCGTCGCCGCGTACGTCTCGGTGGGCACCGAGCCCGGCACCCGCACTCTGCTGGACGCGCTGCGCGCCCGCGGGGTGCGGGTGCTGCTGCCGGTGCTCCTCGCGGACAACGATCTGGACTGGGCGCCGTACGAAGGGCCCGGCCGTCTCGTCCGGGCCGGCCGCGGGCTGCTGGAGCCGGACGCGGAGCCACTGGGCCGCGAAGCCGTGCTGGAGGCCGACGCGGTCCTCCTGCCGGGACTCGCGGTGGACGCCCGGGGCATGCGGCTCGGCCGTGGCGGCGGCAGCTACGACCGGGTGCTGGCGCGGCTCACCGCGGCGGGCGCGCATCCGGCGCTGATCGTCCTGCTGTACGACGACGAGGTGGTCGCGCGGGTCCCGGAGGAACCGCACGACCACCCCGTCGATGTGGTGGTGACACCGGCGGCGAGCCGCCGGACGAACCGCTAGGGTCCTTCGCCCGGATCACGCGAGCCCGGCGTGATCCGAACGAGAGGCCCCGGGGCTCTCGCCCTACGGCTTGAGGGTCAGGGTGTCGGTGGTCGACTTGCCGACGGCGTTGGTGCCGAAGGACCAGTCGAGCAGTTCACCGTTGACCCACTTGTCGGTCTGGTCGGTGTAGTGCGCGCTGAACGCGTGCCCGGAGGCGCCGGTGAGGTTGATCCAGCGGGACTTGTCCCAGTCCCCCACGTTGACCACCATCCGCATCGAGGGAACCCACACGACCTCGTAGCCGCCCGCCGCGTTCCAGCCGGTGGCGTTCACCGCGGCCTCGCCGCCGCCCAGGTTCCACGGGCCACGGTTGAGCGCCCGCTGGAGCAGGCCGGGGCCCTCGGTGCCGAGGGTCTGGTTCTTCAGGGTCAGCTGGTGCAGCCGGCCCCAGCTCCAGGTGCTGATGTCCTTGCCGAGCTTGGCGGTCAGCTCCCAGCGGGCGTCCTCCATGGCACGGGCGAAGAGCTGGTCGCGGTTGTCCGTCGCCTCGTCCCGGCCGCTCTTCGGCGCCTTCCACCAGTCGCTGTTCCGGTCGTCCATCAGCTCGGCGACCACCTGGTACCAGCGGTCACCGCCGTCGGGCTGGGCGGAGTCCGCGGCACGCTGGCCGCACTCGCGCACCAGCCTGTGCTGCTCGTCCACCGGACCCGAACCGCCGGCCCTGGGCACGTTGAGGCACTCGCCCTCGACCCGCAGCTCCTTGGGCAGCTTGTTGCCGAAGGCCAGCTTGAGGATGTTGCGCCAGACCGCGTTGAAGTACGCGGCCGCGGCCGAGTCGGACTCCTGGGTGTAGTCCCAGCCCTCCAGGAGCTTCTGCGCCTCGCGGACGCTCTTGTCCGAGATGTTGATCTTCATCAGCTCGGGCACCAGCAGCGCGGCGATCTCGCTGGTGTTGTCCATCTGCATCTTCTGCATGTCTTCGGTCGAGATCTTCCCGCCGCCCTTGATCTTCGACTGGATGAGGTCGTCGATCCGCTGGCTGCGGCTGCCGTAGCCCCAGTCCTTGGTCAGCAGGTGCGGGTACTTCTTCTCGTCGATGACGGCCTGGTTGGCGGTGACGATGTAGCCGCGCTTCGGGTCGTACTCGTAGGGCAGCTCGTCGAAGGGGATCGGATCCTTCTCCCAGCCGTACTTCGAGGACCAGCCGGGGCTGGGCATCGTGCCGTCGCCCTTGAGGCGGACCGGGATCTTCCCGGGTGCCTGGTAGCCGATGTGTCCTTCGGTGTCGGCGTAGATCAGGTTCTGCGAGGGAACCTCGAAGTGCTCGGCCGCCGCCCGGAAGGTCTTGAAGTCCTTGGCCCGGTTCAGCTCGAAGACGGCGTCCATGGACTTGCCCGGTTCCAGCGCGGTCCACTTCAGGGCGACCGCGTAGCCGTCGGCCCGGTCCGGGGCCGCGTTGGTGACGGGGGCCTTCTGGCCGACCTTCTCCATCTCGCTGCTGCGGTCGGAGACCAGCGGGCCGTTGTTGGTCTCGCGGATGGTGATCGTCCGGTCCTTGCCGCCCGCCACCTTGATGACCTCGTCACGGACGGTGAAGGGCTTGACCTTGCCGTCGTACAGGTAGCCGTCGCCGGAGACCTTCTCCAGGAAGAGGTCGGTGACGTCGGCGCCGAGGTTGGTGAAGCCCCAGGCGATGTCCTGGTTGTGGCCGATTATCACGCCGGGCATGCCGGAGAAGGTGTAGCCCGCGGTGTCGTACTGGCACTTCGCACTGATCTCGCGGCAGTGCAGGCCCATCTGGTACCAGAGCGAGGGCAGCTGCGGCGCCAGGTGCGGGTCGTTGGCGAGCAGCGGCTTGCCGGTCGTCGTGTAGTCGCCGGAGACCACCCAGGAGTTGGACCCGATGCCGTTGCCGTTCGGGCCGAGCAGCGCCGGGATCTGGTCGAGGGTGTCGGAGAGCGAGGAGAGCTGGGTGTTCAGGCCCTCGGTGGCGCCCTGCGCGGTGTCCGAGCCGATGTTGTCGGACGGGGTCGCGTCCGGGTCGAACTTCCCGGTGACCGGGGAGACCGCGCCCTGGTCGACGATCGGGCGGTGCTTCTCGTACGGGTACGGCGGGTAGAGGTCCTCGATCTGCTTCGCGTCGAGCCTGCTGGCCATCAGCGAACGGTCGATCTCGTCCTGCATGTTGCCGCGCAGGTCCCAGGCCATGGCCTTGAGCCAGGCGACCGAGTCGACCGGGGTCCACTCGGTCGGCTTGTAGTCGTTGGTGAAGCCGAGGGCCGCGTACTCGACGGAGATGTCCTTGCCGTCACGCCCCTTGAGGTAGGCGTTCACACCGTCCGCGTACGCCTGGAGGTTCTTCTTGGTCTCCTCGGACAGGACGTTGTCGTACTCCTCCTGTGCGACCTTGCGCCAGCCCAGCGTGCGCAGGAAGGAATCCGTCTCGACCTGTCCCGAGCCGAACATCTCGGAGAGCCGGCCGGCCGTCATGTGGCGACGGACGTCCATCTCCCAGAAGCGGTCCTGCGCCTGGACGAAGCCCTGGGCGCGGAAGAGGTCGGCGTCCGTGTCGGCGTACAGCTGCGGGATTCCGTAACTGTCGCGCTTGACGTCCACGTTCCCGTCGAGGCCGTCGAGCTTCGTCGACCCCGTCGTCTGCGGGTACGAGGCCCGCACGGTGGATACGGACCAGAACGCCCCGTATCCGATACCCGCGACGAGCGCCAGCACCAGCACGATCACGATCAGGCGGGCACGTCGCCCCTTCTTCCTGCCGGTCTTCGCACCGGCGGAACCGGTGGCGCCGGTGGAACCGGAAGAGGCGGTTGTGTTGGCGGGCATCGCTGTCCTTCGAGGGGCAGGTGGTCCTGGGAGTGCAGGAGCAACCATAGGCGCAGCGCCGGGACGGCTCTGACGCGGTATCGGGATGATTCGAATTGCGTAGCGATCGTACGAATGCTCGAAGGCATCAAGAAAACGTTAAAGATTAGGTAAGGTAACGAAGTACCGGCCGCCAACGGCCGATGCCGAGGGTCGATCCGCTCGATCGGATCGGGCCGCCCGATCGGATCGAACCGTCCGATCAGATCGACACGTTCGACTCGGCAGGCGTACGCAGGGAAGGAACGGCCACTGTCTGTCCACACGCTCAACGAACTCCTGCTCGTCTGCTCACTCGTACTGCTCGTCGCGGTGGCGGCGGTGCGTGTCTCCTCGCGCAGCGGGCTCCCCAGCCTGCTCCTGTACCTGGGCATCGGGATCGCCATAGGGCAGGACGGCTTCTTCGACGTCAAGTTCAACAACGCGGAACTGACCCAGGTCATCGGCTATGCCGCGCTGGTCGTGATCCTCGCCGAGGGCGGCCTCGGCACGAAGTGGAAAGAGATCAAACCGGCACTGCCGGCCGCGGTGATGCTCTCGCTGGTCGGCGTCGCGATCAGCGTGGGTGTCACGGCGGCCGGGGCGCACTACCTGGTCGGCCTGGACTGGCGGCAGTCGCTGATCATCGGCGCGGTCGTCTCGTCGACGGACGCCGCCGCGGTCTTCTCCGTGCTGCGCAAGGTGCCGTTGCCGGCCCGGGTGACCGGTGTGCTGGAGGCCGAGTCCGGCTTCAACGACGCCCCCGTGGTGATCCTGGTGGTCGCCTTCTCCACCAGGGGGCCGGTGGACAGCTGGTACGTACTGGTCGGCGAGATAGCCCTGGAGCTCGCGATCGGCGCCGCCGTGGGCATCGCCGTCGGCTGGCTCGGCTCGTACGGGCTGCGTCATGTGGCGCTGCCCGCGTCCGGTCTCTACCCGATCGCGGTGATGGCCATCGCGGTGTCCGCGTACGCGGCGGGCGCCCTGGCCCACGGCAGTGGCTTCCTCGCCGTGTACCTGGCCGCGATGATCCTCGGCAACGCCAAGCTGCCGCACTGGCCCGCCACCCGCGGCTTCGCGGACGGACTCGGCTGGATCGCGCAGATCGGCATGTTCGTACTGCTCGGCCTCCTGGTCACACCGCACGACCTGCTCGACGACTTCTGGCCCGCGGTCATCGTGGGGCTGGTGCTGACCGTGGTGGCGCGCCCGCTGGAGGTCTTCATCTCGCTGGCGCCGTTCCGGCTGCCCTGGCAGGAGAAGGCGCTCATGTCCTGGGCGGGGCTGCGCGGCGCGGTGCCCATCATCCTGGCGACCATCCCGATGGTCGCCGGGGTCGAGGGCTCCACCCGGGTCTTCAACATCGTCTTCGTGCTGGTCATCGTCTACACCCTCATCCAGGGACCGACCCTGCCCTGGCTGGCCAAGGCCCTGAAGATCGCCGACGATCCGGGCGAGACCGCCGACCTGGGCATCGAGTCGGCGCCCCTGGAGCGGCTGCGCGGCCATCTGCTGTCGGTCGCGATCCCGGGCCGGTCGAAGATGCACGGCGTGGAGGTGGGGGAGCTTCGGCTGCCCGCCGGGGCCGCCGTCACCCTCGTCGTACGCGACGGCAAGAGCTTCGTCCCCGCGCCCTCCACCGTGCTGCGGCGCGGCGACGAACTGCTGGTGGTCACCACCGATCCGGTGCGCGACGCGGCGGAGGAACGGCTGCACGCGGTCGGCCAGGGCGGCAAGCTCGCGGGCTGGCTGGGGGCCGGCAGCGGAGGCGGCGGAGGCAGCGGCGGTTCCGGGGACGCGGGTCGGACGGGGCCGCATGCGGCACACGATGCGACGCACGACATGTCACATGCCCTGAAGGCCGTGAAACGGCTGGGGAAGACGAGCGGAGGCGGCCCGAAGACCCACCGCTGAGAGCACGTACCGCGGGTGCTTCCATGACTGTTCGGGTGTCATCCGCCACCGTACGAGCGCCTCTCGTGACCGCACGAGTACTTCTCGTGACCGCACGAGTGCCTCCCGTGACCGCACGAGCGCTTCTCGTGACCGTGCGAGCACTTCTCGTGACCGCACGAGCGCTTCTCGTGACGGTGCGAGAGCCGAGGTACTTACTTGCGATCCGAGGCCTCGATGGAGGCCTTGCGCACATTCACAGGTGCGCAAGGCTCCCTGCCTGTATCATGAAGGGATCGATCGACCCCCGTCGTGGGGCCGGTCGACCCGATCGACCAACCCGAACGACCAACTCTGCCTGACGCAGAGCTGGCGCGACCGTATGGCGGTCGTGGCGTCCTCCGCCTCTGCTGAGCGCCCGGCATCTACCGCAGTTCCGCGCGAAGAGGACAGCTCTCGGCAGCACCCGCACGAACGAGCCCGCACCCATCCGTGCCGGCCGTCCGGCGGGAGCTCGGCCACCAGGCGGCAGAAAGGCATGGACCGTGGCGTCCACGGTCACCGACCGCCCCGGATACGGGCAGTTGCTGCGCACCCCGGGTGCGTGGACATTTCTTCTTCCGGGCTTCGCCGCACGGCAGCCCTTCGCGATGCTGACCATCGGCATCGTGCTCCTGGTCCAGCACACCACCGGCTCGTACGGCAGCGCGGGCGCCGTCGCCGCCGTGACCGGTGTCTCCATGGCTCTGTTCGCGCCGCAGACCGGCAAGTTCGCCGACCGCTTCGGCCAGCGTGCCGTCCTGCTGCCCGGGGTCCTGGTGCACGCGGCGTCCGTCTCGGTGCTGACGGCGCTGGCGCTGGCGGACGCGCCCCTGTGGGCGATGTTCGTCGCCGCCGTGCCGACGGGTGCGTCCGTTCCGCAGGTCGGACCGATGGTGCGGGCCCGCTGGGCGGCGGTGCTCGGTGCGGCCCCGGGCCGCGAGGCCTCGCCGCTGATGTCCACCGCGGCCGCCTTCGAATCGGTGACGGACGAGTTCACCTTCGTCATCGGCCCGGTGCTCGCCACCGCGCTGTGCACCGGCGTGCACCCGGCGGCCGGTCTGATCACGGAGGCCGCGCTGACCCTGATCGGCGGGCTGCTCTTCGCCGCACAGCACCGCACCCAGCCCGCGGTGCGCAACGCCGATTCCGGCACCTCCCAGCGGCATGCCTCGGCCCTGTCCGTGCCGGGCGTGCGGGTGCTCGCGGTGACCTTCCTCGGGATCGGTGCGGTCTTCGGCGGCATGCAGGTCTCGCTGACCGCCTTCGCCGAGGAGATCGGCCGCCCGGGAGCCAACGGCCTGTTGTACGGCGTCTTCGCGGCCGGCAACATGCTGGCCGGGATCGCCTGCGGTGCCATCGCCTGGAAGAGCGGGCCGCGACGGCGGCTGATCGTCGGGTACGCGGCCCTGACCGTGACCGCGTCCGGACTGTGGGCGGTGCACTCGGTGCCGCTGCTGGCCGGGCTCGGACTTCTGGTCGGGCTCTCCATCGCCCCGGCCCTGATCAGCGGCTACACGCTGGTCGAGGCGCTGGTGCCGGGGTCCGCCCGGACCGAGGCGTTCACCTGGCTGACCGGCTCGGTCGCGCTCGGCCAGGCGGCGGCCGTGACGGTCGCCGGGCAGCTCGCGGACGCCCACGGTGCCGCCACCGGTTTCCTGGTGCCGCTCGTGGCGACCGTACTGGCCCTGATCACCCTGATTTCGCTGCGTTCCAGGCTCGTACCGGCCGCCCCGGGACGGACCGTGGCACGTGGGATCGGTCACCGGAAGCCGGTCACGGTGGACTGATGCTGCGGAATACGTCAGTATGGAGCGTCGTTAGCACTCATTGAGTCAGAGTGCCAGGAGGAGCAAGTGCCGACCTATCAGTACCAGTGCACCGAATGTGGCGAGGGCCTTGAGGCGGTGCAGAAGTTCACCGATGACGCCCTCACCGTGTGCCCGAGCTGCGATGGACGCCTGAAGAAGGTGTTCTCGGCGGTCGGCATCGTCTTCAAGGGTTCCGGTTTCTACCGGAACGACAGCCGTGGCTCCTCGTCGAGCAGCACGCCGGCCTCGTCATCGGCGAAGGCTTCCGGTTCCGGTTCGTCCGATTCCTCGTCGTCTTCGACGTCGTCGGCATCGACGGGATCCGACTCGAAGTCCTCCGCCTCCTCTTCTTCCTCGACGTCGTCCTCGTCGTCCGCTTCTTCGACGAGCGGCACATCGGCCGCCTGAGCCGAACCGCACTTCCACCCGTGAGCCCCGCCGATCCGTTCGGCGGGGCTCCGGGCGTTTCCACCGCCTCGGGTACCTCGGGCACCTCGGGTGCTTCCGGGCATGGGAGATGCGGGCGCGTGCCGGTACCAGGACGGGGATCACGTGCCAGGGCGGCGGATCCCGGTCTCAGCAACCCGGATCCGGCCTCAGGGCGGGGATCCGGCCTCAGCAGCGCGGTCCGGTCCCAGGGCGGGGATCCGGCCTCAGCAGCGCGGTCCGGTCCCAGGGCGGGGATCCCGGTGTGTTTCGCACGCCGTTACTGTGATCGCATGGTGAACGCAGAGATCGGTGTCATCGGCGGCTCGGGCTTGTACTCCTTCCTGGAGGACGTCACGGAGGTGCGCGTGGACACCCCGTACGGACCGCCGAGCGACTCCCTCTTCCTCGGCGAGGTGGGCGGCCGCCGGGTCGCCTTCCTCCCCCGCCACGGACGCGGCCACCACCTGCCACCGCACCGCATCAACTACCGGGCCAACATGTGGGCGCTGCGCTCCGTCGGCGTACGTCAGGTGCTCGGCCCGTGCGCGGTGGGCGGTCTGCGCCCGGAGTACGGACCTGGCACCCTGCTCGTCCCCGACCAGCTGGTGGACCGGACCAAGGCCCGGACTCAGACGTACTACGACGGGGAGATCCGGGCCGACGGGGCGGAGCCGAACGTCCTGCACCTGGGCTTCGCCGATCCTTACTGCCCCGAAGGGCGCAGGGCGGCCCTGGCCGCGGCCCGCGCGGAGAACTGGGATCCGGTGGACGGCGGGACGCTGGTGGTCGTCGAGGGGCCGCGCTTCTCCACCCGGGCGGAGTCGCGCTGGCATGCGGCGATGGGCTGGTCGGTGGTCGGGATGACCGGGCACCCGGAGGCCGTCCTAGCCCGTGAGCTGGGCCTGTGCTACACGACGATGACCCTGGTGACGGACCTGGACGCGGGCGCGGAGGCGGGCGACGGCGTCTCGCACGGGGACGTGTTGAAGGTGTTCGCGGCCAACGTGGACCGGCTGCGCTCGGTCCTCTTCGACGTGGTGGCCGCACTGCCGGCGGAAGCGGACCGGGACTGTCCGTGTTCGCACGCGCTGGACGGGCTGAAGCCGGGGATCGAGCTGCCCTAGCGGGGCGGGGCCGCGGGACGGGGCGCTGTGCGGCGTGAGCCGGGGAGCGGGTGACGGAGTTTTCCACAACTCCGGTGCTGTCCACAGACTTCAGCGGGAATCTCGCGGACGGTGGATCGTGAGGGGTGTTCGTCCGGAACTCCCCACGCACTCCTCACAGCAGGTGGTATCGACCATGCTTGCATCGTCCGCATCGTCCGCATCGTCCGCGCCTTCCGCGCCTTCCTCGTCCCCCATGTCATTCCCGCCGCTGCCGCCCCCGTCGCCGACGCCACCGCCCTGCGGGGTGCCCGCGTTCGAACCGCTGCGGGTGCACGGAGGCGGTGGGCACCGGCTGCGGCGAGCGTTGTGGCGGCAGCGTCGTGCCCTCGCGGCCGGGCTGGCCCTGACGGCCGCCGCACTCGCCGCCACCGGACTGGGCGGTGGCGGTACGGACACGGGCGGCGATGCCGCGTACGGGGCGGGAGCCGGTGGCGCGGCGGGGGCGGCGCCGGAGCGGGTCCGGCGAGCGGCCCGGCTGGTGTCCGCTCCGGTCCGGATCGCGGATGCGGGGACGGTGCGCTTATTGCGGCCGGGCGACCATGTCGACGTGATCGCTGCCGGGGAGGTCCGAGGCGGGACCGGCGCCGGGGCCCGGGTGCTGGCGAAGGGCGCGCGGGTGACCGAGGTGCCGCACACCGCGGCGAACGGTGCCGCAGGCTTCGAGGATTCCGACGGCTTCCGGGGCGCCGACGACTCCGCGCAGAACGGTGCGCTGATCGTGCTGGCCGTTCCCCGGGAAACGGCCACCGCACTGGCCGGCGCGGGCATCTCGTCCCAACTGGCGGTGATCTTGTGTTGATTCGCACTGGCGATCGATCAAGTCACCTGAACAAACACGAGAATTGGGTGGTTTCAACGCGTACTGCCGTAAGTTGCGGAGGAGTTTGCTCCGCCTACAGCACACGCGAAGGAAGGCTCACCTGTGAGCGAGAAGAAGGTCAGTCTGCTGGAAGGGTTCAAAGCCTTCCTGACGCGCGGCAATGTGATCGATCTGGCGGTCGCCGTCGTCATCGGTGCCGCGTTCACCCAGATCGTGAACTCGATCGTCAAGGGAGTCATCAACCCACTGGTCGGTGCGTTCGGCACCAAGGACCTGGAGGCCTACAGCTCCTGCCTCAAGGGCCCCTGCGTCACGGACCCGAAGACGGGCGAGGCGACCGAGGGCATCCGGATCCTGTGGGGTTCGGTGCTCAGTGCCACCCTCAGCTTCCTGATCACGGCAGCCGTCGTGTACTTCCTCATGGTCCTGCCCATGGCCAAGTACCTGGCCAAGCGGGCAGCGATGCAGGCCGCGAAGGACGGGGTGCAGGAGACGCTGGAGGTGAGCGAGCTGGAGGTGCTGAAGGAGATCCGCGACACCCTCGTCTCGCAGCGCGGCGGCCCGGCGGGCGAGACCGGCAAGACCCCGGGCCGGGGCCAGGACGAGTAGCGCGACGCGTAGCGGAAGAACCGGCGGCAACGCCGCCGGACCACCACGGGGCGGGGAATCAGATGTGGTGGGGCGGCTTCTCGTCGAGGAAGCGCGCCAGATCGGCGCCGCTGCCACCGGCCGGGGCCCGCTCGCCCCACCCCTGGTCCGTATCGTCCGCGGACTGCTGGTCCAGCGGATCGTCGAAGATCAGAGCCGGTCTCGGTTTCGGCCGGTCCGGCCGGGAGGGCTTCGAATCGCGCGGGCCGGGGGCGGGGGCGGTGCTCATACGTCAAGGGTACGGCGGCGGTCAGCGGTCCTTCGGGTCGATCAGCCACAGCCCGAGGACGACGAGGAACGACAGGCACAGGAAGCCTGCGCCCCACCAGGCCGTGCCGGTGTTGCCCTCCATCCATGCGTCGATGATGACGGTCAGTCCCCAGAGCTGGCCGATGACCACCGTCATGGCGAGGGCCAGCCGGGCCGTCAGTTTCGAGGACCGCTCGGGCTCCTGGTCGGTACCGGCACCCGGCCCGGGGCCGGTGTGGCGGACCCGGGGGTCGCCGTAGCCGCTTGTGGCGCGGATCTGCGGATAGCGCTCGTGGACCGGCCGGTTGAGTTCGGGACGGGCACTTCCCGGGTGGTACTCCGGGGGCTCCGGGTTCCAGGGCTGAGGGGCGTCGCTCATGTCCGCCTGCCAGAAGTCTCGGCCTCGGCCCGGACCCTGGTGTCGGCCTCGGCCCGGGCCCCCGTATCGCCCTCGGTCCGGGCCCCGGTCCGGGCGGTCCCCGGCTCAGCGGCCGCAGGTCCCTCCGCGCCGCCGCCTTCGACGGCGGGGCAGCCGATGCGGGAGGCGAGGTCCGGGCGGTCGGCGCGGAACCGGCGGCACAGCCCCTGCTCGACGCTCTCGCCCGAGCGCGTCGTGCCGATGGCCCAGATACTGCCGTCGTCCTGCTCGATGAGCACCACCTTGGGCAGCGCACGCGGTGGCGGCCCGGCGGTGACCTCTCCGGTACGGGCGTCGAAGACGCCCTCGTGACAGGGGCAGTACAGCTCGCCCTCGGAACCCCGGTCCTTGCGCCAGAGCACGGCACAGGCGAGATGGGTACAGATCGCGGAATAGCCGACGAGGGTGCCGTCGTCCAGCCGGACGGCGACCGCCTTGTCCTCCTCGTCCGGGTAGTGGAAGGCGACGGACTCACCGGGCAGGAGCTGGGCGGCGATCCTCCTCGGTGAGGGTGTCCTGTCGTTGTCGGGGTCGCCGTGGCGCGGCAGGATTCCGGCCGCCACACCTAGCCCGCCGACGGCGAGCCCGCCGGAGACGGTCGTCACGATCCGGAGGTAGTCGCGCCGGGTGGTGAGGGAGTCGGCGGCGATCCGGTCGTGCAGGGCTTCGCGCGGATCGCCGGAGGGCGGCTGTTCGGTGACGCTCATCGGCGGACGTCCTTCCCGTTGATCTCGACGACGGGAAGGCCGCCGGGCACCGGCCACTGCATCCGGTCGGCGGGAACGACCATGGCCACGCCGGTGCGCACCTCGCTCCGGCCGAAGCTGAAGGTGTCGGCGACCTGGACGCCGGGGCGCTCCGCCTGGAGTTCCTCGACGGTCCCGTAGAACAGCGCCCCGGTCGGGCAGACGGTCGCGCACATGGGGGCGAGGCCGTAGGCGGTGCGGTCGTAGCAGAGGTTGCATTTCATCTGCAGCTTCGCCTGGAGGTCGATCTTCGGGACGCCGAAGGGGCAGGCGTTGACGCAGTTGGCGCAGCCGATGCAGCGGGTGGTGTCGGCCTGCTGCACCACACCGTCGGCGGTCACCAGGATCGCGTCGGCGGGACAGACCTCGGCGCACGGGGCGACCGGGTCCTCGCAGTGCATGCAGACAGTGGGGAGGGAGGCCACGGACCGGCCCTCGTCGGTGTAGTCGAGGTGGATCATCGACTTGCCGCGGTGCGAGTCGCATTCCCGGCAGGCGGAGACGCAGGCCTGGCAGCCGATGCAGCGCCCCGGGTCGATGAAGATCGTTCTGCCCATCATGGGACGGTCAGCTCCTCTCCGAGGTGCCACGCCCCTGGGGGGCCGTGGGCGGCAGCGGGTCGGTCCGGGAGACCTGGGTCTCCGGGTAGCTGACCTGGCCGGGTGCGACAGGCGGTGCGGGGACGTCGTCGATCTTCTCGGCGTGCTCGATGCGGCAGGCGCACACCTTGTACTCGGGAATCTTGGAGCGGGGGTCGAGGGCGTCGATGGTGAGGGCGTTGGCCGCGGTGGGGACGGGCCAGTGGTACGGGATGAAGACGGTGTCGGGGCGGATCGCCTCGGTGACCAGTGCGGGGAGGACCGTGCTGCCGCGCCGGGTGACGACGCGGACCGGTTCGCCGTCGCGGAAGCCGTGGGAGGGATGGAGCTCGGCCCAGGGGCGTGGGGTCTGTTCCACGAGGGCGCCCAGACGGCGGGTCTGGTTGCCGGAGAGGAAGTGGGCGACGGTGCGCCCGGTGGTGAGCGACATGGGGTGCTCGTCGTCGTAGGGGTCCATCGGCGGGTGCCATTCGACGACCTGCAGATGGATCTTGCCGTCGGGGTGGTAGGTCCTGCCGTCCTCGAAGAGCCGAGGGGTGCCGGGGTGGTCGGTGGTGGGGCAGGGCCAGGCGATGCCGCCGGTCTCCTCCAGCCGTTCGTAGGTGATGCCGTAGTAGTCGTTGACGGTGCCGGCGGAGGCCGTCCGCAGTTCGTCGAAGACGGCGCGGGAGTCGGCGAAGGCGAATTTGTCGCCCGCGCCGAGGCGTCTGGCGAGTTCGCACATCACCCAGGTGTCGGTCCGTACACCGGGCGGCGGGTCCTGGGCCTTGTTGTGCTTGACCACCCGGGCCTCGGCGTTGGCCATCACTCCTTCGTCCTCGGCCCAGGTGGTGACGGGAAAGACGACATGTGCGTTGGCAGCGGTCTCGGAAAGGAAGAAGTCGAATTGAGCGTGGAATTCCGTGGCGTCGTACCCCTCCTTGACCACCCTGTAGTTGGGGAGGGAGACGAAGGGGTTGTTGCAGATGCCGATCAGGCCGCGGATCTCGCGGCGCTGCATCTGCCAGACCATTTCCATCATCGAGGTGCCGGCGGGCGGAAGTTCGGACTCCTCGATGCCCCAGATCTCGCAGATCTGCCTGCGGTGCTCCTCGTTCATGATCGAGCGGCCGCCGGGCAGGAGGTCGGATTTCTGCCCGTGCTCACGGCCGCCCTGCCCGTTGCCCTGGCCGGTGATGGTGCCGTAGCCGGCCCCGGGTCTGCCGATGTGGCCGGTGGCGGTGCAGAGGTTGATCACGCTGAGGCAGTTCTCGACGCCCTGCGAGTGGTGCTCGATGCCTCGGGCGTGCCAGGCCATGGCCTTGGGGGCGCGGGCGAAGGCCCGGGCGACCTGGGTGATCTGCTCGACGGGGATACCGCAGATCTCGGCGGCCCGGTACGGCGGATACTCGGCCACCTTGGCCTTCACCTCCTCCCAGCCGGTGGTGTGGGCGGCGAGGTATGCCTCGTCGGTCAGGCCCTCCTCGATCACCACGTGCAGCACGGAGTTGAAGAAGGCCGAATCGGTGCCCGGCTTGAGTGCGACGTGGATGTCGGCCGTGCGGGCGATCGCGGTCTCCCTCGGGTCGACGACGATCAGGCTCGCGCCGCGGTCCCGGGCTCCCCACACGTACTGGGTCATCACGGGGAAGCACTCGCCGACGTTGGAGCCCGCGATCAGCAGGCAGTCGGTGAGCAGGATGTCGGAGAAGGGGTTGCCGGCCCGGTCGATACCGAAGGCGAGTTTGTTGGCGCCCGCGGCGCTGACCATGCAGAGCCGGCCGTTGTAGTCGACGTGCCGGGACTTGAGGGCGACCCGGGCGAATTTGCCGACCAGATAGGTCTTCTCCGAGAAGAGACTGGCTCCGCCGAGCAGCCCGAAGGCGTCGTTCCCGTGGCTCTGCTGGATGCGCCTGATCTCGGCGACGGTGAAGTCCAGCGCCTCGTCCCAGGAGACCTCGCGGAAGTCCTCGTCGCGGGAGCGGCGCATCAGCGGGGCGGTGAGCCGGTCGGGGTGGTTGACCTGCTGATACGCGTTGATCCCCTTGGGGCACAGCCGCATCCGGTTGATGTCGTGGTTGCGGGGTTCGACGCCGAAGACCTTGCCGCCACGGTCGACGCGCAGATACATCCCGCACTGCACTCCGCAGAAGCAGCAGTGGGTGGGGACGAGTGTCTCGCCGTCCTGGTCGGCGCGCCATCGGTCGGCGGGGATCCCGCCCGCGTCACGGAAGGCGCGGGTGCCGGGCGGAGCGAGGGAGGGGTCGAGAGGAACGGCCGTACGGGAACCGGCCCTGCCGGGGTCGGCCGCACGCGGATCCGCGGTCACTTGTAGCCCTTCTTCACCTGGGAGAGATAGGCGCTGCCACGCAGCACCCGCTTGCAGCGCGGGCAGTATTCGGCCCACTCGTCGAAGTCGAGGTTGAGGTCGCGCATGGTGCCGCGGAGGTTCTCGACATAGGGCCCGGTGTCGATGGGCTCCTCGCAGCGGCGGCAGGAGAAGACCTCCTGGTCCTGCCGGGCGGTGTATTTGAACAGCTGCATGCCGACCGCGGCCGGGCGCTGGACGATGTGGAAGAACTTCCCGAACGGGATGTAGATGAGGGTGAACACCACCGACACCATGTGGAGGACCGCCAGGAACTCGTATCCGCCGCCGTGCAGGAAGATCGACGAGAAGGTGAGCAGCAGACCGGTCACGGAGATGACGATGAGTGCGATCAGCGGGACCAGGTCGTAGGCGAAACGCTGGCCGGTGATGGCGCCGCGGTCCTTCATCCGGCGCCACAGGAAGTACGAGGCGCCGGGGATGACGAGCACGGCGGCGATGTCCAGGCCGTGGAACATCAGCCAGCCCAGGATGTCCAGGGAGTCGAATCCGATGATCTTGAAGCCCCAGATACGCATCTCGTAGCCGGGCCCCGAGCCGGTGCCGGAGGTGAAGGTGAACCAGCCCCAGGTCAGTGGGAAGGTGATCAGTGCGGCGAGGATGCAGCCCCAGAAGATCAGCTGGTGGGCGGCCCAGCGGGCGTGCGAGCGGGCACCGAGGAATTTCTGGAAGCCCAGGTACGTGGCGATCATCCGGGGCAGCGCGGTGGGCGCCTTACGGAAGTTGGCCGCCGAGAAGAAGCTCCGCCACCCCTGGTTGAACAACCGTCGGGCGCCGGGGGCGGAGACCCAGACCGTGTAGCGGTAGGCGACGCCGAAGGCGAGGAAGACGGTGGCGACCGCGTACGGGAGAAGGGCGGAGTCGAAGTTCTCCAGCAGCCGGCTGCCGAGCACGATCGCGAGGATCAGGAGGACGGAGACGATGACACCGGCCGCGGTCGCCCGGCCGGTGACGGAACGGGCCCCGGCGGGGCCGGTGGGACCGGCAGGACCGGCAGGACCGGCAGGACCGGCAGGACCGGCAGGACCGGCGGGACCTGCGGGATCTACAGGACCAGTGGGACCGGCAGAGCCCGCAGAGCCCGCGGGGCCCGTGGGGCCGTGACCGGCCGGACCTGCCGGGCCGGGCGCCTCGGCGGAGCCGGTGTGTGCACCGGGGATGGGCTGCGCGGCTACGTCGGAGGGTTCTGGCGGCTCGGTCACCCCGTCACCGTAGGGCGGTATCTGACGGTTGGTCCTGATTTACGGCTCGGCCGGGTGAGCCCGATCGTCCATCCGGGGCATGCCCCGTTCAGCGGGGCCGTTCCCCGTCTGGTGTGCTGGCTCCCATGCCCGTAATGACGGCTCGCAGCCGCACCGAGAAACATCGCGCCTCGACCCCGCTGGAACTCTTCTTCGATCTGTGTTTCGTCGTCGCCGTGGCCCAGGCGGGCGCACGGCTGGTGCACGCCGTCGCCGAGGGCCACACCCTCACCGGAGTCGGCAGCTACGCGGCCGTCTTCTTCGCGATCTGGTGGGCCTGGGTCAACTTCAGCTGGTTCGCCTCGGCCTACGACACCGACGACCCGCTGTACCGCGTCGTCACCCTCGTCCAGATCACCGGTGTGCTCATCCTGGCCGCCGGGGTGCCGCGCGCCTTCGACGCGGGCGACTGGACTGTCGTCGTCCTCGGCTACGTGGTGATGCGGCTCGCGCTGACCAGCCAGTGGCTGCGCGCCGCGAATTGCACCGAGGGCGCCGAGCGGCGGGTGGCGCTGCGGTACGCCGTCGGGATCACGGTGGTGCAACTGGGCTGGATCGCCATGCTGTTCCTGCCCGCCGACTCGGGCCCGGTCCGTACCGCCGCCTTCGTCGTGCTCGCCCTCGCGGAGATGTCCGTTCCCGCGATCGCCGAGCGCGACCGCTCGACGAGCTGGCATCCGCACCACATCAGTGAGCGGTACGGACTGTTCACGATCATCGTGCTGGGCGAGACGATCGCGGCGGCCACGGTCGCGGTCCAGGAGGCGGTGGACGAGCACGACGCGCTCGGCGAACTGCTGCCGATCGCCGCGGGCGGGCTGCTGATCGTCTTCTCCGCCTGGTGGATCTATTTCGCCGTGCCGATCCATGACTACCTGCGCGGCAGCAGGGAAGCGTTCATCTGGGGATACGGGCACTACCTGATCTTCGGTTCCGCGGCCGCCATCGGCGCGGGCATCGAGGTGGCGGTGGAGCACGCCGTGGGCAAGGCGCATGTCTCGGACACGGTGGCCGCCGCAGCGGTGACCATTCCCTCCGCGCTCTTCCTGCTGACGGTGTGGACGCTGCACGCCCGCCACTTCAAGCGCGACCTCGCGGAGCAACTGGCCCTCCCGGTGGCCGCGCTGGCCATCCTGGCCTGCACGTTCGCCGGCGGGTGGGCGGTGTTCGCGGCTGGTCTGGTCGCCGCGGCCGCCGTGGCCGTGGGGGTGGTGCTGTCCCGGCGCCCCACCCCGGCCGGGTGAGCACGAAGAACGACCGGAGCCCCGGCCGGGTGAGCACGACGGACGACCGGAGCCCCTGGAGGGTGGGGCACGGAGGACGACCGGCCGGAGCCGTGGACGGCCGGGCCGACGGACGGCGACGGATCAGCCCGCGGCACACCCGGTGGCCGACCCGGTGGCCCGCTGGGTGGCCGCTCGGTGCGGTGCGCGTGGCGAGGAGCATTCGGTGAGGAGCGAGCAGTGACGGAAGAACCCCAGAAGCCCCGGAAGTCCCGGGATCCCCTGAAGCCGGCAGGCCCTTCCGCCGGGCCGCTCGACGCGCTGACCGATGTCGCGGGGCTGCGCGTGGGCCATGCGCAGGTGCCGGGCGAGGGCGCGTTGAGCGGCACCACCGTCGTCCTCGCCCCCGAGGGCGGTGCGGTCGCGGCCGTCGATGTACGCGGCGGCGGTCCGGGCACCCGGGAGACGGACGCGCTCGATCCGCGCAATCTGGTGCAGCGCATCGACGCCGTCGTCCTGACGGGCGGCAGCGCCTACGGCCTGGACGCGGCGTCCGGGGTGATGGCCTGGCTGGAGGAGCAGGGGCGCGGGGTGCGGGTCGGCCCCGGCCCGGCGCAGGTGGTGCCGGTGGTCCCCGCCGCCTGCGTCTTCGACCTGGGGCGGGGCGGCGACTGGCGGGCCCGCCCCGGCGCCTCGACGGGCCGTGCGGCGGTGGAGGACGCGGCGGCCACAGAGCCGGGGGCGCCGGTCTCCGAGGGAAACGTGGGCGCCGGTACGGGCGCGGTCGCCGGGCAGCTCAAGGGCGGCGTGGGCACGGCGAGCCTGCTGCTGCCCTCCGGGATCACGGTGGGGGCGCTCGTCGTGGTGAACGCGGCGGGCTCGGTGGTCGATCCGCGTACCGGGGTGCTGTACGGGGAGTACGGCGCCGCCGAACCGCCGGTGCACCCGGCGCCCGAGGCAGTCCGTGCGGCGGAACAGCGGCTCGCCGAGGTGCGGGACGCCGAGGCACGCCCCCCGCTCAACACCACGCTCGCCGTCGTCGCGACGGACGCCGACCTCACCCGGGCCCAGGCGCAGAAGTTCGCGGGTACGGCGCACGACGGGCTGGCGCGCGCCGTCCGTCCCGTACATCTGCTCACCGACGGGGACACCGTTTTCGCGCTGGCCACCTGCGAGCGGCCGCTGGATCCGCGGAATCCGATCGCGCTCAACGACCTGCTGGCGGCCGGCGCGGATGTGCTCGCGCGCGCCATCGTGAAGGCCGTCCGCGCAGCTCGGAGCGTCGACGGCCGCCCCGGCGGCGGACGCTACCCCTCGTACGGCGATCTCTACGACATACCGCCGCCCGCCCCACGCCCCTCGGCGGGCAGCACCCCGGGGCCCGACTCGCCTGCGGAGTAAGGAAGTTCGGACGAACCGCCAGGAACCATCTGCGTGCGCCATACGTTTTCCTGAACCCCGGTCACGATGTCGGACCCAGGGACTACGTTAAGCACGCAGCAAGTAACACGCGGCAACGGCCTGGAGACAGCACCTTGAGCGATCCGTACGAGACAACCGAGCAGCACCTCGAGCGACTCCTGCGACGGGCACTCAACTCTTTCGACCTGCCCGACAGCACGGTCGAGAGACTCGGTACCGCGCTCGCCCACAGCAGTTCCCTGCACTCCTCGCACCACAGTTCCGTACTCCACCGCGAGACCTACCGGCATACGTATCTGCTGTCCGACGGCACCGCCCTCTCCCTCTGGGAGCTGGTGCACGGAGGCCAGCGGAGCGCGGTCGGCCCGCACTCCCGCGCGGAGCCCGATCCCAGGCACCACGAGCTGTACGACGACGAGGCCGATGCCCATGTCGCCGCCGCCAGGCTGACCGGCAGTTTCGGTGAGGTCCCGGTGTTCGGGGACGACGGGCCGCAGGCCGACCTGGAGATACTCACGGTCCTGATGGCGGCTCCCCCGGCCCCGCTGCCCCGGATGTACGCCCCGGACAACTCCGCCGACCACGCCCGCCGCGTACTGCGTCGCGCGGAGAACAGCGACAGCCCCGGAGAGGAGACCGCCCGGCTGCTGCGTGCCGCCTTCGCCCACCACATCACCCAGGTCTTCGGCCGGCAGTGCCAGGTGGACGGACGGGACGCCGGATTCACCCTGTACGAGCACGCCTTCCTGCTTCTCGACGGCAGTGAGACCAGCCTGTGGGAGGTCGAGCACACGGCCACGCCGGACGGTCGCCACATGTGCGAGGTCTACGGCGACGAGGACTCCGCCCGCGGGGCCATGGAGAGCCGCACACGCATCTGCTGACCCCGAACCCCGGGCCCGCCCCTGGACCTCCGGCCCCGGCCCCGGCTCCGAAAGCCGGTACGGACAGCGACACGAACACGCGGGTGCCCGCACCCCGAAGGGTGCGGGCACCCGCGTTCCCGGAGGACCTGGAGACCCGGAGCCCCGGAGCCCCGGAAGGCACCGATCAGGAGGTCAGCGCGGGCTCCTTCACGACGTCGGAGCCGCCCGCCCCGGACGCACCCACTCCCGCACCCGCACCCACATCGACACCCGCGTCTGCCCCCGTGCCGTCGGCCTCCTCGCCGCCCTCCGCCTGCCGCTGCGGCCGCGCGGGCAGCGCGAACATCACCAGGAAGATCACCGCGAGCACCCCGGCCACCCACCACAGCGAGTGCTGGAACGCCTCCGCGAACGCCGGGCCCACCTGCGGCGGCGCCAGCCGGTCGTCGATCGAGCCGAAGAAGACGACCGCGACCAGCCCGAGGCCGAGCGCGTTGCCCATCTGCTGCACGGTGTTGATCAGCCCGGAGGCCGAACCGGAGTGCTCCTTCGGCACCTCGGAGAGCACCATGTCCGTCAGCGGCGCCACGATCAGGCCCATGCCCGTGCCCATGACCACCAGCGGCAGGATCATCTGCCAGGACGTGATGCCCATGCCGTACCGGTCGGACTCCCAGATGTAGATCAGCAGTCCGGCGACCATCAGCGCCGCACCCGCCTGGAGGACCTTGCGGCCGAACCGGGGCACCAGCTTCTGCACGGAGATCCCGGCGGCGAACGAGACCGCGATCGAGAACGGCACACCGGTCGTGCCGGCCCGGAGCGCGCTCCAGCCGAGGCCCATCTGCATGTAGAGCGTCCAGACCAGGAAGAAGATGCCGAGCCCGATGCCGAAGGTCAGCTGCACCGCGATGCCCGCCGCGAAGCTCTTGACCCGGAACAGCGACAGCTCGACCAGCGGCGAGCCGTCCTTGCGCGCCTTCGACCGCTCGAACACCACCAGGGCCAGGAACACCAGCAGGCTGCCGCCCATCGACACATAGCCCCACACCGGCCAGCCCAGCTCGCGCCCACGGGTCAGCGGGTAGATCAGCATCAGCATGCCCAGCGTCACCAGGACGACGCCGATCAGGTCGAGCCGGAGCGCCTTCGGGGCCTTGGACTCGGTGATGAACTTCCGGCCGAGCAGCAGTCCGGCGATACCGACGGGCAGGTTGATCAGGAAGATCGGCCGCCATTCGAGACCGGCGATGTTCCACTCGGTGAGCAGCGCACCCAGCAGCGGACCGGAGACGGCGCCGAGGCCGACGATCGCGCCGAAGAGGCCGAAGACCTTGCCGCGCTCGTGGGCCGGGAAGGTGGCGTGCACGATCGACAGCACCTGCGGGACCATCAGCGCGGCGGTGCCGCCCTGGAGGATGCGGGAGGCGACCAGCATCTCCGGGTTCACGGCGAAGCCGCAGAGCGCGGAGGCCAGCGTGAAGCCGCCGATGCCGATGAGGAACAGCCGCTTGCGGCCGTAGATGTCACCCAGCCGACCGCCGGTGATCAGCCCGGCCGCGAAGGCCAGCGCGTAGCCGGCGGTGATCCACTGGATCGAGCTGAACGAGGCGCCGGTGTCCTCCTGGATGCTCGGGATGGCGATGTTGACGATCGTGACGTCGACCAGGTCCATGAAGGCCGCGGTCATGACGATGGCGAGTGCGAACCAGCGTCGCCGGTCCGACGGGTCCGAGGACACCGTGGGCCCGGATGCCGTGGACGACAGAGGTGCGGAAGAAGTCATATGAAGAAACTAAACAGCGATTAGGTCAGTTCATGACCCAATGGATGGGCATCCTGATGAGACGACCGACACCCCGCACGAGCCGACCGGCACCCCGCACGTCCGGGCAGTGGACCGGCACCCAGGCAGAAGGCTGAGCCCATGACCGACACCCCGGCACGACTGCTGAATCTGCTGTCGCTCCTCCAGACGCCCCGCGAGTGGCCGGGCAGCGAGCTCGCCGAGCGGCTGGACGTCAGCCCGCGCACCATCCGCCGGGACATCGACCGGCTCCGCGAGCTCGGCTATCCGGTCGAGGCCTCGCGCGGCTCCATCGGCGGCTACCGGCTCGTCGCGGGCACCGCGATGCCGCCGCTGCTGCTCGACGACGAGGAGGCGGTGGCCATCGCCGTGGGCCTGCGGGCGGGGGCCGGGCACGCCATCGAGGGGGTGGACGAGGCGTCGGTGCGGGCGCTGGCGAAGCTGGAGCAGGTGCTGCCGTCCCGGCTTCGCCACCGGGTCTCGACGCTGCAGAACGCGACGATGCCGCTGACCCGCGGCGACGGTTCGACCATCGACCCGCGGACGCTGACCGTGATGGCGTCCGCGGTCACCGGCCAGGAGCGGCTGCGGTTCGCGTACCGGGCGGGCGACGGCGCCGAGTCGAAGCGCGAGGCCGAGCCGTACCGGCTGGTGAGCACGGGGTGGCGCTGGTACCTCGTCGCGTACGACCTGGGGCGCGAGGACTGGCGTACGTTCCGGGTCGACCGGGTGAGCGAGCCGTTCGCCACCGGGGCCCGGTTCACCCCGCGTGCGCTGCCCACGGGGGACGCGGCGAAGTTCCTCGCCGGTTCCATCGCCCGCCGGCAGCCGGAGCTGGAGGTCGACGTGAGCTTCGCGGCCCCGGCGGACTTCGTGTCCGCGCGGCTGCCGGCCGCGATCGGCCCGTTGGAGCGGACCGGCGAGAACACCTGCCGGCTGCGGGCGGTGCTCGCGGACTCGCTGGAGTGGGTGGCGCTCCGGCTGGCGCTGGTGGACTGCGACTTCACCGTGCACGGCCCGCCGCAGATGGTGGAGTACCTGGGCGATCTGGGCGCCCGCCTGACCCGCGCGGCGACACCCTGATGACCCGCGCGGCAACACCCTGACCTCGGCGCCCCCTCGACTCCGGGGCAAAAGAATGAGCCCCGGCGCCAGGGGGGGGTGGGCGCCGGGACTCAGCTTTGGGAGGTCACTCGAAGCGACCTATTTCGGAGGTTACTGGACGAAGGCTCACGCCGCAGCGTCAAAACCCGTGTCGTGGGCCATTCGCTTCAGTTCCAGCAGTGCGTGCTTCTCGATCTGCCGGATCCGCTCGCGGGTGAGGCCATGCTGCTTGCCCACCTCGGTGAGGGTCCGCTCGCGGCCGTCCTCGATGCCATACCTCATACGGATGATGGAGGCCGTGCGGTTGTCGAGCTTGCCGATCAGGTCCTCCAGCTCCTCACTGCGCAGCAGCGTCATCACCGACTGCTCGGGCGACACCGCGGAGGTGTCCTCCAGCAGATCGCCGAACTGGGTCTCGCCCTCGTCGTCCACGGACATGTTGAGACTGACCGGGTCACGCGCCCAGTCCAGCACATCGCCCACGCGCTCCGGCGTGGAGTCCAGCTCGGCCGCTATCTCCGCGTGCTCCGGCTCACGGCCGTGCTCGCGGTTGAACTCGCGCTGCACCCGGCGGATCCGGCCGAGCTCCTCCACCAGGTGGACGGGGAGCCGGATCGTACGGGACTGGTCGGCTATGGAGCGGGTGATGGCCTGACGGATCCACCACGTCGCGTACGTGGAGAACTTGAAGCCCTTGGCGTAGTCGAACTTCTCGACCGCGCGCACCAGGCCCGCATTGCCCTCCTGGATCAGGTCGAGCAGAGGCAGCCCGGCCCGCGGATAGCGGCGGGCGACGGCAACGACGAGCCGGAGGTTGGAACGGATGAATACGTCCTTGGCGCGCTCGCCGTCGGCGACCAGCGCCTCCAGCTCCTCGCGCGTGGCTCCACCGGCCTTGCTGTCGACCGAGCCGTCGAGTATCTGCCGGGCGTAGACGCCCGCCTCGACGGTCTGCGACAGCTCGACCTCCTTCGCGGCGTCGAGCAGCGGCGTACGCGCGATCTCGTCCAGGTACATGCCGACCAGGTCGCGATCGGCGATCTCCCCGCCCGCGGCGCGAACGCTGCTTGCCCGGCTGGTCCCACCGGTGGTGGACGAACGACGGGCGACGGCACGGGTTGCCATGCGTGCTCCCTTGCTGAGTAGGTCGCGACACCCTTCCGGGTGCCCTGCATCCGATGGAAACAACGACTGGAATCCGGACAGAATTCCCACGCCTGGCATTCATTTTCGCGATCATGCAGTACCCTGTGCCGCCACGAGGGGGTGCGCATGCCGGAGAGCCGGGCAGAAGTGCAGGTCAGGCCGGGCATCGAGGGTGATCTGGTGGCACTCACGGACATCTACAACCATTACGTGCGTGAGACCACGGTCACATTCGACACGACCCTCTTCACTCCCCAACAGCGGCTGCCCTGGTTGCGTTCCCACCCTGAAGACGGCCCGCACCGCCTTCTGGTTGCTCAGGATGTCCGGCTTGTCGGCCCCGCCTCGATCCTGGGATACGCCACCAGCAGCGCTTTCCGCCCCAAGGCGGCGTACTCGACCTCGGTCGAGGTGAGCGTGTACTGCGCCCCCCGGGCCACCGGCCGAGGCATCGGCACGCTCCTCTACACGGCCCTGTTCGAGGCGCTCACCGGCGAGGACGTGCACCGCGCGTACGCGGGCGTGACCCGGCCCAACGACGCCTCCGTCCGGCTGCACGACCGCTTCGGTTTCCGCCATGTCGGTACGTACGCAGAAGTGGGCCGGAAGTTCGGCACGTACTGGGACGTGGCCTGGTACGAGAAGCGGCTGGGGCCGCAGCCCTAGTCCCACGGCCGGTGCCGATCCGGGTCCGAGGTCCGTTACGCCGCGCGGACCGCGCGCCTAGCGTGCTCCCGTATGGAAGACACGAGGAACACCGCGGACGACACGAGGAACACGCCGGACGACCTGAAGAACACCACAGGCGACACGGGGAACACCGCGGACGGTACGGGAAGCACCGCGGACGACACCACCGGCACCCTCGACGAGGCGCTGGAACGCCTCCACGTATCCGGCCCCGAGCGCAACGGCTGGCTGAGCAACCACGGCCCCATGGCCGTCGAGGCGCTGGTCCGGCACGGTCAGGCACCGGCCGTCCACCGCTGGCTCGACCACTACAGCCACAAGCTGGAGGACATGCCGGACACCGCGGCCCGGGTGACGGCGGAGAACTGGCGCGAGGCCCTCGGCGAACCGCGCCGGATCGCGGACTGGACGGCGTACTTCGAGCGGGAGACGGCCGAGCGCCCGTGGCGGGACGTCCTCACCGAGTGGTGGCCGCGACTGCTCCCCGGCATCGCGGCGGGCGCCACCCACCCCGTGATCCGGGTCGGCCACTCCGTACGCACCCTGCTCGCCGGCGAGGCGACAGCGCCCCGGATCGCCGAACTCGCCCACGGCCTCGGATACTGGGCCGCCCGCCACCAGCCGCTGCCCGTACTGGCCCCGCTCGCCCCCGCACCCACCGCCGCGGCAGCGTTGGACGCCGTGCCGCCGGTGCCCGAGCAGGACGGCGGCATCCGGGACCGGCTGGCGCAGCTCACCGCGTTCCCGGTGTGGCCGCAGCGGTTCACCGACGACCCGGACGAGGCGCGGGAGCGGCTGGCGGAGCTGGTGCGGGCCGCGACCCACCGGTTCGCCACGCACGGGCACGGCGAGCCGATCATGCTGGTGCACGCCGCGACCGCGCCCAACGCCGTACTGCGCACCCTGCCCGCGCTCCCCCGCGCGCTCTGGGTGCCGAGCCTGGGGGCCGCGTGGGCGGCGAGCGCCGCGGTCACCGCCGCGTACAGCCCGGCCGAGGCCGCTCCGTACACACCGGTGACCGCCTCCGCCGACGAGCTGTTCGCGCGGGCGGCGGCGCACGGCGACGATCACACCATCAAGTTCACCGACACCGCGCTGGACGTCGGCGACGGAACGGCCCTCGCCGCCGCACTCCGCTCCATCGAACTGAACCCACCGGCCCTGTAACACTCACCGGCCCTGCACCACCCGTCGCCCCCACGACGCGGCCGGCGCCGGGCTCAGCCGAACTGCACCGACCGCTTCGCGAGCCCCATCCAGAACCCGTCGATGACGCTGCGCCCCCGGTCCAGCTCGCCCTCCGAGGCGCCCAGCGTCACGAAGAGCGGTGCGAAGTGCTCGGTGCGCGGGTGGGCCAGCCGGCCGGCCGGGGACTTGTTCTCGAAGTCGAGCAGCGCGTCGATGTCCTGCGCCCGCAGCGCCCGGTCCCCCCAGTCGTCGAACTCCGCCGACCAACCGGGGGTGCCGCCCGCGTGCCGCAGGGCGGCCAGGTTGTGGGTGAAGAAGCCGCTGCCGACGATCAGGACGCCCTCGTCGCGCAGCGGCGCGAGCTTGCGCCCGATGTCCATGAGCTTCTGCGGGTCCAGCGTCGGCATGGAGATCTGGAGTACCGGAATGTCCGCGCCCGGGAACATCTCCACGAGCGGGACGTACGCCCCGTGGTCGAGCCCGCGGTCCGGGATGTCCTGGACCGGCGTACCGGCGCCGCGCAGCAGCTTGCGTACGCTCTCCGCCAGCTCCGGCGCGCCCGGGGCGGCGTACTGCACCTGGTAGTAGTGCTCGGGGAAGCCCCAGAAGTCGTAGACGAGCGGGACCGTCTCCGTGGCGCCGAGGGCCAGCGGGGCCTCCTCCCAGTGCGCGGAGACCATCAGGATCGCGCGCGGGCGGGGCAGTCCGGCGGACCAGGCCGCCAGTTCGCCGGGCCAGACCGGGTCGTCGGCCAGTGGCGGGGCGCCATGGGAGAGGTAGAGGGCGGGCATGCGCTCCGCGGTGACTGTCATGGCACTCCCCATCCGCTGCTGATCCGGGTAAGTCTTCTACTGGGCCTTCTACAGGCGCCTTTTTGAGAAGGAAGGGTTCTTTAATCTTCAAGCTTCCTTCCTCCGGAGACCTTAGCTCTATCTAGTTCAACTTTCAAGAAAAGGTCGTACAGTGGAGTACATGACCACGGCATCCACCGGCGAGCCGCACTGGCTCTCCGACGAAGAGCAGAGCGTGTGGCGCGCGTACCTCCACGCCACCACGCTCATGGAGGACCACCTCGACCGCCAGTTGCAGCGCGATGCCGGCATGCCGCACATCTATTACGGACTGCTCGTCCAGCTCTCCCAGGCCCCCCGCCGCCAGAAGCGGATGACGGAACTGGCCAAGGACGCCAAGATCACCCGATCGCGGCTCTCGCACGCCGTCGCGCGCCTGGAGAAGAGCGGGTGGGTGCGCCGCGAGGACTGCCCGTCCGACAAGCGCGGCCAGAACGCGGTCCTCACCGACGACGGCTTCGAGATGCTGCGCCGGTCCGCACCGGGCCATGTCGACGCCGTGCGCCAGGCGATGTTCGACCGGCTCACTCCCGAGCAGGTGCGCTCGCTGGGCGAGATCATGCAGGTCGTCGCCGCCGGTCTGCAGCCGGAGGGCACGGACGCGGACCTGCCCTGGCTGCGCTGAACCGCACAGATCCTCCGCACCCGCACGCCCGCGCACCCGCATGCACGCGTACCTGCACGCCCGCACTCCCGCACGCGTACCTGCACGCCCGCATGTACGCGCACATACATGCGTGTACGCACCTGAGCCGTGACACGGAGGAACCGTGACGCGGATGAACCGTGACATGGCTGTGCCCCGGTCCCGCCGAAGCGGAACCGGGGCACAGCCATGTCACACGTCACGCACGGCCGTCAGTGGGCGACGACCGGGACCTTGAACTCGTCCTCGACCCCGTCGGTCTCACCCGAACCGGAGCCTCCGGTCGCCGGGCCCGCCGAAGGACGGCCGGCGTTGATGAAGGTCACCGCGATCGCGGAGGCCACCACCAGGATGCCGACGGCCCACCAGATGGCGCCGGTGAAGCCGTGCACCATCGACTGGAGCTTCAGCAGCTCCGGGTTCCTCGCGCCGAGCGCGGCGTGCGAGGTGGCGTACGCCGTCGCGGCCGACGCGGCGATGGTGTTCAGCAGCGCCGTACCGATCGCGCCGCCCACCTGCTGCGAGGTGTTGACCATCGCGGACGCGACACCCGAGTCCCGGGGCTCGACACCGTGCGTGGCCAGCGACATGGCCGGCATGAACGCCGTACCCATGCCCAGCCCCAGCAGCAGCTGCGCGGGCAGGATGAGACCGACGTAGGAGGAGCCGATCTCCAGCTGCGTCAGCAGCAGCATGCCGACGGCGGCGACCAGGAAGCCGGGGCCCATGAGCTTGCGCGCCGGAACCCGGGTCATCAGCCGGGCACCGATCTGCGTCGAGCCGGTGATCATGCCCGCGATCATCGGGAGGAAGGCGAAGCCGGTCCTGATCGGCGAGTAGCCCTTCACGACCTGGAGGTAGTAGGTCAGGAAGAGGAACAGCCCGAACATCGCGATGACGGCCAGACCCAGCGAGAGGTAGACACCACCGCGGTTGCGGTCCAGCAGGACGCGCAGTGGCAGCAGCGGCGACTTGACCTTGGACTCGATCAGGACGAAGGAGAGCAGCAGCACCGCGGAGGCGACGAACATGCCGATGGTCAGCCCGTCCGACCAGCCCGCGGACTCGGCGCGGGTGAACCCGTACACCAGCGAGACCAGGCCCAGCGCGGACAGGACCACGCCCGGGATGTCGAGCGAGGCGCGGTTGCGGCTGCCGGCCGGCTCACGGATCACGAAGTACGCGCCCGCGGCCGCGACGATCGCGAACGGGATGTTGACGAAGAACGTCCAGCGCCAGTTCAGCGCCTGGGTCAGGAAACCGCCGAGGATCAGCCCGACGGCGCCGCCGCCACCGGCGATCGCACCGTAGATGCCGAACGCCTTGGCGCGCTCCTTGGCATCGGTGAACATCACGGCGAGCAGCGACAGGGCCGCGGGCGCGAGCAGCGCGCCGAAGACGCCCTGGAGCGCGCGGGAGCCGAAGAGCATCGCCTGGTTCTGCGCCGCGCCGCCGAGCGCGGACGCCAGCGCGAAGCCGATCAGACCGACGACGAAGGTCCGCTTACGGCCCCAGAGGTCGGCGATCCGGCCTCCGAAGAGAAGCAGCCCGCCGAAGGCGAGGGCGTACGCCGTGATGACCCACTGCTTGTTGGCATCGGATATGTCCAGTGCCGTCTGGGCGTGCGGCAGCGCGATGTTCACGATCGTGGCGTCGAGCACGACCATCAGCTGCGCGAGGGCGATGAACGCCAGCGCTTTCCAGCGGCTGGGGTCCGGGAGTCGGATATCGGCTGTTTTTGGCATGGGGGTACCCACCTAAGGACGCGCACGCGCACGCAGGCACGCGAAGGCGCGAAGAGATTCGTGAACCGGGACGAAACGCCGGTAAAGGACAGACAGGGAACGGACGGACGGTGAACGGACAAAGAGCGAACGGACGGAGAGCGAACGGACGGAGAGCGAACGGGCAGACGGTGAACAGAAGACGGTGGACGGGCGGTCGGTGAAGGCGAAAGGAATGCTCAAGGCGTGGCGGTCGCGGCGGCCGTGACAACCGCGTCGCGCGCGCCCTGGCTCAGGAGCCCGGCGCGAATGTCATGGCCGGCGCCGCAGGTCCTCCAAGGTCGCCGCCGTTCCGGGCAGCTCGGACCGGGCCGGAGCCTGTAGTCCGTCCAGGAACAGCTGTAGATGGCGGTGGGTGAACCGGTCGATGTCCAGGCAGCCGATACCGGGCAGCGGACGGGTGAGCTGAGAGAGGGCGACGAGTACGTCACCGACGGCGATGTCGGTGCGCAGCCGCCCCGCGGACATGGCGCGCGCCACGAGCCCCTCGACGGCCTCTTCGAGGCGCCGGCGCTCGGCGAGCAGTTCGGGATGGTCCTTGTCGAAGCCGCCGGACAGCATCGGGCACAGCGCCCCGACCCGTTCGTCGGCCGCCGCGTGCACGAAACGGCTGAGCGCGGCGAAGGCGTCGGCCTCCTCGGCCGCCGCCTCTTCGGCGCGGTCGGTGGTCCGGGAGGTGACCGCGAGCACGACCTCGTGCACCAGCGCGGCCCGGTCGGGAAAGTTCCGGTAGAGGGTGGCATTGCCGACGCCGGCGCGCCTGGCGACCTCGTCGAGCGGCACATCGGGCCCGAACTCGACGAACATCTCACGCGCGGCCGTCACGATCCGCTCCCGGTTGCGCAGCGCGTCGGCCCGCGGACGGGGCGCCCGGGGCTGCGTCGCTCCGGTGGCGACTCGGCTGACGGTCTTCACGACGACGGCCTCCTTCTGCTTCCGCTTCTTCCACCACTCCTGCTGTGACGGTCGCCGTTGTCCAGGATGCAAGCTTCCCGTAACCGGGGACCGTCTCCCCGTTTCGCGGGGGACACCGATTCAAACGGGGAACAGCTCCCCGCTTATTTCCCCATTCCGATGTGACCTGAGCCACATCCCTGTGCGGGAAAACCAGCCGAACGGCGCACCCAACGAGCGGCACCGCACCACCCGCAACAGGCTGATCCGCAGAGCGCAGTCAGGGCCGGCCGACTGCCGCGGACCCCGAGGCGCTATATGCAGAAGCCCCGCCACCGGATACGCAGCCACCGCCGCCCGATCGCGCTCGCCTCCGCAACCGCCCTGGTCATAGCCGCGATGGCCACAGCGAGCAGCACTCTCCCGATAGCCAGCCGGGCCTCGGCAGGACCGGTGGCCACCGCCCGTTCCGCAGGCATCGCCCCGTGCCGGATACCGGCGACCATGGGCGTACAGATGTCGGAGGGCATGCCGACCCCGGAGGGCTACGCCCGCTCCACCGGCAGGATCCGCGCCCTCAACCTGATGATCGACTTCCCCGACGCACCGGGTGCCGGCAAGGCGATGGACCGGTACGCCGAATTCTTCCCGCAGACCACCGACTGGTTCCGGACCGGATCGTACGGCCGCCTCACCTATGTCCCCGACGCCCCGCTGAAGTCCTGGCTGCGGATGCCACTGCCGTTCTCGGAGTACGGGATGGAGCGCGGCTCACCGTACGAACCGGGCTACCGCCACCTCGTCCAGGACATCGTCACCGCCGCCGATCCCAAGGTGGACTTCGCCGCGTACGACCTGGTCAACATCCTGGTCACCCCGAACGCCGGCCCCTCGGCCCTGGACACCGTCCTGTCCGTGACCTTCTCCGGCAACGACGACGCCCCGAAGGCGGACGGCGTCCCCCTCGCCAACACGTCCTTCATCTACAGCCGCCAGGACGACGGCTCGGGATCGTTCAAACAGACCGGCTACCGGGTCCTGCCGCACGAGAACGGCCATGTCTTCGGCCTCCCCGACCTCTACACGATGGAGGGCGGCGGCTCGGTCGGGCACTGGGACATCATGTCCGAGGACTGGGGGGCCAACAACGACCTGCTGGGCTGGCACAAGTGGAAGCTCGGCTGGCTGGACAACAAACAGATCAGCTGCGCCGCACGCTCCGGCACCAGCGAGCACGTGCTCGGCCCGCTGGCCACCAAGGGCGGCACCAAGCTGGCGTTCGTACCGCTGAGCGGCGAGTCCGGCTACGCGGTGGAGGTACGGACCCAGGCCGGCAACGACCGGGCCATCTGCCGGCCTGGCGTGCTGATCTACAAGGTGAGCTCGGACGTCGACACCGGGCAGGGCCCGGTGTCGGTGGCGGACAGCACCAAGGGCAGCGCCGGCTGCACCCGGCTGCCCAATGTGCACGCCGAACTGTCCGACGCCACGTTCCAGCCCGGCGAGACCTTCACCGACCGGAGCAACGGAATACGCGTATCCGTGGTCGACAAGGACGAGAAGGGAAACTACCGGGTCCGCATAACGCGCCCCTGACCCCCCTGGCGCCCGCGACGCCCCTGACCCCGCTCGGCCCGGACCACACACCGCTCCCCCACCCTCACTCCCCCTCTCCCCTTCGCCCCTCCTCTTCGCCCACTCCCCCCTTCGGTCCCCCTCACTCAGCCCCCTTCGCTCAGTCCCCTTCACTCACCCCGGACCTCGGCTTCGACGGGTCCGCGCAGCTCGCGCTTGAGGATCTTCCCGGTCGGATTCCGGGGCAGCGGCTCCTCCCGTACGAGCACATGGGCCGGGACCTTGAACGCGGCCAGGCTGCGCCCGACGTGCGCCCGCAACTCCTCGACGGTGACGGTGGCACCCGCCCGCAGGCACACGACCGCGGCGACCTCTTCGCCCAGGACCGGGTGCGAAACCCCCAGCACCGCCGCGTCCTCGACGTCCGGGTGGTCGTGCAGCACGGCCTCGACCTCGACGCAGTACACGTTCTCCCCGCCGCGGATCACCATGTCCTTGATCCGGTCGACGACACTGACCCGCCCCTCCCGCACCACGGCGAGATCACCGGTCCGGAACCACCCGCCGGTGAACGCCCGGGCCGTCGCCGCCTCGTCGCGCCAGTAGCCGCGGACCAGGGACTGGCCGCGCAGCCACAGCTCCCCGACCTCGCCCTCGGGCAGCGCCTCGCCCGCGGGCCCGGCGATCCGCACCTCGGTGGTGGGGGTGGGGCGGCCGACGCTGCCCGGGTGGAGCCGGTACTCGGCGCCGAAGTTCGCCAGGACGCCGCCGCTGGTCTCGGTCAGGCCGTAGCCGTTGCGGGGTTCGATGCGGTCGCCGTGCCGGGCGGTCAGCCGGGCGACCAGATCGGGCGGTGCGGCGGCCCCGCCGGTGTTCAGCATCTGCAGGCCCTCCAGGCCGTCGCCCGTCCGCTCGGCAGCGGCCAGGAGCTGGAGCGCGGTCGCCGGGACGCCGGCGTAGTGGGTGACGCCGTGCGCGCGGATCAGCCGCAGCGCCTCCTCGGCGTCCCACTTCCGCATCAGCACGAGGGTGCCGCCCGCCGCCATCGCCGCGTAGAAGCCGGTGAACGCGGCGACGTGGAAGAACGGGAACGTCAGCAGCGACACCGGGGCGGGCCCCTGCCCCGGGATGAGCCCGCGCCCGAGCGCGGAGGCGGCCGCGTGGAACCGCGGGTTGAGCACCGCTCCCACCTGGGCGAGATGGGTGGCGACCGCGCCCTTGGGCCGGCCGGTGGTGCCGGAGGTGTAGATGATCGTCGCGTCGTCCTCGGGCCGGATCTCGACCTCGGGGGGCGCGGCGAGTGGATCGGCCGCGGGCAGATCCTCGTACCGCTCGATCCGCCCGGCTCCCCCGCCCCCGTCCGGGACCGTCCCCTCCCCGTGGAAGACGACCACGCGCGCCCCGTTGCCGGCCGCCCACCCGGCGACCCTGGGCAGCCGTTCCCCGTCCACCAGGAGCACCCGGGGTTCGCAGTCGTCGAGCGCGTACGTGAACTCTTCCTCGGTCCACCAGGCGTTGAGCGGTACGGCGACCAGGCCGGCCAGCTGGACGGCCCAGAAGGCGATCTGCCACTCGGGGTGGTTCCGCATCGCGACGACGGCCCGGTCTCCCGGGCGGAGCCCGTACACGTCGGCCATCCGGCAGGCCAGCGCGGAAGCGGCGGCGAAGAACTCGGCGTACGAGTAGCTGCGCTCCGCCGAGACCAGGAACGGCCGGTCCCCGAAGGCCCAGGTGGTCTCCACGAACTCCCGCAGCGTCCTGGGCCCGTCCGCGTACACGAGCGACCCGGCGTGCACCCCGTCCTCCACCCGGACCACGGCGAACGGGGCGCCCGGGCCGGTCAGCGCGGCTTCGATACGCGCGGCGGCCTCGGCCGCGGCTGCGGCGGCCTCCGGGTCGGGGGCGGCGGGGGCCGGGTCGATGTGCGGCACGAACGACCTCTCTAAGCGCTTGCTCAGTACATTCGCGACGCTATGCCCGCCCCCGCCCCGCGTCAAGACGCCCGAGCGGCGGCGACGAGCCCCTCCAGCCGGCCTTCGCTGACGACCTCGGACGCCGTCGCGGCGATCCGCCCGCGCACATCGATGACAAGGGTGACGGGCAGCCCCTGAGTGCTCAGCAACCCCTTGGGTAGCGCGAAGAACTGCTTGCCGCCCGGATCGAGAACGCTGGGATAGGGCATGTCGAACTCACTCACGAAGTCCCGCGCCTCGTCGGCGTACCGGTCCCGGTTGATCCCCAGCACAACGACACCCTGCTTCTCCATCTTCCGGTGGTACCGCACCAGAACCGGAATCTCCTTGCGGCAGGAATCGCACCGGGAGGACCACGCGTTGACCACGACCGTCTTCCCGGCGAAGTCGGAGAGCTGGACCGGCCTCCCGTCGATATCGGCCCCCATGAAGGCCGGCGAGACCGGGCGGTGCGCGTTCTCTATCGTCAGCGTGCCGTCCTTGTTGCGGTGGTATCCCGAGGGGGTACCCGGACTGCTGCCGCTGAACGCGATCACTCCGACGAGAACGACGGCAAAGGCAAGGGCGGCCAGGAAGGGAACATAGGGGCGTTTCATGGGGGGTCCTTCGACGAATCGACGGTCACCCGCCGTGCGGCACCCGGCCCGGAAGTCCCCGTCCCCCGACACACCACCACACCCCGCCCGCCCACACGGCGACACCAGCCACTCCGGGGAAGACCCGAGATCTGCGGTGCGTACAAGACATGCGGAAATACCCCCGTGCCTGCTGCACAACGGTTCTTGCTGGTCAGTCAGAACGGTACGCCCACCCCCAACTCCCCTCACGAACAGCCCCCTTACAACCCCACCCAAACCGACGAACGCACAGCCGGGGCAGCGGGGGGCGGGGCACGCCCGTGATGCACCCCGGGGCGGGACCGGGACCGGGGCCTTGGCCTGGACGCGGCCAGCTGCGGGAACAGCCGGGAGGCCAGGCACGGGGCTGGGACGAGGACAGGTAAAGGACCAGGCGCCAGGGCCCATGCACGGCCCCTGGCGCGGGCCCGGTACAGCACCGAGACCCAGGCCACGCGCGCACCCACGCGGCACACAACCGAGCACAGCCCACGAAGGCGGCAATGCAGGGCGACCCCCGCAGGCCTGATCCGCTAGGCTGTCAGCGGTCAGTCAGCCAGTAGCGGTCCGACCAGGACGCTTGTCTCACCGGGCGCGGCATCCCCGACAGGGTTTCCGGACCGGCTTCCGACAGGCTCCGCCTTCGTAGCTCAGGGGATAGAGCACCGCTCTCCTAAAGCGGGTGTCGCAGGTTCGAATCCTGCCGGGGGCACAGCACTAAGGGCCAGTTCAGAGGCTTGATCCTCTCGAACTGGCCCTTTTGCATGATCACGTCCGTGCCATGCATGTGCCACTGCGCCCCGGCGTCCCCCTACTGCTTGTGGATCAACACCCCCAACCGGTCGGCGATTGCGCGGTCCCGATCGGCGATCACGTGCTGATAGATCAGCGCGGCGCGGGCGGTGCTGTGCCTCATGCGCGTCATCAGCTCACGTGCTCGCCGTAGCAGCGACCAAGTTGTTCCCCGCGTGTCGAAGATCGTGAAAGTGGACATCGGCAGCGATGCCCACCGTGTCACGCGCCTTGGTCCAGTCGTCGCGAAAGTTGCTGCGCCGCAGCTGTCCGCCCTGGGGCCGAGGAAGACGTGACCGTCGCGGCCGGCTCTTCGTCGTCGACGAGCGAAAGGTGCCGGGGGAGATCGAACAGCTTGCTGCCGATGCGGCTGGACCACGCCGTGGTCGGTGACACCGAGCAGTCAGTGGGAGTCTGTTTCAGTCCTGCCTGTGCCTGACCGCTGACAGCGCCGCCACGAGCGCGTCCAGGTCTCCGATGTAGACGATGACTTCTTCGTCGTCGGCCGGGGGGTCGAATCGGGCGAAGAAGTCATCGAGGGCTTCGGGGGTGACAGTGAGGGCGTTGGCGTCCTTGCGCCGGTTGCGCTCGGCTAGGCGTCCAATCAGCTCTTCTCGGCCAGCAGGGAGGTGGACCACGACCGGGTGGCCGCCCGCTTCACGGGCGGCCTGCTGCCAGGCGTCGCGCTCGGCGCGCCGCCACAGCCCGTGGTCCAGGACGACGTCGTTGCCGGCCTCCAGCTCCCTGACGAACCGCTGCCGGATCGCCTCGACCACGGGCCGTTCGCGCTCGAAGTAGGTGTCCTCGGGGTAGTCCACGCCGTATCGGCCGTGGAGGCGGTGCACCTCCTCGTCCACGGACAGCCGCGTGTAGCCGTGGTCAGCCAGGGCCTGGGCGACGGTTGTCTTCCCGGAGCCGGTGATACCGGCCAGGAGAACGGCGAGCGGCACGTGGCCATCCCTTCCGCGACGAGCTGTCCGTGGGCGCGTTCATTCTCTCCGGTCCTGGCCGGTGTGCGCGTGCGGTCGCCAAGCCGTGACGATGCTGCGGGCCTCGCTGGACCAGCTGAACGGCATGCGGTCCAGGCTCACCCGGCGGAAGGCGAACCGCGGATCGCTGGTGTTGATCACGCCGCCGTGCTGGCCGACGTGCGACAGGAGGCGGCTGGCCTCGTCGCGCACGGCCGGAGTCTGTTCCTGCCATGTGCCGGTCGAGAAGTGCTGGACCCGGCGGCGGAGGTCGTCCAGGACACCCGGGCGCCACTTGAAGTGGTGAACCGCGCAGATACGGTCGGCATCCGGACGCTGTCCGGGGGCCCTGTGGTTGCCGCCCGCCACGGTGACATCGTGGCGGGCGAGAACGATCTTGCGGGGGTCTCCGTGCAGGAGCCGGTGGGTGAGGTGCCCGCCGAGGGGATAGGCGAGATCCAGTCCGCCTTCGGGCCTCCAGCCGGTCAGGCGCCCGCTCACGGCGATCCGGTCGAGCATCAGGCCGCCCACCACGCGGCGTCCGGACTTCTCGGCCTGAGCGATCACCCCACTCAGCGGGGCGGGGTACTGCTGGAACTCGTCGGCGTCGGCGAGCAGGTGCCAGCCCGGGCCAGCCCGATGGCGCAGGGCTTCTCTGAGCTGGGTGTTGGTGTGCTCGTGCCACGGGCCGACGCTCGTGCCGGTGGGGATGATGCCCAGTTCGCGGCTGGCGGCCTGTAGTCCGTGCCGCTGCTGGTCGGGCACGTGCTCGGGGAAGTGGAAGGCGATCAGGAACCGCTCTACGCCCAGCCACCGGTAGTGGCGGACCCAGGCGGCCAGCAGCGGGGGTTCGACCGGGCCGACGACGGCGATCAGCGCGGGAGGGGTGCTCAGCATCGGGGCTCCTTCGTACGCAGCGAGGCGAAGGTGCGGGCGAGGAAGTCGGCCTGCCCGGCCGCCGACCACATCCCCAACAGGTGGGGCGCCTCGGGGCCGGGCCGCTCAGGCGGCTGACGGATGACGCTGTGCAGGGCCTCGGCGAGGGCGTCCGGGGCGCTGGCGGCAAAGGTCAAGGCCCAGGGCCGGCCGCTCAGGCGGGCGGTGAGACCGGGGTCGTGGTCGGAGACGACCAGGGGAACGCCGAGGCGGGCGGCGTCCATCACGAGCCCGGACTCCTTGCCGACGCCGGGGCGGCGGGTGACCAGGGCGGCGTCGGCGGCGGCGTAGACCAGCCGCAGCACCGATTCGCTGACCGGTCCGGGCACCGTGTGGAGGCGGACGTTCGGCAGGTCACACCATCGGGCGAGCATGGCTTCGTCGAGCGGGATGCCGGTGACCACCAGGTGCAGCGGCTCCTTCAGCAGGGTCAGGGCGACGTCGATGCCTCCGATGTCCTTGTAGGGCCACCAGCCGCCGACCAGGCACACCGCGGCTTCGCTGGTGGGGATGTCGAAGGCGGTACGGCCGCCGTCGCGTTCGGCGTCGGTGAGGCAGCGGCCGTCGTCGACCGCGAAGGCCCGCACCACCGCAGGCAGGTCCGGGAAGGCTGCCGTGAACTGATCGACTACGGCCTGGGTCGGGCACACCGCCAGAACGTGCCTCTCGCCCCGGCGGGCGAGCCGGCCGAGGAACCGCACGGCGGCATCCTCGGTAGTGACTTGTTCGTGGACGAACCGCAGGTGTGGCAGCCCTCCGAGGAGAGCGACGGCACCGTGCAGGGCCTCGCTCGCGCTCAGGATCACCACCGCCTCGGCGCCGGGCTCCAGCTGGCGGGCGGTCCTCATGGCCGACGCCTCCGCAAGGCACCGGGCGACGAGGGTGATTTGGTGCGGCAGCCGCCGCAGGAAGTGCGGCCAGCGGCGCGAGCGGAAGACCCGCAGCCCAGCCCTGGAGAGCCCGGCCGCGAGGCGGGAGGCGGCCAGCAGTACGGCCGCCGGGTTCCCGGCCGGTGCGGTCACCAGCTGGGCCCCGGCCTCGCGCAGGGCCGCCACCGCCTCGTGGAGGATCCCGTGCGGGGCGATCACCAGGCTGCCGGGCCGGGCCTGGGCGAGGGCCACCAGTGTGCGCTGGTGGTGCCCGCCCAGGCGGTCGGCGTACGGCTCGATCAGCACCAGGGGGCCGGTCACCCAGCCACCGCCTGGTCCCCGTGGGCGGCGGTGAACCTCGCCCGCAGCCACGTGGGGTCGTTGAGGTGGTCGAACTTTCCGGGGGCGCGGGCCAACTCCCTGGCGAAGGCAACCCCTTCGCGGGCCCCGGCAGCGGCGTACGGGGCGAACTCGCCGTTGCGGCTCTTGGTCCATGCCTCCACCCGTTGGTGGGCGTCGCCGTCGGCCATGCCGTACTCGCTGCCGCGGGCGAGCATCGCGCACTCACGAAAACCGGCCTTCCACGCGTGGAAGGGGCTCTGGTTGAACCTCGTGATCCCCGCGGTCTCCTGGGCGAACTCGATCCGTCCGGGCAGGGCGGCCAGCACGTCCACGGCCTCGCCCATCTCTCGCAGGGCACTGCGGCGGACGAGTTTCAGCCCGCCGTAGCCGTAGGTCAGACCGTTGACCGGGTTGACCGCCCGCCAGACCCGCATCGACACGCCCTCGTCCAGCGGGTCCACCGTGGCGGGGTCGAAGCCGGCGTCGATGGCGAAGTCCCCGTCGGCGAGGAAGAACTGCTCGTGGTCGACGACCTCGGCACACAGACGATAGGCCCGGCGCATCCCGTGTACGCCGTGCAGGCGCTTGACCGTGCCGCCGAGCGTGCGCTGGAGCCGGGAGTGCAGAGAGGTGGCCATCGGCTCGTCGTACGAGAGGAGAACCGCGTCGAAGCCGTTCACGAGACGGCCTCCAGGTAGCGGGCCGCGATCAGGGCGGGGGCGAGGTCGGCGGTGGAGGCGTGGGCCCGCTTGGCGTGCAGGGCATGGAATTCGGTGTCCGTGGCCAGCCGTTCGGCCAAGGCGACGGCCTCGGCCGGGGTGGTGAAGCACAGCTCGGGGTCGATGTGCTCGGCGAGCCAGCCAAGGCGGGGCGAGATGACCGGAAGGCCCATGCCCTGGCAGTCGATCACGCTCATTGACCAAGGGCAGCCGGGCCGGAACGGGGCGATGCCGAAGCGCGCGTCGGCCAGCAGGTCCTTGTAGCGGACGCGGTCTCCCTGGTCGGAGACGACCTGCACGTGCGGCAGGGCGGAAAGCTGGTCACGCATCTTCTCGGGGCTGTCGTCCAGGCCCTTGCGCTCCGCCCGGCGCTGGCCGAACAGGTCCATGACCCGCAGCCTGACGGTGCCGGACGCGACCAGGTCGCGGGCCAGGTCCACGAACTGCCCGGTGCCGTAGTGCGCGTAGAGCCGGTGGTTGTAGACGCCGATCGCCCCGGCGCCGGAGGCGGGCTGCGTGGTGGCGGGGTCGCGTACCAGACGCTCGTCACGCGGGGCGGGCACCACTCGCAGCCTCTCGCCGAGGTCCACGGCCATCCGGGCGGCTGCCGCCGACACCCAGGACGCGGCCGTGGAGGAGTGGACCAGCACCCGGTCACAGGCGGCCAGTCCGGCGGCGAACGCCAGCAGCACCGGCCGCCCGAGCCCCGCGTCGTTCAGGGACGGGTCGAGCTGGAGCTGGCCGCCGCCCGTGAAGGAGAACGGCAGGTAGTGGCAGTAGCCGGCCAGTAGGGCGTTGGATCCGGCCTCCAGCAGGGCCGTGCGGATAGCCGGGGTCTCCTCGATCTGGTTGGCCACGACCACGTCGGGCTTCTCCGCCCGGATCAGTGCCACCAGCTCGTCGATGTCCGCGGAGAAGCGGGCCCGGTACTTCGTCCCCGGCACCTTCGTCTGGTGGAATCCGCAGCGGGCATCCCCGGCCGGAGCCGGGGCCGCGACCGTCACCTCCGCTCCGGCATCCGCCAGAGCCGGGGCAAGCAGGTCCGCGAAGATCCACCCCGAGTCGGCCGAAAGCCGGTCGGGGTTCGAGATGTTCAGCAGGTACAGCACGCGCATGTTGCTTCGCCTCCCTCATTCGCCCGGAGGATCGGTCCGGGCCAGTAAGGGAAGGAAAACGGCGACGCAGGCCGTGACGGGATGGTGAACTTGGATCACTCACGGTTCATTCATGCTCACCAACGATGGCGCGGGGCTTCGATGGAAGCGCAAGGCGAGGAGACCTCCGCCGAGCAGGCGGCCGAGGACTACGCGGCCGAGGTGGCGCGCTGGCGGGAAGTACGCGGCATGTCCAAGAGGGCGTTAGCGCTGGCCATGGGCTTCGACCCGTCCTACGTCAGTCACGTGGAGTCGGGCCGCCATAAGCCCAGCGAGGAGTTCTCGCGTCTCGCCGACGAGTCGCTGAACGCCGGGAAGGCGATCTGGAGACGCTGGTGCGACTACGAGCAGGCAAAGGCCCGTACCCGGCGGCCGGCGGCGGCGCCACCCGCCCAGCGCAGGCCAGAACAGCCGTATGCGACCGGATCAGCCCTCGTCGTCGAACACGACGCGGCACGGCTTCAGTACGACGGCAGCTCGTACCGGCTGACCATGCGCCGACGGTTGCGGAACACCGGCGAGGAGCCGGTGACCCGCTACCTGATCCGCATCTCCGTGGACCGCTACCCCGGAGACCCTGAGCAGTCCAACGCGCACTACCGAGCCCACCCGCTGACCTGGGACGAACTCGACCTCACCGCCACCTGCCGCGGCGAGACGATGCGCTGGCAGGCCAAACACGACCGCGACGCCTTCAAGGAAATCTGGCTGCTGTTCGACAACGAGCACGGCCGCTTCCCGCTCTACCCCGGCGAGTCCGTGTGGATCGAGTACGCCTACAACGTCGGCGACGACAAATGGGGCAACTGGTTCCAGCGAGCCGTACGCCTGCCCACCGAACAACTCGAAGTCCAGCTCGCCTTCCCCGCCGCCCTCGACCCCGTGGTCTGGGGCACAGAGACCTCGATGACCGCCGAAGCCTCCCCGCTACGAACCCCTCCCGTCCGCAGCGACCACGGTGAACTACGGCAATTCACGTGGATCACGACCACACCTGCCCTGCACGCTCGGTACCGTCTGGAGTGGCGGTTCCGGGCGCGACCCGAACACGAAACGGACACGGATCAAGGGGAGTTCAGTTGATGGACGTGCGGCCCAGCCAGCAGATGCGAGATCTCGGAGTCGTCCAGCACGGCGCCGGCATCCTCGCCGAACCGGCCCGGGCCTTCAATCTGCCCGCCGAGCGCGACGAGGCCGAACGCATCGTGGACGAGCTGTTCGCCGCCATGGAGCGAATCGGCCAGGTCCACCCCTTCGCCAAGGGCATGGGCATCGCAGCCCCGCAGGTCGGCATCGCACGCGCCGCCGCCGTCGTCCACCCGCCCAGTGACGCCCCCGCCATCATCCTGCTCAACCCGGTGATCACCGCCCGCTCCGACGAGGTAGATGAGCAGTACGAGGGCTGCTTGAGCTTCTTCGACGTCCGCGGCCTCGTCTCCCGCCCACTGAAAATCACCGTCGAGACCACCGCCCTGACCGGCGAGACCGTGACCACCGTGTACGAACGCGGCCTCGCCCGCCTCATCCACCACGAGATCGACCACCTCGACGGCTTCCTCTACACCACCCGCATGCGCACCGGAGTGGAGCCGATCCCCGTGGAGGAGTACCGGCAGACCGGACGGGCTTGGGCATACGAGTAGGCCCGAAATCAGCGACCTCGGCGCCCACCGATGGTGCTGCCACAGCAGAGTCACTCGCGGCTCATGAGTTGGGCGAGAAGCGCCACCACCGCCGTGGCTCCCACCAAGGCCGCCCCGGCTTCGGGCGTATTCAGGGTCAGAGCGAAGACAAGGACTCCGACCAACAGGAGGACTACGAGGCGCACGCTGATCTGTTCCATGAGGATCTACCTTCCATGTGGCACCGACTGGGTTGTGCAACCAGCGTGGGCGCCTCACGGACTGCCCTGACGGCTCAAGACGATCGCTGACAGCATCGGCCAAGAACAGCCGCTCAATGACAGCGTGTGACAGATCCTGACGCTCGTGAGTGCAGGCGCCGACCCGCATGACCTACACGAACTGACGCAGAATCATCAGAAGGGGGCAGAGACGGTGGTCGCTCAGCCGTGGAAGAGGCCCGAGTTGGCTGACCAGCCTGACCTGAAGAAGCTGAACGACGAGCTCCACGATCTGCGGCTTGACGCAGGGCTCCCATCAGCGCGGACCATTCGCGACCGCGTCGGGAAGGATGCGCAGGACTACTGGATCGTGAATCACCAGGCAGTGCTGGACACCTTCCAGAAGCCAGATCGCCCACCGTGGGGCCGCCTTGAGGTCATCGTTCACGTGCTGGCCGAGGTCGGTGGACACGACGATGTAGACGGTGAGGTCAGCCGTTTCAAGGGCATGTGGAAGCAAGTCGTCAGGGAAACAGTCACCCAAGCGTCAGTACAGCCTCCAGCGGATAGCGCATCTGCCGACGATGACGACGTGGACGACACTGCTGCCCCTTCCGAGGACTCGCCGAAGCAGGACACGAAGGACTCGGGCGGGCAAGCAGCGGAAGACCCACCGACTGGCAGAGAGACGCCATCCAGCCGTGAACGAGCCACTGCACAGTTCAACTACGCGGAGGAGTCCCTGAAAGGGCTGATTCTCAACGCAGCCCAGGCCCTTTGGTACGACAAGGACGCGTTAAGGGTGTTTCTTGGTGTGGTCCGCCGCAGCGATGGCTTCTCCAGAATGGCCGATGCCGCGGAGGAGCGACGGCCGGCGAATGCGACGTTCTACGGCGTGAGGAGCCGAGAGTTCGAGGTGCCCATCTCTCCAGCACGACTGGAGCTGGTCACACTGCACAGGCGCCTCGACGAACACAGATTGAAACGCAAGTGGTCCTTCACCGACATGGAGAACCAGACAGGCGTCTCGTCGGATGCGTGGATCCGCTGGTACACCCACGATGAACTGCCTGAGCGCGATGCGCTCGTCGCGTTCTCTCACATGGCAGGGCTCCAAATGGAGGATCACGTCCTGTTGCTCGGCCTCTGGGACGCGGCCCGTGCTGCCTTGGAGGCACAGAAGCGCTCGGACGTGTTGCCGCCCAGTATCAGCTTCGACGAGGCGTGGTCGATGCGTGACCCGGCGGCAACGAGGATGTGGGCACTCGCAGGAGTCGGAGGCGCCGGAGGCGAGGATCTGACCACGTATGGCCCTGATCTCGCCTCCGGTACAGTACCCGCGTTCGCCGTGGCCGGGCCCCCTGGGGCAGGTCGCTCCACGGCACTGGTGACCATGGCGCGCTCTCTGCTCGCATCGGGCACCCAAGTCGTGTTGGCCGCGCCCAGGCCTTCGCCTCTACGGGAGTTGGCTGACCGAGACGGCGTGGTGGCCTGCTTCGATCAGGAAAACATCGGGCACGACGAGTTCGAGGAGGCGTTGTCGGGCGCGTCCCCTCAGGAGCCGATCGTTGCCTTGATGGACGACGCGGAGGTCTTGGGCGAGTGCGATGCCCGGCGTGTGCTGCGGAACCTGCTGGAGCACGGCTTCGACGAGGGCACGGCGCTGGTCCTGGCCGGCGACGAAGGCAAGCTCCGGCCGCACTATCCCTGGTTGGACAAGGCGAAGAAGGCCCACCGCGGCCTCCTTCTGTCTCCTCAAGAGCGGCACGCCGGTGATCGGATCGGCATCAAGACGGGAGACTCCGTTGTCGGCAGGCCAATCGCTCCTGGCCGGGGATGGCTGCACCTTGGGGACGGCAATCTCTTGGCGGTGGCCGTGCCATGTTGAGGGGGCGCCTGATCGGTGCCCTGCTCACGTAGCCCGCGCAGGCGGAGGGGATCGAGTGGAACGGATTCAGCACACATGAGGCCGGGAATCACCGCGAACATGTGAGAACTACGGAGGAGGGATTTCCCGGGCCAGACATACCTCGACCGACGTTCATGCAGGTCACGGCCTTGATCAGGGAAAACTCCTAAAGCGGGTGTCGCAGGCGGTCTACGCTGCTGCTCATGATCGCCAAGGTGCAGTGCGTGGTGTTGGACTGTTCCGATGTGCGTGAGCTTTCCCGGTTCTATCTGGCGCTTCTCGGTGGCGCGGTGGATCGGCCGGACCCTCGGTGGTCGCTCGATGACAGCTGGTCGACCCTCCATACCGACTCGGGGTTCGTGCTCGCGTTCCAGCGGGTGGAGGACCACCGGCCGCCGCAGTGGCCGGATGCCGCTCACCCGCAGCAGTTCCATCTCGATCTGGGTGTCACGGATCTCGATCTGGCCCAGGAAGAGGTGCTCGGGTTCGGAGCCTCGCTGCTCGATGCCGGTGAGGGCACGCGTGGTTGGCGGATCTACGCGGACCCGGCAGGTCACCCCTTCTGTCTCGTTCGCGACTGACCGGGATCGACGTCTGCCCACTTGGGGTTGGGGACGGTGCGTTCCTCAGTGCGTGTCAGGCTTTCGACGCGGTACCCGCCGAGGGCCTGGCACCGGTCGCAGTAGAGGACGTAGCTCCCCACCTCCTTCGCCACATGGCTCAGGGTCATCGGTCCGCCGCACTGCTCGCAGGGTCCGTACGGGCCGGCGGGGGCGTCGGCGTACTCGTGGCGGGGCAGTTCACGGGGTTCGCAGAACATGCCGGGCAGGGTGTCGTTCTCGATGGCGGCGCGGGGCAGGCCGTTGAGGCCGAAGAAGTTGCCCAGGGCTGTGTACAGGAGCTCGTACGAAAGGGTGTCCGGGGGGACTTCGCCGTCCTCGTCCGCGTCCGCGTTCCGTCCCAGGGCGGCCAGGGCGGTGTTCAGGAGGTCGGGGCGGGAGCCGTTGAATCCGCTGTCGGAGTAGCCCCAGAGGTGCTGCCCGTCGTGCATGACATCGAGCTGGGCCGGGTCCATGCCGGTGTGGACGGCGCTCACGGTGCGGATGCCGTGCGAGGGGTGGTGGCCGTACGGGCTCCCGGGGCCGGTGCGGCCGTGTTCCCAGTACGCGGTGCAGGGCAGCAGTACGAACGACCAGCCGTTGCCCGCGTCCCCGATGCGGCCGATGTCGGGGACGGACCGTTCCCACGGTGGCGCGGCCCGCTCGATCGCCGCGACGGTTTCCGCGTCCAGTACCGGAGAATCCGGCGGAGCGCCCAGTCGCACTGCCAGTTCCTCGGCCGGTATGCCCTCCGCGAAGGTGAGGTAGCAGCCGTACAGGCCCCGGTCGAGCCAGGCGAGCCCATCTCCGTTTTCGATCACGCGGGCAAGCCTAGGGCGTGCACGGAAGTCCGATCCGGTTTCAGCGGCCGTCGCGGCGGCGTTCGTACCGCCACACCTCGTCGAGTTCGTACTCGTACGAGGTCCCGGGCGGTGCGGGAGGCAGGCGGCGGGCTCCTTCCACGCACCGTTCGTCGTCGTGGCGGGCGAGGCCCTGAACGGCGCTGACCCGGACCGCGCGGCTCGCGTCGTCCAGCAGCGCGGCCATCGCCTCGGCCAGTTCGGGGGCGCGGTCCCTGCTGTCGGCGACCGTGCGACAGGCGCCCTGCCGGACCTCCGCGTCCGGGTCCGCCATCAGGTCCACCAATGCCTTGCGGACCGTGGCGGAGAAGGCCGGGGTCCACCTGTCGAAACCGGAGGCCACCGCGTGTCGCACGCGGGGATCGGGATGACCGGCATGGGACAGCAGGCGCTCGTCGCCGCGCGGGTCGGCGTGCTCGGCGAGGCCGGTCAGCAGCTCGGTGAGCACCGTACCGTCCTGTTCCCGGGCCGACCGGTTCAGGAACAGTTCCAGCGTGGGAGCCGCGAACCCGTCCTCCTCGCTCTCGTCGAACAGGTGGGTCAGCCGCAGCACTTCGGCGCCGAACAGCCGGTGCACCGGGTCCGGGTCGGCGCTGAGGGCCGCCGCCGCGTCCCAGGTCTCCCGGTCGCGGCGGTGGGACAGGAGGAAGGTGGAGGCCGCCCAGGTGGTGTGCTGCTGGTCGGGGTGGGTCAACGCCCGGTCCAGCAGCTCCTCGAAGGGAGTTCGGAGACCGAGTGCCTTCTCCAGCTCCGTCAGGATCGCCGCGGGCCCGTCGCGTACGGTCGCACCGCCGAGGGTGAACTCGTCGACGTCGGTGTACTCGTCGTCCTGGACGTGAGTACGGGCGACCGCGCCCTGTGCGCCCGTACGGCGCCGCAGTTCCGCCTCGACGCCCGTCTCGTACCAGTGCCGGGCGAGGCTCCGCGCCTCCAGCAGTTCGGTCTCGCGGTGGCGGTGCCACTCGGCGGTGTCGTGCAGAGTGGCACCGACCACGGCGGGCGAGCCCGAGTCGACGGCCTTGCGCAGTGGTCGCACGCCGTCCGGTCCGCACCGGTCGGGGTCGGCGCCGTGTGTGACGAGCAGGCGGACGACTTCGTCGGCGTACGCCTCTATCGCCAGGCACAGCAGGGGAGTTCCGTTCCCGTCACACGCGTCGGGGTCGGCGCCTGCCGAGAGCAGGGCTTCCACCGAACGGGCGTCGCCGGCCCGTACGGCGGAGAGCATTTCGGATGCCGGCGTCGGGGTGGCGGGGTCTGTAGACGCAGCGCCCGCACCCGCGTTCGCGTTGGCACCCGCGTCCCCGTTGGCGTTGGCGTTCGCGCCCCCGTTGGCGTTCGCGTCCCCGTTCGCGCTCCCGTTGGCGTTCGCGCTCCCGTCCCCGTTCGCGTCCCCGTTGGCATCGGTGCTCGCGCCCATACTGTTGTGCTCGTCCCCGTTGTTCCTTGATCGGGCGTCAGCCCGGGTGGTCGCCGTCGTCCTGTGTCCGTCCCGGGTGCTCGGCCGTCACCGTACCGGTGAGCGGCCGGGCCGTCACGGCAGTCAGCCGGCAGAGGCCGCAGCCCGCCCCGGCGGTGAACGCGAGGGCCCAGGAGCCGGAGGCCGCGAAGCCCGCGAGGACGAGGGCGGGGGCGCGGCGGGAAGCCAGGGCACAGGGCCGATACCCCGTGGCAACCAGGAACGAGGCTCCCGGATCACGCGGAGCCGAAGAGGTGCAGAGGGTCCGTCAGGTCTCCTACGGACTCCGCGTAGTAGTCCGACTCGGCTACATGAAAGGCGAGTTGGCGAAAGGTCCAGCCCGTTCCGGCCGAGCGGTCGAGCTCGTCGGGGGTCAGGGTGTCCAGGCGGTTCGCCCAGATCCTGGCCAGTCGGGTGAGCCGACTGCGTGCTTCGTCGAGGTCGGCTCCGGTGAAGGGGGCGAGGTCGGCCGCGGTGGTGGTCGCCGAGGCGTGCCAGTGATCGGGCTGCGTCTGCTCGCCGGCCAGCCGGGCCTCCATCTCGGCGAGGTGGTCGACCATGTGGTCGGCGACGCGGCGGATCGCCTTGTGCGGGGTGTAGAGCCGGTCACCGGCGGGGACGGGACGGCCGTCCCAGGAGGTCCAGGTCGCGGCCAGGGCAAGGACGCGGTCGACCATGGTCGTCAGGAGCTGCGCGGGGTCGCGCTCGTCCGTCGTCAGGGTCTCGGCGGAGCCATCGTCGGAACCGCTGTCGGGGCCGCCGCCGGGGCCGACGTCCGAACCGTTACCGGGGCCGACGTCCGAACCGCCGCCGGAACCGCCGCCGAGGCCGACGTCCGAACCGCCGCCGAGGCCGACGTCCGAACCGCTGCCGGGGCCGATGTCGGAACCGCCGCCGGGGCCGATGTCGGAACCGCCGCTGGAACCACTGCCGGAACCGCCGCTGGGACCACCGGCGAGGCAACCGGCGGAGCCGACATCGGAACCACCATCGGGGCTGTAGGGCCTGTCAGGGATGCCGACGCTGTCGGGGATGCCGACTCTGTCAGGGATGCCGAGGCTGTCGGGGATGCCGAGGCCGTCGGGGGCTTCGGAAGTGGCGGGGGCGTGCTTCGTTTCCGTCATGGGGTGACGCTAGATCGGTGACTCTTCGGCACCCGCCGAACCGTTCCCACCCGCTCCGGGCCGAACCGGCGCCGCCGTTCAGGAAGGCAGGGACGCCGCCATCGCCGCCGCCGCCCGGCGCACCCGGGCCGCGTCGTCGCGGACGGTGCGGCTGAACTCCATGTGCAGGAACGGCACGCCCTGGTCCTCCGCCTCCCGGCCCTGTACGTTGCCGCGGCCCTCCAGTGCGCAGCGGCGGGCCCAGGCGCGGCAGACGGCGAAGCCCTCGTGGCGCAGTGCCGTCGCGGCGCGGCGGGCGGTGGGGAGGCCCTTGTCCGCCGAGCCCAGGGAGGCGATCACGTCGTAGTCCGGTTCGGTGCTGTCGGCGAAGCCGTGGACCTGGAGACCGGGGAAACGGCGTGCGGCCAGTTCGTCGCAGACGGCGTCGAACACGGTGTCCCTGCGGTGGGCCACGTCGGCGCGGCCCTTCTTGTCGGCGTTGCGATGGGCGCCTGCCATGACCAGTACGCCGCCCCGCCGGGCCCGCAGTACTCCGATGCCGAGTTGTTCGCTGCCCGAATCGGCGACCGGGTGCGGGACCTGCACCGACCAGCGGGACGTGGCGCTCAGGTCGATGTAGACCCGGCCCCAGCCCCGGCGGCCCTCCGCCGCCCGGTCGGCGATCTCCGCGAACCTGCGGCCGGTCGCCGTGTCGGTGTACGTCCTGATGCCGAAGTCGATGTCGTCGAGGCGGCGGCCCGCCTCGGCCCGCCGGCCGTCGAGGAAGAGGCCGACGGCCTCGGCGGCGGTACGGCGCTGGGCACGCAGCGGCGGCACATAGTCACTCCGGGCCACCGTGTCCCTGGTGAAGTCCGTGACGCGGCGCGCGAGATCGACGCGGTCGCGGTCACGATCAGGGTCGCCGGCCGTGGAGCTCCCCCGGCGGCCGTCCCCGTTCGCGGCATCCGCCCCCCGGCCACCGAATGGTACGAAAAGGGCCACAAGCGCCCCCAGGGTGACGACCGTCACGGCAATACCGATCAGTGTTCGCTTGATCGTTACCTTCGTTGTCGGATTCCGCACCATAGACATATAAAAATATTAGGGGTGTCCCGCTACTCGCCTTCCGCCTCCGTCGCTCGTGCCACCGCGCCCGTGCTCCTCCTCGCAGCCCTCGCCGGCTGTTCGGTTCCGGGCGGTGACAGCGACTCCGCGGACGCGAAGGAGGGACCTTCCTTCACCGTCGCCGCAGCCGGCGACGTTCTGATCCACCCCCAGCTGACCGAGCAGGGCCGCAAGGACGCCAAGGGTGCCAAGGGCGCCGGCGAGAAGATCGACTTCCGTCCGCTGATGGCCGGGGTCAAACCCGTGATCAGCAAGGCCGACCTGGCGATCTGCCATTTCGAGCCGGTCGCCGGCAAGCCCAACGGCCCGTTCGAGGGCTTCCCCGACTTCACCGTGCCGCCGCAGATCACCACGGCGCTCAAGGACGTCGGCTACGACACCTGCTCGACGGCCTCGAACCACACTCTCGACCACGGTGCCTCCGGCGTACGGCGCACTCTCGACGCGCTCGACGAGGCCGGGCTCAAGCACACCGGGTCGGCGCGCGACAGTGCCGAGGCCGCCAAGCCGCTGATCATGGACGTGAAGGGCGTGAAGGTCGCCCAGCTGTCCTACGCCTTCGGCTTCAACGGGCGCGAGGTCCCGGCCGACAAGCCGTGGCTGACCAACCAGACCGACTTCAAGCGGATCGCCGCCGCCGAGAAGGCCGCCCGCAAGGCCGGTGCCGAGGTGGTGATCCTCAGCATCCACTGGGGGCGCGAGCACCATCCGGACCCGAGCAACGGGCAGCTGAAGCTGGCCCGCAAGCTGGCCCGGGAGACCGGCATCAACCTGGTGATCGGCCATCACGCCCATGTGGTGCAGCCGATGGAGAAGATCGGCTCCACGTGGATCGCGTACGGCCTGGGCAATCAGGTGGCGCGGCACGACGTGCCGTCGGGGCTGACCGAGGAAGGCGTCATCGGCTGGTTCGAGTTCCACAAGCGCGGTGACACCTGGGACGTCGACGCCCGGTACGTACCGACGCTGCTGACGATTCCACCGGACGCCGACGCCGCCGGCGCGCAGGAGGCCGACGCGGCGGTGGTGAAGGACCACCGGCTGGTGGATCTGGCCGGTGCGTTGCAGAACGACGAGGACCTGCCGGACGCGGAACGGGCCAGATACCGGATGGCCTTCCAGCGGACCCAGGGCACCCTGCTCAACCGGGGCGCCGTCGATGACGGGCTGAGACCCCTGAAGGACCTGCCCGAGTGAGCCCGGAAAGAGCCCTGAGCGGGTTCGGAGCGGTCCCGAGTGAGTCCCGAGTGAGCCCGGAAAGAGCCCTGGACGGGTTCGGGGTGCGTCCGGGGCCGGTCCGGAGTGAGCCCCGGACGAGCCCGGATCAGGTCCTGTAGACCGGATCCGGCCCCGCCCGGCCCCGTCCGGTCCGATCCGCCCGGCCGGCTCACCCAGCCCGCCCGGCCGCCCACCCGGCGAAGCCACTGACCTGCGAAGCGCTGCCCGGAACGGCCGCGGTTCCATCCCGGCCGCAAGCGTCGGAAATCTCACACTCGCTACTCTCCGCACAACCTTCCGTAAAGCATTTATGTCCAGCAAACGGCTGTGCCTCGTTCAGCACGCCGGAACCGAGCAGACAGTCAAAGGGGAACACGATGGCCGCTTCGTCCTCGAAGCGGCGGCACAAGGTCCGCCGACGGGCCGATATGTCGCTGCTGGGTGGCATTCGGCCCCCCATCGCGGTGCTCTCCGCGCTGCTGCTCTCCCTCGCCGGTATCACCGCCCTCGGGCTGGGGCGGGCGAGCCAGGATTCCGTACCCGAGGCGGTGCTGACCTCACAGCAGCACTTCGCCGAGGACGGCGCCATCACGATGCGTGCCTCGATCGACGAGAGCGTCACCGACCTGACCCGCACCGCCGGGCTCTTCAGTGCGGGTGACCCGGTCTCGCCCGACGCCGTTCTCGACAAGATCGGCAGCGTCTACCAGAAGTGGACCGGCACCGCCGTCGTCGAGATCGAGTCCGGCCGGATGCTCGCCGCACGCGGCGAGAACGTCCCCGTCACCGCCGTCGACACCGGCAAGCTCGCCGAGAAGGACGGGCTCAGCCCGCGCATCGTGCGGCTCCAGAACGGCGAGAGCAGACTGCTCGCCTTCGCCCTGCTGTCCTGGCCGGACCGGCCGCAGCAGTTGCTGATCGCCTCCAACAGCCTCCGCTTCCCCGGTGTCAGCAAGGGCCAGTTCCGCTCGATCGCCGTCGTCGACACCACGGGCCACATCCTCAGCCGGGACGGTGTCGCGGAGCCGGAACAGGTCAAGACCGCGAAGCAGCGCGCGGACGCGAAACGTTCCGCCAAGCAGCTGGACTCCTTCGCCGAGACGGCCGCCACCAAGACCAAGCAGCACCCGCTCAAGGCCAAGGAGCCCGGCTCCGGCGGCTTCCCCGGGGTCAGCGGCAGCCTGCGCGGCAACTCCGTCCGCGGTGACCGCGCCGTCGCCGGCTACGCCGCGCTCGCCGGCTCGCAGCCCGGCGAAGGCACCCTCGCCACCTCGCTCGGGCTCACCGTCGTCGCCATGGTCGACGTCGCCGAGGACCCGACCCGCGTCGCCGGCCCCTTCTTCGGCCTGGTCTCCGCCGCCGCCCTGCTGCTCATCGGCGCACTCGCGGTGGCGCTGCTGCTCGGCACCGTGCAACGGCCGCTGCTGAAGCTGTTCCTGGAGAGCCGCCGGCTGACCCGGGGCGATCTGACCCGCCCGGTCTCCGTTCCCCGGTTCGGCGAGACGGCGCGCATCGGACGCGCCCTGGAACGCCTGCGCCGCCAGCTCCTCGGCGAACCGGCGGACGGGACCGCGGGGGACACCGGCTCCGGACCGTCCCGCCCCGGCCGCCGCAGCCGGCTCGGCAGCCGCGCGCTCATCGTCATCTCCGGCGTCCTGCTGCTGGCCTGGTCCGCACCGATGCTGCTGCTCTTCAACCGCGCCGACTCCACCGTCGCCGTACCGGAGCAGGTCGTCAGCGACCAGCGCGAGCGCACCCACACCATCTCCGACCGGGTCCGGCGCGCACTCAACGAGGGCCACGCCGACCTGGTCTCCGTCTCCTCGCTGATCGGCAACCGCACCTCGCCCGACGACATGGAGAAGGTCCTGGAGCGCACCCGTACCGAGCACCAGCGCTACCGCTCGATCTACGTACGCTCCGCCGACGGCACCATCCAGGCCCGTGCGGGCGAGAAGCCGCACGCGCTGCCCGGCGGTTCCAAGGGCAAGCCGCTCTCCCAGCCCATCACCGTCCTCAACGAGTCCGGCAAGGAGCCCTCCGTCGCCGGGTACGCGGAGATCCCCGGCCGCAACGGCGCCATGGTGATCGGCGAGTTCCGGATCGACTTCATCAACGCGCTGCTCAAGCGCCCCGGGCTCGGCCAGGTCCGGGTGGTCGACAGCGAGCACCGGGTCATCGGCGGCAACACCGGCTACCTCGCCTTCGACTCCCTGCCCGAGCGGCTGGACGAACTGGTCTCCGGCACCAACCAGCGGGTCGGTATGAACGCCCCCGCGGGAGCCGTCGTCTACCGCGACGGTGACGGCGTCCAGGTCGCCGCGGCCTCGCCCTTCGCCGGTGGCGGCGCCGCGAAGCAGCTCCGCTGGACGGTGGTCAGCTGGCAGCCCGCGTCCGGCCTCGCCATCCCCGAGTACAACCTGCAGAACCGCACCGTTCTCGCCGGCCTGCTCGGCGTCACCGCTGCCGTGGCCTGCCTCGGCTGGCTGTACATCGTGGTCGTACGTCCGCTGCGCGAACTGGCCGGACAGGCCGAGTCGCTGGCCGACGGCGACCGCCGCACCGTGCTCTTCCCGCACCACCACGACGAGGTCGGCGCGGTCACCCGCAGTCTGGAAATTGTCCGGCAGCAGCTCCAGGAGCAGCGCAAACGAGACAGCGCTCCCCTGGTCGGAAGGAACTGAACGGCCGTGCTCTTCCTCTACGGCGTGCTCGTCGTGTGCTGTGCGATCCTCCTGATCTCCGGCATCGTCGAACAGCGGCGCCACTTCACCAATCTGGAGCGGATACCGACCCGGGTGCTGATCAACGGCATCCGCGGCAAGAGCTCCATCACCCGCCTGTGCGCGGGCGCCCTGCGCGGCGGTGACCTCGTCACCGTCGCCAAGACGACCGGCACCGCGGCCCGCTTCATCCACCCGGACGCCACCGAGGAACCGGTCTACCGCAAGTTCGGCATCGCCAATGTCGTGGAGCAGATCGGCATCGTGCGGCGTGCGGCCTCCTACAACCCGGACGCGCTGGTCATCGAGTGCATGGCGGTCATGCCGGCGCTCCAGGAGATCAACCAGTCCAAGCTGATCCGGTCGACGATCGGCGTGCTGTGCAACGTGCGTGAGGACCACCTGGCCGAGATGGGCCCCACGCTCGACGACGTGGCCCGCTCGCTGTGCCGTTCCATGCCGGAGGGCGGCATCTGTGTCACCGCCGAGCAGGACCGCTTCCACATCCTCCAGGAGGAGGCGGACGCCCGGGACTGCAAGCTGATCTACGCGGATCCGGAGACGGTCAGCGACGAGGAGCTGCGCGGCTTCAGCTGGTTCACGTTCAAGGAGAACGTGGCGATCGCGCTGACCGTCGCCGAACTCCTCGGTGTGGACCGGCAGACGGCGCTCCAGGGCATGTACGACGCCCCGCCGGACCCGGGTGTCCTCTCGGTCGAGCGGTACCGCACCCACGACGACAAGCGGCTGCGCTTCGCCAACGTCTTCGCGGCCAACGACCCCGAGTCGACGCTGATGAACATCAACCAGCTGCTCGACCTGGGCGCGATCGACCGGCCGCTGAACGTCGTGATCAACTGCCGCCCCGACCGGGTCGAGCGCAACGGCCAGATGGGGCAGATCATCCCCGAGCTCCAGCCGGAGAAGGTGTTCGTGATCGGTCACCCGGCGAAGAGCGCCATCGACGCGATCCCCTCCGAGTGGCGCCACACCGCGGTCGACCTCGGCGGTGACAAGCGCGACCCCGAGGAGTTCATGAACGAGCTGCTCGGACACCTCGGGCCGGAGTCCTCGCTGGTCGCGATCGGCAACATCCACGGGCAGGGCGAGCTGTTGCTCGAACACCTCGCCGAACTGCCGGCCGACGAGACCCCGGACGAGGTCCTGGACGAGGCCCCGCAGCAGCAGTCCGCCCCCGCACCGGCCGACACCGCCGCCACCGCGCCTGCCGCCACCGCGCCGTTCCCGGAGGCGGCCGACGCCACCGGCCCGGACGGGAACCCCGTCGGAAACCCCGCCGGGGGGCCTGCCGGAAACCCGGTCGGCACCCCTTCCGCCGCCCTCTTCCCGCCGGTCCCGCCCCAACGGCAGCAGTCACCTCAGCCCCAGGCCGAGCAGCCGTCCCACACGCAGCAGCCACAGCAGGCGCAGCACAGCCGGCAGCAGCCGCGGCACGACGAGACCCTGGCGCTCCCCCGCTACACCCCGCACATCGACCCGTTCCAGCCGTACCCCGAGGCGTACGAGGCCCGCTACCAGCAGCCCCCACGCCCTCAGCCGCAGCACCAGACGCAGCACCAGCAGAGCCACGCACCGAGTCACGCACAGAGCCACCCGCAGAACCGGCACGAGCCACCGCATCGGAGTCCGCAGACCCCGGCCGAGCAGCCGCAGCCGCAGCCGCCCGCCGCGCCTCGCGTACGCGGTCTGTTCGAGCCCGTTCTGCCGCCCGCCCCTGCTGAGGAAGACCCGGCCCGACAGGAACACCCGGCCCAGCAGGAATACCCAGGAGAGCCCCGTTGATCCCCTCCGTCCTCACCCCCGAGATTGCCGCCATAGGCATCGCCCTGGGGCTGATGTTCTCGCTGGTCTGCTACCTGACGACCAACCTCTCCCCCGGCGGGATGATCACCCCGGGCTGGCTGGCGCTCACCCTCGTCGAGGACCTCCAGCGCGCGGCCATGGTGGTCGGCGTGACCGTGCTGACGTACGTCGCGGTGCTCGGCCTCCAGAAGGTCGTGATCCTCTACGGCAAGCGGCTGTTCTCCACCGTCGTCCTCACCGGTGTCATCTTCCAGGCGACGCTGATGATCGTGCTGTCGATCGAGTTCCCGCTGATGTACACCAACCAGACCCTGGGCTTCATCGTCCCCGGCCTGATCGCGTACCAGCTCGTCCGCCAGCCCAAGGGCGCGACCCTGCTGGCGACCGGCTCGGTGACGCTCATGGCCTATGTCGTTCTCACCGCAGGAATCCTGCTCGGCGCGCTGCCGACCGTCTGACCCGAACCTTCCGGAGCTGACTGACTCATGAGTGCCAAGACCAAGCGCCGCCCCCGCCAGGTGCTGCACGCCGTCACGGTGACCGCTCTGCTCGCGGGCAGTGCCTACCTCACCGTGGAACTGCGCAAGGACGAACAGGCCAAGGCCCCCGCCGTGCAGGCCGTCACCGACAACCCGGCGCTGAAGTCGTCGAACCTGAAGTCCGGCGAGCAGCGCTGGGAACGGCTGCGCAACCCGAACCGCACCCTGCTGCGCGGCACCGACGGCGAGGTCCTCGCCACCTTCACGGACGGCGCCCGCACCGCCACCCTCACCGGCCCCAGCCGTACCTTCACCGAGCCCACCACCACCACGACCAAGATCGTCACGGAGGACTGGGTGCGGCTGATGCCGTACCAGTGGAAGAAGGGCTCCGAGAACGAGAAGTGGTTCAAGGACTGGTTCAAGGAGTTCTTCGGCAGCGAGGAGGACGACCTCTTCGCCACCGCCTTCCAGTACATCGCCGAGGCCCCGGTCAAGAAGGACGACGAGGGGGTCCCGTACGCCGGTGACGCCAACTTCGGTCCGCTGAACCCCAACGGCAGCGAGGGCAACGACCTGCGGCTGGAGGAGTCCGACTTCTTCGACTACCTCGGCATCCCGTACACCTTCCGCAACGGCATGACGATGCAGCCGCGCACCGAGCGCGCCCGCTCGATGGACTGCTCGGGCTTCATCCGTACGGTGTTCGGCTACCGGGCCCGCTACCCGCTGATGGCCACCGACAAGTCCGGCGACGGCCTGCCGCGCACCGCCAACGGCATGGCCCGTTCCGACCGCGGCACCGACGTGATCGAGCTGAAGGGCATCACTTCGGCCGACCGCCCGAAGAACATCGACGTCCTGCAACCCGGTGACCTGGTCTTCTTCAAGCTCGACCAGCGGACCAAGGAGCGTCTGGACCACGTCGGCATGTACGTCGGGCACGACTCCGAGGGCCACAAGATCTTCATATCCAGCCGCGAGGAGGCCAACGGCCCGACCATCGGCGACAAGGGCGGCACGTCCCGGCTCGACGGGAACGGCTACTACGCGGCGACGCTGCGCAGCGCGAAGCGCCTGTAGCGGGACCGGTCGGCCTCAGTCCCACGGCCTTTGCGACCCCCGCGCCGCGCCAGGCGGCGCGGGGGTCAGCGCAGTTCCTCCGGGCACGGCGTGCCGGGTGACAGCTGGTACGGGGCGGCCAGCCGGTACACGCCCGGCCGGGGCGCGAGCAGCTCCGTCCACTCGTCGCCGTCCGCGTCCTCCTCGACCTTGAACAGACAGCCGTTGGTGTTGACGAAGGTCCGCGGTGTGTTCTCGTCCTCGCGCTGCTTGGACTCCTCGGTCTCCTGCGGCCGCTCCACCCCCCGGCCCTCGCTGTCGACGACGGCGAGCCAGCGCGAGTACGGGATGCGGATCAGGATCCGGCCCGGCGTCCTCACGTGGATGGTCAGCTCGCCCGCCTCGGCCCGGTCCACCGTGGCCGGCGGATCGGCCAGCGGCACCGGGCCGTCCACCTCGAAGAGCCGCCAGTTGGCGTCGGACCACACCGGCTTCAGGTACGGCAGCCCGCCGTCGACCAGCTGCGCCTCCTGCACCGCGCCGTTGGAGTCCGGGGTCCCCGTGGGAAGCACCACGTAGTGCACCGCCCAGCGGTCGAGCCACTGGCGGTAGTTGGCGCTGTTCAGGGTGTCGTCGTAGAAGAGCGGGTTGCGCTTCATGTCCGCCTGCCGGTTCCAGCCGCGGGCGAGGTTGACGTACGGCGCGAGCGCGGACGCCTCCCGGTGACTGCTCGCGGGCACGACCTCGACCCGGCCCCGCTCGGCGCCGACCTGCTGGAGCTCGTTGACCAGCGGGGCGAGCTCGCGTGCCCAGGAGGCGGTGGGGGCGGTGCGGACGATGTCGTCGACGCCCTTGAAACCGATCCAGAAGTTCAGCCCGGTGAACGCGATGACCAGCGCGTACCAGCGCCGGGAGCGCGGCGCGGTGTACGGCAGCGCGGCGAGGAACACCACCCCGGCGAAGAGCATCGCCATCCGCGTGATGTTCGAGCCGATCTGCGAGTCGATGAAGTAGGTCAGCAGCGTCCCGACGCCGTACACGGCGGCGGCGGTGCGGACCGTCTTCCAGTCGCGCGGTACGAGGACGAAGACGAGCACCGAGAAGATGAACGGCAGCGAGAGCGTGGCGACCGACATCGGCTGCGTGCCGGAGAACGGGAACAGCCACGCGGACAGCGCCACCACCGCGACCGGGGCCAGGCCCAGCGCGTAGGCGCCGGGGCGCCGCTTGTTCAGGAACAGCGCGGCGGCGACCACGCCCAGGAACAGCCCGGCCACCGGGCTGCTCGCGGTCGCGAGCGCGGCGAGCGGCGCGGCGACGGCTGCCTTCGCCCACCTCTTGTAGCGCCAGCGATACGGCCAGCAGAACACCGCGGCGGTCGCACCCACCGCGAACATCATCCCGAGCCCGAACGTCACCCGCCCCGACAGCGCGTTGCACAGATACGCGAACGCCCCGGCGAGCGAGCAGGCCAGCGGATTGCGGACGGCCCGCACCCGGACCAGGATCAGCGCGGTCAGCGCCGCCGACACGGTCCCGGCGACCATCATCGTCGTACGCACACCGAGCAGCGACATCAGATACGGCGAGACGACGCTGTACGAGACGGGGTGCATGCCCCCGTACCAGGCGAGGTTGTACGCCGTACCGGGATGCCGGCCGACGAATTCGGCCCAGGCGTCCTGCGCCGCGAGGTCGCCGCCGCTGTTCGCGAAGAAGAAGACCCAGAGCAGGTGGGTGACCGCGGCGGCGGCCGTCGCGATCGTCACCGGATGCCGCAGCAGCCGCTCGGCACGGGCCCGGCGCGACGGGCCGGTGCGCGGCGCGGAGGCGTCCGCGGTTCCCGTGTCCTCCCGGGCGGGCGCGGCCGTCCGCGTGCTTCCGCCGCCGTCGCCGCCGATGTCGCTGCCCCTCATGTCTGTGCTCTCGGCCGCCCCATGGCCGGGTCCCGGCTCCGCGGTGGTCACTACGGCTCTCCCCGTCTCCCCGGATCCGCCTGCCTGCGCGCCCCGTACCCCGTCCCCGTGCGCCTGTGAGGACGCCGTCCCGGCGTCATCGAGTTGCCTCGGGACGCTAACACGTACGCAGTACGAGCAGTACGAAAGGGGGCGCCGGGATCGGCGCCCCCTTCCGTCATCGGACCGTTCCGGCCACGGTGCCGTTCCCGGTGGCCGGTCAGCCGATCCGGGTCAGCTTGTCGCCGAAGGTCGGTTCGGTCATCTCCGACTGGAGCGTGACCGGCGCCGAGACCTTCCCGGTACCCGTGCCGACCGTCACTTCGCCGACCGTGGTGCCGGCCTTCGCTGAGTGCGGGATCGGCTTGTCGCCCGCTCCGAGCTTGAGACTCACGGTGAGTCCGCCCCAGCCGATCGCCTTGAGGTCCTTGGTGGAGACCACCGGGGTCCGGCCGCCGACTCCGTTGTCGACGTACCCGACGACATCGCCCTTCTTGACGACGGGGGCGGAGACGACGCCCTTCTGAGCGGCCTTGATCAGCTTCAGGCTGTTCTGTATGGCCCGCTGCAGCTTGGCGTCCAGGGTGCCGTCCAGCTGGGCCCCCATCACCGCACCGACGATCCGGCGGCTCTTGCCGTCGATGACCGTGTCGGCCGCCCAGACCAGGTTGCCGCCGGCCGGGGTCGAGGAGCCGGTCTTGATGCCGCTCACCCCGGGCTCAAGCAGGATCACGTTGTTGTTGTAGATGGTCTTGCCGATGCCCGGGATGTCGGCCTGGGGCATGTTCACGATCTCGCGGAAGACGTCGTTCTGCATGACCGCCTTCGCCAGCTTGAGCTGGTCGGCGGGCGTGGACCTGGTGGTGGACTCCAGACCGCTGGGGTCCGTGTACGTCGAGTTCGTCATGCCGAGGTCCTTGGCCGCCGCGTTCATCCGCTCGACGAAGGCCTCCTCGGTCTTGGCGTCCCAGCGGGCGAGCAGCCGTGCCACATTGTTCCCGGAGGGGATCATCAGCAGCTGCAGCATCTGGCGCTGCGTGTACTTCTGCCCTTCCTGGATCGGCGCGGTCGACTCGTCCGGGCGGTTGGCCTCTTCGCCCGCCTTCTTGTCGACCTCGATCAGGCCACCGTTCTGCTTGCCCGTGATCGGGTGGTCCTTGAGGATCACGTACGCGGTCATGATCTTCGCGACACTCGCGATCGGCGCGGCCTTCTGGTTGCCGTACGTGCCCAGCGAACCGACGCCCTCGACCTCGACCGCGCCCTGTCCCTCACCGGGCCACGGCATCTCCAGCTTCCCACCGCCGAAGGTGTACGTGGGGTTCACGGAGAGCGCCAGAGTGGGCGTGGGCAGCGGGCGCACCGCCTGCGCGATCGCAAAGACGATCAGCAGGAGCAGCACCAGCGGGGTCCAGATCTTGACCCTGCGGACGGCGGTGCGGACCGGGGTCTCCGGCGGCGGGGGCGTGTTCGTCAGCTCGGCCAGCAGGTCGAGCGGCGGCCTCGGCGGCATCGGCTGCTGCGTGGTCCGCTCGGCGGTGGACAGCGAGGCGGGAGCCGGCGCGGCGGGCGTCTGCGCGGCGGGCGTCTGCGCGGCGGGCGTCTGCGGCGTGCGGGGCGGGGGCGTCGGCGCCGGCCGCGCGTCGTCCCCGCGCAGGGGTACGAACTTACTGGTCCGCTCGGCGGCGGACTCGGCCTTCGGCTCGGGCTTCGACTCGGACGGGAGAATCTTCAGCGCGGTCGTCGGCTGGTCGACCTTGGGTGCGGCGGGCGCCCTGAAGATGGCGGTCGGCTGATCGATCCCGCCCTTGTCCTCGGCGGCGTCGGCGTCCTTGTCGCCCTCGCCGCCGGGCTTCTCCTCCCCGGCGCCGGGCTTCTTCTCCTTGCCGGAGGCAGCCTTGTCGTCGCCGGACTTGTCGCCGGACGGCTCGTCCGCGTCGTCATCAGCCTTGGACTCGGCATCAGCGCCGGTGTCCGTATCCGTATCCGTATCCGCGTCGGCCGACGAAGTCGCCGGTTCCGGGGCTACGCCGTCCGCCTCCGGGTCCTTCGCGTCGTCACCGTCACCGTCACCGCCCTCCGACGTGGCGGCCTTCGTGTCGACGTCGTCGCCCTCCGTGGCCTCGTCGGCCTCGTCCCCGTCCTTCGACACCCAGGCGACGACGGCCGCACGCAGCCGCGCATCGCCCTCCTCGGCACCTTCAGGGGTCTCCGCCGCGTCGCCCTCGGGCTCGTCAGCGGCCTCGGCCGCCTTCGCGGTCTCCGGCGCATCCGCCGCCTCAGCCGCATCCGCGTCCTCAGAGGCCTCAGGCGCCTCCTCCGGAGCGACAGCGGGCTTCTTGGCCCCTGCGGCCTCTTCGGTCTCCTCGGCGCCCACAGCGCCGTCAGCGCTCTCGGAGTCCTCGGCGTCCTCGGCCGCCGAAGCCGCCGAATCCGCATCGGCTTCCGCGTTGTCCGCGCCGTCTCCGTTCTCGCCCTTGCCGTTCCCGCCCTTGCCGTTCCCGCCCTTGCCGTCCTCGGACGGCATCGCGCGGAATACGGCCGTGGCCGAGTCCGAATCGGCCTCGGCGTCGGCGCTCCTGCCGGTCCCGGCTGCCGCGTCCGTCACCGCGTCCGTACGGAAGACCGCCGTGGCCGTGTCCGTCTTTCCGCTTCCGTTCCCGGCGGCCGCGTCATCGGCGGACGGTTCACGGAAGACGGCAAGCCGCGGATCGCTTTCGCTCAGAGCCGTACCCGACGACTTCTGCTGCTCCGACTTGTCGGGGGACTCGCCCGCCACCGATGCCTCCTCCATGCGGCACGGGGGACACCCCCCGCGCTGTCCGAACCATCTACCAGTGTCCCGTGTGAACCACCGGCCCGGCTGCTAGACGGGAACGACATACCTACTGGTTCCCGTACAAAGCACCCAGGCACTCTCGACAGACCAATGTGAGAGGGGTCACCCTGTCATTCATCCACGCGGGGAGGCATGGATGGGCAGGAGCCGCAGAACAATTCCGGAGGAGCTTCTGCTGCTCGCTCTGGACCCGACCACGGGTACCACAGCGCAGCCGCAGTCGCTCGACCTCGGCCTCGCCGGGGCTCAGCTAGTAGAGCTGGCTCTGGCAGGACGGATAGCCCCTGACGGGGATCGTATCGCCGTGGTGATGCCACGGCCGACAGGAGATCCGACTCTGGACTCCGCACTGGAACTGCTGCGGCGACGCGGCAGCCCGGTTCGGGCGGTCCACTGGATTGGCGGGCCCCGGCTGGGGCTGCGTCAGATCTACCTCGCTCATCTGGAGCGATGCGGCATGGTGCATGCCGTGGCGGGCCAGATGTGCGGAGTGCTGCCGACGACTCGCTACCAGGCGACGGACACGGCAATCAGCCGGGACATCAGAGCCAGGCTGGACAGTGCGATCCGCACCGGCGTACCGCCGGACCCGCGGACCGCGGCGCTCGCCGCGCTGGCCCACGCGGTCGGACTCGGCAAGCACCTGTATCCCGGGAACGAGGGGCGTTCATCACGCTCCAGGCTCCGGGACCTGATCAGACACGACCCCATGGGCGGACTCGTGGCGCATGCCGTGATGGACGTCCAGAACGGGGCGGTCGCACAGCCCCGCCGCAACCAGACGGCCGGAGTTCCGTTGCAACCGCAAGTGCAGTCGCAGTCACGTCGCGGCAGCATGGCGCACACCGCGGCGGGCTAGGGACCCCGGGCGCGTCAACACCTTGAGCACCGCACGGCAGCACCAACCGAATACCGCCGCACCGTCGTCCCCAAGACCCGGTTCGGGAGCCGCACCAAGCGCGGGGCAGCCACGATCATGGCTGCCCCGCGCGCGCATGCTTGTGGCCATTTCCCAGCGCGGCCGGGGCCAGGGGTGGCAATCTGCTGAGCAGTAGATACGCACAGCTACATAGCCGGAGGTGCCGTTTCCGTGCCGACCAACGTCAATCCCACCGTCAGACGACGCCGGCTGGGCCAGGAATTGCGCCGACTGCGCGAGCTGAAGGGCATGACGGCCGAGGAGGTGGCGGAGCGACTGCTGGTCTCGCAGTCGAAGATCAGCCGCCTGGAGAACGGCCGCCGCTCCATCAGCCAGCGCGATGTCCGTGACCTCTGCGGGGTGTACGAGGTCGAGGACGTCCGGATCGTCGACTCGCTCATGCAGATGGCCAAGGATTCGCGCCAGCAGGGCTGGTGGCACGCGTTCGGCGACATCCCGTACAGCGTCTACATCGGTCTGGAGACCGACGCCGAATCGCTGCGGGTGTACGAACCCCAGGTGGTCCCGGGGCTGTTGCAGACGCGGAGCTACGCCGAGGCGCTGATCAACGGAGCGCTGCCGGAGGCCCCGCCGAACGACATCGACAAGCGCGTCAGCGTCCGGGCCCGCCGCCAGGACCGGATCACCGACCCCGAGCATCCGCTGCGGCTGTGGGCGGTCATCGACGAGTCCGCGCTGCGCCGGACGGTCGGCAGCAAGCAGGTGATGATCGAGCAGCTGGAGCAACTCATCGAGCTCTCCCAGCTGCCGCACGTCACCGTGCAGGTGCTGCCGTTCGACATGGGCGCACACCCCGGTATCAACGGGCAGTACGCCATTCTGGAATTCCCGGACGCCGCCGATTCCAGCGTCGTCTACATCGAGGGCGTCACCAGCGATCTCTATCTGGAGAAAGCCAATGACGTTCAGCGCTACAGCGTCATGTACGAGCATCTTCGGGCGCAGGCGCTGAATGTGGAGCAGACCCGGCACTTCATCACCGAGATCATGAAGGACTACACCCGGCCCGGCATCGACTGAACGCCGAACACCGTTCACCGCACGGCCCGTAAGGTCCGGAATGCGGAAAATGAAGTGATGTTACGGGAGGGGCGGCGGTAAGGTACACCGCCGCCCCTCCCGGGTGGAAGATCTACCTGGTATATACCACTCGGTCGAGTGAACGCCCCCTTCGCGCAAGGAGCTTGGCGAGTAGCGTCGATCACACCAACCGGAACGCTGTTGGTGTCATTCACGCGACTCTTTGAACCGGAGTGAACATGGCCATTCGTCAGGGTGCTACGGACAAGTGGACGAAGTCCTCGTATTCCGGGGGCAACGGCGCCTGCGTCGAAGTCAAGTCCCCTCTCACCCAGGCAATTGCGGTGCGTGACTCGAAGGCCCCCGAGGGCCCCTCGATCACGTTCGTCCCCGCCGCCTGGAACGCATTCGTGCGTGATGTCGGCAAGGATGCGGTCGACGCCTGACCGACGATTTCCCATGCGCATCGCGGCGCCGGATCCGGTGCCGCCGTCAGCCCTCTCGACTGGTCCGCCGTCCTGGCCGAGGGGGCTCGATGCTCGACCCGACGGGAGACCGGGCGACCGGTACCGCCCGGTGAAGCCGCTCAGCGCAGCCGATCCACGTACAGGTCGGTACCCGGCACCGTCGGGATGAACGGTGCCACCAGCTCCACCCGCCCCAGGCCGGATTCCGCGACCGCCGCGTCGAGCCCGGTGAAGTGCTCGTTCCAGCACTCCCTCGGGTCCTCCTGGAGGAACCACAGCAGGGTCAGCCGGGTGTCGACACCCTCGACCTGCTTCACATAGCTCATCCGGTCGCCCGGCAGCGGCGTGGGGCGGAAGACGGTCACCATCGCGGCGGGCGAGCCGGCCAGCAGCTTCGGCAGCTGCCGCGACCGCAGCCACTCCAGCAACTCCCGCCGCGCCCCGGCCCCTTCCGCGTCGATCACTTCGAGGACCAGCCCCCGGTAGGGGTGGTCCAGGGCGTGGAAGTCCCGGGGCCCCGCCGCACCGTCCCGGTAGACCGTCGCCTCGTGGTCCTGGAACGCGGTGAACACATGGGTCCGGGCCTGGTGGACCCGGCCGTCCCGGTTGAGCCGCTTGTTGATGCCGACGGTCCACTTCATGTGGTCGTCGTAGCGCCCGTCCGTCACCCAGTACGTCGACAGGTAGCAGCCAGCCGTGACGGGCTGCGCGACCGCCGATGCCTCCGGGTAGCGCAGTTCCTGGAGCTCCCGGGTGGCCACCCAGCGGCGCCCGGAGAACATCCAGGGCATCGCCATCGCGCCCGCGTAGTAGTGGTCGTCCTCGTACCAGCGGTTGTACCCGTACTCATGGCCCGGGTGCGGTTCCACCATGGTGATCAGCGCGTGGCCGGGATGGACGCCGTACGGCCCCAGCGCGGCCAGTTCGGCGTAGGTGTCGCTCCGCGTCTCGTCGCTCATGCCGTTCCCCTTCCGTACTCCGCAGCGGCGTCCTACTCTGACGCCCCGTCAGACGTTCTGCCAGAGCCGGGAGGCCACCGATGTTGTTAGCGGGGAAGACCGTCATCGTGTCCGGGGTGGGCGCCGGGCTCGGGCACCGGGTCGCGGCGGCGGTCGTGCGGGACGGAGGCAACGCGGTGCTCGGGGCGCGTACCGCCGCGAATCTCGCCAAGTCGGCGGCCGAGATCGACCCGGACGGCCGGCACACCGCCCGGCTGGCCACCGACATCACCGACGAGGCGCAGTGCGAGGCGCTCGCCGCGCTGGCGCTGGAGCGGTTCGGGCGGATCGACGCGGTGGCCCATGTCGCCGCCTGGGACAGCTACTTCGGTGGGATCGAGGACGCCGACTTCGCCACCTGGCAGTCGGTGATCGACGTCAATCTGCTCGGCACGCTGCGGATGACCCGCGCCTGCCTGCCCGCCCTCAAGGAGCGCGGCGGCTCGGTCGTGATCATCGGTACGCAGTCCTCGGTGGCCGCGCCGACCCAGGTCCGGCAGGCGGCGTACGCGGCCTCGAAGGGGGCGCTCACCTCGGCCATGTACTCCATGGCGCAGGAGCTGGGCCCGCACCGGATCAGGGTGAACACCGTGCTGCCGGGCTGGATGTGGGGACCGCCGGTGCAGGCGTTCGTACGGTTCACAGCACACAGCGAGGGTGTGCCGGAGGACGAGGTGCTGGGCAGGCTCACCGAACGCATGGCGCTCCCGGAGCCGGCCACCGACGGCGATGTCGCCGACGCCGTCACCTTCCTGGCCTCGGACCGGGCGCGGGCGATCACCGGACAGTCGCTCCTGGTCAACGCGGGCGAGCTGATGCGGTAGACGACAGATGTGACAGGCGACCGCCACGGTGCGCGACTGACGCGACAGGCAACCGCCACGGCGCGCGACCGACACGACTGACGCGGCTGGCGACTGGCGGCTGGCGGCTGGCGGCTGGCGGCTGGCGGCTGGCGGCTGGCGGCTGGCGCGATGAGCCTCCCCTTCTCCGCCGCACGGGACCCGCATCCCGTGCGGCGTTCCTCGTTCTCCACGATGCATTCTCCGCGCAGCGAGCCCGGCGCAGCGCTCCCCGCACAGGGAGCGCTCCCTGCACAGCACTCTCTGCACAACCTGACGAAGTGCCCGCTCATCGTGTGTCCGCCGTCACGTCGGCGACAACGACCGCGCAAGTCAAGAGCGAGCAAAATCGTTCGAACCGCTGATCTGCGTTCACATCCCTGACCGCGAATACCTTGACCGGGGTACCGGGCAGGCGGTTCAATCCCCGATGTCCCCGCTCCCGCACGGGGCCCCGCTGAACGGCCGTACTGGCGAAGTGCGTTCCCCGTTCACAAGGCGGACCCCAGGAGGGGGCACATGAACAGTCTCGACTGGGTCGTGCTCATCGGCTACTTCGGTGTGATGGTCGCGATCGGGCTCTGGTCCCACAAGCGTGTGGACAACGTCAGTGACTTCTTCACCGCGGGCGGCAAGATGCCGTGGTGGCTCTCCGGAATCTCGCACCACATGTCCGGCTACAGCGCGGTGATGTTCACCGGTTACGCCGGTATCGCCTACCAGTACGGTGTGACGTCCTTCGTCACCTGGTCGCTGCCGATCGCCATCGGCATCGGCATCGGCGCCCAGCTCTTCGCTCCCCGGCTCAACCGGCTGCGCTCGCGGCTGCATGTCGCCTCCCCGCTCGAATACCTGAAGAACCGCTACAACATCCAGACGCAGCAGGCGCTCGCCTGGTCCGGGCTGCTGCTGAAGATCGTGGACGTCGGCGCCAAGTGGGCGGCCATCGCCACCCTGCTCTCCGTCTTCACCGGCATCTCGATCACCCAGGGCATCTTCATCACCGGCTGTATCACCGCCGTCTACTGCACGGTCGGCGGTCTCTGGGCGGACGCGCTCACGGAGCTGGGCCAGTTCATCATCCAGCTCCTCGCCGGCGTCGCGATGCTCGTGACCGCCATGAGCGAGCTCGACGGCTTCAGCACCCTGTGGACCGTCTGGGACAAGCTGCCCGAGGGGCACACGGACCCGACGGCCGGTCCGTACACCGTGACCTTCCTGCTGGCGTATCTCTTCATCAAGACCTTCGAGTACAACGGCGGCATGTGGAACCAGGCGCAGCGCTACATGGCCACGGAGTCCGCCGCGGCCGCGAAGCGTTCGGCCCGGCTCTCCGCCGTGCTGTGGCTGGTCTGGCCGACGGTGCTGTTCTTCCCGATGTGGTGTGCCCCGCTGCTGGTGCACGCGCAGAAGCCGGACGCCTCGGACAGCTACGCCCTGATGACCGAACAGCTGCTGCCGCACGGGCTGTTGGGGCTGGTCGTCGTCGGGTTCTTCTCGCACACGATGGCCATGTGCTCCTCGGACGCCAACGCCATCTCGGCGGTCTTCACCCGGGACATCGCCCCGGTCCTGTCCAAGTCGGCACGTGAGTGGGGAAGCCGGGCCGGTCTGCTGGCGGCGCGGCTCTCGACGCTCGGCTTCCTCGCCCTGTCGATGGCGCTCGCCACCCAGATCAACTCACCGACGTTCAAGGACATCATCTCGGTCGTCATCAAGTGGGTGGCCGGTCTGATGGGCCCGATCGCGATCCCGTTCATGCTCGGCCTGCTGCGCGGCTTCCGCAGGTCCGGCCCGACGGCTGCGCTCACCAGCTGGGCGGCGGGGCTGCTGGCGTTCTACTTCACCAACTACAACTTCGACGGTTCGGTGAAGACGGATGTCGCGCTCCAGTACCAGGTCGCCCTGCCGCTGGCGATCTCGCTGGTCCTCTACATCGTGATCGGCTTCATCAGGCCGGAGGACACCCCCGAGCGCGACGCGGTCATCGAGCAGATCAACTCGGACGGCGACGGTCACGGGGGCGGCGGGGACGGTCATGTCGGTGGCGCGGCGGCCGGCGCGGGTGTGCCGACGCAGCCCGGCCCCGCGGACACCGGCCTCACCGAGGGCGCGAAGGACTGACCGGCCGGCACACGACCGGCACACGACCGGCAGGCGACGCCGTACGGCGGGCGGGAGTGGACCATGCCCGCCCGCCGTACGCTCCCCCGCTGCCCGTGCGCACCCGCTCGCTCCCCGTCCGCCCGTTCGCTCCCTGCCCGCTCGTACGCTCCCTGCCGCCCCGCACGCTCCCCTCGCCTCAGGCGCGCGGGTAGCGGGCCAGCCAGCCCGGTGCGGCGGCGGACGGGCTGTGCAGGGCCGGCCCCTGCGTCATCTCCATGGCGAAGTCGTCCGCGAGCTCCAGCACCGTCGGCCGGCCCTCCAGTTCGGCCAACCAGGCGGGCGGCAGCGCCGTCTCGCCGTGCAGCGCGCCGAGCAGCGCCCCGCACAGGGCCCCGGTGGCCCGGGAGGGCCCGCCGTGGTTGACGGCCAGCCGCAGCCCGTGGCGTATGTCCTCACCGACCAGCGCGCAGTACACGGCGACGGCGAGGACCTCCTCCGCCGCGTCCGTGGCCCCCAGCGACTCGATCAGGGCGGGCCCCGGGATGCCCTGGCGCACCGTGCCGAGGGCCTGCTTCAGCGCCTCGGTGACCGGTTCGTGCCCCGGGCGCTCCGCGAGCAGGGCCAGCGCGTGCTGGACGGAGCCGTCCAGGGTCTCGCCCCGGGCCAGGCCGTGCACCATGACGGCGAGGGCGCCCGCGGAGAGCAGGGCGGTGGGGTGGCCGTGGGTCTGGGCGGCGCACTCGACGGCGAGCTGGAGGACGAGCTGTGGTTCCCAGCCGACGAGCAGCCCGAACGGCACGGACCGGGTGAGTGCGGCCGAGTCCCGTGCCTGGGGGTTCTTGGGCTGGTCGAGGGTGCCCATGGTGGTGTCGCCGAACCCCGTCAGGCATTCCCGGGCCGGGCCGCGACGGGCGTAGAGCCACTCCTGCTGTGCCAGCCAGCCGTTGTCCGCGCGGCGTTCGTCGGGCCCCCAGTCGTGCTGGGTGGCCGCCCACCGCAGATGGGCCCGGTGCACATCGGTGGGCGGGTGCCAGGCCCCGGTGTCACGGCGGACCTGGGCGCGGATCAGCCCGTCGACGGTGAACAGGGTGAGCTGGGTGAGGGCGGTGACGGTGCCGCGTCCGCCGTACGCGGGTACGAGTTCGGTGACCGCGTCGGCGCCGTGGGCCTCGCGGATCTCTTCGAGCGTGAGCCCGTCGACCCCCGCCCCCAGCGCGTCACCGATGGCCCCGCCCAGCAGCGCGCCACGCACCCGGCTGCGGAAGTCCTGCTGCTCGACACGGCCCCACACAGCCGTGGTCCCTGTGCTCACCGTGCCCCTCCCCCGTCGGCCGGCAGGCCGGCCCGTCTGCGACTGCGCAGCACTGTAATCGAACGGGAACGGTCGGTAGAGAGAGCGGAAACAGGTACGCGTGGGTATGTGGGCGGACGTCCCGCAGGTCGTTTTTGACTGGTCGGGGACCGGTCGGGGATATCCACCATCCCTGGACCATAAGTACTCTATAGTGAGACTATGGCTACTACGACCATCCAGGTTCCCAAAGAGACCCGCGATCACCTCGCCCAGCTCGCCAAGGAGCGCGGCGTGAGCCTGGGCCGGCTCGTCGATCAACTGGCCGCACAGCAGCCCACCGCCGCCCAGATCGCCGAGCGCGTCGCCACCACCCGACGAGTTCTGCGAGAACGCATGGGGTGCACTCTGACCGACGAGGAATTCGAGCAGGGCCCGGACGTACTGGCCAATGTGTACGCGATGGCTGCCGAGAAGATGCGTGCCGGGCGGGACAAGGCCGCGTGATCATCCTCGACACGAGTGCGGTCACGGCACTCGCGCAAGGGCATCGCGCCCTGCATCTTCTCGCCGGCAACGTCGCCCACACACCCGGGGACTGGCTGCACATCCCTGCCCTGTGCCTCCTGGAGGGCGAAGCGGCATCGGAGGGACTGGCACGAGATGTGCTGGCTCTCCCGGGGGTATTCGTCGACCCGCTCGACCAGACGGCAGCGGCCACCGTCGGCGGCATGGTGCGTGACGGCTGGGGAGGGCCGGACGTGTGTCACGCGCTGTACGTGGCGACGCCGCACCAGGAGAGCGGGGGCATGTCGATCATCCTTACCGGGCGGGAGGCCGGCTATCCACCCGGCATCCTGACCGTGGACATCGACTCGCCCGGCATGCTCGGCTTCCACTGAGCCCCCCGGAGGTCACGAACCTCCGCAGGTGCTTTGACCGCCGGAGCGGGCCGGGCGGTGCGGTTCATCGAGCGGGCGCCGGAGCCTCGACATGCAAGACCCCGGACACACCGCACACGGCCCGGACGAACAGGGACCGGGCCGGCATACGGGCCGACGTACGGCCCACGCTCAGTCCGGCAGCACCGGCAGCAGCTCCGGAAGGTGCCCGTCGGACGCCACCGCCGCCGCCACCCGCTCCGCGGGGACCTCCCCGTACAGCGTCGTACGCGGCTTCGCCGGTCGCCCGGCGAGCTCCGCGATGGCGATGAGGTCCTGGATGGAACGGTACGAGCCGTAACTCGACCCGGCCATCCGGGAGATGGTCTCCTCCATCAGCGTGCCGCCCAGGTCGTTGGCGCCCGAGCGGAGCATCTCGGCCGCGCCCTCCGTGCCGAGCTTGACCCAGCTGGTCTGGATGTTGGTGATGTGCGGGTGGAGCAGCAGCCGGGCCATGGCCGTGACGGCCCGGTTGTCGCGGTCGGTCGGGCCGGGGCGGGCGATGCCCGCGAGGTAGACCGGTGCGTTGGTGTGGATGAACGGCAGGGTCACGAACTCCGTGAAGCCGCCGGTCTCCTGCTGGAGCCGGGCCAGCGTCCGCAGATGGCCGAGCCAGTGGCGCGGCTGGTCGACGTGCCCGTACATCATCGTCGAGGACGAGCGCAGGCCCACCTCGTGGGCGGTGCGGATGACCTCCAGCCAGGTCGCCGTGGGCAGCTTGCCCTTGGTGAGGACCCAGCGGACCTCGTCGTCCAGGATCTCGGCCGCCGTGCCGGGGATCGAGCCGAGCCCGGCCTCCTTCGCCGCGATCAGCCAGTCCCGGATGGACATCCCGGTGCGGGTGGCGCCGTTGACGACCTCCATCGGCGAGAAGGCGTGCACATGCATGCCGGGCACGCGTTCGCGTACCGCCTTCGCGATGTCGAAGTAGGCGGTGCCGGGCAGGTCCGGGTGGATGCCGCCCTGCATGCAGACCTCGACCGCGCCGACGTCCCACGCCTGCGCGGCACGGTCCGCGACCTGGTCCAGGGAGAGGGTGTACGCGTCGGCGTCGGTGCGCCGCTGGGCGAAGGCGCAGAACCGGCAGCCGGTGTAGCAGACATTGGTGAAGTTGATGTTCCTGGTGACGATGTAGGTGACGTCGTCGCCGACCACGTCGCGGCGCAGCGTGTCCGCGATCCGGCACAGCTCGTCGAGCGCCGGCCCGTCCGCGTGGAGCAGGGCGAGTGCCTGCTCGTCGGTGAGCTTGGTCGGGTCGTCGGCGGCCTGGCTCAGCGCCTCGCGCACATCGCCGTCGATCCGGGAGGGCACCATGCCGGGCGCGGCGGCCTCGCGCAGCGCCTCCCAGTCCCCGTACACCTCGTCGAAGTCCTCGCGGCGGTCGCCGGTGCGGCCGTCGGTGTCGATGGTGCGGTGCAGATCGGTGCGGCCGGTGGCGCCGAATCCCTCGTCGGGCTCCTGCCAGGGCAGCCCGGTGGGGATCGTGCCCTCCTTCGCGAGCCCCGTCTCCGGATCGGCGAGGGCGCGGACGTGCGGGAGGAGCCGGGGGTCGAGCCACGGCTCGCCGCGCCGGATGAACTCCGGGTAGATGGTGAGCCGTTCCCGCAGCGTGAAGCCGGACTCGGCGGTCCTCGTCGAGAGTTCGTCGATGTGCGGCCAGGGCCGCTCGGGGTTCACGTGGTCGGGCGTGAGCGGCGAGATGCCGCCCCAGTCGTCGATCCCGGCGCCGATGATCATCGCGTACTCGGCGTCGACGAGGTTCGGCGGTGCCTGGATGCGGGCGGACGGGCCGAGGATGTGCCGGGCCACCGCGATGGCGGCGGCCAGCTCCTCCAGCTCGGCGTCCGGCATGGCGCGCATCGCGGTGTCCGGCTTGGCGCGGAAGTTCTGGACGATGACTTCCTGGATGCCGTGGTAGGCGCGGGCGGTCTTGCGCAGCTCGAAGAGCGAGTCGGCGCGCTCCTCGTACGACTCCCCGATGCCGATCAGGATTCCGGTGGTGAACGGGACGTTGGACCGCCCCGCGTCCTCCAGCACCCGCAGCCGCACGGCCGGTTCCTTGTCCGGGGAACCGTGGTGCGGGCCGCCGGGCTCGGACCACAGGCGGGTGGCCGTCGTCTCCAGCATCATCCCCATGGACGGGGCGACGGGCTTGAGCCGCTGAAGGTCGGTCCAGGTCATGACGCCCGGGTTCAGGTGGGGCAGCAGCCCGGTCTCCTCAAGGACCCGGATCGCCATGGCGCGTACGTACGCGAGGGTGTCGTCGTACCCCTCGGCCTCCAGCCACTCCCGCGCCTCGGGCCACCGGTCCTCCGGCCGGTCGCCGAGCGTGAACAGCGCCTCCTTGCACCCCATGGCGGCGCCCTCGCGGGCGATGTCCAGCACCTCGTCCGGCGACAGGAACATCCCGTGCCCGGCCCGCCGGAGCTTGCCGGGGACGGTGACGAAGGTGCAGTAGTGGCACTTGTCGCGGCAGAGCCGGGTCAGCGGGATGAAGACCTTGCGCGAGTACGTGATCACACCGGGCCGCCCCGCGGCGTCGAGCCCGGCGTCCCGCACCCGGGCGGCCGAGGCGGCGAGGTCGGTCAGGTCCTCGCCCCGCGCCTGGAGCAGTACGGCTGCCTCGGCCACATCGAGAGCGACACCGTCACGGGCCCGCTTGAGGGCACGCCGCATGGAATTGGTCGTCGGACGTCCGCGCTGAGGATCGGTCATGAACCCGAGCATACGAGCGGCGCCCGCGCCCCGGACCAGGGCATCTGGCGCGGAGGCTTCGGCGGCTCGGGCCGTGAGCGAAGCGTCCAGAGCCCTGGCCAGGCGCGTCGGAAGAGCCAGGGCCGGAATGGAATCGCCGCCCTCGGCATGGGAGATCTGCGGCTGCGTCATCCCTGCACGACGGGCAGACTCGGTCTGCGACAGCCCGAGCTCGGTCCGCCGGTCGCCGACGGCCTGCCCCCGCGCGAAGGGGTACCCGGCCTCGGTGCAACGGACGACTTCTCGACCGTCTCCCCCAGAAGCCGGTCCCATCTTCGTTCACCTGAAATCACCACCACAGGTGGCTGGCTCATCACGCTGCGGTCCTTGCCCACCAGCCAACCACCGGGAGCGCACTACCTTTTCGGCTGCGGCAGCCAACATCGTGTCCCACAAGAACCAGATCGAAGACATGCCAATTTGAGCCAGATGTGCGACTTGAAATCAGTGGTCATGATTCTCTTTTTTTGTTTCCATGATCTTGATTGCTTCATTATCAAATCGCGAAGGTGGAATTGTGCGAAAATATATTGCAGTAATGGCGGCCGCCGTGATGACCGGCTTTTCCCTTGCAGGCAGCGCCCAGGCGGCTGACGTAAATCTGTTGAGCGCAACAAATTGCACGGGGAACGCCGGCATGACAGATGGCTCCGGAGAGGTCTGCATAATCGTCAACGGTACCGGCCTCAAGGTCAATAGCGTCTACGTCGAGAAGAGATCGAACAACACCTCGTGGACGGATTACGGGCGGATCGAATTCTCGGACGGGTCGGGTGGATATACGAGTGGAAGCGTGAACGCCGCTCGTACTGAAACCAAGAGAGTGGGCACCCAGTGGGGGCTCACCGCGAAGGACGGCAGCAAGGTCTGCGGTTGGTTCAGCAAGTTCCCTGGAACTAAGGCTTGTGCCACGATCCACAAGTAGACCGGGAGGTTGGCCGCCCCACCACCGGAAGGAGCGGCCAACCAAACCACCAACATGCAATCCACCATTTTGAAGCGGAGACGCAAAAAGCTCGGCAGCCATCTCTCGGCTTCAGTAGCTGATCACTACAGCTCCTCGCTGATCGATAAACTGTCGGCACGCACCGGCAGCCTGAACGTTTCCGAGAGACGCTCCGGCAGTCGATCTTTCATCGCACTGCGGGTCGAAAAGGATTGCCCAAGGTTCGACGTTGCGCACAGCCACCACATGGTTCGCTGACTCATTCCCCCGCGTTCAAGGGTGCAGCAGCCACCGCCCTCAACGCCCTCCACAAGCCGGGCAACGGTCTAGTTGAATTGTTGAGCTGCGAGAAGAAAAGAATCGCATACCTCTCGCTGGAACCCTTGTCACCACTGAACGTGCGCGGCGTCGGCCTCTGCAATCAGCGGAAACGCGACCGCGGCAGTCCACTTTCGCGTCCGCCGATCGAGTTCGGGCGGCCAGGACGCGGCCCAGCCGGACGGGGTGGCCGTGCGGATCACCACTCAGCGGGCCGACACCGGTATGAACGGCACCGTCACCCGCACAGCCATGCTCGGCATGGCTCGACAACATCAACGCATCTACCCAACGCTCCTGGGCGAGGCGGTACGTTCCCCTGCTCCGCCCGGTCCGCTCGGGCACTTCTGAATTCGACTTGACCCTCACGTTGCGTGAGGCCGAAGGGTGGGATGCATGAGCGACCACTACAACGCGTTCGACATCAGCCCCGTACCCACTCCCGGCCCGGATGCGGTTCCGCCCGAGCTGTTCCGCGGCATCTACGGAATGCCCGCGTTCGCGACGATCCCCACGACCGATCTGGCGGCGTCGGTGGACTTCTGGGTCCGTGGGCTCGGGTTCTTCGAGCTGTTCTCCATCCCCGGCACGCTGGTGCATCTGCGCCGATGGGCGTTCCAGGACGTACTCCTCCTCCGGGCGGAGAGCGTTCCGGAGCAGGCACCGGCGATGAGCTTCAGCTTCTCGTGCGTGCTCGGCCAGGTGGATTCCCTGGTGGGGGCCTGCCGCGCGCTGCGCCCGGACTCGGTCGACGGCCCCCGGGACACTCCCTGGAACACCCGCGACGTGGAGGTGATCACCCCCGAGAACGCACGGATCGTCCTCACCGCGGCGAAGCCCTTCGATCCGGCCAGTCAGGAGGCACGGAACCTTGAGGCCATGGGGATCACCCCGCCGGACACCGGTCGCGGCGACAATGCCGGTCGCGGCGACAATCAGGAGCATGTCTGATGCCACTGACGCCGATGGCCTGCCCGTCGGTCAGGTCTCGGCACGCCTGGGCGTGACGGTCCGCGCGCTGCACCACTGGGACGAGATCGGTCTCGCGCGACCGTCGATGCGCACGCCTGCCGGATACCGGCTCTACACCGCCGGTGACCTGGACCGCCTGCACCGCATCGTCGTCTACCGCGAGCTCGGTCTCGGCCTGGACAGGATCAGGGCCGTCCTGGACGACGCGAGCGCGGACGTACCCGGTGCGCTGCGCGTGCAGCGCGCCCAGGTCGAGGAACGGATCGACCGTCTCCGGCAGCTCGGCGCCGGGCTGGCCCGGATGATCGAGGCCCACGAGCGCGGCCTGCTGCTTTCCGCGGAGGAGCAGGCCGCGGTCTTCGGCCCCCAGTGGGATCCGGAAGGGCCCGCCCTGGCCCGTCAGCGCTGGGGAGACACGGAGCAGTGGCGGCAGTACGCCGAACGCTCCGCGTCGCGGGGTCCGGAGGAATGGCAGGCCGTCGCCGACGCCGTCGCCGCCCTCGACCGCGCCCTCGCGGACGCGATGGACGCCGGCGTCACACCCGGTAGCCCGGAGGCGAATCGGCTCGTCGAACGGCATCGCGAGGTCTTTGCCTCGTACTTTCCCCTCACCAGGCAGATGCAGGTCTGCCTGGGCCGCATGTACGAGGCCGATCCGGCGTTCGCCGCCCACTACGACGGCATCCGCACCGGCCTTGCCACGTGGTTCCGTCACATCGTCGACGCCGACGCGCGAGCCCATGGCATCGACCCCGACACCGCGGTCTGGCAGTAGGGCGAGGCGCCGGGTGCGTCCTTCAACGTGCCTGGGACCACGGCGGAGTTCATACCAGCTCGTCCGCGAGCAGATCCATCAGCAGACCGTCCTCCCAGACGCCCGTCCGGTGGTTCCGCCAGTACGCCCGCATGATTCCCACGGGCTTGAACCCGACCTTGCCGTAGCAGCGGATCGCCGCGGAGTTGGCCGCGGCGGGGTCGATGGTCAGCCGGTGATGGCCGCGCTCCCGCACCAGCCACCGGGCCAGCGTGCGCACCGTATCGGCACCGAGTCCCTTCCCGTGGTGCCTCGCCGTCAGGAATATGTCGATGCCCGCGCGGCGGAACTCCGGATCGGTCTCTTCGTCGAACTGGGCGGCCCCGATGACCTCACCGTCGAAGACGACGGCCAGCATGTCCTCGTAGTCGTCCGGGGGCGACCACCACGCCGCGACTTCGGGTTCCCTCACGACCCTGTCGAGGATCTCACCATCGCCATCTGCCACCGGCCGCAGCACGACCCTGTCCCCACGCAGCTCCATGCGCTCATTCTCCCCGAGCGGCGAAGGCCCGGTCGACGCCTGTCGGACTGGAAGGTCGGCTCACACAGAGGAGCCAACTGAACACAAGACGCGTAATGGATGCCGTCGGCCTGCTCGCCGACAACCCCCTACCTCAAGGTTCGACACCGTACGGCTCGCCCGTCCTGCGGCGTGTGCACGTAGGGCGCTGCCGCGTGCTGTACGAGATCGCGGAGGCCCGGGTCACCATCATCGTGATCCACGTCGGCCGCGTCGGCTGCCCCTCACCGGGCCGTGGCCAGCTCGGCCCAGACCGTCTTGCCGACGACCCGGTCCTTCACGCCCCACGACGTCGCCAGCGCCGCGACCAGATGCAGGCCGAACCCCGATTCCGCGCCGGGCCGGGAGGGCCGGACCTCCGGCCCCCGCTCGCCCCGCGCGTCCGACACCTCGATACGGAGCGTGTCCGCGAGGGCGATCAGCCGCAGCTCGAAGTCCCGGCCCGGTACGAGCCCGTGCAGCACCGCGTTGGCCGCCAGCTCGGACACGATCACCGCGATGTCGTCGGAGAGCCCCGACCCGTATGGCACACCCCACGTGTCGAGTTGATGCACCGCCAGGTGGCGGGCCAGCCGCGCGCCCCGACGGGTGGCGCTGAAGCGTTGGACGAACTCGGCGCCCGCAAGGGTGATTTCGGCGTTCATGTGACTCAGCGTGTCCGGTTGCTCGTACGCTGACCAGGAGTGACACCACGACGCCGAGCAGTTGTACGGGCACGCCCGGTCGGCTGTACGGGGCGTCGGCCGTGACCGGGTGGACAGAGAGCGGTGCGGGACACATGGAGAAGGAAGTGCGGCCCGAGCGGCCGGCCGAATCGGACGGAACGGCGCACCTTTTCAGGGCGCTCGGAAAAATGATCAAGGTGCTGCGCGAGCGCGCGGGCATGAGCCAGCGGGAGCTGGCCGTCGCCACGCACTGCGGGGAGGACCTGATCTCCGCGATGGAACGGGGGGTACGGACACCTCAGCCGGAGTTCCTCGCACTCGCGGATGACGTGCTCGGCGCGGGCGGCCTGCTCCGCGCGACGATCGGGGAGGTACGGGAGGCGCTGGCGAGGGCGCGTACGCGACATCCGGAGTGGTATCGCGGCTACGCGAATCTGGAGGCCGCTGCGTCACAGCTCTACGTCTACAGCAATCAGGCGGTGCCCGGACTGCTCCAGACCGAGGCGTATGCCCGGGCAATCTTCGCCCAGCGGCGACCGCTGCTCAGCGAGGAGACCATCGAGAAGCGCGTCGCCGACCGGCTCGACCGGCAGAAGATCTTCGAGCCATGGCCTTCCCCCACGTTCCACTTCATCCTGGATGAGAGCGTGCTGATGCGCCCCATCGGGGGCCGGGACGTACTTGAAGAGCAGTTGCGGAGGCTCCTGCACATCGGCCACCTGAGGACGGTGCAGCTTCAGGTGGTGCCGCTCGATCGCATCGAACAGCCCAGCATCGACGGTCCGTTCACCCTGGTCACCCCCCGGGGGAAGCAGCAGCTCGCGTACCTGGAGATTCACGGGAACCCGAAGCTCATCACCGAGCCGGAGGAGGTCCGGGTGCTGGCTGTCCGCTATGGAATTATGCAGTCAGTGGCTCTCGCTCCGGGGGAGTCCATGGCCGCGATCGAGAAGATGCTGGGAGAGCGATGAGCACCGGGCAACTGCACTGGTTCAAGAGCAGCTACAGCAGCGGCGGTGGGGGTAACTGCATCGAGGTCGCCTACGAGTGGCGTAAGAGCAGTTACAGCAGCGGCGAGGGCGGCGAGTGCGTCGAGGTCGCTGCCCACTGGCACAAGTCCAGCCACAGCAGCGGCGGGGGTGGCGAGTGCGTCGAGGTCGCAACCTGTGCCGCCGCCGTCCACGTCCGTGACTCCAAGAACGTCCAGGGGCCCCGGCTCGACATCGCCCCCGGCGCCTGGGCGGCGTTCGTCTCGTACGCGCAGCAGGGCTGAGCGCCCTGCTGCGACCGGCGTCCGCCGGGTCGTGACAGCCGCGACCCGGTGGACCGCGACCCGGTGGACCGGGACGCGGCTGACCGGGTCGCGGTGCACAGCGACGTAAAAGCTTGTAAGTCTTTGTCTTGAGGACGTACGAAAAACCCAACCCAACCCTTGTCTTTCACCTGCGGGTCCCTGTCACTCGCGCGGGTGACATCGGGCAACTCAGCTGGATTTCGGGGCAGCTTGCGGGCATATGCTCACGCCAACACAACCCCACACGTACGTCGGCCCTCGGCCGGGACTAGAGATCCCGAACGAGGGCCTGACCACCAAGGAAGTAGCACCTTCCCGATGGATACACAGCAGGTTAGCGCGCCCGCACGCTCCGCGCCCAACGTTCGCAGGGGCGGCTCGCCGGATTCCGGCATCCGCCACGTCAACACCCGCCAGACCAGACGGTTCACGGTCATCGGCAACCACCTCCCCCAGCACCTCGAACTGTCGCTGATCGCGATCGGGCTCTCCACGTACATCCAGTCGCTTCCCGCCGGTGCACAGATCAGCATCAAGAAGCTCGCCGGGCGCTTCCCCGAGAGCGAGGCCCGCATCGCCGCCGCACTGCGCGAACTGGAGGCCCACGGCTATCTGAGCCGTACCCGTGAGCGGCTGCCCAACGGCCGTATCGTCACGCGCACGTGCTCCTACAACCAGCCGACCCGCACCGCGCAACACCACCCGGAGCCCAAGCCGACCCCGGCCCCGGCCCCGGCTCCGGAGCCCAAGCCGCCCCACAGGCCCAGCACCCCGGCACCAGCGCCCGCACCGGCCATCGCACTGACACCCGCGCCGGCGTCCGCGCCCGCACCGGCACCCGCCAAGGCCCCGCCGCCCCCGCTTCCCCAGCCGCGCAAGGAGCTCCCTCAGCTCCTCCGTGCCGCCACCGCGCTGCTCACCGATCTCCCGCGCCACGCGCCCCGGATCACCCTCACCGAGAAGGACGTCGTCCTCCTCGCCCCCGCCGCCGCCACCTGGTTCGAACGCGGCGCCACGCCCGCCGCTCTCCGGCAGGCGCTCACCGCCGACCTCCCCGAGCCCCTCAAGCACCCCGCGAAGCTGCTCCGGCACCGGCTCACGGCTCTCCTGCCACCCCCACCGACCCTGGACCTGCCCGCGGTGCCACTCCAGAACTGCGACCGCTGCGACCGGGCCTTCCGCTCCCCCGTCCCGGGTGACTGCCACGACTGCGCGGCCGATCGCCACCGGACCTCCACCGGATTTCCACTGGCCTCCGCACAGGGCTGAACGCACCGCACCGGGCCGCGGGAATCCACGACCCGGTGCGGGGTGAGCCGTCCGGGTCAGACGGTCGGGGAGGCCGAGAACGTCGTGTTCCGGTAGCCCTTGCCGTCCTTGTCCCAGTCCAGCTGGAGGAATCCGTCGGCGAGGTAACGGCCGGATCCGGCGGCGTACTTGAGGACGCCGGTCGTGTAACTGCCGTTGCCCTTGTAGTCACCGTGCTCAAGACGGGACTTGATGCCGGTGTAGTTGGCCCATTTCACGACCTTGTCGGGGCCGGACACGCTCTTCTTGGTCTGAAGGTGGAAGCGGGCGGCGTCGAACTCGCTGGGTCCGTCGACGAACCAGGCCGGACCGTCCCAGCTGATCTTGGCGTAGGTGTAGATGCTGCCGCTGGACCGCTTCGCGCAGAGCTGCACGGTGAAGTCGAAGTTGTCGGCGTAGACGCCGCCATAGGCCGGGTTGTCGACGGAGTGCTTGCTGGTGGTGCAGTGATAGCTCGCGGCGGCGGCCGGGCCGGCGGCGACCACCATGGCGCCGCCGAGCACTGCGGTGGCGGCCACTATGCCGGATATCGTGCGGGAAGTCGTGTTCACGGCTTTTCCTTCATCAGGATGCCCAGCGGGCGGGCGACTACGCGCCGGCCCGCTGTCAGCTGGTGGGGTGGCGGGGGTGCCGCGCACGCTACCAAAGGCGCCGGGCCGCCATGGCGTCGGACCGAACGGGTGCGGTCTCGGCCGGCCTCCGTATCCTTACCGGATGTTCACAACCCCTGAGCTCGTCATATTCGACTGCGACGGCGTTCTCGTCGACAGCGAACGGATCGCCGTACGCATCGAGGTCCAGATCGGCGCCGAGCTGGGATGGCCGCTGACGGCGGACGAGGTCATGGAGAAGTTCGTGGGCCGGTCGAACAAGTCCATCAGCGAACTGGTCGACGCCCGGCTGCCCGGCAAGTCCGCCGCCTGGCAGCAGCGCTACGAGGCCCTCCACCGCGAGGCCGTCGACCGTGAACTCGTCGCGGTGGAGGGGATCCACGAAGCGCTGGCCACCCTCACGCTCCCCACCTGCGTGGCGTCCAGCGGCAGCCACGAGAAGATGCGCCACACCCTGGGCCACACCGGGCTCTACGCGCACTTCGAGGGACGCATCTTCAGCGCCACCGAGGTCGCACACGGAAAGCCCGCCCCCGATCTCTTTCTTCACGCGGCCCGGCGGATGGGGGTCGACCCAGCCGCCTGCGTGGTCGTCGAGGACAGCAAGTACGGGGTGCAGGCCGCCCGTTCGGCCGGGATGCGAGCGTTCGGCTACGCGGGCGGACTGACTCCGGCGCACTGGCTGGAAGGCCCGGACACCGTGGTCTTCGACGACATGCGCAAGCTGCCGTCGCTGCTGTCCGGGAGCTGAGAGTCCCCGCCGCGCCCGGGAGTACGGGGTACGGGGCACGGGGTACGGAGCATCGCGTACGGGACAAGCCCGGAGGCGTCCGGTCACAGCCCGTCCCCCCGTGCCGCGCGACGCTCCGGACCGTCACCACTCGTCGTCGTGGCCGATCACCCGGAAGCTGCCCACGACGGCGTTGTCGAGGAACCCGGCGCCCTGGACGGTACGGGCCGCGACACCGTACGTGCTGCCGTAGGGGCCGACCGTGGCGACCGGGGCACCGCCGTCACAGGCGAACCCCCGATAGACCTCGACGACGTTCCGGCTGTCGTTGAAGATGCTGAAGCTGGTGGAGCCCAGCCCGCTGGCCGCGGAGTTGCAGCCCTCCGAAAGGCCGGAGTAGGACCGTTCGTTGAAGTAGATCCGCTCCTCCTTCTTCCGGTCGTGGCCGCGACCGCCCCGGTCGCCGCCCTCGCCACCGCGCCCACCGCGGTCGCCGCCTTCGCCACCGCGCCCACCGCGGTCGCCGCCTTCGTCGCCGCGCCCACCGTTGTCGGAGCCTTCGTCGCCGCGCCCACCGTTGTCGGAGCCCTCGTCGCCGCCGTCCTTGTTCCCCTGGTCCCCCTTGGCCTCCGTTCCGCCTTCGCTGCCGAGGGGAGCCGGTGCGGGATCGGCCTGCCGTGCGGGCGGGGCGGCCTGGTGAGCGGGCGGGGCGGCCTGGTGAGCGGGTTGCTCGGCTCTCCCGGCGGCCGGTGCGGCTTGGGTGGATTCGTCGGCCGAGGCATAGGTGATGCCGGCGGCAAGGACTGCGGCGCTGACTACGCCGGCGGCCGCGGTGAAGGTACGCGAGGGCATGGCACTTCTCTCCGTCTCAGAAACGCCGACCGGACGGCCGACCTTCGGCGAACGTACCGAGGAGTCACATACCTGTCATTTCAGACAAGTCCAGAGCGTGACGCCACAGGACCGGTCGGGTAGAAAGAGGGCGTTCGACGCATATCCACACGGCTGCGGCTGTTGCGACTGCGCCGCGGTCGAGCCGCCGCCGCTGCCGCTGCCCGGAAGCCGAGCACTCCGGCCCCCGGGCGGGCTGTCGGCCCCGGGCCGGGCGTCAGCAGTTGCGGACCGACCAGACGGGGCTCCAGCCGATGGAACCCTGCTCGCGGGCGGTGCTCTTCCTCAGCACGTTGCCGCTGCTTCCGTAGAACGTGGCGACCGTGCCCTTGGTCTGGTTGTTGTCGAAGAAGCCGTCGCCCTCGAAGTTGGACAGGGAGTACTTGTTGCAGGTCTTGAGGGAGTACACCTTCCACTGGTTCTTGGTGTAGTCCCACACGCTCAGGCACAGGTTCTCGTACCCGCACTGCGAGGGCGTTCCGTCGGGGTAGTACTTGTACGGCGCGGCCGGCGAGATGGACGGCGAGACCGCAGCGACGCGACTCGTCGGCGTGTCGGCCTGGGCGGGCACGGCGACAGCGCCCATGGCGATCACCGAGGCCAGCGCGGTGGCTGCGCCGAGTGCAGAGTATTTGACGCGCATCTGGGTGAACTCCTCCTGTTGGCGGCCGAGTCGACGGCCGGCTCCCGTGCGGTTCCCCAGCAGTCTGTGGTGGCGGAAGAACGGTGCGCGCGTCGTTTTGGGCCCAGCCAAATCGTTGGTACGCACCGTACGGAAGAGGCCCGGGGCAGCGGCGTCAGCAGCCGTCGAGCAGGCGGCGGCCCAGCGGAGTCGCCGTGTGCCGGACCCGTTTGCCGTCCCGTCGGCTCGCGACGAGCCCGCCCTCCCGCAGTACGGCCAGCTGCTGGCTGACGCTCGGCAGGGACAGCCCGGTCGCGTCGGCGAGTTCGGACGTGGTGCCGCAGGTGCGCACGGCGGCCTCGTACAGCAGCGCGGCGCGGGCCGGGCCCAGTAATCGGGCCAGTGAGGCCGGGGAGGTGCCCGGCTGGGCGGTGGTCCGGTCGACCGGGTGGATGAGCACCGGACGCAACCCGTCGTCCGCCAGGGTGATCGGCTGCCGCCAGCAGAAGTACGACGGGACCAGGAGCAGGCCCCGGCCCTCCAGGTACAGATCGCGCTCGACGGGATAGCCGACGGTCAGCACGGGCGGCTCCCACACCGCCATCGGCCGCAGGCTCTCCAGCAGCGCCCGTGTTCCGCCGTCCACCAGTGCGCGGGTGCGCAGGGGCGGTGTCCGCCGTCGTGGCCGCGCCGATGTGGTGCCACAGCGGCGCGATGAACTCCTGGTGGTACGTGCGCAGGTTGCCGCCCAGGGCGGTCAGGGCCGTGACCTCGCCCCGTGCCAGCTCCGTACCCGCCCACGGCCGGCCGCCGCCCGCCGTCAGCAGGGCGAGTTCGTCGCGCAATCGGTGTTTCGGGGTGGCGAGCACCCGGTCGATGCCCGAGCGGAGGTCGTCGGGGCCGTCCTCGGCGGGCGGGGTGAGGAAGTCCGGGAAGTAGGCGGCGCGCGGCACCAGACTGCGCAGCGCCGACGCCGCGTCCCGGGCCGGGCCGCCCCGACGGAGGAGTCCGTGTGCCGCCTGCCGCCACGGGTCGAAGGCCAGGGCCCCCTCGGGGTTCTGGAGGCGGCACAGACTACAGACGATCTCCCACAGCGGGTCGGGACGGCGCGCGAGACGCACATTCTCCAGATCTCTGCCCGTGAAGTGGATACGCAGCATGGCTTCCCCCCGTTGGCCACCGACGATCGGCAGAGATCCTGGCACGCGGGGGGCTCCGGTCCACGGCGGCGCGACGGCAGGACGGCCCGGCAGACCGGCAGACCGGCAGACCGGCAGACGAGCAGACCGACGGGCAGCGGGGCGGCGGGGCGGCGGGGCGGCGTAACGACAGAACGGCCGGGCGTCCCCGTGTCAGGGGATGCCCGGCCGTTCCGTTCGGCTCGCCGTCGTCAGCGGGCGACCGCCTTGGTCGCCTTGCTGGTGGCGGAGCCACTGGCGTGGCCCGTGCGGCGGGCGGTCACCTTCACCGTGATCTTCTTGCCGCGCTGGGCCGACTTGAGCGTCAGCGAGGACTTGGTCGCGCCCGAGATCGCCTTGCCGTTGGCGTACCACTGGTAGGCGTACGAGGTCGGGGCGGGCGTCCAGCTGCCCTTCGCCGCCTTGAGGGTGCGGCCCACCTTCGCGGTGCCGGAGATCGTGGGCTGCTTGGTGGCCTTGGGCGCGCTGCCCGTGGCGACCTTCACCGAGGCGGGCGTCGCGGAACCGTCGGCGTGACCGGTGCGGTGGGCCGTGACGGTGATGGTGACGTACTTGCCGAGCAGCGATGCCGGGACGGTGTACGTGGACGAGGTCGCGCCCTTGATCGCCTTGCCGTCGGCCTTCCACTGGTAGCCGTAGGAGGTCGCGGAGGGCGTCCAACTGCCGCTCGTGGTGGTCAGCTTGGCGCCGACCTTCACGGTTCCGCCGATCTTCGGAGTGGTCGTCACCCTGGGCGCCGCGCCCTTGGCGACCGTGAGCGCCGCCGAGTCGGCCGGGACGTCCGCCGTGCCGGCGCGGCGGGCCGTGACGGTGACGCCGATCTTCTTGCCGAGCAGCGAGAGCGGGACGGTGTAGGCGGATGCGGTCGCGCCGGTGATCGGCTGCCCGTCGGCGTTCCACTGGTAGGTGTACGACGTCGGGGCGGGGGCCCAGGTGCCGGGGGACGCGGTGAGGCGGTCACCGACGCGGGCCGTGGTGCCGATCGTGGGCCGTGCGCTGTTGCGGAGCGGGGCCGAGGTGACGGTGAAGTCGCCCCGGGCGTACTCGGCTCCGGCGGGCGTGATGACGCGCGCGCTCCAGGCACCCTCGGCCGCGCCGGTCAGGTCCAGCTCGGCGGTCAGCGTGCGACGGTCGGGCGAGACGGAGACGGTGGTCGCGGTGATCTCCCGGCCGGAGTTCCGCAGCACGAGGCGCTGGTCCTTGTGCAGGGCCGTGCCGGTGACCGTGACCGTCGTCTTCGTACCGGAGGCGCCGGTGGCCGGGGTGAGCTTCGTGACGGTCACCCGCTCCAGCCCGCAGAGCCCCGGGCAGACCGCCTCGGCCTGGTACGAGGTCCGCGCGGCCTTCTCCGGCAGGGAGAGGACCAGGATGCTCGGGGTCAGCTCCCTGGAGTAGCTCTCGATCACCCGGCACGTGTAGCCGACGGAGGCGGAGTACGTGCAGCCGTTGTCCAGGCTCGGGTCGTACAGCGCGGGCACCGCCGTGTCGGCGGCTCCCTCCGTGTCGCTGATCTTCATCGTGAAACGGTCGCTGTACGCGGTCGGCAGCGCGGCGCAGACGGCGGTGTGCTGCTCGTCGAGGGTGCCGGTGACCGGGCCGTACCCGTACGCGATGCTCGCGGCCTTCTCGCACTCGGCGGCCGGACCGTCCGGGCCCGCGATGCGCAGGGCGTCGAAGCGGTACGAGCCGGGGGCCTTCAGCGTCGGAGGCACGGTGACCAGGACCTGGTAGTGGGTGGACCCGGTGACGGCGCACGCCTGGTTCCGGTTGCAGAGTTCGGTGCCGTCCGCCCCGTACACCACCGCGTTCGCGGCGCCGAGCTCGTCACGGACGTTGATGTGCACGGTGTCCCGGGCGTCGGCCGTGGTCACCTGACGGCAGCGCAGCTCGCCGGGGGCGCCCATGGTGCCGCCGGTGGACGGGCCGCCGGGCTTCGTCGCCGGGTTCGCGACGCATCCCTTCGCGGTCGCGGTGACATCGCGGCGGGTCAGTGTGTAGTCGGCGGCGGTGTCACGGCCGGTGACCAGCACGGTGTGCGCGACGCCCGGGGTCAGCGCGCAGTTCGCCCAGCTGGAGACCGAGGGGCGGGACGAGCAGATCTGCTTGCCCTGGACGTCCAGGACGGTGAACCGGGCGAGGGACGCGGTGCCCGGTGCCGCCTGGAGCTGGATGTTCTCCCCGGCGCTGTGGTCGTTCGCCGGGATGCTCAGACAGCGCGAGAAGACGCCGTCACCGGTGGTGACACGGGCGGTGGGGCCGGTCACGGTGAAGTCGCCCGCCGGGAGGGCCGGGCAGTCGGCCGCCGCGTCGGTGCGGTGCAGGGCGAGGGCGTACGGGCCGGTCGGCTTCGAGTCGCTGTCGGTGGAGACCAGGGCCCGGAACGGGGCCTTGCCGGTGAGCCCGCAGGTCCCGTCCACGAGGCTGGACGGGTAGCAGCGCTGGATGCCATCGGCGTCGACGACCGTCACGTCAGGCTGGGGCGCGGGCCCGTAGAGCGGCGCCAGCGCGGCCAGCCGGGCGCCTTCGGGGAGCGGCAGGGACAGGCAGTCGATCTCACCGCCGTGGGTGAGCTGCGACTTGTGCACGCCGAGTTCGACCGGCTCGCAGCCGGTGGTGGCGGTGTGGTCGATGACGAGGGTGGCGGCGTCGGTGTAGACGGTGTAGTCACCGGCGGCCGGGAGGGTGCAGACGTCCCAGGTCTCGCAGGCGGTCTTGCCGTTCCGGTCGTACACGGTGAGCGCGGAGCGCACGCCGTCGTGGACCGTGAAAGCGTCGTAGCGCCCGGCGGACGGGGCGGTGAAGGTGCGGCAACCGTGGACCGGGTCGGCGGCGGTGGGGCCGGAGTCGTACCCGTTCATCGGGGGGTGCGCGCAGCCGGCCGGGTCGGAGGTGCGGCGGACGGCGAGGCTGTACTCGGTGGGGAAACCGTGCTCGGCGTCGGTGACCTGCGAGAGGACCCGGTAGGGGCCGTCACCGGGCAGGACGCAGCCCTTGCTGCCGTCCTCGTTGCGGTACGGGCAGATCCGGGCGCCGGTCTCGTCGCTGATCCAGGCCACGCCCTGGCCGTACGAGGTCGTCCTGATGTCGGTGGTGATCCGCTCGCCCGGCTTGCCGTCGAAGAACCGGCACTGGACGGCGGTCGGCCCGGCGGCCGAACCGACGACGGGGGCGGTGTCCCAGGACGTGCCGATCTCCGGCGCGCAGCCCTCGGTGGTGGCGAGGGGGGTGACGGCGATGGTGGGCGTGCTCGTCTCGGACCAGCTGTTGTACAGCTGGAGCGTGAACTCGCCCGCGCGGGGCAGCCGGCACCAGCCCGCGCCCCAGTCGCCGTCATAGCAGTCGATCTGCGTGTCGCCGTCGAAGACGGTGACGTACGTACCGGCGTCGGCGCCGCCGACGAGGACGACCCGGTGCATCCCGGCGGCCTCGGCGGTGATCGTGTAGCAGACCGTGCCGTCGCCCGGGATCACCGGCTTGCCCCCGGCCGGGGCGGCCTCGTTGTAGCCGGAGAGCGGCAGCGCGACACAGTCCTCGGCGGCCGGAGCACCGGCCGCCTTCGCCGCAGGGGCGTACGCCTGCGCGGCGGTGGCGGGTATCAGCAACGAGAGCAGGACCGACAGCGCGAGCAACAGCACGGCGTACGCCGCCGAACCGCTCGATCTGCCCCGTCTTGCGGCTGCGTATGGACGGTGGTTGGGCATTCCGCTCCCCCCGGACCGGTGAAGGCTGCGCCTGCGCCCCGGAGTTCGCGAACGATGACCGACGAACGACGAGCGGCGAACGGCGCACGCAGGCGAGACAGCCCGGGGGGCACATGCGAGATGTGTGCGACTCGTAAAGGAGAGCGCACATGATGATCGCACACGCGTACGGAGAGCGCGTATCGGAATATACGCGGGCGTGCGCGCGGGGCATTGAAGTCTCGCGGCGTGGACGGAACCGCTTCCGAATCGACGCCGTTTCTGAATTGACGCCGCGCCCGGCGACGGGCATCCCGGACAGCGCGAAGGGCCGGGCGCCCTGCACCATCTGGTGCGGGGCGCCCGGCCCCTGCCTTGCGTTCACCTCATCCACTCATCCGCGTCAGCGGGCGACCGCCTTCGTCGCCTTGCTGGTGGCGGAACCACTGGCGTGGCCCGTGCGGCGCGCGGTCACCTTCACGGTGATCTTCTTGCCGCGCTGGGCCGACTTGAGGGTCAGCGAGGACTTGGTCGCACCCGAGATCGCCTTGCCGTTCGCGTACCACTGATAGCCGTACGAAGTCGGCGCGGGTGACCAGCTGCCCTTCGCCGCCTTGAGGACCTTGCCCACCTTCGCCGTGCCCGAGATCGTCGGCTGCTTGCTCGCCTTGGGCGCGCTGCCGGTGGCCACCTTCACCGCGGCGGTGGTCGCGGAGCCGTCGCTGTGACCGGTACGGCGGGCCGTGACGGTGACCGTGACCTTCTTGCCGAGCAGCGACGCCGGGACGGTGTACGAAGACGCCGTCGCCCCCTTGATGTCCTTGCCGTCGGACTTCCACTGGTAGGTGTGGGACGTGGCGGCGGGCGACCAACTCCCCTTCTCGGCCGTCAGCTTGGCACCCACCTTCGCAGTGCCGGTGATCTTCGGGGCGGTCGTCGCCTTGGGCGCCGCACCCTTGGCGACCGCGAGCTGTGCCGAGGCGGCCGGGACGTCCGCCGTGCCGGTCCGGCGGGCCGTGACCGTGACGTCGACCTTCTTGCCGAGCAACGACGCCGGGACGGTGTACGTGGCGGCGGTCGCGCCGCTGATGGCCTTGCCGTCCGCGTTCCACTGGTAGACGAACGACGTCGGGGTAGGGGCCCAGGTGCCGGGGGACGCGGTGAGGCGGTCGCCGACGCGGGCCGTGGTGCCGATCGTGGGCCGTGCGCTGTTGCGGAGCGGGGCCGCTGTGACCTCGAAGGAGCCGCGCCCGTACGCCCAGTTGTTGTGGGTGATGACGCTGAGGGACCAGGTGCCGACGGTGGCCCCGGTCAGGTCGAGGACGGCCGTCAGGGTCTTCCGGTCCGCGGACACCTCGGTGGTGGTCGATTCGATCTCCTTGCCGGAGAGCTGAATCCGTACCTTGTCGTCCTTGTGCAGGGCCGTGCCGGTCACCTGGACCGTGACCTTGCCCCCGGCGGCCCCGGTGGCCGGGGAGACCTCTCCGATGCTCACCTTCTCCGCGCCGCAGATGATGGACGAGCAGACCGCCTCGGCCTTGTACGTGGTCTTCGACGCCTTCTCCGGCAGCGACAGGACCAGGATGCTCGGGGTGGGCTCGGTGGAGTAGTCCTCGCTCACGGCGCACTGGTAGCCGGAGGGGATGAAGCGCATGCAGCCGTTGTCGAGGCTCGCGTCGTACAGCGCGGGCACCGCGGTCTCGGTGGCGCCCGTGGTGTCGCTGATCGCCATGTCGAACCGGTCGTGGTACGCCGTGGGCAGCGCGGCGCAGACGGCGGTGTGCTGCTCGTCGAGGGTGCCGGTGACCGGGCCGTACCCGTACGCGATGCTCGCGGCCTTCTCGCACTCGGCGGCCGGACCGTCCGGGCCCGCGATGCGCAGGGCGTCGAAGCGGTACGCGTCGGGGGCCTTCAGCGTTGTGGGGACGGTGACCAGGACCTGGTAGTGGGTGGAGCCGGTGACGGCGCACGCCTGGTTCCGGTTGCAGAGGGCGGTGCCGTCCGCCCCGTACACCACCGCGTTCGCGGCGCCGAGCTCGTCACGGACGTTGATGTGCAGGGTGTCCCGGGCGTCGGCCGTGGTCACCTGACGGCAGCGCAGCTCGCCGGGGGCGCCCATGGTGCCGCCGGTGGACGGGCCGCCGGGCTTCGTCGCCGGGTTCGCGACGCATCCCTTCGCGGTCGCGGTGACATCGCGGCGGGTCAGTGTGTAGTCGGCGGCGGTGTCACGGCCGGTGACCAGCACGGTGTGCGCGACGCCCGGGGTCAGCGCGCAGTTCGCCCAGCTGGAGAGGGACGAGTAGATCGAGCAGACCCGCTTGCCGTGGGGGTCCAGGACGGTGAATTCGGCGGTGGACTTGGTGCCGGGAGCCGCCTGGAGCTGGAGGTTCTCCTGTGCGCTGTGGTCGTCGGCGGGGATGCTCAGGCAGTGCGAGAAGACACCGTCGCCGGTGGAGAACCGGGCCGCCGGACTCGTCGCGGTGAAGTTCCCCGCCGGAATGGCGGGGCAGTCGCTCGCCACGTCGGTGCGGTGCAGGGCGAGGGCGTACGGGCCGGTCGGCTCCGACGAGTCGTCGGTGGAGACCAGGGCGCGGAACGGGGCCTTGCCGGTGAGCTCACACGTGCCGGCCGACAGATCCGACCAGTCGCACCGCTGGGCGCCGTCGGCGTCGACGACGGTCACTTCGGGGCGCGGCTCGGGCCCGTTGAGGGCCTTCAGCACGGCCAGCCCGGCGCCCGCGGGAAGCGGCAGGGAGAGGCAGTCGATCTCACCGGCAGTGGCGAACGAGCCCTGGTGGAGACCGAGTTCGACGGGCTCGCACCCAGTGGTGGCGGAGCTGTCGAGGATGAGGGTCGGGTGGTCGGTGAAAACGGTGTAGTCACCGGCGGTGGGAAGGCCGCAGACGCCGCCCCAGGTGGTGCAGACGGTCTTGCCCTCCCGGTCGTACACGGCGAGCGCCGAACGGGCGCCGTCGCTGACGGAGTACACGTTGTAGCGCCCGGCGGCCGGGGCGGTGAACGTCTTGCAGCCACTGGCCGGGGCCGCGGTGGTGGGCGCGGAGTTGTACACGTTCAGGGGGACATGGGCGCAGCCGGCCGGGTCCGAGATGCGGCGGACGGTGAGGGTGTACTCGGCGGGAAAGCCGCCCTCGGCCGCGGTGACCTGCGAGAGGACCCGGTAGGGGCCGTCACCGGGCAGCACGCAGCCCTCGCTGTCGTCCTCGTTGAAGTGCGGGCAGATCCGGGCGCCGGTCTCGTCGGTGATCCAGGCCACGCTCTGGCCGTACGAGGTCGTCCTGATGTCGGTGGTGATCCGCTCGCCCGGCTTGCCGGTGAACGGCCGGCACTGGACGGCGGTCGGCCCGGCGGCCGAACCGACGACGGGGGCGGTGTCCCAGGACGTGCCGATCTCCGGCGCGCAGCCCTCGGTGGTGGCGAGCGGGACCACGGCAACGGTGGGCTCGCTCGGGTCGAACCCGTTGTTCGTCAGCCGGAGCGTGAATTCGCCCGCGCGGGGCAGTCGGCACCAGCCGGCGCCCCACTCGGAGTCGTAGCAGTTGATCTCCGTGTCGCCGTCGAAGACATTGGCGTACGTCTCGGCGCCGCCTGCGAGCACGACCTTGTGCAGCCCGGCGGCCCCGGCCGTGATGGTGAAGCAGGCCGTGCCGTAGCCCGGGACCTTCGTCCTGCCCTCCGCCGGGGCGGCCTCGCCGAAGCCGGAGAGCGGCAGCGCGGCGCAGTCCTCGTCGGCCGGGGCATCGGCCGCCGCCGCGGGGACGTACGCCTGAGCGGCTCCCGCCGGTATCAGCAGCGAGAGCAGGACCGACAGCGCGAGCAACAGTGTTGCGTACGCCGCCGATCTGCCGGATCTCGCGGATCTCGCGGATCTGCTGGATCTCGCGGACTTGCTTGGGTAGTTGGGCATCCGTTCCCCCCGGACCGGTGATGTGTGCGCTTCTGCCAGGGGTTTCACGAACCGCGAGCGAACGCGGGATGGCCCGGGACACAAGCGAGATGTGTACAACTCGAAGAGATATGAAAAGACTTGAAAAGATTGAGTGCACATGATGATCGCACACACGCCCGAGGCCGTGCCGCGACTCGGCTCCGGGGCGGCGATCCACCGGGGCACGGGCGCGGGAATGCGACGCACAGCCGCAAAGGCATTGAGGTTCCGCCGACCCCACCCTAGGCTTGGTTAGGTAACCCTAACTTCGCATGGATGGGTGAATTGGGTGAACCGGGTGACCAAGGAGACCGTGCGACTGGGCACCGTCCAGGAGACGCTGCTCATCCCGCTGTACGGGCGCGCGCTCGACGCGCGGGCCCGCCGCCAGATCCTGGGGGACGCCGAGGCGTCGAGGATGGTCGAGCGCATCGACTACGACTTCGCGAAGTTCCGCGGGCCCTCGCTCGGCGGCTCCGTGCTGCGCAGCGCGATCTTCGACGGGTGGGTGCGCCGGTTCCTCGCGGAACACCCCGACGGCACGGTGGTCGAACTCGGAGCCGGGCTCGGCACCCGTTCCCACCGCCTCGACAACGGCCGGGCCCGCTGGTTCGACCTCGACCTGCCCGACACGGTGGAGCTGCGACGGCGGTTCTTCACCGACTCCGCGAGGACTACGACCCTGGCGGCCTCGGTGCTGGACACCGACTGGTTCGAGCGGGTCGCGGAGAGCGGTGGACCGTACTTCTTCGTCAGCGAGGCCGTTCTCCTCTACTTCGACGAGGAGCAGGTCCGTTCCGTCGTACGGGCCCTGGCGGACCGCTTCCCCGGGGCCGACCTGAGCTTCGACACCGGCGGCGGCACCATGATGCGCAGCCAGGACCGCAACCCGGTGTTCAGGGCCGTCGACGCACGCATGACGTGGACCTGCGACGACCCGAAAGCCCTGGAGAGCTGGGGACTGAGACTGCGCGAGAGCAGGACGTTCGCCACCCCGCAGCCGGACGTGGCCCGGACCTGGCCACGGCGCCACCGTTACGGCATGCCCCTGTTGGCGCGCCTGGTCCCGCCCGTCGTCAACGCGTACCGGATGAACCTCTTCACCCTGGAGCCGCCCCGATGACCGCCCCGGTCCATGGAACACACGTCCAAGGCACCCCCGAGTGGGTCCCCCTGCCGGACGGCCGAAGGCTCTACGCGATGGTCCTGCCAGGTGAGCGGCCGGACGGACCGACCGTCGTGTTCGAGGCCGGGGCCGCTGCGGGCCGGTCCTCGTGGGCGCTGGTGCAGTCGGCCGTCGCACCCCGGGCGCGGGCCGTCGTGTACGACCGCTCCGGCCTCGGCCGCAGCGCCCCCGACCCGGCCGGCCGCACCCTGACCCGCATGGCCGACGACCTCGGCGCACTGCTCGACCACTTCGGCCCCGGCCCGTACGTCCTCGTCGGGCACAGCGCGGGCGGCCCGCTGGTCCGGCTCGCCGCCGCACGCGGGCCCGGACGGATCGCGGGCCTGGTCCTGGTGGACCCCACCGACGAGGCCGCCGACGTGCTGTTCGGCAGCAGGTTCCGGCGGATGGAACGGACGGCCCTCCGCCTCGGCCACACCCTCGCCGCCCTGCGCCTGCTGCGTCCGCTGTTCCGCGGCCAACTCGCCCTGCTCCCGGCGGACGCCGCCCGGGACATGGCCCGGGAGGGCTTCACCACGGGAGTGCTGCGCACCCAGCGCCGCCAGGCCCGTACCTACCTGGACGAGCTGGCCGCCTGGCGCGACGCCCCGCCGGACACCGGAGACATCCCGGTCACGGTGATCTCCGGCGGCCTCCCCGGGGACGGCATGGACAGCACCCTGCGCGCCGCGGCGAACGCCTCACACGCCCACCGCGCGGGCCGGGCGCCGCGGGGCAGGCACGTCATCGCGGAAGGCTCGGGCCACTACATCCCGCTGACCGAACCCGAGGTTGTCATCCGCGAGACCCTGGCCCTGCTGCCGGACTGAGGCGCGGGAACGCGGGGACGCGGGGACGCTCGGACGCTCGGACGCGGGGACGCTCGGACCGCAACGGGGGCCACAGGGGTTACGGGGCCACAGGGGCTGCGGGCTACTTGCCCAGCACCGCCTTCATCACGCTCTTCGCGATCGGCGCGCCCAGCCGGCCACCGGAGATGTCCGACCGGGAGATGTCCATGTCCGTCGGGTCGATGAACACCGCGACCGCCACCGACTTCCCGCCGGCCTTGCCGTACGAGACGAACCAGCCGTACGGCACCTCGTCGTTCACATTGACGCCGCGCTGCGCCGTACCGGTCTTGCCACCGACCGTGACGCCGTCGATCAGGGCACGCTGGGCGCTGCCCTCCTTGGCCGTGAACTCCATCATCTCCTGGACCTTCTTCGCGGTCTCCGAGGAAACGGCCTGGCTCTTGAGCTTCGGCTCGTTCTTCTCCAGGACCGACAGGTCGGGGCCGCGCAGCTCGTCGACGATGTACGGCTGCATCAGCTTGCCGTCGTTGGCGAGGGCGGCGGTCACCATCGCCATCTGCATCGGCGTGCTGGTGAGGCTGCCCTGCCCCATGCCCGTCAGCGCGGTCCCGGGCTTGTCCAGCTTCTCCGGGTAGAGGCTCTTGGTGGCGAGCATGTCACCGAACTCCTCGGAGTAGACATCGGCGTTGAAGCCGAACTTCTCCGCGGTCTCACGCATCTTCTTGTCGCCGACCTTGGACGCCGCGTCGAGGAAGACGTTGTTGCAGGAGTACTGCATCGCGGTCTTCATGGACGCCTTGTTGCACACCGCGTCGCCGGCCTCGCTGCCGATCTTGTTCGTGGAGAGCGGCAGGGGGTACGGGGAGACGGCGTCGGTCCGGGCGTCGACATCGGAGACCACGCCGTTCTCCAGGGCCGCGGCCGCCGTGAGGATCTTGAACGTCGAGCCGGGCGGGAAGGTCTCCCGCAGCGGGCGGTTGGCCAGCGGCTTGCTCTTGTCCTTGACGAGGGCCTGGAACTTGTCGCCCTCCTTGAACGAGTTCCCGGCGAAGACGGACGGATCGTACGAGGGCGTCGAGACGAGAGCCAGGACCTTCCCCGTCTCCGGCTCCAGCGCGACGACCGCGCCGCGCGCCTTGAGGTCGGTCAGCCCCTTGTAGCCGGCCTTCTGCGCCTTCGGGTCGATCGTGGTGATCACGGAACCGCCGCGCCGCGGCTCGCCGGTGATGATGTCCTTGGCGTGCCGGAACGCGAACCGGTCGTCCTGGCCGCTGAGGATGCTGTCGTACGTCTTCTCCAGCAGGGACATGCCCTGCGCCTGCGAGGCGTATCCGGTGACGGGGGCGTACATCGGCCCCTCCTTGAAGGTCCGCCGGTACTTGAAGTCCGTCCCTTCGACCGCCTTGGAACCGGTGACCGCGTCGCTGCCCACGATGATGTCGCCGCGCGGGGTGGCGAACTGGGCGATCTTCACCCGGCGGTTGTTCTCGTGGTTGGCCAGGGGCTCGCTCTTGACGTACTGGATCCAGTTCGCCCGCACCAGCAGCGCCATCACCAGCAGCCCGCAAAATATGGCTATGTGCCGCAACGGCCTGTTCATCGTCGATCCACTCCCGTGCTCGCGCGTGCGTGATCCTCAACTGAGAAAGATACCGATTGCGGCCAAATGGTTGCACTCACAACCAACCCGGCGCCGCAGACCGAGCACGACGAGCTCGTCCGGCCCGCGCTGCCGCAGCGGCGGGCCCGACGCCTCGGGCTCACCACAGCCGTGGGGCACAACTGCGACAATTGCCACCGACCCGCACACGGGCACCTGGGCAGCGGCCGCATCGGCCTCCGCCACCCGTCCGGCAGCGAACCCCTCCAACCGACCCGGCCGACACCCGCCCCGCCGTCAGAGGTACTCCGCGTACCCGTCCAGCGTCCGCAGTACCTCCGCCTCGCCGGCCGGGGGCAGCTGCAGGACGACCTCCTCGATGCCCAGGTCCGCGTAGTGCGTCAGCTTGCCCGCGCTCGGGAGGACCGCGTACGGGACGATCTGGAGGTTCTTCGGGTCGCGGCCCGCCGCGTCCCAGGCCGCACGGAGGGTCGGGACCGACTCGGTCAGGCCGCGGCCGCCGATGGGGAGCCAGCCGTCGGCGTACTCGGCGATGTGGGAGAACAGTTTCGGGCCCGCCGCGCCGCCGATCAGGGTGCGGGGGCCGTTCACCGGGCCGCGCGGCCGCCGGACCGGCTTCGGGTACGCGTGGCTGGCCCGGACCGAGCCGAACTCACCTTCGTACGCGGTGGGTTCGTCCGCCCACAGGGCGCGCATCTGGGCCATCCGGTCGCGGACCAGGTCACGGCGGGCCGGCCAGTCCACGCCGTGGTCGGCGGCCTCCTCCACGTTCCAGCCGTAGCCGATGCCCAGCGTGAAGCGGCCGCCGGAGAGGTGGTCCAGGGTGGCGATCTGCTTGGCCAGGTCGATCGGGTCGTGCTGGGCGACGAGCGTGATGCCGGTGCCCAGGGTCAGGTGCTCGGTGACGGCGGCGGCCTGGGCGAGCGCGACGAAGGGGTCCAGGGTGCGACCGTACTCGGGCGGCAGTTCACCGCCGGCCGGGTAGGGGGTGTCCCTGCTCACCGGGATGTGGGTGTGTTCGGGCAGGTAGAGCCCTGCGAAGCCGCGCTGTTCGAGCTCGCGGGCGAGCCGCAGCGGCGTGATCGTCTCGTCGGTGAGGAAGATCGTTGTGCTGATCCGCATACGAGGACACCTCCGTCGTGATCCGGTGAGGGCCCCAACGTATGCCGTCGCGTGCCGTGCGGTCCGGTCCATCGGCGTTCTTCCGTAGTTCATCGGGTGCCGTCAGGGTTCGGGGGCGAGACCCGTTGCCACTCACGACACCCGGGGAGCCATTCGCATGTCCGTATCGCATTCCGCCCACGGCCACCCGATGGCCAGGCGCGGCCTTCTCGTCGGGACGGCCGCCACCGCTCTAACGTTGGGCACTGTGAGCTTCGCCGACGCCACGCCCCCGAACGACGGCACCGACGCCGGTCCGGAACGGACCAGGACCGTGCGCGGCACCCTGCCGACCGGGTCGCCGGACTTCGTGTACCTGCCGGTCGAAGTACCGCGCGGGGTGAGGGAGATAGCCGTCTCGTACGCGTACGAGAGGACTCCCGTGCCGGCCGGGACGCAGGGCAACGCCCTCGACATCGGCATCTTCGACGAGCGCGGCACCGAACTGGGCGGGCGCGGGTTCCGCGGGTGGTCCGGCGGGGCGCGCGCGAGCTTCTTCATCCGGGCGGACGAGGCGACGCCCGGCTACATCGCGGGGCCGGTGCGGGCCGGTACGTGGAACATCGCGCTCGGTCCGTACACCGTCGCCCCCGAGGGGCTGCCGTACGAGGTGACGGTCACCCTGCGGTTCGGTCCCGCCGGGCCGACGCCGGAGCCGGTGTATCCGCCGGAGCGCGCGAAGGGGCGCGGACGGGCCTGGTACCGGGGGGACTGCCATCTGCACTCCGTGCACTCGGACGGCAGGCGTACCCCCGCCGAGATCGCCGCCGCCGCCCGCGCGGCCGGGCTCGACTTCATCAACAGCAGCGAGCACAACACGTACTCCGCGCACGGGGCGTGGGGCGGACTGTGGGGCGACGACCTGCTCGTCCTCACCGGCGAGGAGATCACCACCCGCAACGGGCACGTGCTCGCGGTGGCCACCGATCCGGGCACGTTCGTGGACTGGCGCTACCGGGCCCGCGACAACCGGTTCGGGCACTACGCGAAGGCCGTGCGCCGGGCCGGTGGCCTGGTCGTGCCCGCCCACCCGCACGCCACCTGCATCGGCTGCCACTGGAAGTTCGGCTTCGGCGAGGCGGACGCGGTGGAGGTGTGGAACGGGGCGTACACCCCGGATGACGAGATCGCCCTCGCCGAGTGGGACAACTCCCTGGTCGCCGCCGCCCGTTGGTCCAAGCCGTGGGTTCCGGCGATGGGCAGCAGCGACGCGCACCGGGAGCCGGACGAGGTGGGGCTGCCGCAGACCGTCGTGCTGGCCGACGAGCTGTCGCGCGAGGCGATCGTGGCCGGGATCCGGGCCGGGCACTCGTACGTCGCGGAGTCGTCCGCGCTCACGCTCTCCTTCGGCGTCTTCGGCGGGCGCGGGCTGCACGCCGGGATCGGCGAGCGGCTGCGGGTGGACGGGGACGACACCCCGGTCACCGTGCGGCTTGAGGTGACCGGGGCGCCCGGCTGCACGGCACACTTCGTCACCGACCAGGGCACGCTGTTCACGGCCGGGCTGCCCGAGTCGGGCACGGGGACGGTCCAGTGGCGTACGACGCCGGCCTACGCCGCCTACGTACGGGCCGAGGTCCGGCATCCGGCGGCGGTGCCGGGGCTGCCGGGCGCACTGGCCGCGCTCACCAATCCGGTCTTCCTGGAAGGGCGCTGAGCACTCGGGCGCTCACCGCTGCACGGTCCGGGAGGGAGAGGGCGAGGGGGGAGAGCGCAGGGAGGGAGAGCGCGGGGAGGGGAGGAGAGCAGGTGGCGGTGCACTGTTCGGACTGCCGGACCCGGCCGTGCGGCCGTGGGCTGCTCGCGCCCGCGTCCCGGGGGGGGCTGCGCACTGTTCGGGCTGCCGGACCCGGCCGTGCGGCCGTGCGCTGCTCGCGCCCGCGTCCCGGCCGGACGCGGGCGGCTCGTGCGGCTGCTCGTCCGCCTGCCGGACCACGCACCGCCGGGGCTCCCCGGCCCCGCGCGGCGGCCGTCAGGCGTTCAGGGCCAGTCCGTCGCGGGACTCCGGCGCATCCGGGTCGTGCTCCCGCGCCTCCCCCCGCGCCCCCTTCGGCGCTTCCGCGCTGCGGAGGCGGCGGGAGGGGACGGTCAGTACGCCGAGACAGGCGATGACCAGCGCGATGCCGGTCCAGCCGAGCACCGGCAGGTGTTCGCCCACGACCAGCACCGCGAACACCGCCGCCACGGCGGGCTCCAGCAGGGACAGGGTCGTCGCGGTGCTGACGGGGATCCGGGACAGGCCGTAGCCGAACAGGACGTACCCGGTGAACATCGGCACCAGCGCCATGTAGATCCCGACACCCGCGTTCGTCCAGGAGTCGACCAGCGGCGCGCCGGTGGCCAGCAGCACCGGTACGAGCATCAGCCCGCCGAGGCCGAACACCGCGCCCATGGCCGCCCGCGAGGTGACCGAGTGGGTGATGAGGCGGTGCGCCGCCCACGCGTACACGGCGTAGGTCAGGCCCGCGACCAGCCCGAGCGCCACGCCGACGACGGTCCCCCGCACGGAGCCGGCGCCCGCCCCGGTACCGGCCTGCGCGGCCTCGGCCGCACAGAGCAGCACCGTGCCGGCCAGCCCCAGGGCGGCCCCCGCCAGCCACCTCCGGGACAGGCGCCGGCCGTCGGCGAACCGCTCGATCAGGGCCGAGGCCAGCGGGGCCGAGCCGATGGAGACGACCGTTCCGACCGCGACCCCGGCCAGATGCATGGAGGTGTAGAACGCCGGCGGATACAGCGCCACGCCCGCGCCCCCGACGAGCACGATCCGCCACTGCGCCCTCAGCTCCGGACGGGCCCTCGCGATCCGGCGTCCGGCCAGCAGGGCCTGGAGCAGTCCGCCCAGACCCATCGCGGCGGCGCCGATGGCCAGCGGGCCCACCTGGGGCGCGAAGGTCGCGGCGGTGCCCGTGGTGCCCCAGAGCACCGAGGCCAGCAGGACCGCGAGCGCGCCCAGGCCCGGTCCGGCGGCGGGCCGGGTGGTGCGGGCGGAGGCGGCCGTGCGGGCGGGGCCGGTCACAGGGTGTCCAGCAGGGATGCGGCCAGGTCCCGGGCGCGCCGCATGCGGGTGCCGTCCCCTTCGAGACCGGCGCGCACGATGGCCCCTTCGAGCAGGAACGCCAGGTGCTCCGCCACGGACCGGGCCTGCTCGTCGCGGCCGGGCAGCAGTTCGCGGAGGTGGGCGGCGAGCAGGCCCTCGACCTGTTCCTTGTGCCGGCGGACCACGGTCCGGCCCTCGTGCCCGGTGGGCAGTTCGGCGGCCGCGTTGAGCAGGCCGCAGCCCCGGAAGCCGTGCTCGTAGGCGAGGTCGGCGTGGTCGGCGTAGGCGTCGAAGACCGCCAGTACGCCCGCCACCGGTCCCGGCGCGTCGGCCAGCCGCCGCCGGTAGAGGTCGAGCCACTCCTCGTGCCGGGCCTGGAGATAGGCGCAGACCAGGTCGGCCTTGGAGTCGAAGTTGTTGTAGAGGCTCATCTTCGCGACGCCGGCCTCGGCCGTGATCGTGTCGATGCCGGTCGCCGCCACGCCGTCGGCGTAGAACCGGCGCGCGGCGGCGTCCAGGATCCGCCCGCGCGCCGCCCCGCGCCGCCGCTTCACCGGCTGCCGCTGCTTCTCCTCGGCCCCTGCGTCGCCCATGACTGCCCGCCTCCTTGATTAGGTAGGTCAGTCTACCTAATTTTCATTGGGCGGCGAGGGCGGCCCCCGCACGGTCCGTGCCGAGACCGAGCCGCCGCGCGCAGCTCCGGCTCTGCACGACCGCCAGGCCCGCGACCGCCGCCCCGAGCACCAGCCAGCCGGCCGGACCGGCGGCCATCACCACCCCGGTCAGCAGCGGCGGCCCGGCGGACTTCTGGATGGACTGCGACATCCCGGCCACCCCCAGGTACGCGGCACGGGCGTCCTGCGGCGCGAGCAGGACCGCGAGCTCCCAGGAGCTCACCGACCGCATCAGCTCCGCCAGCGTGACCAGCAGCGCGGCGGTGAGCAGAACGGCCCCGGCCACCCAGGCCCCGCCCCGGGTGGCCACGGCCAGGAAGCCGCAGCAGACGAGCATCAGGACTCCGTACAGCAGCACCGCCCGGGCCACCCGGCGCGGCCCTTCGGCCCGCCTCGACACGCTCAGCTGGAGCACCACGACCAGCACGGTGTTGATGACGAGGAAGGCCGGGACGAGGGCGTGCGGTGCGGAGGTGCGATTCACCAGCCACAGCGGCAGACCGACCGCGAGGATCGAGTCGTCGAGATTCATCGGGATGTCCAGCAGGACGAACGTGAGATAGCCCCGGTCCCGCCACGGACCGCCCCCGCGCGCGGAGCCCCGCGCCCCCGCGTCCGCGCCCTCGCCCTCGCCCCGGGCGGCCGGCTCCGCTCCCCCGGAACGTGCCACCTCGACGGCGCTTCCCGACGGCTCGCCGGTACGCCACACCAGCACCGCGGCGACGACGAACGACAGCGCGTTGCCCAGGATCAGGACGCGGTAGGCGCCCGTGGTCCCCACCAGCAGGCCGATCGCCGCGATCCCGGCGCCGACTCCGTAGCCCGCGTTGGCCGCGCTGCGCGAGAGCGCCTGGTACGCGGCGCGGCGCTCGCCCGCCGCCCTGGTGGCGAAGAGCATCTCCAGCGTCTTCGCCGCCCGGTCGCCCAGGTAGGTCACGGCGACGACCGGGAGCAGCGCGTCGAAGCCCGTGCACACCAGGACCAGTACGAGCGTCACCAGCCGCAGCAGATGGCAGCCGATCAGCAGCGGGCGCACCGGAAAGCGGCCGGCCAGCCGCCCGGCCAGCGGCGATCCGGCGATGCCCGCGACTCCGGCCACGCCCAGCAGTACGCCGATCTGCTGGGCGCTCAGATGCGTGACAAAGGTGAGGTAGAGGACCGAGGACGCGGCCCAGAGCCCCGAGCCGGTCCGGTCCACGGCCAGGGCGAGCAGCATGATCCGCGCGTCGCGGCCGCCCGGCGGATTGCGCAACTGGGCCGGCAGACCCTGCCCGCGCCCTTTTCCTCGCGCTTCGCCTCGCCGCATCACGCGCCCCCCTCGGGCAGAGATCTCGAACGGGACGAAGACTGCCGCAAAAATACTCTCGACGTCAAGATACTTGATGGCGAGATACCTTGGCCCGCACCGGCCGCACGAGCGCACACCGGCCCACCCCCGCCCGCACCTCTCCGCACGAGCACCCGCCGGTCCGCACCGGCCCCGGAACCCGTCCCGGTGCGCGTCGGGGCCGGGGGCGTCACAGTGGAAGGGAGTGGGGAGTACCGGGCGGGGGCTGCCGGAGGAGGTGTCCGGATGGATGTGACCGGCGACAACGGCGGACGCGCGGGCCAGGCGCCCTGCTTCGTCGTACAGATCCACCAGGCGCGGCGCATGCACTTCGACTTCCGGCTGGAGGTCGACGGCGTACTGAAGTCCTGGGCGGTGCCGTGCGGACCTTCGGAGAATCCGCGCGTGCGGCGACTGGCCGTGCCCACCGAGGACCATCCGCTGGAGTACCGCACCTTCGAGGGCGTCATCGCGAAGGGCGAGTACGGCGGCGGCACGGTGATCGTCTGGGACCAGGGCACCTACCGCCCGCTCAGCCACGACCGGTGGGGCGCGCCCGTACCGTTCGAGCAGTCCCTGGAGGACGGGCACGCGACGTTCTGGCTCGACGGAGCCAAGCTGCACGGCGAGTTCGCCCTCACCCGCTTCAAGGGCGGCGACGCCCCGGGCGCAGAGGTGTGGCTGCTGATCAAGGCCAAGGACGGCCGGGCCACCCGGGAAGGTCCCGAGACACCCGACCCGTACCTCGCCCGCTCGGCCCGCACCGGCCGCACCCTGGCCCAGGTCGCGGCCGAGGAGGGAAGCGGCTCCCCGTGACACACTTCCCGCACCTCGAAACTTAGGTTAGCCTCACCTAAAATGATATCGAGGGCGGGGAGGGGCAGCTGTGGGTCACGGCTGGGAGGGCGTTGTCCTCAAGCTCATGCGGGGACGGGACTTCACGTTCACCGTGACCGGCGCCGAGCAGGTCACCGAGGGCTTCCGCCGGGTGCACCTCACCGACGGCGGGCTGCTGGCCGCGACCGGCGGCGCGCATCCGACGATGTGGGTCAGGATCTGGTTCGAGCGGGGCGGCAGACCGCATCAGCGCGCCTACACCCTGGTCGACCCCGACCCGGACGCCGGGACGTTCAGCCTGGAATTCGCCCTGCACGACGGAGCCGCCAGCGACTGGGCGCGCACGGCCGGGCCGGGCGACACGATCGACGCGACCCTCCAGGGCACCGGCTTCGAGCTGCCCGAACCCCGCCCCGACCGGCTCTTCGTGATCGGTGACCGGGCCTCGCTGCCCGCGATCAACTCGCTGCTGGACGCGGTCCCGCAGACCCCCGCCACCATCTGGTTCGAGACGGCGCACGCCTCCGACGAGAAGCTGCCGCTCCGGCTGGACCCGGACCACCACACCCTGCACCGGATACCGCGCCGGGACCGGGGCGCCGGACTGGTCACCGGGGTCAAGGAATCGCTGCCCGGCCTGCTGGGGTCCGACGCCTCCGACGCGTACGTCTGGATCGCCTGCGACACGGCGACGACCAGGTCCCTGTCCGCGTACGTACGCAAGGACCTGGCCGTCCCCAGGGAGCGGGTGAACGCGCTGGGTTACTGGCGCGCCGGCCGGACGGCGGACTGACCGCCGTCCGCCCGACGCCGGATCAGCCCCGGGGCAGCAGCTCCTCGATCAGGTCGGCGGCCCGCGGTGTGCCGCCCTCGGCCCGTGCCCCGGCCCGGAGCAGCGCCGAGCGGCGGGCGACCTCCGGATCGGCGACGAGTTCGGTCAGGGCGGTCCGCAGCGCCTCGGCGGTCGCCTGTTCGGTGTCGATGCGCCGGGCCACGCCCAGTTCGACGAGCCGGTCGGCGTTGTTGAACTGGTCGGCGGCCTGAGGGACGGCGATCATCGGCACACCGGTGAACAGCCCCTCGCTGCTGCCGCCCATCCCGGCGTGGGTGACGAAGGCGTCGGCCTGTCCGAGGATCGCCAACTGGGGCACCCAGGAGTGCACTTCGACGTTGGACGGGATGTCGCCGAGCTCCGCCGGGTCCGTGTACTTCCCGATCTGGAGCACCACGTGCCAGCCGGGCAGGTCGCCGTAGGCGGCCAGGCACCGGCGGTAGAACTCCGGCTGCTTGGTGAACGCCGAGCCCAGCGAGACCAGGAGCACCTTCCCGGCGCCCTCGGGGCGCGTCCAGGTCTCCTTGTCCTTCCGGCCGCCGAAGCAGGGACCGACGAAGGTGACCGTGCCGGTGTCGACCCGGTCCGCGTTCGGCTGCATCGCCTTCGGGATGAGCGCCAGGGACCGCGCGGGCGGTCCGCAGAAGGTGTCCACTTCGAGGGTGGTCGCCCCGCACCCGGCGAGCCAGCGGGCGAACCTCGCCCGGTAGGCGTCGGCGCCCGGCAGCTGCCACATGGGTGCCGCGACCTCCTCGGCGTAGCCCTCCCAGCCCACGTACGTCGGGGACAGCTGCATGAGGGGACGGCCCTGCGCCTCGCCGAGGGCGCGTGCGGCGTAGGCGCCGATGTCGTACAGATAGAGGTCCGCGGGGTCGTGGTCGTAGACGGCCCGCAGCTGCGGGAGGGCCTGGACCCCCTCGTCGAGGAAGACGCCCATCGCCCCGATGGGGTCCTCGGGCCAGTTGTTGTCGGCGACCGGCAGCACGGAGCCGTAGGGAACGAACTCGGCGCCGGTGGCCTCGATCAGACCGGCCACCGCCGGGTCGTTGGCGTAGCTCACCCGGTGGCCCCGGGCCACCAGCTCCCGGATGATCTCAAGGCTGGGCAGGACATGACTGACGGCGGGAATGCCGATCATCGAGACATGGGCACGGCGACGTGACATGGATGACCACTCGTTTCAGGTCTACGGGGAATGGGACACGACGAACCGGTGCGCCGGCCACGGGACGCAACACCGTGGCGCGCACTCGGGTGCGGCGGGGTACTCGCCCCGCCCGTGTGTCAGCCGTAGATCTGATGCATGAAGTACATGCCGGGGACCATAGCCCGGCCCCGGACCCGTTCGCACGGGGTTTTCCGCCGGGCGGACCCGCGCGGCCCCGGGGCCTCTCGTCCGGACCGTGCCGGGCTCGCGTGCCCCGGCGCCCGATCCGGCCCGATCCAGACGCAGGGCCCTGAGGGCCGTCCCGCAATTCCTGGCGGGACAGCCCTCAGTCCTCCACCACCAGGGCCGGGGTCTCCTTGGTCAGTACCTCGCCGCGGAAGAACGCCGGGCTGCGGCGCCGCATCACCAGCATCAGCACCACGCCGAGCAGCAGCAGTCCGACGCCGATGACGAACACCGAGCCGACCCCGAAGACCGAGGAGCCGGAGCCGTAGGCCGGATCCCACATGTCGTAGAGGGTCTTGCCGAAGACCGCGGTGAGCAGGATGCCGCCGACGCCCGGGAACAGGCCCTTGAAGACCAGGTCGCGGAAGGAGCGGGTCAGATCGGCGCGGAAGAACCAGGCGCAGGCGAACGCGGTCAGCGCGTAGTAGAAGCAGATCATGAGGCCGAGCGCGTAGATCGTGTCGACCAGGACGTGCTCGCTGACCAGGGTCATCACCGTGTAGAAGACGCCGGTCGCGACGCCCGCCGTGATCGTGGCCCTGCCCGGGGTCCGGAAGCGCGGGTGGACCCGGGCGTACGAGGCGGGCAGGGCCTCGTACGTGGACATCGCGAGCACCGTGCGGGCCACCGGGATGAAGGTGGTCTGCAGGCTCGCCGCGGCCGAGGCGAGCACCGCGACGAAGAGCAGGATGCCGAGGCCGGGGCCCATGACCGGGCCGGCGAGCGCGGCGAAGACGTTGTCGGAGGTGCCGGGGTTGGCGAGGCCGAGCCCGGAGGTGCCGGAGCCGACGGCCATCTGGGCGGCGACACCGGTCGCCAGGTAGGAGCCGACGAGCACGACCATCGCGATGAGGGCGGCCCGCCCGGGGGTCTTCTCGCTGCCGGTGGTCTCCTCGTTGGCGGTCAGACAGGCGTCCCAGCCCCAGAACATGAAGATCGACAGCGACAGACCGGCGGTGAACGCGGCGAACGACTGCACGGCGAACGGGTTCAGCCAGGACCAGGAGAAGTCCAGCGACGAGGCGAACTCCCCGCTCCGCGACTTCTGCACGGCCATCGCCACGAACAGCGCGAGGACCACCAGCTGGAGGCCCACCAGCGCGTACTGGAGGCCCTTGGTGGCCGTCATCCCCCGGTAGCTGATCGCCGTGGCGACCGCGATCAGGGCGAGGCAGGTGAGGATGTGGACGGGTTTGCTGTCGTCCAGGGCGGCGATCGAGTCGTTGCCGGTGATCTCGCCGGCCAGCAGCCAGAAGTACGAGGTGGCGACGCCGGCCAGGTTCGACAGGACGATGATCGTCGCGATGACCAGACCCCAGCCGCACATCCAGCCGATGCGCGGGCCGAACGCCTTGACCGTCCAGGTGAACGAGGTGCCGCAGTCCGGCATGGCCTTGTTGAGCTCGCGGTACGCGAAGGCGACGAGCAGCATCGGCAGGAAGCCGGCCAGGAAGACGGCGGGCATCTGCACGCCGACCTCTCCCGCGGTGGAGCCGAGGGTGGAGGTGAGGCAGTAGACCGGAGCGACGGTGGAGATGCCGATGACGGCGCTGCCCATCAGGCCGACGGAGTTCCCGCCGAGGCCCTTGCCGCGTACGCCGCCGCCGGCCGGGGCGGCGCCGCTCGCCGTGTCTCCGGCCTGCGGCCGCACGTCCAGCTGAGTCATGAAAAGGACGATAAACGCTGCGATTTCCACATCCGGAGGATGAGACTCCGCCGTCTCATCCTTGAATTCCGGGCAACAATACGGAAAGACCTTGATTAATTGAAGGCCGTTCGCGAACACAGCCTTTCTATGCGAGGTCGAGGCTCGATCGCAGCACCGTACGGGAATCGCAACAGTGCCCGTTTTATGGTGTTTCAAATTTTCCCGTGGGTGTCCGCTCAGCGGACACCCACGGTCGTGTGCCGGTTCAGCCGGGCCAGACGATCGACTGGAGTTCGCTGTACGCGTGCAGGGCGTACGAACCGACGTCGCGCCCGACACCGCTCTTCTTGAACCCGCCGAACGGGGCCTCCATGTTCCGCCCGATGGTGTTCACGCCGACCCCGCCGGCCCGCAGCCGCCGGGCCACCCGGAAGGCGCGGGCCACGTCCGAGGACCAGACGTAGTCGATCAGCCCGTAGTCGCTGTCGTTGGCGAGCGCGATGCCCTCCTCCTCGTCGTCGAAGGGCACGACCACGACGACCGGTCCGAAGATCTCCTCGCGGACGACGCGCATCTCGTTGGTGCAGTCGGCGAGGAGGGTGGGGGCGACGTAGAAACCGCGGTCGAGCCCGGCCGGGCGTTCGCCGCCCGTGACCACCCTCGCCCCCTCCTTCCGGCCCAGCTCGACGTACGACTCGACGCGGTCGCGGTGGGCGGCCGAGATGACCGGGCCGACCACCGTGCCCCTGGCCGCCGGATCGCCCACCTTCAGATGACCGGCGTAGGCGGCGAGTTTCCCGATCAGCGCGTCATGGACATCACGCTGGACCAGGACCCTGGTCGGGGCCGTACAGATCTGGCCGCTGTAGAAGGAGAACGTGGTGCCGATGCCCGCCGCCGCGGAGTCGAGGTCCGCGTCGTCGAGGACGACCGCGGCGCCCTTCCCGCCCAGCTCCATCAGCTGCCGCTTCATCCCGCGCCCGCACACCTCCGCGATGCGCTGCCCGACCGCCGTGGAGCCGGTGAAGCTGACCATGTCGACGTCCGGGGAGTCGACGGCTGCCTCGCCCGCCTCCGGGCCCGACCCGGTGACGACATTGACGACGCCCGGCGGAACGCCCGCCGCTTCGAGCGCCTCGGCCATCCGGTAGACGGAGAGCGGGTCCTGCGGGGCGGGCTTCACGACGACCGTGTTCCCCATGGCCAGCGCGGGCGCCACCTTGCCGGCCGGGTTGGCCCAGGGGTTGTTGTACGAGGTGATGCAGGTGACGACGCCGACCGGCTGGCGGACGGCCAGCGCCCCGAAGACCCCTGCCCGCCCCATCGGCCCGGCCTCGTTGATCTGCGGCGTGATCGCCTCCTCGACCGGTTCCAGGGCGCCCCTGGCGTACCGGCGGAAGCGGGAGGCGCCCACCGCGACCTGCATGCCCCGGGCCGTCCCCGTGGTGGCGCCGCTCTCCGCGCGGGCGAGCGCGGCGTTGCCGTCGAGGTCGCGCAGCATCAGACCGGCCGCCCGGTCCAGGATCTCGGCCCGCTCCCCGGGGCGGGTCCGGGACCAGGTGGCGAAGGCCTCCCGGGCCGCGGCGGCCGCCGCGTACACCTGCTCGCGGCTCGCCTCCGGGGCGCGGCCGACCACCTCCTCGGTGGCCGGGTCGATCACCTCGTAGTGGCCGTGGTCGGGCTCGGTCCACCGGCCCCCGATGAGCAGTTTCCGGTCTCCGTTCATACCGTGCTCACCGCTCATACCGTGCTCACCGTCCGGGTGTCGCGGCCTGAGCGGAGCACCGTGCCGGGGACCGCGCCGGTCACCTTGTCGTCGCGCAGTGTCTCCACCCCGTTGACCCGGACCGAGACGATGCCGATGGCCCGGGAGTCGAGCCGGGGGCTGTCGCCGGGCAGGTCGTGGACGAGGGTGGCGGGACCGGCGTCGATGCGTTCCGGGTCGAAGAGGACGAGGTCGGCGTGGAAGCCCTCCTCGATCCGGCCCCGCTCACGGAGGCCGAAGAGCCGGGCGGGGTCGTCGGTGAGCATCTTCACCGCCCGCTCCAGGGTGACGAGCTTCCGACCGCGCAGGCAGTCCCCGATGAACCGGGTGGTGTACGGGGCGCCGCACATCCGGTCCAGGTGCGCGCCCGCGTCGGAGCCGCCGAGCATGACGTCCTCGTGCTCCCAGGTCTCCCGGCGCAGCGCCCAGGAAGCGGGGTCGTTGTCGGTGGGCATCGGCCACAGCACGGTGCGCAGCTCGTCGGCGGCGCAGATCTCGACCAGGCAGTGGAAGGGGTCGAGGCCGCGTTCGGCGGCGATGTCGCGCACCACGCGGCCGGTCAGTCCTTCGTTGGCCGTGCTGTAGGTGTCGCCGATGACGTACCGGCCGAAGTCGGCGAGGCGGCGGAAGACGCCGGCCTCCTTGCTGTCGGCGCGGCGGAGCAGCTCGGCGCGGGTGGCGGCGTCGCGGAGCCGTTCGATGCGCTCGGGGACGGGGAGGGCGAGGATGTCGCCCCAGCCGGGTATGAGGTTGAGGGCGCAGAAGGTGCCGAGCGACATGTTCATCGGGGTGAGGATCGGCATGGTCAGCGCGACGATCCGGCCCCCGGCCCGGCGGGCCCGTTCGCTGGGTACGAGCTGGCGCGGTACACGTTCGGGGACGGCGGCGTCGATGGTGAGGACGTTCCAGTTCAGCGGGCGTCCGGCGGTGGCGCTCATGTCGACGAGCAGCTCGATCTCCTCGTCGGCGAACTGATCGAGGCAGCCGGCCACGATCGCTTCGAGCTGGGTGCCCTCGTGCTCGCCGACGGCCCGGGAGAGGGCGAGGAGCTCCTCGGGCAGGGCGTGCCGGGAGGCGACGGGCTGCCCGTCGCCGTCGGAGTGGGTGGCGGACTGGGTGGTGGACAGCCCCCAGGCCCCGGCGTCCATCGCGTCGTGGAACAGCGCGAGCATCGCGTCGAGCTGCTCGGGGGTGGGCTGTCCGCCGATCGCGTCGGCGCCCATGACGTGCCTGCGCAGGGCGCAGTGCCCGACCATGAACCCGGCGTTGACGGCGATCCGCCCTTCGAGGGCGTCGAGGTACTCGCGGAAGCTGGACCAGCTCCAGTCCACGCCCTCCTCCAGCGCCTTGAGGGCCATGCCCTCCACCCGCGACATCATGCGCCGGGTGTAGTCGGCGTCCTCGGGGCGCCCGGGGTGCAGCGGGGCGAGGGTGAACCCGCAGTTGCCGCCGGCGACGGTGGTGACGCCGTGGTTCATGGACGGGGTGGCGTACGGGTCCCAGAAGAGCTGGGCGTCGTAGTGGGTGTGCGGGTCGACGAACCCGGGCGCGAGGACCAGACCGGTGGCGTCCTCGGTGGTGACGGCCTCCTCGGTGAGCGTGCCCGGCTCGGCGACGACGGCGATGCGGCCGTCACGGATGCCGAGGTCGGCGGGGTACGAGGGCCCGCCGGTGCCGTCCACGACGGTCGCTCCGCGGATGAGGTGGTCGAGCATGACGGGGGTCCCTTCTGTGGTGGGTGGATGTGCAGCCGGGGTGCGCACGGCCGCGGTACGCACCCCGGCTCCACGGAGCGGCGGTCCGGGAAGACGCCGCTGGTCCGATCGGGCCCCTCCGGTGGCCGGGGAGCGTGGGTCCGGGGCAGTGCCCCGGGCGACCGCTACGCCGCGTCGCGGAACCGTGAGGTCCGGTGCACCGGGTCCGTGTCGATCTTCGGGATCACGTGCTCACCGATCAGCTTGATCGAGTTCAGCGTGTCCTGACGGCTCACCCCGATCGGCAGCCCGAAGCTCAGCTGGTCCGCCCCCGCCTGCTCCCACCGCCTGCACTGCGCCAGCACCTCGTCCGGGTCGCCGCAGATCATCAGCTCCTCGGCGATCAGCAGCTCGATGATCTCCTCGGTGTACTCCGGGAGCAGCTCGGGCCACTCCGGGATGCCGTCGGGCCGGGGGAAGGTGTCGTGGTAGCGGAAGAGCAGCGACTGGAGGTAGTTCAGTCCGCCGCCCACCGCGATCTCGACGGCCTTGGCGTGCGTCTCGGCGCAGATGGCCGTGGAGGTGACCATGACGTTGTCGTTGACGAAGTCCCCGACGGGTTCGGCGTCCTTGACGGCCGTCTTGTACGACTCGACGACCCACTCCATGTCGGAGACCTTCTGCACGCTGAAGCCCAGCACGCCGAGCCCCTTCTTCCCCGCCATCGCGTACGAGGACGGCGAGCCGGCCGCGTACCACATCGCCGGGTGCGACTTCCCGTACGGCTTGGGCAGGATCTTGCGGGGCGGCAGCGACCAGTGCTTGCCCTGGAAGCCGACGTACTCGTCCTGGAGCCACATCTTGGGGAACTCGGCGATGGTCTCCTCCCAGAGTTCCTTGGTGTGGTTCATGTCGGTGATGCCCGGCATGAACCCGAGGATCTCGTGGCTGCCGGCCCCGCGCCCCGAGCCGAACTCGAAGCGTCCCTCCGAGAGGTGGTCGAGCATGGCGACCTTCTCGGCCACCTTCACCGGGTGGTTGACCGGGGCCAGCGGGTTGAAGATGCCTGATCCGAGGTGGATGCGGTCGGTGGCGTGGGCCAGGTATCCCAGGTACACGTCGTTGGCCGAGATGTGCGAGTACTCCTCCAGGAAGTGGTGCTCGGAGGCCCAGGCGTACTTGAAGCCGGACTTGTCCGCCTGGATGACGTACTCGGTCTCCTCGATCAGCGCCTTGTGCTCTGCCCCGGGGTCGACCTTGGCCCGTGCGGCGGGCACATACCCCTGTACAAAGAGCCCGAATTCCAAGGGGGTTCACCGTCCTCAATCGTTTCTGACACTCCGTCAGATCTTGATGCGTCCGACTGTTCCACCGGCACCGTTACCCGTCAATAGCTGACGCATCGTCAGCTCGGCTCAGAACAGGCTGACGCCCGCCAGCCATCCCCCGTCGATGACGAACGGCTGTCCGGTGATGTACGAGGAGTCCTCCGAGCTCAGGAAGAGCGCCAGCGCCGCCACCTCCTCCGGCCGCCCGATCCGCCCCAGCGGCACCAGCTTCCGGTACAGCTCGGCCACCGCCGCCTTGGACTCCTCCGGGTCCGCGGCCGGGTCCAGCGCCGCCGGGTTGGTCATCGCGGTGTCCACGGCGCCGGGGCAGACGGCGTTGACCCGGATCCCCTTCCCGGCCAGCTCCATCGCGGCCACCCGGGTCAGGCCGAGCACCGCGTGCTTGGTGGCGGCGTAGGCGCCCACGAACGCCATGCCGGTCAGCCCGGTGTACGAGGCGGTGTTGACGATGGTCCCGCCGCCCGCGGCCTCGATCTCGGGCGCGACGTTCTTGATCCCGAGGAACGCGCCCACCTGATTGACCTGCACCACCTGCTGGAACTCCTCCAGCGGCGTGCTCACCAGCTCGTTGAACCGCAGGATCCCCGCGTTGTTGACCAGCCCGTCGATCCGGCCGAAGGCGTCCTTCGCGGCGGCGACCGCGCCCTGCCAGTCCTCCTCCCGGCTCACGTCCAGGTGGACGAAGCGGGCGGCGTCCTTCCCCAGCTCGCCCCGCAGCTCCTCGGCCAGCGCCTCGCCCTGCTCGTCGAGCACATCGGCGATCACCACCCGCGCGCCCTCCGCGGCGAAGAGCCGCGCCTCCTGCTCGCCCTGCCCGCGCGCCGCACCGCTGATGAGTACGGTCCGCCCGTCCAGCTTGCCCATGGCCTGACTCCTACCTGTCGAGATGGGGTGCGACCTCGGCGGCGAACGCCGCCATCTGGTCGGTCAGTTCGCTGCGGCTCCGGCTGCGGAACCGCACCTGGATCTGGTGGACGCCCATGGCCGCGTACGCGCGCAGCGACTCCGCGAGGGCCTCCGGCTTCCCGGTGAGGGTGCGCCGCCCGACGGACCAGTCCGGCTCACCGACGTACAGCGGCTCGGTGATCGCGCCGATGACGATCGGCGCCCCGACCCCGGCCGCCTCCCGCAGCTCCTTCAGCCGGGCGATCTGCGCGGGCAGCTTCTCCCTCGGGTCGCCCTGCGGCAGCCAGCCGTCTCCCCGTACGGCCGCCCGGCGCACCGCGGCCGGCGAGGAGCCGCCCACCCAGACCGGCACCCGCTCCCGGGCCGGGCGCGGCAGCTGCCCGAGCCCGGAGAAGGCGAACCGCTCCCCCGCGAACTCCGGGTACTCATCGGGGCCGAGCGCCGACTTCAGCGCGTCGATGGTCTCGTCCAGCACCCCGCCCCGCCCGTCGAAGTCCGCCCCGAGCGCCTCGAACTCCTCCTTCACGTGCCCGGCGCCGACCCCGAGGATCAGCCGGCCGCCGCTGAGGTGGTCGAGGGTGGCGTACTGCTTGGCGGTGGCCAGCGGGTGCCGCAGGCCGACGACGGCGACATGGCTCATCAGCAGCACCCGCTCGGTGATCCCGGCGAGGAAGGCGAGCGTGGCGACCGGGTCGTACCAGACGGTACCCATGACCGCGGCGAGCCGCCGGGGGATGGCTACGTGGTCGCAGCTCGCCAGGTAGGCGAAGCCGGTGCGGTCGGCGGTGCGGGCGATCTCGGCGAGATCGGCCGCACCGGCCGCCGCCTCCCACCCCTCGGCATAGATGGTGCTCTGCGACTGGATCGGCAGCTGCATCCCGTACGACAGCGGCCCGGCGGTCGATATCGGCACCGTACGGCCTCCTCCCGAACTGATCTGACACACCGTCACATGACGGCGCGGGGCCATCGTCGTACCTGATGCTGCATCAGACAAGAGGCGGGGAGGGGCCGCCCGGCAGCGGGTGCTGTCGGACCCGCGCCCGCAGCGCGACCGGGGCCATGCCTGTGCATGGGTGCCGTGCGACGAGGCCGAGGCCCGGACGGCCGCGGCGCTCGCGGGCGGCCGCCGCCCGGTGAACAACGCAGGCGCACCCTCGAACCGGGTACTGGCCGACCCCGAGGGCAACGAGGCACGCGTCGGCGTGGCCGGCCCGCCCGAACCGGCCGCCGACCGCCCCTGACCGCCCTCGGCCGCTCCTGGCCGTTCAGGCGGCTCCCCGGCGGTCCGACCGGCCGGACCGGCCGGTGAAATGGGATGTCTGCCCCGGTCGTTAGGATTCCAGGGCCCGCACCTGCGGTCCGTGAGGCGAACACCTTCACGACCAGTGGTGCGGGGCTGTGGATTCACTTGCGAGAGCCCATAAGACGGTCTGCGGTCGCGGGCCGTCCGTGACCAGTGGAGTTCGAACAACATGAGACCTCGACGTCTTCGCCCCTACGTGTGCATAGGCACCCTCCTCGCAGTCGGCCTCCTGGCCGGCTGCTCCTCGTCGGACGGGTCGGCCGAGCCGACGCGCCCGGAATCGTCGTCCGACCGGCCCACGCACGCGAGCGACAGCCCGAAGGAGTCGTCCCCGGCCTTCGCCACCCCGGCCGAGTGCGACGGACTCCAGCTCAAGGGCGGTACGACCCTCGCCGGCTCGGCCCTGTCGAAGTGTCTGGTGGCCGCCCTCAAGGCGTACGGATCGGGGACCGAGTCCGTGCAGTCGGGGGACGAGTCGGGGACCTCGCGGTTCATCTTCGGAGACGAGTCCGCGCTGGCCGGCTCGATGACGGGGCCGGAGGGGGAGAAGGCGTACGTCTTCAAGGGCGAGGACGAGTGGATCAAGACACCGGGGCTCGGCAAGTGGGTCAAGGGGGACAAGAGCAGCAGTGACCCGCAGGAGCAGATCGTGGCCGCCACGGGGAAGCTCTACCGCGCGCTCGCCGATCCGGAGATGACGGCCCAGATGATCGCGTCGGCGCCGGAGTGGACCGTCGAGCAGGAGCGGCCCGTGATCTCCCTGGAGAACGGGGAGGACGTCACGGCATGGCGGATCGTGAACAAGAAGCCGTACACGTTCCTGGGCGCGGCCGTGCGGGAGCACATTCTCTGGTTCGGGGACGACTTCACGCCCTACGGCGGTCAGGCCGAGTCCCAGGCGGGCGGCGTGATGAGCACGACCACGCAGCACTTCTACGACCTGGGCAAGCCGGTGACGATCGAGGCGCCCGAGTAGGCAGGTGGGCGCGCAGACCTGTCACGTCCCGCGTCCCGGGCCCGGCGTCCGGGGCCCGGGACGCGGGCGGACAGGCTCCTACAGCGGGACGACGACGAGGGCCGTGTCGTCATCGGCGCCCGCCGCCGGCAGGAGGTCCGCCGACAGCGCGTCGGCGAGCGTCTCGGCCCCGCCCCCCGCCCCGTGGTGGCGGGTCAGCGCGGCGGCGAGCCGGGAGAGGCCGGTGTCGATGTCCTCGTTCCGGCGCTCGATCAGGCCGTCGGTGTAGAGCACGAGGAAGGCGCCCTCGGTGAAGGGCACCGTCGCCTGAGGCCAGGGTCCCGGTTCACAGCGGGCGCCGAGCGGCGGATCGGTGGCCCGGTCCAGGAACTCCACGGTGCCGTCGCCCCGCAGCAGGGCCGGCGGCAGGTGACCGGCGACGCTGTACGTGATGCGGCGGGCGTCCCAGTCGATGAGCGCGCTGGCCACCGTCGTGTTCTCGGCCCCCACCACGGAGTCGGCGTACAGCTCCAGGATCTCCAGAGCGCGGGCCGGGCCGCCGCAGGAGCGGGAGGCGGCACTGAGAGCGCTGCGCAACTGCCCCATGACGGTGGCCGCCGACAGTCCGTGACCGACCACGTCGCCCACCGCGACCCCGAGGCGCCCGTCCGGCAGCTCCACCAGGTCGTACCAGTCGCCGCCCACCTCCAGTGCCCGGACGGCCGGCCGGTAGCGCACGGCCACCGGGTGACGTCCGACCGTACGCGGGGCGGGCAGCATCGCCTCCTGGAGGCTGAGCGCGACCGCACGGGCCTGGATCAGCTCGGTCACCTCCGCCACCCGGTGCAGCAGCAGCGCGACCCGGCCGTCCGCGCCGGGGACGGGAATGTTGGTCATGCTCCAGAAGCGTTCCTCCACCGCCCTGGGCCGGACGGTGGCGATGTCGTCGTCCGGCGGGTCGAACCGCTGGAGCTCCATGGTCTCGGCCCGTCCGGTCCGCACGACCCGCCGCAGCGACTCCCCGATGTTGCGCGCCACGGCCGCGTTGGGATGGTTCGGCCGGTCGGCGTAGTCATCGGGCATGTAGTGGCCGATGACATCCGCACGGCTGCGGCTCACCACGCGCAGCCACTCCTCGTTGACGTCCGCGAAGTACAGCTCCGGGGTCAGGAGGGCCACCGCCCCCGGAAGCGCCTGGAAAACCGCTCGGTAATCGATCTCTGGTTGCTTCATGACTGTCCCGCCTGGACACGGTGAGATCCCACCTACACCATGTCGGATTTACGCGGCACCCGCCTCCGGATGCCGCCGCGCCGGTCCGGAGCGGTCGCACAGCGTGACGCGCCGCGCCGGCGGGGCGTCGCACCCCGATGAGGCGCACCGTCTCCGCCCACCGGCCGGCCTCCAGGGTGCTGGCAACCGGGCGGCCGCCGGTGTCACGGCCGGCGTCGCCCACCGGTCGGCCTCCGGGGTTCGGACAACCGGGCGGCCGCCGGTGTCGCGGCCGGCGTCGCCCTCCGGCCGTCGCCGCCGGTCGCGGCGGATACCGGAGACGCGGGCGCGGGGCCATCGTGATACCTGACGTCACACCATCGGGCAGGGGGCGAAGAAGCAGCTACGGCCGGCCGGCGTCGTCGTCGGCGTCGCCCTCGTCGTCGTCCCCACCGGTCGCCGCGCTCTCGGGAGCCCGCGCGCTCCCCGGCGCCGCCCCGCCCTCTTCCTCCTCTTCCTCGTCCTCGCTCTCGTCGGGCGCGGCCTGGACGCCCACACCCTGCGAGGTCGACACGTTCTGGTCGATGGCACCCCCGCCGCCGTCGTGGTCGCTGCCCGCCGTGCCCTTGCTCAGGGGGCCCAGCACATTGAGCGTCCGGTCCACCTCCAGCCAGGAGTCGGCGTTGGAGTTGTCGATGGTGACCAGGGACGGACCGTGGTGCGTCTCCATTCCGCCGTCGGGGGCGTCAGCCCAGGCCCCTCCGGCGGCCAACTGGCCCTGGCAGAGCGCCCCGAGGACGACCACCAGGGCCGCGCGCGCCTTCGACGAGGTGAATCCCATGTTCCCGCTCTTCCTTCTCGCTTCGTGCCTGTGGTGCACAGCAAGCCGGGGCCCCGCGGTGCGCGGTGACGCACCGTCGAGGCCCGGCATTCGGACCTTCGGTGACCAGCCGGGCCGACCGCACCCGGCGGGCGTCCGGATCAGACGGTCACGGACTCGCGGGCGGGGTGGTGCCTGCTGATGTTCTTCTCCAGCAGTTCCGTCGAGCGCTGCACCCCGATCCCCTCGGCGGGCACGAACTCCGGAAGCCGCCCGTCGGACCGCTTGAGGTCCGTCAGCGCGCTGTCGATGGCCGCGTGCGCGGCGAAGAGACAGGGCGTGCTGTAGATGGCCACCTGGCAGTCCAGGTCGGTGAGTTCGGAGAGCGAGAGCCTGGGCGACTTGCCGCCCGCGATCTGGTTGAAGAGCAGCGGCTTGTCACCGACCACCTCCCGGATCCGCTTGATCCACTCGATGCTGCGCACCCCGTCGACCAGGACGACATCGGCGTCCGTCGAGGCCAGCGCCTCGGCGCGGCGCAGGATGTCCGACTCCTCCGTGGCGTCCGTGCGGGCCACGACCACCAGGTCCCGCCTGCTCTCCAGTACGAGGTTGAGCTTCTCCAGGTACTCCTCCAGCGGCAGCACCTGCTTGCCGTCCGCGTGGCCGCACCTGCGCGGACGCTTCTGGTCCTCCAGGATCACGCCGGAGGCGCCGATCCGCTCCAGCCGCTGCACCACGTGGCAGGCCACCTCGGGGTCGACATAGCCGTCGTCGATGTCCACCAGCAGGTGGTGGGTGGGGAAGGCCAGCCGCAGCCGCTCCACGAAGGCCACCATGTCCGGCCAGGCGATGAAGCCGATGTCGGGGAGCCCGTAGTGGGAGGCGGCGAAGCCGAAGCCGGACACGAAGAACCCTTCGTAGTGCCGGGCCACGACGGAGGCCGAGTACATGTCGTAGATACCGATGAGCGGAGTCGTTCCCGGGGACCGGACTTCGTCCCTCAGCGCAGTTCCGTAACTCACAGCGTCTCTCCTTGACCAATGGATGAACGGGTGTTGAGCGATGTCGTCCCGGGTGCTGCGGGCTCCGTCGATACCGACCCCCGAGTCTCTGACGGCGCGGGTGCGGGAACACCGCGCGCGGACTCGCCCACCAAAAAGAGGCAGCGGCATTCCAGCCGCCCGCACAGGACGCAAAAGGCTGCCCTCTTGCGAAGACGCGTATATCTATACAGCCATGACTGTGTCTTTACTCAGGGACGCGCCGCTTTTTACCCTGCGTGCGAGGCTTCTCAGGAGTGCGCCGGGGGCTTGTCGGAGGCGCGCGGAATCCGGCGGTTGCTTCCTTTCGGATCATCCGAAACAGCAACTCGGGAAAGCATCGAATTCCCTGTGTACACGCTGTGTTGACGTTTTACGGGATCGCCATGACGAAAGCGCGGAAGAGCGTCGTCCGGCGTTTCGCGGGACCGCTTGAGCAGGAACGTTCCACCTCTCCGGGGAACGCCGGCGGCGGATCTACCGGTCGAACTGTTCGAGCAGATGCACCACATAGTTTTCCAGTCGCTCCGTGAGCGCCCCGGGCGTCGGGCCGGTCCGCTCCGGCGTCGTCGAACCGCACCTCTCCGGGTGCGCGACGACGTGCGCGGGCGCCCGCCCGCGGTGCTGGGCGGGCGCCGCTCCGGTGTCGCTCACTTCCGGTACAGCGCCTCGATCTCCGCCTCGAAGTCCCGGGCGATCGCGGCTCGCTTCAGCTTCAGCGAGGGGGTCAGATGCCCGCTCTCCTCGGTGAAGTCCACGGGCAGGACGGCGAATTTGCGGATCGACTCCGCGCGGGAGACCAGCCGGTTGGCCTCGTCGACGGCGCGTTGCAGCGCGGTGCGCAGCTCCTCGTCGTCGACGAGTTCCCGCATCGGCACGTTCTGCTTCTTCTTCATCTGCCGCCAGTGGGCGAGCCCGTCGGGCTCCAGGGTGATCAGTGCGGTGATGAAGGAGCGGTTGTCGCCGACCACCATGCACTGGCTGACCAGAGGGTGGGCGCGCAGCCAGTCCTCCAGGGGCGCCGGGGTGACGTTCTTGCCGCCGGAGGTGATGATGATGTCCTTCTTGCGGCCGGTGATCGTGAGGTAGCCGTCCTCGTCGAGCGCGCCCAGGTCTCCGGTGGCGAACCAGCCGCCCTCCTGCACGGACACCGGCCGGCCCTGTTCGGCGTCCCAGTAGCCCTGACACACCTGACCGCCGCTGAGCAGCACCTCGCCGTCGTCCGCGATCCGCACGGCGGTGCCCGGCAGCGGCCAGCCGACGGTGCCCAGGCGCGGCTTGAGCGGCGGGGTGACGGTGGCGGCGGCGGTGGTCTCGGTAAGGCCGTATCCCTCGAAGATCTCGATGCCCGCGCCCGCGTAGAACGCCGCGAGCCGGTGGCCCAGCGGGGAGCCGCCGCAGATCGCGTACCGGACGTGGCCGCCGAGCGCGGCCCGGATCCGGCGGTAGACCAGCGGGTCGTACAGTGCGCGGGCGGCCCGCAGGCCCAGCCCCGGACCGGGGCCGGTGCCGTGTTCGGCGGCCTCGACGGCCTCCCCGTACCGCTGGGCGATCCGCGCGGCGCGGTCGAACGACGAGGCGCGGCCCATCTTCTCGGCGGTGGCGCGGCCGGTGTTGTAGACCTTCTCCAGCACGTACGGGATGGCCAGCAGGAACGTCGGCCCGAACCCCGCCAGGTCGGCGAGCAGGTCCTCGGTCCGTATGGACGGGGCGTGGCCGAGGCGGACCCGGGCACGCAGGCAGCCGATCGCGACCATCCGCCCGAAGACATGGGAGAGCGGGAGGAAGAGCAGGGTGGAGGCGGGATCCTTGCTGACCGATTTGAAGACCGGGTGGAGCAGCTCGATCGCGTTGTCGACCTCGGCGAAGAAGTTGCCGTGGCTGAGCACACAGCCCTTGGGGCGGCCGGTGGTGCCGGAGGTGTAGATGAGGGTGGCGGGGGTCTCCGGCTCCAGCGTGGCGCGGCGGGCGGCGACGACGTCGTCGGGGACGTCCCGGCCGAGGGTCTTCAGCCGGCCCAGCGCGCCCGTGTCGAACTGCCACAGGTGGGCCAGGTCGCCGAGCTGCCTGCGCTCCTGACTGATCAGCCGACCCTGGTCCGCGGTCTCGACGGCGCACGCGACGGCGCCGGAGTCCTGGAGGATCCAGCGGGTCTGGAAGGCGGAGGAGGTCGGGTAGATGGGGACGGTGACGAGGCCGGCGGCCCAGGCCGCGAAGTCGAGCAGGGTCCACTCGTAGGTGGTACGGGCCATGATCGCGATCCGGTCGCCGGCACCGAGGCCCTCCGCGATCAGCCCCTTGGCGACGGCGAGCACCTCAGCCGCGAAGTCCGCCGCGTTCACGTCCCGCCAGTCGCCGTCCGGCTGCTTGCGGCTGAGCACGGCGTCGGCGGGGGCCTCGCGGGCGTTGTCGAACGGGATCTCGGCGAGCGAGCCGCGGCGCACGGGCGGCGCGGCCGGCGGTACGGAGACCTGTCGCACCGAGCCGTCGGCGGCCCTGACTTTCGTCGGCTCGACGAGGACGGGGGCGGCGGCAGTGGCGGGGGCGGTGGATGGCGTGGACACGTGCGGCTCCTCAACGTGGGGTCGGGTGATCTCGCCGGGTCCGTCCGGCGGCCGGTGCGTATGAGGCGTCATGGGCGTCGGAGGCGTGGGGACGTGGAGGCGTCGGAGGCGTGACAGACGCCGGGGGGCGGGGCGGGGCGGTATCAGGGGTGCGGAAAGTGGGTGCACCAGGGGTGCGGAGAGGGGTGTGTCAGCGGCTCGGAGAGGGGGTGTGTCAGGGGTGCGAGGGGTGTCAGGGGCGTTCGAGGATCGCCGTGACGCCCTGGCCGCCCGCCGCGCAGATCGAGATCAGGCCCCGGGACGGTCCGCCGCGCTCCGCCAGGAGCTCGGCGAGGGTGGCGACGATCCGGGCGCCGGTCGCGGCGAACGGGTGGCCGGTGGCGAGCGAGGATCCGGCGACGTTGAGCCGGTCCCGGTCGACCGGGGCCAGGCCCTGTTTCTCCCAGGCCGCGAGGGTGGCCAGCACCTGGGAGGCGAAGGCCTCGTGGATCTCGAACAGGTCGAAGTCCTCGATGGTGAGCCCGGCGCGCTCCAGCATGCGCGGCACGGCGTACGCCGGAGCCATCAGGAGTCCGTCGTCGCCGTTCACATGATCCACAGCCGCCGTCTCGTACATGGACAGGTAGGCGAGCGGCTCCAGGCCGTGCGCGCGGGCCCACTCCTCGCTCGCCAGCAGTACGGTCGCGGCGCCGTCGGTGAGCGGGGTGGAGTTGCCCGCGGTCATCGTCGCGTCGGGGTGGCCGGTGCCGAACACCGGCTTCAGCGTGGCGAGTTTCGCGGCGGTGGAGCCGGGGCGGAGGTTCTGGTCACGGGTCAACCCCCGGAACGGGACCACGAGGCCGTCCAGGAAGCCACGCTCGTACGCGGCCGCGAGCCGCTGGTGGCTGGTGGCGGCGAGGAGGTCCTGGTCCTCGCGGGTGATGCCCCACCGGCGGGCCGTGACCGCCGCGTGCTCGCCCATCGAGAGGCCGGTGCGGGGTTCCGCGTTGCGCGGCATGTCCGGGACCAGGTGCCGGGGGCGTACGCCCGCGAGCGCCTTGATCCTGGCCCCCGCCGACTTCGCCCGCCGGGCGTCGAGCAGCAGCCGGCGCAGCTCGTCGTTGACGCCGAGGGGAGCGTCGCTGGTGGTGTCGGTGCCGCCCGCGATCGCCGAGTCGACCGCCCCGAGCATGATCTTGTCCGCCGCGGCGACGACCGCCTGGAGACCGGTGCCGCACGCCTGCTGGATGTCGTACGCGGGGGTGCGCGGGTCGAGCGCCGAGCCGAGCACGGTCTCCCGGGCCAGGTTGAAGTCGCGGCTGTGCTTGAGCACGGCGCCCGCCACGAACTCACCGACCCGCTCCCCCTGGAGCCCGAACCGCTCGACCAGCCCGCCCAGCGCGGCCGTGAGCAGCTGCTGGTTGGAGGAGTGCGCGTAGGGGCCGTCCGAGCGCGCGAACGGGACGCGGCTGCCGCCGATGACCGCGACCCTGCGGGGCCGCGGGAGTTCGAGGGGAATCATCTCGACCAGCTCCTGACTCTTGAGTAACCTTACTCTGGAGTAAATCTACGACCGAGCAGGGAGTCAGGACAATGGCCGACCGCTATCTGCACTTCACCGGCACAGCACCCGGCCGATTTCTCACCCGGAGGCTCGGACTCCCGCAGCCCGCCCCGCTGCGCCGCTGGTCACCGCGGACCCCGGCGCTGGACGGCCCACTGCTGCACCTCACCGCCGGGGACTCCGCGGCCACCGGCGAGCTCGGCGCGCTCCTCGCCGCCACCGGCCTCGACGTCACCGCGCGCGCCGAACGCCCCGCCGGGATCGTGCTGGACGCGACGGCCGTCGACACCCCCGGCAAGCTGGCCGGGGTCCACGCGGCGCTGCACCCGGTGATCCGTTCCCTCGCCCCGGGCGGGCGCGTCGTGGTGCTGGGGGTGCGGCCGTCGGCCGACGACCACCATCAGGCCGCCGCCCAGCAGGCGCTGGAGGGGTTCGTACGCTCGCTGGGCAAGGAGATCGGCGGGGGCGCCACCGTACAACTGCTCCGCATCGCCCCGGAAGCCGTCGGCGCCGCCGAATCCACCCTGCGATTCCTGTTCTCGCCCCGCTCCGCGTACATCAGCGGCCAGGTGATCGAGCTGACCGCCGCCGTCCCCGGCCCGGTCGCCGACTGGACCGCCCCGCTCGCCGGGCGCACCGCCCTGGTCACCGGCGCGGCGCGCGGCATCGGCGCCTCGGTCGCCTCGGTGCTGGCCCGCGACGGCGCCCGGGTGATCTGCCTGGACGTCCCGGGGACCGGGGACGAACTGGCCCGGACCGCCGACGCGCTCGGCGCCACCGCGCTGCCGCTGGACATCACCGCGGACGACGCCGCGGAACGGATCGCCGCCGCGGCCCCCGGCGGCCTCGACGTCCTCGTCCACAACGCGGGCATCACCCGCGATCGCCGCCTCGCCAACATGCCGGCCGAACGCTGGGCCTCGGTCGTCGACGTGAACCTCGACAGCGTGCTGCGCACCACCGACGCCCTGCTCAAGGCGGGCACCGTCAACCGCGGCGGCCGGATCGTCGCCACCGCGTCCATCGCCGGCATCGCGGGCAACAACGGCCAGACGAACTACGCGGCGAGCAAGGCGGGCATCATCGGGCTGGTCCGCGCACTGGCCCCGCGCGCCGCCGCCGACCACGACGTCACGGTCAACGCGGTGGCCCCCGGCTTCATCGAGACGAAGATGACCGCGGCCGTCCCCCTCCTCATCCGGGAGGCGGGCCGCCGGATGAACTCCCTCGCCCAGGGCGGCCTCCCGGTCGACGTCGCCGAGACTACCGCCTGGTTCGCCCAGCCCGCCTCGACGGCCGTCAACGGCCAGGTCGTACGGGTCTGCGGCCAGAGCCTGCTGGGGGCGTGACACCGTGCCGAATCCGAACGGGTCACCCGCACGGGCAGCTGTCACGTCCACGCACGAGAGGGCCGGCCTCCCCCGGGATGTGAACCCATGCCGAATCTGAACGTGTCACTCGCGCGGGCGGCCGTCACGTCCCCGTTCAAGAGGGCCGGCCGCCCGGGGGCCACCCTGCCCGCCGAACGGTCCGTGCGGCCGGCCGCACCGATCGCCGCCGCCCCGCTCTCCTCGTACCGCCGGATCTGCGGCTTCGCCGAGTCGGACACCCTGCCGCTCACCTACCCGCACGTGCTGGGCTTCCCGCTCGCCATGCGGCTGATGACCGCCCGGAGGTTCCCGCTCCCGGTCGTCGGCCTCGTCCACACCTGGATCGAGATCAACCGGCACCGCCCCCTGCGGCCCGCTGACCTGCTCGAACTCACGGTGTACGCAGATGGGTTGGCGCCTCACCGGCGCGGCACCGAAGTCACGATGGTCACCGAGGCGCGGCTGGCGGGCGAGCTGGTCTGGGAGTCCCGCAGCGGCTACCTCTCCCGGCACCCGACGGTCACGACCACCCCTGCGGCCCCGGCCACCACCGCACGGGACACCACCGACGCCACGCGGGACGCCACCACCGCACGGGACACCACCGCCACCGCGACGGGCACCACCCCCGCCACAAGGGACACGACCCCACTCCCGGAACTTCCCGCCGTCGCCGAGTGGCGGCTGCCCGGCGATCTGGGACGGCGGTACGGCGCCGCCTCCGGCGACCGGAACCCCATCCACCTCCATCCGCTCACCGCCCGGCTCTTCGGCTTCCCCCGGGCCATCGCCCACGGCATGTGGACCGTCGCCCGCTGCCTGGCCGAGACACCGGACCCCGACGAAGTCCACGCCGTGCGGGCCGACTTCAGGGCCCCCGTCCTGCTGCCCGCCACCGTCACCTACGCGGCGGACGCCACCGGCTTCCAGTTGCGCTCCGCCGGCCGCCTCCACCTCACCGGCCGGATCCTCCGCGCGCCGGACCCGGCGGCTGCCAGGGACGGCCGTTCATGAGGTTCTCCAGCCCCGCCCAGGAGAAGTTCATCAGGGTGGCCGCGGCCTCCTTCGCCGAGACGCCCGGGGTCTCGTTCGCCCACCCGGCGAGCGACTCCGCGGCCCCCACGAGCGCCTGCGCGAGCCCCGACACATCGCGGTCGGGGAGCGCCGGGTCGTGGTGCGCCTCGCGCGCCGCGGCGCCGATCAGCTCCGTCACGAAAGCAACGATCTCGTCCCGCATCGCCGTCACCTCGTCGGCGAACGGCTCCCCGTGCGTACGCGCCTGGCGGTGCAGCACCGCCCAGCCGTCCGGGTGCTCCGCCGTGTGCGTGAAGAACGCCCGCAGCCCGGACCACAGCTGCCGGTCGGCCGGCAGCCCCGGCTCCGCCCCTGCCCGCACCGCTTCGACCAGCGCTTTCGCCTCCCGCCTGATGCAGGCGGTGAAGAGCTCTTCCTTGGAGTTGAGATACAGATAGACCAGCGGCTTGGACACCCCCGCCAGCTCGGCGATCTCGTCCATCGAGGCGGCCCGGTAGCCACGCTGCCCGAAGGTCTGCACGGCGGCGTCCATCATCTGCTGCTCGCGCACGGCCCGCGGCATCCGTTTGCTCTTCACAGCACCCACGTCGACTTCCTCCCACCCCCGTGTGCCACTCCCCGGTAAGGGTACGGCGCGGGCCTCCACCCCGTAGTACGCAGGAGCGCCCCCGGTCCTGCCGCGAGGCGGACCGGGGGCGCTCCTGTGTGCCGTGTCTGTGCGTGGTTACGCGGCGACCGCCACCTTCTGCGGCTCGCTCGCGCGCACCTCGTCGCCGTCGACCGGGGAGGACGTGGCCGAGTTGTACGCGTCGTGGTCGAGGATCTTCTCGCGGGCCGCGACGATCACCGGGACCAGCGCCTGGCCCGCCACGTTGGTGGCCGTGCGCATCATGTCCAGGATCGGGTCGATGGCCATGAGCAGGCCGACACCCTCCAGCGGGAGGCCCAGCGTCGACAGGGTGAGGGTCAGCATGACCGTCGCGCCGGTGAGACCGGCGGTGGCCGCCGAACCGATCACCGAGACGAACGCGATCAGGACGTAGTCACCGACACCCAGCTGGACGTCGAAGATCTGCGCGATGAAGATCGCCGCCAGCGCCGGGTAGATCGCGGCGCAGCCGTCCATCTTGGTGGTGGCGCCGAACGGGACGGAGAAGGAGGCGTACTCCTTCGGGACGCCGAGCCGCTCGGTGACCTTCTGCGTGACCGGCATGGTGCCGACCGAGGAGCGGGAGACGAAGGCCAGCTGGATCGCCGGCCAGGCGCCCTTGAAGAACTGCACCGGGCTGAGCTTGGCGACGGTGGCGAGCAGCAGCGGGTACACACCGAACAGCACCAGGGCGCAGCCGATGTAGACGTCGGCGGTGAAGGTCGCGTACTTGCCGATCAGGTCCCAGCCGTAGTCGGCGATCGCGTAGCCGATGAGGCCGACGGTGCCGATGGGGGCGAGGCGGATGACCCACCACAGGGCCTTCTGGAGGAGCTCCAGGACGGACTCGCTGAGGGTGAGGATCGGCTGGGCCTTCTCGCCGAGCTGGAGCGCCGCGATGCCGGCGACGGCCGCCATGAAGACGATCTGGAGCACGTTCAGCTCGGTGAACGGGGTGATCACGTTGTCCGGGATGATGCCGGTCAGGAAGTCGAGCCAGGAGCCCGCGTGCTCCGGCAGCTTGCCGTCCTTCGGCGTGAGGCCCGTTCCGGAGCCCGGGTTGGTGATCAGGCCGATCGTGAGGCCGATGGCGACCGCGATCAGCGAGGTGATCATGAACCAGAGCAGGGTGCGGGTGGCCAGCCGGGCGGCGTTGTTGACCTTGCGGAGGTTGGTGATCGACACCAGGATCGCGAAGAAGACGAGGGGCGCGACGGCCAGCTTCAGCAGCTGGATGAAGATGTGGCCGACCTTGTCGAGCGTGGTGTAGAGCCAGGCGATGTCGTACGTACGCGTGATCCAGCCGAGTACGACACCGAGGACGAGGCCGGCGACTATCTGGGCCCAGAACGGGACCTTGGGTATACGGAAACCGGAGCCGGACGGACTGCCGGCAGCGGTGGACGCGGGGTTCGCGGACACGGACACACTCCAGATGTGACGCATCGGGGCGCACGGGGACGACTGTGCGGGGGACGGGGGGTGCGGCGCCCGCGTCAGGGGCGGCGCCGCTGCATGGTGCCGGTTCAGACGTTGCGGCAACAGACCGCGGACATACAGCGGCAGAGATCGACATGCAGGCGCTCCACGAGCGGGACGCTCGCGGCGAATCGATGGCGCACTGCTGTCTTCACGTCGAACACGTTAACACTTGAACTTTGAGAACCTCAAAGGCCTTCTTTGACCCCGGCCGCCCGCCGCTGCCGCCGCCACCGCGCCCCGACCCCCCGCGGGAACGACAAAACCCCAGTGCAGGAGCGAACGCTCCGGCGCTGGGGTTTCGAACGGAAACAGTGCGGGTGTGAGGAAGCTTACGTAGCCCCTACGGAACGCTCACGTCCCCGCCGTCACGGTCAGGAAGTGACGTGGTCCTCGCGGGTCCGGTTCGCCTCCAGGCGCTCCTTGGCGCGGTCGACCTTGGACACGATCTGCTCGGACATCTCGTCGCGCTGCTTGCGCAGCAGCACGTAGCTCAGCGGCGCGGACAGGACCAGGGCGAGCAGGATCACCCAGACGAGATTCGAGCCGTTCGACCCGGAGGGCAGCAGACCGAAGTGCACGGCCACGGCGGCGATGGCGAAGCAGCCGACGAAGATACTGAGGCGCATCGCGGTGTACCGAATTGTCGCGCTCGGCTTGGCAGCGGACACAGTTGGCCTCTCTCTCAACGTATGACGGTCCTTCGATCCTGCCCGACCAGTGAAGCATGCCCCGGAATCGATCAGTTCGCAGGGCTCCGCCAAAGGGGCACGCGGGCTCCCGGAGCCCTGGGACCGTCCGGCGGATCAGGGTCGGACAGGCCCGAGCGACAGCAGCATGATGATGTCGTCGCGGTCGTCCCCGTCGGCCACCCGGATCGCGTCCGGCACCCGTCCGACCTCCTTGTATCCGCAGGAGGCGTAGAACCGGTCGACGCCGGTGCCGCCGCGGCAGCTGAGCCGGACGGACTCGATCCCGTCCATCCCCCGGGCCGCCCGCTCCGCGGCGTCCATCAGATCGCGCCCGTAGCCCTTGCCCTGGTGACGGGGGTGGACCATCACCGTGTAGAGCCAGAGCCAGTGGCGCATCAGCCGGTGGGTGTTGAGGGCGAGGAAGACCGTGGCGGCGACGGCACCGTCCTCGTCGCGGCCGATCAGCAGGCGGGTGCGCCCCTCGGCCATGGCGTCCAGATGCTTGTCCAGCTCGGGCCGGATGTCGTCGGCCGTGACGGGCGGCACGAAGCCGACCGCGCCGCCCGCTTCGGAGACTTCGGTCCACAGCTCGGTGATGCCGTCCCGCAGCGTGCCGTCGACCTCGGGGTCCAGCTCGAATGTAAGCGCCATAAGCGCAGACTAACCATTACCGAAGCGTCGCCCCAAACCCTGTCCAGAACGCGAGAAAGCCCCGGCCGACGGCCGGGGCTCCCGTACATCTGGACTGCTGGGGACTCGCGGGTCAGACGCGCATCGGCTGCGGCGACTCGCGCCGCCCCGCGTCCGGGCCCGGGTACTCGCGGAGGATCTCGTACCGGGTGTTGCGCTCGACCGGGCGGAAGCCCGCGTCGCGGATCAGGTCCAGCAGGTCCTCACGGCCGAGCTTGTTCGGCGTGCCGTAGTTGTCCGCGTCGTGCGTGATCTTGTACTCGACGACCGAGCCGTCCATGTCGTCCGCACCGTGCTGCAGCGCGAGCTGGGCGGTCTGCACCCCGTGCATCACCCAGAAGACCTTGACGTGCGGGACGTTGTCGAAGAGCAGCCGGGAGACCGCGAAGGTCTTCAGCGCCTCGGCACCGGTCGCCATCGTCGTGCGCGCCTGGAGCTTGTTGCGGACCTTGCCGTCCTTCATGTCCACGAAGTCGTGCTGGTAGCGCAGCGGGATGAAGACCTGGAAGCCGTTCGTCTCGTCCTGGAGCTCACGCAGCCGCAGCACGTGGTCGACGCGGTGCCGGGGCTCCTCGATGTGCCCGTACAGCATGGTCGCCGGGGTCTTGAGACCCTTCTCGTGCGCCAGGCGGTGGATCCGCGACCAGTCCTCCCAATGGGTGGCGTGGTCCACGATGTGCTGACGGACCTCCCAGTCGAAGATCTCCGCGCCGCCGCCGGTCAGCGACTCCAGTCCGGCCTCGATCAGCTCGTCCAGGATCTCGGAGGCGGAGAGCCCGGAGATGGTCTCGAAGTGGTGGATCTCGGTGGCGGTGAACGCCTTGAGGGAGACCTGCGGCAGGGCTTCCTTCAGGGCGGAGAGCGAGCGCGGGTAGTAGCGCCAGGGCAGCGTGGGGTGCAGCCCGTTGACGATGTGCAGCTCGGTGAGGTTCTCGCCCTCCATCGCCTTCGCGAGGCGGACGGCCTCCTCGATGCGCATGGTGTACGCGTCCTTCTCGCCCGGCTTGCGCTGGAACGAGCAGTACGCGCACGACGCGGTGCACACGTTCGTCATGTTGAGGTGCCGGTTGACGTTGAAGTGCACGACGTCACCGTTCAGCCGCGTCCGCACCTCGTGGGCGAGGCCGCCGAGCCAGGCCAGGTCGTCCGACTCGTAGAGGGCGATGCCGTCCTCACGGGTCAGCCGCTCTCCTGCGCGGACCTTCTCCTCCAGCTCGCGCTTGAGCCCGACGTCCATGCGGCTGCCTCCCAGTTGTCGACGTGCTGTGCGTTTCCCGGACGGTTGACACCGGGCGAAACCCCCGGTCCCCGGGGGCTCCACCACGTTACGCCTACGACTCCTCGGGAAGTTCCCCGACCCGGTTCTCCCACTTGGTGGAGAGCACGATCGTGGTCCGGGTGCGCGAGACACCCCGCGTGCCGCTGAGCCGGCGGATGGTCTTCTCCAGACCGTCCACGTCACCGACGCGCACCTTGAGCATGTACGAGTCGTCACCCGCGATGAACCAGGCGTCCTCGATCTCCGCCAGGTCCTTCAGCCGGCGCGCCACGTCCTCGTGATCGGCCGCGTCGGAGAGCGAGATCCCGATCAGGGCCGTGACCCCGAGCCCGAGGGAGGCGGCGTCGACGGTGGCGCGGTAGCCGGTGATGACACCGGCGGTTTCCAGCCGGTTGATGCGGTCGGTGACGCTGGGCCCGGAGAGCCCGACGAGCCGTCCCAGCTCGGCGTACGAGGCCCTGCCGTTCTCTCTGAGGGCCTGGATGAGCTGCCTGTCCACCGCGTCCATGTGACTGAAACCTTCCATTGTTCAGCAGTATCGCGAGTCTATGTGTAGAATCTAAGGCATGCAGGCTTCATCGCCTGCAAATCTTCCACAACATCCAAAAAATGCTTTCGAATCTTCAGGAGTGAAAACACCGTGTACACGATCGAGATGGCCTACGCCCGAATGCGCGAGCTGCAGGACCTGGCCAACCGCTCGCGTGCCCACCAGCCCGCCGCCGCGCACCGGGTCGACCGGACCCGTAAGCCGCGCGCCATGAAGAAGCGCTGACCAAAGGCTCAGCCACGGGAGTCGCGGGAGCCGCCACCGAGCTCCCCCTCCCACCGGCGGTACAGGTCGTGCGGCACCCCCGCCGCGTCCAGTACCCGCCCGGCGACGAAGTCCACCAGATCCTGGATGTGCGTCGCCCCCGCGTAGAACGCCGGAGAGGCGGGCAGCACCACGGCGCCCGCCTCGTCCAGGCTCACCAGATGCTTCAGCGTCTGACCGTTCAGCGGAGTCTCCCGCACCGCGACGACCAGCTTCCGCCGCTCCTTGAGCGTCACGCTCGCGGCCCGCTGGAGCAGATCCTTCGAGAGCCCGAGCGCCACTCCGGCCACACAGGCCGTCGAGGCCGGGACGATCAGCATCCCCTTCGCCGGGTACGAACCCGAGGACGGTCCCGCCGCGAGGTCACCGGCCGCCCAGTGCCGTACGTCGTCGACGTCCACATCAAAGGTGTGCGGCTTCCCGTCCGCCCCGCGCGCCAGCCAGCCGCGCAGGTCCTCCCGCCAGTGCGCGTCGCGGAAGGCGATCCCGGTCTCGTCCAGCAGGGTCAGCCGCGAGGCCCGGCTCACCACCAGGTCGACGCTCTCCCCGGCGGCCAGCAGGCCGCGCAGCACGGCAGCGGCGAAAGGGGTGCCCGAAGCGCCTGAAACCCCGACAATCCAAGGCTGTCGCTGGTGCTGACTTACTGAAGTCCCGGAATTCACATACCCGAGCCTATCCGGCGGTGCGAAACCGGAACCGAGTAAGGTGCCCCGGTCGTTCCAGGGTCGGGAGCAGGGGCGACCGGGAACATCAGGGGACACCAGGGGGCACGATGGCCGTGACGCCGGACCGATCCGCACCGGCATGGGGTACGGGCGGGCGTGCGAGGACCGCGGCCGGGCTGATGCTGGGCTGGGTGGCCTTCCTCTGGCTGCTCGAAATCGTCGACGCCTCGACCGGTCACTCGCTGGACGGCTTCGGGATAGAGCCCCGCCGGGCCGCCGAGCTGCTGGACGTGGTGCCCGCGTCGTTCATCCACTTCGGCTTCGGCCATGTCGCCTCCAACAGCGTGCCGCTGCTGGTCTTCGGCTTCCTCGCCGCGCTCAGCGGTGTCCGCAGATTCGCCGCCGTGGCCGCGATGATCATCGTGGTCGACGGGCTCGGCGTCTGGCTGGTCTCGCCGAGCGGCTCCAACACGGCGGGCGCGTCAGGACTGGTCTTCGGCCTCTTCGGCTATCTGCTGGTCCGGGGCTTCGTGGACCGCAGAATGCTCGACGTCGGCGCCGGACTGCTGATCGGCGCGATATGGGGCTCGTCGATCCTGGTGGGGATCTCCCCCGCCAACACCTCGGTCAGCTGGCAGGGGCACCTCTTCGGGCTGGCGGCGGGTGTGGCGGCGGCGTTCGTCTTCCGCCGCCCCGCGCGCGGCCGGAGCACGGCGACGCCCGTTCGGCCGCTCATACCGTAGAGCGCGGGCGGAGCCGGTGCGTCCGGGTCAGCCCTCGCCCTGGCCGGCGCTGCCCATCGGGCCGACCTTCACCTGGGAACCGGAACCGTCCGTGACGGGCAGCGACGCGGCACCCGGCCAGTCGAGGGTGACCGACTTCGTCTCGTCCGGCGGGGTCACCACCAGACCCGTGACCCGGACACCGGAACCACCCGAGTCGTTGACCGGGTAGCTGACACCGAAGTACACCGACTTCCCGTCCTTCAGCGTCATCGGCGTCGACTTCTCACCCGTACGCACCGCCGACAGCGACCCCGCACTCGTCTTCAGATCGACACCCGCGTACCCGGAGAGCAGACAGTCCCGGCCCCCGCCGTTCTTCAGCTCCACCGCCACCGTCCCCTCGGTGTCACCACCGACGGTGCTGTCCGACGCCGTGATCTCCAGCTCGTCGGTACGGCACTTGCCGACCTTGCTGCTCGCGTTCGCCCCGGTCCCGGCAGCCGTGCCCTTCCCGTCGGAGTCCTTCCCGCCACCCTGCTCCGAGCCACCCGAACCCGAATCGTCGGAACCCGAACCACCGTTCGTGGAAGCCGCGCCGGACGCCGCCGGCGGGGCACTCTGTCCCAGGTCGTCCTCGCCGTTCTGACAGGCCGTGAGCGAAAGACCTGCGGCAACGGCCAGGGCTGCGAAGGTGAGCTTGCGTACGCGCATCATTTCGTCCTCAGGATCGGTGGGAGGTGACAGTCGCTCGGTGCGGGTATGCACGAGCGGGCGTTCCTGATCACCTAGAGCCACCCGGCCGGGCAACACGTTCCGCCCGGCCGCTCCCTAATACAGCCCTAAGACATCCCTGTTACACACGCCGCCGGACACGCCCGGAACCGGCTCAGACCGTCAGGCCCCGCACCAGCAGATCCAGCAGCGCGCAGGCGAAGAGCGCGATCCCGATGAACCCGTTGACCGAGAAGAACGCCCGGTTCAGCCGGGACAGATCGTGCGGCCGCACCACCCGGTGCTCGTACACGAACGCGACGGCGACGATCACCATGCCGATCCAGTAGAAGAGCCCGGCCCCGGTGGCCAGCCCGAACCAGACCAGCAGCCCGGTCGTCACCGCGTGGCAGACCCGGGCGCCCCACAGCGCGGCCGGAATGCCGAACCGGGCCGGCACCGAACGCACCCCGTGCGCCCGGTCCGCCTGGACGTCCTGGCAGCCGAAGATCAGGTCGAAGCCACCGATCCAGATCCCGACCGCGAGACCGAGGATCACCGCCTCCCACGACCAGCTGCCGGTCACCGCCAGCCAGGCACCGATCGGCCCTATGGCCTGCGCGACACCGAGGATGGCGTGCGGGTAGTGGGTGAACCGCTTGCCGTACGGATAGACCACCATCGGCACGACGGCGACCGGCGCGAGCGCCAGGCAGAGCGGGTTCAGCAGCGCGGCCGCGCCGAGGAAGACGACGACGGCGGCGAGCGCCCCCGTCCACGCCGACTTCACCGAGACCGCCCCGGTGACCAGCTCCCGGCTCGCGGTGCGCGGGTTCCGGGCGTCGATCTCCCGGTCGATGATCCGGTTGCAGGCCATCGCGAAGGTCCGCAGCCCCACCATCGCGACGGTGACGAGCAGCAGTGTGACCCAGTGGATGGACCCGTCCGCCCGGAACATCGCGGTCAGGGCGGCGATGTACGCGAAGGGCAGCGCGAAGACCGAGTGCTCGATCATCACGAGCCGCAGGAACGCCTTGACCTTGCCGGTCGGATGTACGGGCCCTGAGCCCAGTGCTGCTTCGGCGGCGCTCACAGTCCGTATTCCTTCCACCGGCGGTCGACCTTCGCCGCCGTCTCGGGGTCGGACTCGACCATCTCCGGCCAGCCCCCGTCCCGGGTGTAGCCCTCCTCGGGCCACTTCCTCGTCGCGTCGATGCCCGCCTTGCCGCCCCAGAACTGCTGGTAGGAGGCGTGGTCGAGATGGTCGACCGGCCCTTCGGTGACGGTCAGGTCCCGCGCGTAGTCCGTGTTGCCGAGCGCCCGCCAGGCCACCTCGTGCAGATCGTGGACGTCGCAGTCGGAGTCCACGACCACGATCAGCTTGGTCAGCGACATCATGTGCGCGCCCCAGATCGCGCTCATCACCTTCTGGGCGTGCTTCGGGTACTTCTTGTCGATCGAGACGATCGCACAGTTGTGGAAGCCGCCCGCCTCGGGCAGGTGGTAGTCCACGATGTCCGGCACGATGATCTTGAGGAGCGGCAGGAAGAACCGCTCGGTGGCCCGCCCCAGCGGCCCGTCCTCGGTCGGCGGCCGGCCCACCACGATCGACTGGAGCAGTGGACGCTTCCGCATGGTCACGCAGTCGATGGTCAGCGCGGGGAACGGTTCCTGCGGCGTGTAGAAACCGGTGTGGTCGCCGAACGGGCCCTCGGGAAGCATCTCGCCGGGCTCCAGCCAGCCCTCGATGACGACCTCGGCCTGCGCCGGCACCTGGAGCGGCACGGTCTTGCAGTCGACCATCTCGATCCGCTTGCCCTGGATGAACCCGGCGAAGAGGTACTCGTCGATGTCCCCCGGCAGCGGCGCGGTGGAGGCGTACGTCACCGCGGGCGGGGCGCCGAACGCGATGGCGACCGGCAGCCGCTCGCCCCGCTTGGCGGCGACCTGGTAGTGGTTGCGGCTGTCCTTGTGGATCTGCCAGTGCATCCCGATGGTGCGCTTGTCGTGCCGCTGGAGCCGGTACAGCCCCAGGTTCCGCACACCGGTCTCCGGGTGCTTGGTGTGGGTGAGCCCCAGGTTGAAGAAGGAGCCGCCGTCCTCGGGCCAGGTGAAGAGCGCGGGCAGCCGGTCCAGATCCACGTCGTCGCCGGTGAGGACGACCTCCTGCACCGGGGCGCTCTCCTGCTTCACCTTCTTCGGCGGCACGTGCACCATCGAGCCGAGCTTCCCGAAGGCCTCCCGCACCCCGACGAAGCCGTGCGGCAGCTCCGGCTTGAGCAGCCCGCCGATCTTGTCGCTGATGTCTGCGTACGACTTCAGGCCGAGCGCCTTGAGCAGCCGTTTGTCGGTACCGAAGACGTTCATGGCCAGGGGCATCGAGGACCCCTTGACGTTCTCGAAGAGCAGCGCGGGGCCGCCCGCCTTGTTCACCCGGTCGACGATCTCGCCGACCTCCAGGTAGGGGTCGACCTCGGCCTTGATGCGCTTGAGCTCGCCCTCGCGCTCCAGGGCCCGGAGGAGGGAACGAAGATCGTCGTAAGCCATGCCGTCCAGTTTGTCATCACCGTCGCCGATCACCCCGGGGGCCCCACCCCGGCCGGCCGTGACCCGCGCGCCCCCGCACCCCGGCCGGTTCACCCCGCTCTCCGTGGTATGTCACGGCCACCGGATACCCTGGGCCCCAACCGGGGCGGGACAAGCCCCGCCAACTCTCCTCAGGGGGACCTTTCCATCATGTTCCGGGCCCTGATCTATCTCCTGCCTCTGGCGCTGACGATCTACGCGTTCATCGACTGCCTGAACACCCCCGAGGACGAGGCCAAGCACCTGCCGAAGATCGCCTGGGTCTTCATCATCCTGCTGTTCTGGATCGTCGGCCCGATCGTCTGGCTGGCCGCGGGCAAGATGCGCCACGCGCCCGCCGGGGGCCGTACGCCGTCCGAGTGGCACCGCAACCACCGTTCGCAGTGGGTGGCGCCGGACGACAATCCGGAGTTCCTGAACGCGCTGAAGGACGAGAACAAGAAGGACGAGTCGCTCCTCAAGGACTGGGAGGCCGACCTGCGCCGCCGCGAGGAGGAGCTGAAGCGCCGCGAGAACGGCGACAGCCCGAGCGCCTCCGGCGAGTAGCTCCCCACGACGATGGACGACACGACGATGCTCGCCACCGCCCTCGCCGAGGCCCGTACGGGTCTTGGCGAGGGCGGTGTTCCTGTTGGTGCCGCCTTGTACGGGGCGGACGGCACCCTGCTCGGCCGTGGTCGCAACCGCCGTGTCCAGGACGGCGATCCGTCGCTGCACGCGGAGACCGCCGCGTTCCGCGCCGCCGGGCGGCAGCGTTCGTACCGCGGTACGACGATGGTGACGACGCTCTCCCCGTGCTGGTACTGCAGCGGGCTCGTGCGGCAGTTCGGGATCTCGCGGGTGGTGATCGGCGAGGCGCGCACGTTCAGCGGCGGGCACGACTGGTTGGCCCGGCACGGGGTGGAGATCGTGCTGCTCGACGACGCCGAATGTGTCGCGCTCATGCGGGAGTTCGTGCGTGACCACCCCGACCTCTGGAACGAGGACATCGGCGCCGGCTGACGCCCGGCCGCGCCTGCCCACGGAACGTTCGAAAATCCCCTCCACTCCCCAACACCCGGGCGATACGCTCGTGTTGACGGTGTGACAGATCGGATGGAGCTTCGACGCTGGGGGTGCTGTGGAGAGAGAGCTGTACGGACGCGAGGCGATCTTCGACGACGACGGACTTGCCGCGCGCCTGACCGGCCTCACTCCGTACGGCTCCGTCCGGGTCGGCTACGAGCACCGCGACGATCTGCCGGTCGCCGTGCTCACCGGCGGCCGCGGCATGGGCAAGACCGCCGTCCTCAAGCAACTGCGCCACCTCTACCGGGAGATCACCCCGGTCGCGCTGGTCGACTGCGAGGCCGTCGTGGCCCCGGACGACGCGGGGCCCGGCTGGACCCCGGTCACCGGCGCGCTGCCGGAGCTCGCCACCCAGCTCACGGCGAGGGTGCGGGCCGCCCGTCCGGTGCAGTTCCCCCGGCTGAGCCTCGGGCTGGTGGCGGTCGCCTCCATCTCCTGGACCCGCGAGGACGAGACCCGGGCGCGGCGCGATCTCCAGTCGCTCGGCCCGATGCTGGCGACCGTGGACGGCCGTGGGGACGCGGCGACCGGCTGGGTCACCAAGGTGCTGACGAAGCTGGCCGCCAGCGCCTTCGACTCGGTGGCCCCGATGGCCGGGATGGTCGCGGAGGCCACGGTCGAGACGGTCCTGGAGGAGTCGTTCAACCGCTTCCAGCGGCGTTCGGCCGACTGGTACGGAAGCTATCCGCACGCGGGCGGCAACGGCCGGATCGGGCTGCGGCAGCTGGCGGTCGACTTCGAGCGCGGCGGTGATCCGCGCCGCCGGGCCGAGGACCATCTGGTGCTCGCGCTGGCCGCGGACCTGGTCGCGGCGTACGGGGGCCTGGCCTGGGGCGCCCGCCGGGGCCGGCCGGTGCTGCTCGTCGACAACGCGCACACCCCGCTGGGCCGGCAGCTGGTGGAGCCGCTGCTGCGGCAGCGGGCCGCCGGGGTGCTCGACCGGATCGCGGTGTTCGCCTCCTCCCGGGTCCGGGACCACGAGGGGCTGAGCCATGCGGTGCGGCGGCGGCTGCCCGAGGTGGCGCACGGCTCGCACTGGTCCAGGGGCACGGGGGTGACGACCGGGATCCTGGCCGTGGAGCTGACACCACTGGGCCCGGAGCAGGTGCGCTCCGCGTTCGACCGGTACGACCGGGCGGGCCGCATCCCGGCCGGGCTGGCCCGGGGGGTGCACCGGCTGACGGGCGGGCGCCCGCTGGCGGTGGAGCTGCTGGCACTGGCGGCGGGCGAGGCGCCGGAGCCCGCCTCGCTGGTACCGGGATCGCTGCTGGACTGCGTGGTGGAGGTGCGCGAGGACCGGGCACCGGCCCGGGTCGCGGACGAGCTGCTGGCCCGGTTGCTGCCGGGGTCCGGGCAGCGGCTGGAGTTCCTGAGCGTGCTGGCCGCCGCGCACGGCGAGGACTCGGCGCGGCTGCTGGCGGAGAGCCGGCTGGGCCGGGGCTCGCCGGACGGCGATGTGGCGCTGCGGATGCGGGACGCGCTGCGGGCGGACGACTGGCCGGTCGGGCCCGGTCACTTCGTCGCCGATCCGCTGCTGCGCGCACTGCTGCTGCACCGGCTGCGGTTCCAGGACGACGACCACCCCTCGTACGCGGTGTGGCAGGCGGTCCACGTCTCACTGCGCGGGGCGTACGGGCCCGGCGGCCGGCGCCCGAGCGTCCCGCGTCTGCTGCACCAGAAGCTGGTGCTGGGCGACGCGGAGGCGTGCGTGGGGCATCTGCGGCTGCGGTTCGAGGAGCCGGACGTTCCGGCGTGGCTCGAATCGCTGCGCTTCATCGCCTCGGCGCCGTACCCCCGCGTCCGGGGGTCCGCCGGCCCCGATCCGCGGCGCGCGGTCGCGCTCGGCCGGGCGGACAACGCGGCGCCGAGGGGGCTCGAACCGGCGGTCGCGGAGCTCCATGCGCTGCTGCGCCGGCTGCTGCACGGCATCTGGCTGCTGTCCGATCCACTGGCCCTGCCGGACGAAGAGGTGATCGACAAGATGGCGCACGAACTGCGGCAACTGTCCGGCAGGCATCCCACGGGCAACAGCGTGCTGTGGGACGCGGCGACGCACTGGCCCCGGGACATCAGGGCCTGGCGTCCGCTGTCCATGCCCCCGGGAGAGCCGGGTGCGGACGGCGGCGGGCAGCGGCGACAGCGGGGGGACGGTGGCCCGGATGCGTAATCCACTGCGCTACCGCCTCTGGTACACGACCCGGCAGAAGGTCGTCACCTCGGTGCTGGCCGGCGCCCTGGTGATCACCTCCGGCTGGTACGGCATCGGCCGGCTGACCGCCCCCGAGGACCGCTCCTGCGCGAAGGGCGTCGAGCGGCCGCAGGGCAGTGACGAGTGCGTCGGTGTCTCCGGCGACGGTTACGACTTCGGGCGCCCGAAGCTGACCGAGGTCGCCGCGGCCATCGCCCGCGAGAACGCCGGTCTGAAGTCCGGGAAGTACGCGACGGTCGCGCTGCTGCTGCCGCTGACGTCGACGGACGGGGCGATGCAGACCAAGATGCAGCGGGAGCTGCAGGGCGCGTTCGCCGCGCAGTACCGGGCCAACCACCTCTCCAACGAGCAGGTGCCGAAGATCCGGGTGGTGCTCGCCAACACCGGGAAGAACAACCTGCTGTGGCGGCCGACGGTGGACCGGCTGAAGGCGATGACCGGGGCTCCGGACCACCTGCGGGCCGTCTCGGGCGTCGCCACCAGCAGTACCCAGGTCAAGTCCGCGGTCAAGGAGCTGACCGCCGCGCACATCGCGGTCGTCGGCACCACGATCACGGCAGACGACATCGCCAACGGCCCGAAGGGCGATCCGTTCCCCGGTCTGGCCCGGGTCTCGCCGACCAACCGGGACGAGGCCCGCGCCCTGGCCCGCTTCGGGCGGGTCAAGGCCGCCAAGGCGCTGCTGGTGCAGGACACCCGTACCGGGGACCACTACACCGACACCCTGCGGGCGGCCTTCACCGAGCTGGTGAAGGGCACCCGGTACCAGCCGGAGCTGTTCACCTCGCGCGGCGACCCCAACGACGAGGGCACCACGGCCAACACCTTCCAGCAGATCACCCACCTGATCTGCGACACGGACGCGGAGACGGTGTTCTTCGCCGGACGCCACGTCCAGCTGCGGCAGTTCATCAACGCGCTCGGGGCCCGGGGCTGCCAGAGCCGCGCGTTCACGGTCCTGACCGGCGACGAGGGCTCGTACCTCGGCAACGACAAGAAGCTCGACCGGAGCGCGCTGAGCCGGAAGGTGACCGTCCGCTACGCCTCGCTGGCACACCCGGACACCTGGGCGACGGAGAAGGGGAACGGGAAGGCGACGGGCGGTTCCGCGGCGGACTACCGGGACTTCCTGGATCTGCTGGCCACGGTGTCCAAGGCGCCGGCCGGTCCGATCGGCCCGACGGACCACCAGTCCCTGACCGACGGCCAGGTCATCGTCGCGCACGACGCGATGGCCCTGGCGGTGCACGCCGTCCGGCAGGCGACCGGACAGGACAGCCGACTGCCGCAGCTCGCGGACGTGGGCGAGCAGTGGCCGCGGGTGAAGAGTTCGCTGAAGGTGTCGGGGGCCGGCGGCTGGATCTGCCTGGACAACCACGGCAACCCGTACAACAAGGCGGTTCCGGTGGTGGAGCTGGCACCCGGCGACGCCGTTCAGCGGTTCGTGGCGATCGCCTGGCCGGAGGGCGGGCCGCCGGATCCGAAGTGTCTGCCGCCGGCCTCGGCGCCGTGACCGGTCAGCGTTCGGCCGCCGCGTACTGCTCACGCAGTCCGGCCCACCGGAGCGGGGTCCACTTCGACCAGTCGGCGGGGTATCCGTCGAGCGCGTCCACCAGGTAGCGGAAGTGGTCGTGCCAGCCGGCCAGGCAGTCCAGGCGCAGTTCGTCGTCGCCCCGGAACTCGTTGGTGAACCTCAGCAGCACATGGTCGCCGCGCGGCGGCTCCAGGTGGAAGCGGATGCGGCCGTGGAGCCCTTCGAGGGTGTACTCGGCGACCCGCTCCACGTCCCAGGCGGTGACGGTGCCGGGGGCGACCGTGGCCCGCCCCTCCCCGTCGGTGTTGAGCCAGCGCAGCGTGATCGCCCCGCCCATCCGCGGCTCGAAGGGGTCGGCGGCGGCCAGCCAGCCGGGCAGCCCCCCGGAACTGGCAACGGCTGCCCACACCCGTGGCACCGGGTGGGGCAGCCGTAGCGTGAACCTCAGAGTGTGCAGGTCACCGTGGGTCTCGCTGGTACCGGGCTCGATGACGTCGGTCGCATCGCTCATGGTTCCAGCGTGGCCCTGTGGTGCGGGATCCGCACCCGTACGGGACCGGGTCAGACCCCGGCGTAGGAGTGCTTGCCGGTGACGAAGATGTTCACGCCGTAGTAGTTGAAGAGCCAGCAGCCGAAGGCGATCAGCGCCAGGTAGGCGGCCTTGCGGCCCTTCCAGCCGGCGGTGGCGCGGGCGTGCAGGTAGCAGGCGTACGCGACCCAGGTGATGAAGGACCAGACCTCCTTGGGGTCCCAGCCCCAGTAGCGGCCCCAGGCGTCGCCCGCCCAGATGGCGCCCGCGATGATCGTGAACGTCCACAGCGGGAAGACGGCCGCGTTGATCCGGTACGAGAACTTGTCGAGCGTGGCGGCCGAGGGCAGCCGGGAGAGCACGGACTGCGCGAACGAGCCGGGCTGCTCGCCCCTGGCGAGCTTGCTCTCATAGCTGTCGCGGAAGAGGTACATCAGGGTGCCGGCCGCACCGATGTAGAACACGGCGCCGCAGATGATGGCGGTGGAGACGTGGATCCACAGCCAGTACGAGTGCAGCGCGGGCACCAGCTGGTCGCTGGAGGTGTAGAGCACCGTGGTCGCGATGCCGAGGTCCAGCAGGACGGTGGTGACCAGGAGCAGCCCCAGCCAGCGGACGTTCTTCTTCAGCGCGAGCAGGATCAGGTACGCGCCGACCGCCACCGTGGAGAAGGTGATGGAGAACTCGTACATGTTGCCCCAGGGGGCACGCTGCACGGACATCGCGCGGGTGATGACTCCGCCGGCCTCGACGAGGAAGGCGAGCACGGTCATGGAGACCGCCATCCGCCCGTAGAGGTCGCCCTTGAACGTGCCACCGGCCGCGCCGGGCCCGTCCGGCACATCGCGGGTACCGGCCGCCGCGCGCGTGATGATCTTCGGGCGGTCCAGCACGGCGGTGCCGCCGCCCTGCTGCGCGACCTGCACCTTCACCGAGCCGGCGGCGGCCGCGCCCTCGGCGCCGGTCAGCGCGGCGGCGGTGCGGCCGACCTTGCTGCGGCTGCCGAACACCCATTCCGCGATGTGGGCGAAGAAGGCCAGCGTGTAGACGGCCATCGACGAATAGATCAGCACATTGCTGGTGTGCGCCAGGTTCTCGTTGGTTGCGGCGGCGAGATTCACTTCTCAGCCCCTTCGGCAGGTTCTTCGGAGGATTCTTCGACGGAGTCGGAATCGGGTTCGGGGGATGAATCGGGCTCGGCGCCCGGTGCGGTGTCGGGCTCGGGGGGTGCCGATTCGATGAGCGCGACCGCGAGATCGGCCAGCTCCTCGGGAAGTTTCGCGGACTCGCTGCGGCCGAGACCCGCCATTTCGACGACCGTGACGCCGTCCGCGCCGCGCACCGCCCGCACCCAGACCCGGCGCCGCTGGATGAACAGCGAGCCGGCGAGTCCGGCGATCGCGGCGACAGCCCCGGTGAGCGCCCAGCCGGTGGCCGGCTGCTCGGTGATCTGGAAGCTGGCCCATTCCTGGATGCCCTCGAAGGTGATGGAGCCCGCGCCGTCGGGCAGCTTCATCGTCTCGCCGACCAGCAGCCGCTGCTTGAGCTGCTTGCCCTCGGCGTCCTTGAACTCCGTCATCTTGGACTTGTCCAGCTGGTACACGTTCTGTGCCAGCCCGGAGTCGGGGCCGAGGTAGCCCTGGTAGCCGTTGAGTGCCAGGACGGGCATGTCGGCGGCCGGGAACTGCGAGAACATCGTGCCCTTGCCGTTGCCCGCGAAGGTCGGCACGAAGAACGCCTGGAAGCCCAGCTGGGTCTTCTTGCCGTTCTTGTCGCGGTAGCCGTCGAAGACCTTGATCGCGCCGGTGGAGGTGACGTTGTTGTCGATGGGCAGCAGCGGCACCGGGCTCCGGTAGACCTCCTTGCCCTTGCCGTCCTTGACGGAGACGACCGGCGCGTAGCCGTGCGCGTTGAGGTAGACCTTGGTGCCGTCGACGACCAGGGGCTCGTTGACCCTGATGACGCCCTTCTGCGGCTTGCCGTACGCGCCCTTCTCGTACGTCACATCGGCCTCGTAGGTCCTGGGCGTACCTCTCTGGGGGCCGTTGCGCTCGTACGTGCCGGTGAACTTGTCGAGCTTGAAGCTGAACGGGGCGAGGGAGTCGTCGTCGAAGAGCGAACCGGACTTGAAGTTGTCGTACTGGGTGATCGTGTTGGAGAAGCCGTCGCCCTCGACGACCAGCTTGCCGCCCTCGGACTTGAAGAGCTGTCCGTAGGCGAATGCCACCAGCATCACGATCAGGGCGATGTGGAAGACCAGGTTTCCGGCCTCGCGCAGATAGCCCTTCTCAGCGGCGACCGCGTCGCCCGCGGTGTGCGCGCGGTAGCGCCGCTTCCGCATCATCGCGAGCGCGGCCCCGTGGACCTGCTCGGGCTCGGCCCCGGTGCGCCAGGTGGTGTACGCGGGCAGCCTGGTCAGGCGCTTGGGGGCGCCCGGCGGCCGGCTGCGCAGCTGGCCGACGAACTGGCCGGTGCGCGGCACGATGCAGCCGATGAGCGAGACGAACAGCAGGATGTAGATCGCGGAGAACCACACCGAGCTGTAGACGTCGAAGAACTGGAGCTTCTCGTAGACCGGCGAGACGGCGCTGTGGGCCTTCTTGAAGGTCTCCACCTTCATCTCGTCCACGCTGTTCTGCGGGATCAGCGAGCCGGGGATGGCGCCGAGCGACAGCAGGAAGAGCAGGATCAGCGCGACCCGCATCGAGGTGAGCTGCCGCCAGAACCAGCGGACCCAGCCGATGACACCCATCGCCGGGAGCCCCGCCGAGCTCTCCTCGCTCGGGGCGGTGGAGAGCCGGGAGCCGGCCGCGTCCAGCTCGCGGGCGTTCTCCCGGTCCCGCTCGTCCCGGGCCTCCCGCTCCGCGGCGGGGGGGTTGGACTTGGTGTTGCTCATGGAACTCAGATCCCCACCGTGAAGCCGTTGGACCAGACCTGCAATTGCTGCATCATCGTGCCCCACGCGCCGGTCAGCAGGAGGAGACCGGTCACGATCATCATGACGCCGCCGATGCGCATGACCCATGCGTAGTGGCGCTTGACCCAGCCGAACGCGCCGAGCGCCTTGCGGAAGGCGACGGCGGCGAGCACGAAGGGGACGCCGAGGCCGAGGCAGTACGCGATGGTCAGTATCGCCCCGCGTCCGGCAGTGCCCTGCTGCACCGCGAGGATGCTCACCGAACTGAGGGTGGGGCCCAGGCACGGGGTCCAGCCGATCCCGAAGAGGGCGCCCAGCACGGGCGCGCCCGCCAGCCCGGTCACCGGCCTCTTGTGGATACGGAACTCACGCTGGGTCATCCAGGGCATCAGGCCCATGAAGAAGATGCCCATCAGGATCATCAGCCCGCCGAGGACCTTGGTGAGGATCCCGCTGTGCTCCTGGAGCGTTTGCCCGAAGAAGCCGAAGAGCGCGCCGCCGGAGACGAACACGGCGGTGAAGCCGAGCACGAAGAGGGAGGCGCCCATGACCATGCGCCCTCGCTTGGCCTGTGCCAGGTCCGTGCCGCTGACCCCGGTGACGTAACTGAGGTAGCCGGGGACGAGCGGCAGGACGCACGGCGAGAAGAACGAGACGAGCCCGGCGAGTACGGCCAGGGGCAGGGCGACCACCAGGGCCCCGCTCATCACGGTCTCGTTCTGGCCGGCGACGGCGAGGGCGATCACCTGATCACTTCTCCGCCATCAGCGGGTCGATCATCTTGTGCAGCTGGTCCGCGTCGAGCGCGGCCAGCGAACGGGCGGCGATCTTCCCGTCCCGGTCCAGCACCACGGTCGACGGGATGGCCTGCGGCCGCAGCGTGCCCTTGGGGAAGCGGAGCATGAGCTTGCCGGTCGGGTCGTAGAGGCTCGGGTACGGGACTCCGTAGTCCTTCTCGAAGCTCACCGCGGGGCCCTTCTGGGGGTCCCGGGTGTTGATCCCGACGAACTGGATGTCCTTGCCCTTCATCTCCTTCGCGACCCGCGAGAAGTACTGGGCCTCAAGACGGCAGGGCCCGCACCAGGAGCCCCACATGTTCAGCACGACGACCTTGCCCTTGTGGTCGGCGACGTCGAGCTGCTTGCCGTCGAGGGTCTCGCCGTTCAGCGTCGGGGCGGCCTTGCGGTCGCCCTTGTCCACGGTCGAGATGCCGCCACTGCCCGTGACGAAGTTCGTGTTGCCACCGCCTCCGGCCTTGTTGCCGTCCCCGCCGCACGCGGTCAGCGTGAGGGCGAGGGCGGCGGCCGCAACGGGGGCGGCGAGCAGGGTGAAGCGGCGTCGGGGTGCGCGGCCATAGCTCATGTGAAAAGTTTCGCATGAGGGTTCCGGCGATCTCGGGCACCCCCCTCGGTGCCCGTAAAGCCCGTTGTCAGGCTTGTTTAAAGAAGGCGTTCCAGCCGCCTTCGGGCGACTGACCGACCTGAAGTGTGCGGAGCTTGTCGAGCACGGCCGGAGTCTGGACGTCGAGCCAGTCGACGAACTGCCGGAAGGAAACGAGGCGCACATCCGGCTTCCCCGCGATTTTCTTGAGCACTTCCTCGACGGCGTCCATGTAGATGCCGCCGTTCCACTCCTCGAAGTGGTTTCCGATGTAGAAGGGCGCGCGATTCGACGAGTACGCGCGGTTGAACCCGGCGAGATACGACTGGGTGGCCTGCTCACGCCATTCGGGATAGCGCGAGGTCATGCCCTTGGTCGAATTCAGCGACTGGTTGGCGAGGATGTTGTAGTCCATCGAGAGGACCTCGAAGGTGTGCCCGGGGAAGGGCATCGCCTGGAGCGGCAGGTCCCAGACCCCTTCCCGCTTCTTGGGCCAGACCTGGGTGCCGCCGGGCGAACTGGCGTCGTAGCGCCAGCCGAGCTTGCTCGCCGTGGGCAGCAGGTTCTCCTGACCGAGCAGACAGGGAGCGCGGCCGCCGATCAGTTCCTTGCGGTAGTCGAAAGGCAGCGGATCGAGATCGGTCCAGCCGGTGTTCGTGCGCCATTCGGTGACGAATGAGACCGCCTGATCGATTTCGTTGCGCCACTGTGCGGACGACCAGTTGGCGACCGATCCGGAACCGCTGCAGAAATGCCCGTTGAAGTGGGTGCCGATCTCGTGTCCGTCGAGCCATGCCTGCCGGACGTTCTTCAGCGTCTCCTTGATGTGACCGTCGGTGAGATATCCGATGTCCGAGGCGCCCACGGGGTTGTTGGGCGGCCGGTACATGGACTTCTTCGACTCGGGCAGCAGATAGAGCCCGGACAGGAAGAAGGTCATCGCCGCGTCGTGATCCTTGGCGAGTTCCAGAAAGCGCGGGAAGAGTCCGTTGCCGACCTCGCCGGCACCGTCCCAGGAGAAGATCACGAACTGCGGCGGCGTCTGCCCGGGTTCGAGCGGCACCGGCTTGGCGGGCTGGTGCGGCTGCTTTCCGGTGTCCGCGGTGGAACCGTCGCCGATCTCCCTGACGTCCTTCTTCGCGGGCCCGGTCCCCCGGGTGGCCTCGTCGGCCCCCTTCTCCCCCGTGGTCCCCGACCGGCCCGAGTCGGAGGAGCCGAAGGCGCCGCAACCCGCCACCCCGATCGCGGCAGCGGCCCCCAGACCGGCTCCGAGCAGACCCCTTCGGCTGATGTCGCGCATGATTACCCCATCTGCGGTCGTTTTGCCTTAAGTCCATACAAACTGGCGAAGGCTTAGATGGCGGAATCAACACGGGGGTTCCGCGGATTAGCACATTAATCTTTGCGAGACCAGACCCTGGCCATGACCGAACGCATGACCTAGCGGGTGGGGCGGGGCGGGAGCAGCGCTCGACCGCCGCCGGAGCGGGGCACGGACACGGTCGCCGGACCTGCCGCGAATCGCCGGTCCGAACGCGAATCGGTCCGAACGCGAATCGGTCCGAACGCGAATCGGTCCGAACGCGAATCGCCGGACGGGCGGCGCATCCGGCCCGTCCGGCGATCGAGGTCGATTCAGTGACCGGGCCGCACGGAGGCGCTCCTCAGCACCGCGCCCCACCGGCCTCCGGCCTGCTACGCGCCGAACGCCTTCGACTTCCCCTTCACCGGCTTCGCCCCGGCCCGCAGGTGTGCCGGCACCAGGTCCCGGGCCGGCTCCGAGTACCCGACCGACACGATCTTGTCGCCCTGGTACGTGAAGCTGGTCAGCGAGGCGAGGGTGCACTGCCGCTTGCGCGGGTCGTGCCAGAGCCGCCGCCGCTCGACGAAGCTGCGCACGATCCAGATCGGCAGCTGGTGGCTGACGCACACCGCCTCGTGGCCGCGGGCCGCGTCGCGCGCCGCGTCCAGCGCGCCCATCATCCGTACGACCTGCTCGATGTACGGCTCGCCCCATGACGGGCGGAACGGGTTCGTCAGGTGCTTCCAGTTGTCCGGCTTGCGCAGCGCGCCGTCGCCGACGCCGAAGGTCTTGCCCTCGAAGACGTTGGCCGCCTCGATGAGCCGGCCGTCGGTGGCCAGGTCCAGGCCGTGCGCCTTGGCGATCGGCGTGGCCGTCTCCTGGGCGCGCTCCAGCGGCGAGGCGACGACATGGGTGATGTCGCGGCCGGACAGGTGCTCGGCGACCCGGTCGGCCATCTGCCGGCCGAGCTCGGAGAGGTGGTAGCCGGGCCGGCGCCCGTAGAGCACGCCCTCCGGGTTGTGCACCTCGCCGTGCCGCATCAGATGGACGACGGTGACGTCCTTGCGGCCTCCGTCCTCCTTGCGGTCTCCGTCGTCCTTGCGGTTTCCGTTCTCGCTCATGCGGTGGCCTCCGAGGCGGCGCGGGCGGCGGCGGGCAGGGCGGCGGCGATGCGCTCGACGGCCTGCTCGTCGTGGGCGGTGGAGACGAACCAGGACTCGAAGGCCGACGGCGGGAGGTAGACGCCCTGCGACAGCAGCGAGTGGAAGAAGGCGGTGAAGCGGAAAGCTTCCTGCTGCTTCGCGTCCTCGTAGTTCCGCACCGGCCGGTCGGTGAAGAAGACGGAGAACATGTTGCTCGCCGCCTGCACGGTGTGCGCCACGCCCTCCTTGGCCAGCGCCTCGCCGACCAGGCCCCGGATCTCCGCGGAGACCGCGTCCACCTTGGCGTACGCCGCGTCGTCGAGCAGTCGCAGCTGGGCGAGACCGGCGGCGGTCGCGACGGGGTTCCCGGACAGGGTGCCCGCCTGGTAGACGGGGCCGGCCGGGGCGAGGTGCGCCATCACGTCCGCGCGCCCGCCGAACGCCGCGGCCGGGAAGCCGCCGCCCATGACCTTGCCGAAGGTCATCAGGTCGGGCCGCACCCCGTCGACGCCGAACCAGCCGGCCTTCGACGTACGGAATCCGGTCATGACCTCGTCGGAGATGTAGAGGGCGCCGTTGGCCGCGCAGAGCTCCTTGAGCCCGGCGTTGAAACCGTCCAGCGGCGGCACGACGCCCATGTTGCCCGGCGACGCCTCGGTGATCACGCAGGCGATCTCGCCGGGGTGCGCGGCGAACGCCTCGCGGACGGCGGCCAGGTCGTTGTACGGCAGCACGATCGTGTCGCCGGCCTGCGCACCGGTGACCCCCGGGGTGTCCGGGAGGCCGAAGGTCGCGACCCCGGAACCGGCGGCGGCGAGCAGCGCGTCGACGTGGCCGTGGTAGCAGCCGGCGAACTTCACCACCTTGGCCCGGCCGGTGAATCCGCGGGCCAGACGGATCGCGGACATGGTCGCCTCGGTGCCGGACGACACCAGCCGCACCTGCTCCACGGGCTCGATCCGGGCCACGATCTCCTCGGCGAGCGCGACCTCGCCCTCACCGGGTGTACCGAACGAGGTGCCGCGGGCGACGGCCTCCTGGACTGCGGCGATGACCTCCGGGTGGGAGTGGCCGAGGATCATCGGCCCCCACGAACACACGAGGTCGACGTACTCACGGCCGTCGGCGTCGGTGAGGTACGGACCGCTGCCGGACACCATGAAGCGGGGCGTACCGCCCACGGCCCGGAAGGCACGTACGGGAGAGTTCACGCCGCCGGGCGTCACGAGGGACGCGCGGTCGAAAAGCGTCTGCGAAACTGGGGCGTCATAGGGAAAGCTCACACAAGCCATGGTGTCAGAGCCACGGACGGTCTTGCGGACAGGTGTTTCACCGCACGCCCGTGGGGGAGGTCACTGACACGATGATCGGGTTGCGCGGCGGGGGCTGTGTCTCCTAAGTAGTAGTCGGGTGGATGAGATATGCATCGCGGTGGCGGAGTGGGCGAAGGGACCGACGACCTGGGGCCCGAGCCTGCCCGGCGGGGTCGGCACCGGCGTGAGGCGGAGCGCGAGCAGGGCATACGGGCCGGTGGGGCGCAGGGTGGCGAAGCCGGGAGCAGGAGTGGTGGCCGGGTGGGGGTGACCTACAAGTACTTCGGTGCCCCCGACGGGGCCACCGCGGCACGCGTGCCCATTTCGATGCGCCCCGAGGAGCTCGGCGGTGACGAGCTGGGCATGGGCGGCATGTTCACCAAGATCAAGCCCGAGACGGTGGCGGCGATGGTGCTCACCGGAATACAGGGCATACCGCTGCACAAGGTCCCGCCGCTCGAACTGGTGGTGCTGCACCCCGACTACGCGGTGGTCAAGCTTCCGATGACGGTCGTCGACCCGCTGCGCGGCGTCGGCGAGGAGTCGGTGGGCGCCGCGGCGTTCATCTGGTCCACGGTCCCGGACCGCGGCGGCCCGCGCGACGCGTTCAACGTCTACCAGCTCCTGCACGAGTGGCAGGACTTCTCGCACCGCCTGCACGACGCGGGACATCAGGCGTACTGCCTGGTGTGGCCCTGATCCCGGGCTCCGAGAGCGAATCGGGCGAGCACGTCACCGACGACGAGTACCCCCACGTCATCGACGCGGGGGTACTCCGGCAGGCAGGTCCGACCCGGATCAGGCAGCCGCGGAGGCGGCCGAGTGCACCTTGCCGAGCACCTCGGTGAGCGCGGTGACGACCTCGGCGTCGTCGGCCGGGTGGGTGTCGGCGAAGCGCGTCACGGAGCCGGGGATGGACAGCTTGGCGTCCTCCAGGACCACGGCGCCCGCGATGCCGACGGACTTGCGGGCGTCGTCCTGCGCCCAGACGCCGCCGTACTGGCCGTAGGCGGTGCCGACCACGGCGACCGGCTTGCCGGAGATGGCGCCGACGCCGTGTGGGCGGGACAGCCAGTCGATGGCGTTCTTCAGGACGGCCGGCATGGTGCCGTTGTACTCGGGCGAGAAGAGCAGGAACGCGTCGGTCTTCCCCGCCACCTCACGCAGCCGGGCGGCGGCGGCCGGGACGCCTCCCTCGACGTCGATGTCCTCGTTGTAGAAGGGCACCTCGGCCAGGCCCTCGAACAGCTCGATCTCGACGCCCGAGGGGGCGTGCTTGGCGGCGGCTTCGGCGAGCTGGCGGTTGTGCGAACCGGCGCGGAGGCTGCCGACGAGGGCGAGGATGCGTACAGACATGAGGAACTCCCGGGGAGGCGGAGAGGCGGGTACAACAGGCGCACCGAGCGAACGCGGCGGTTGCGCCGAGCAGGTCGAATCAAACGGACCGGAGTCCGTTTAAAGTTGTACCACCTAAACGGACCACGGTCCACTTGTCTGTTCCGGGCGTTACGCTGAGACCATGACCGGCCCCGATATCCCTCCGACGCCGAGGCTGCCCGAACCGCTGCCCGAACCAGGGGACGCGCGGACGAATCTCCCTCTCGCCCCGATCGACGAGCCCCCGCAGCTGCGGGCCGACGCGGCCCGCAACCGCACGCTCCTGCTCGACGCCGCTTCCCGGCTGCTGACCGGGTGCGGGGCGGCGGACCTGACCATGGAGTCGGTGGCCGCCGCGGCGGGAGTGGGCAAGGGAACGGTCTTCCGGCGCTTCGGCGACCGGGCCGGACTCCTGCTCGCGCTCCTGGACCACCGGGAGAAGCAGCTCCAGGCCGCCTTCCTCTCCGGCCCGCCGCCACTGGGCCCGGACGCCCCCGCGGCGCAGCGGCTGCACGCCTTCGGTCCCGCCGTGCTGCGCCACGAACGCGATCACCACCCGCTGATCCTGGCCAGCCGGACCGACCCGCTGCGCAACTACGCCGTCCCGGCGCTCCGGCTGCGCCTCAACCACCTCGCGATGCTGCTGCGGCAGGCGGAGGTGCCCGGCGATCCGGAGCTGCTCGCCCACACCCTGCTGGCCTCCATCGACACCGCCCTCGTCCACCACCTCACCACCGAGCGCGGCATGCCTCCGGAGCGCCTGGAGGAAGCCTGGCACCACCTGGTCGACCGCCTCGGGGCAGCCGTCTGAGACCGGTCGGGACGCGTAGTTCCCCGCGGTCGCCCGGGCCGCCCGGGCCGCTCAGGCCGCTCAGGCCGCTCAGGCCGCTGCCGGCGGTGGCGCCTGTGGTACGACGGCCACCGGCGCCGGGCAGTGGTGCAGAACGGCGTGGGCGACGTGTCCGATGCGCGGCTGTCCGGGCCTGCGCGGGGTCGCCCGGCGGCCGACGACCACGAGTCCGGCCCCTGCCCCGGCCTCCGACAGCAACCGGGCGGGCCGCCCGATCCCGGGCTCCTCGGCCACCTCGACGGCCGGGTACCGCTCGCGCCACGGCTCCAGTGCGGCCCGCATCGATTCGGCGGTCCGGTCGATCGCCTCGGCCCGCCGGCCCTCGTCGTCGCCGATGCCGTGCCCGAAGTAGGGGGGCGGATTCCAGCCATTGATCACCCGCAACGGCACCGACCGGACGGAGGCGGCCGCGAAACCGAACCGGATCGTCTCGTCCCCGGGGCTGCTCAGGTCGAGGCCGAGCACCACGGCACCGTCACCCGCCCCCGATGCCCCACCGCCATCACCGTCATCACTGCCATCACCGCCATCACCGCCATCAGCGTCCGCTTCCTCGCCCTCGCCCTCATGGGCACGTACGAGGACGACCGGCCGCTCGGTGTGCGCGACGGTCGCCATCGCCACGGACCCCAGCAGGAATCCGGCGAGCGGGCCGAGCCCGGTGCTCCCGAGGGCCAGCAGCTCGCTCTCCTTCGCGACCTCGCACAGCACCTCGGGCGGTGGGCCGGTGAGCCGGTCGGCGGTGACGTCCAGGCCCGGGTAGCGGCGCCGCAGCTCCGCGGCGGTCTCCTCCGGCACCCGTATGGACCACTGCTCGGGCATTTCGCCGCCGGCCAGGGGCGCGTACGAGAACGGCTGCCACTCCCACGCGCTCACCAGCCGCAGCGGCAGACCTCTCAGCGCCGCCTCGCGGGCGCCCCAGTCCGCCGCGGCCATGCTCGCGGGCGTCCCGTTCAGGCCTACGGTCACGGGGACGGTCATGATCCACCTCCGGTGCGCGAAGTTCCGCCGCCACCCTCCCCTGCCTCCCCTCCACGATCCCCCACCCGACGGGATCCCGGAAACCCGGACCTTCTCCCGTACCGTCGCGGCGGCACTTGATACATGCTGGAAAGACATCGACAGTTCCCGATCCGCGGGGGTCAGATGTCCGCCCAGACGCTCACCGACACGGTGGTTGCCGACCTCGTGGCCGACGCCACCGCCGCACCGTCCATGCACAACGCCCAGCCCTGGCTCTTCCGCTACGCACGCGGCGACCGCACCCTCGCCCTCCGGGCCGACTTCGAGCGCGCGATGCCGGCGGCCGACCCCACCGCCCGCGCCCTGCACGTGGGCTGCGGCGCGGCCCTGCTGAACCTGCGGGTGTCCGCCGCCCACCACGGCCTGACCGCGGCCACCACCCTGCTGCCCGACCCGTCCGATCCGGTGTTCCTGGCCTCCGTACGCCTGGACGCCGGCCCCGACGCCTCGCGCGACAGGGCCGACGAGGCGCTCCGTGCCCTGCACCCCGCGATCGCGGACCGGCACACCAGTCGCTACCCGTTCGACGAGCAGCCGATCCCCGACGAGGTCCGCGCCCGCCTCGTGAGCGCGGCCCTTGCCGAGGGCGCGGACCTCGTGTTCCTGGTCCCGCCGCATCTGGAGACCGTGCTCGACCTGATCCGGGACGCCGAGGGGTACGACCGCGGCGACCCGGCGCGCGAGGCCGAGCAGGAGCGCTGGACCCGGTTCACGAAGACCGACGCGCCGGACGACGGGATCCCGGATTACGCCTTCGGCCCCCGTGACGCCTCCGAGCGGGCGACCAACCGCGATTTCACCGGCACCGGCGCCCCGGCGGGCCGGGCCCGCGTCCTGTTCGAGCGACGGCCGCAACTGGCCCTGCTGTCCACCGCGGGCGACCGGCCGGCGGACTGGCTCCGCGCGGGTCAGGCGCTGGAACGCGTCCTGCTCGCCGCCACGCTGGACTCGGTGTCCACCTCCTTCGCGACCCAGCCCATCGAATGGCCTGACCTGCGCTGGGTCCTGCGCGACCCCGTCCACGGCACGGGGAACCCCCAGATGATCATCCGCATGGGGTACGGGCCCACCGGCCCGCGAACGCCGCGCCGCCGGGTGGACCGGGTGCTCACGATCGAACCGTAGAGAGAGGCGGTGGGAGCGATGGTGCTCCCGGTGGTCGTCGGGGTGGACGGCTCGGAGGGCAGCCTGCGCGCCCTGGACTGGGCCGCGGCCGAGGCGTCACGCTCCCGGCTCCCCCTGCGCGTCGTGCACGCGTCGCTGTGGGAGCACTACGAGGGCCTGCGGCCCACCGTGGACGCCGGGGTGCCCGGCGAACAGCTCCTCGCCGAGCATCTGGTCGCGTCGGCCCGGGACCGGGTGCGCGACCTCAGACCCGAGGTGCGTGTGATGGCCGACGTGCAGCCCGAGGACCCGGTGGCCGCGCTCGTCCAGGAGAGCCACGAGGCGTCACTCGTCGTCCTGGGCTCGCGGGGCCGTGGCCGGATCGCCGGAATGCTCCTGGGGTCCGTGGGGCTGGCACTGGCCGGCCGGTCGCACTGCCCGGTCGTGGTGGTCCCGGCGAGGCAGCCCGGCGCACCGCCGAAACCCGGCCACATCGTCGTCGGGATCAGCGATGACGCCGGCCCGTCGGCCGCCGCCGTCTTCGCCCTGGCCCAGGCCGCATCGCGACACGGCGAGCTCACCGCCGTACGCGCCTGGCGCCGCCCCGCGCACACGCTCCTGACTCATCCGCCCCTCCCGGGCATCCCCTCTTCCACCCAACGCCGACAGGCCGAGGAGCACCTCGACGAGGTCTTGAAGGCCCTGGAAACCCTGGAGAACCGGAAGAAGCAGCAGCAGGCGCAGGAGCCCCGGGGAACGCAAGAGACACAAGGGACGCAAGGTGCGCAGGATCCACAAGGAGCGCTCGGCCAGGTCGGCTCCGGAGCCGTCGTCATCCACCGCTCCATCGCTCAGGGCCCGGCCCACCAGGTACTGATCGAAGCCGCCGAGAACGCGGAGCTCCTGGTCGTCGGCGCCCGGCGCAGCAGCGGATGGCACGGACTCCAACTGGGCCCGGTCAACCACGCGGTGCTGCACTACTCACCGTGCCCGGTCGCCGTCGTCCCGGACACGTACCAGGGCTGAGGCCGCCGGCCCGGCACCCACCGGCCGGCCTTACGGTTCTCCCCGTACCGATGCACGCACGAGTCGTACCGATGCACGCGCACGAGTCGTGCCGATGCACACTCGCGAGTCGTGCCGATGCGCACGCGTGAGTCGTACGCCGGCACTCACGCACGCACGAGTCGTACCGAAGCACGCAAGCACGCACGAGTCGTACCGAAGCACGCACGCAAGCACGCCCGAGACCGATGCATTCACGCACGAGTCGACGCACTCACGCACCAGGGGAGGGCCCGTCCCATGGCCGATGCCACCGCCGCACGCCTTGTCACCACACTCGCCGCACCACTGGACCGCGCACGGAAAACGGCGGACGCCCCGCACCTCCTGCACTGGCCGGACACCCGGCCCGCTCCCGACGGCGGGCCGTCGACAGGCGTCCGGCGCCTGCTCGTCCAGCGCGGCGACACCGAGCTGATCGCCGTCGACCCCGACGGCCCGGACGTGGCGCCGGTGTACTTCCCCGCCCCCTGGCCCCGCGCCTTCGGCACCTGCGCGGTGGCGCCGGACGGCGGCCTCGCGGTCTTCGCCGGGGTGCACGCGGTACGCGCGGTGGATCCGGCGGGAACGGTGCGCTGGGAGGTGGCGCACGGCTGCTGGGAGGGCAGTTGCCGCACCCTCCACACCACGTACGAGGAGTACGCGGCCGACCGCCGGCATCTGTACGCGGACAGCGGCTCGGCCGTGTTCTCCGCGGACGGGACGCTCGTCTGGGCCCATGTCCGCGGCCCCGTCGCCGCCTCCGGTCCCGATCCGGAGGCGCTGGACGAGTGGCTGGTCATCGACGCGGCCGACGGACGGGTGCTCGGCCGGGCGGAGACCGCGACGGTGGCGGTCGGCTCCGGCCACGTCCCGCATCCCGACCCCGCCCGGATGGGGCTGTGCGTCGGCGAGGGCCAGGACGGGGTGCCGCTGCGGTGGGGCCGGTGGGACGGCGCGAAGCTCTCCGTCGAGCAGTTCTGCGACGACGAACGGATCCTGACGGGCGTGAGCCCCTCGGGAGACCGCTTCCTGACGGTGACCCACTACGAGGAGACGCTCGGCGTGCACCGGATCGACGACGGCCGCGTACTCTCCGAACTCGACACCGAGCACATCGTCCCGCGCCATCCCGAAGCCGATCCCGACGACCGGGACGCCGACGAGACGCTCTGGGACTACGAGTGCGGCTTCCTCGACGAGGAGACCGTCATCGCCGGTACGTCGGAGCGGGACGGGGAGTACGGCGAACACCGCCACTGGCTGGTGAGCACGGCCGGGGCGCGGATGCGGCTGACGGCGCAGGTCACGTACCCGTTCCCGATATCCGGCGCGCCCACGGCGCTCGGCGACGGCACCTGGTACACGGTGTCGGAGGCGGGCGACGTACTGCACGTGTGGAGCCGGTAGGCCGCCCCCCGCATCCGTATCCCCGCCCCTGCCCGCATCCGGCCATTCGCCCGCTCATTGGCCGAACACAGATCTTCAGCCGGCCCGGCGAACCTGCCGATGCACAGGAGACCTGCCTTGGTCCCGTGCGTGCGAGGAGGTCTGCCGTGGGCGACGCCCTGCTGGCCCTGTCCATCCCGGTGCTGCTCTTCGCCTGCGGCATCTACGCGGCGTGCGAGAGCTGGTGGCGGCGACGACGCCCGGCGCCCCCGTCTCCCGGCAGGCCGGGGCACCGGGCGGCCAGGCAGGCCGAGAGCGCGATGCTGGTGGATGCCGAGGAGGTCGTCGACGCCGCGTTCACCAGCCTGGACGGCCTCTACGGCACGCCGGAGGCACCGGAGGGCGAGGCCCCGGGCCCTCGCCCTCCCACCGCAGGCGTCAGGCGCCGGGGGGCCGCCAGCCGGGGTCCCGGCCGGTCAGCGCCAGCACCTCGTCGAAGGGGCTAGTCCCTTCCGGCACGGGGTGCGGCTCGCCGAACACCTTCGCCTCCCGGGCCATCGGAGCCATCGCGGCCAGCGCGGGGCCGATCTCGTCCAGTACGGACCGGGCCGGGGCGAACTCCTGGCCGGTGGCCCGCGCCAGGTCCCAGGCGTGGACGGTCAGATCGCCCAGCACCATGTTCCCGACGGTCCTGGCCGGGAGCCCCATGGCCCCCGCGGTCCCCTCGTCCGCGCCGGGCACGGCCCAGGCCGCCACCAGCCCGGCCGCCTCCTCGCCGAACCGGGCCCGCCAGTCCCCGGTGACGATGTCCGGCGTCGTACCGAAGTCGGCCTCCTCCCTGGCCGCCAGGGCCTGGAAGTTGACCACCACTTGGAAGAGATGGCTGATCAGGGCCCGTACGTCGTAATCCGCGCACGGAGTGGGGGCATCGAGACCGTCGTCGTCGATCCCGTCCAGCACCGCCATCGCCGGTCCGACGGCCGTGGCCAGCAATTCACTGATCTTCGTCATCCTCCGACGATGCACGACCGGGCGGCCGGGCGCTTGAAGAAACGCGACACCGTCCGCGCCCGGGCCGTCCATGGATCGTAGGATCGCCGCCATGGCCGGTCCTCGACGCGACACCCGGGGCATCGTCGACGCCCCCGAACTCTTCGCCCAGGTACGTTTCCGCCGCCGTGAACCCGCCGCCGGTCTGCGGCCGTACATCGACAACTACTGGCTCATCGACTGGGATCTGTCCCAGCCGTACGCCTCCCATGTGGTGCCGCACCCATCCGTGAACCTGGTCTTCCAGCGGTTCGAGCAGGACGACGGCACGGCCCGGCCCGGTCCCGCCGGGTTCGTCGAGGTCTCGGGCATCGGGCTGGAACTCTTCACGCAGAAGCTGGAGCGCCGGGGCCGGGTCTGCGGAGTGAAGTTCCGGCCCGGTGGCTTCCGGCCGTTCGCACCGGACCGGCCGGTCTCGGACTGGACGGGGCGGCGGCTCCCCGCCGAGGAGGTGTTCGCCCCGCCCGCCCCGCCGTCCGACATCCTCGGCCCGGCGGACGAGGACGCGCGGGTGGCGGCGCTCGACCGGTACCTGCTGGCGCTCGGCCCGGAACCCGACCCGCAGGCCGAACGCGCGGTGGCCCTGGCCGACCTGGTGCGCACGGACCGCACGGTGCGTCGTGTCGACGAACTCGCCCGCACCGCGGGGCTGTCGCCGCGCTCGCTCCAGCGGCTCTTCGCCTCGTACGTCGGCGTCGGCCCCAAGTGGGTCATCCTCCGCTACCGCATCCACGAGGCCCTGGAGCGGGCGGAGTCGGACCCGCAGGTGGACTGGGCGGCGCTCGCCGCGGAACTCGGCTACAGCGACCAGGCCCACCTGATCAGGGACTTCACCGCCACGGTCGGCGTGCCTCCGACGGCGTTCGCCCCGCGCTGACCGCCCGCTGTCAGTGCCGCGTCCTACAGTTCCGGTATGGAACGAGCCGCTTCATCTCCCGTACGGATCGAAGCCTGGTCGGATGCCGACCTGGAGCTTCTCCGCCGCGCCAACGCCCCTGAGCTGATGGATCACTTGGGCGACCCCGAGACGGAGGAGCAGCTCATAGCGCGCCACGGGCGTTACGTGGAGCTGAGCGCGGACCGCACGGGCCGGGGCAGGATGTTCCGCGTCGCGCTGACGGACGGGGCCGAAGCGGTGGGCACGATCGGCTTCTGGGAGCGGACCTGGCAGGGCCAGGAGGTGTACGAGACGGGGTGGGCCGTCCTCCCCGAGTACCAGGGCCTGGGCATCGCGACGGCCGCGACGAGGGCAGTCGCCGAGCAGGCCCGCGCCGAGCGCAAGCACCGCTTCCTGCACGCCTACCCGTCCGTGGAGAACGCCGCGTCGAACGCGGTGTGCCGCAAGGCGGGCTTCACCCTGATCGGCGAGTGCGACTTCGAATACCCGCCCGGCCATGCGCTGCTGACCAACGACTGGCGGCTCGACCTCGACCTCGACCTTGCCCCCGGGGGTGGCCACTCCGCTCTGTAGCTACAGCCGCAGCCGCGGTTACCCCGCCTCCGGGGCCGCCCCCGAGGCTTGCCCCGGGCGCGGGTCTCCAGGGGCGGGTCTACAGGAGCGGTGCCCCGAGAACGGTGCTCCGAGAAGAGGGCTCCAGGGGCGGTGCTCCAGGACGTCCGAAATTGTTTTGACACCGCACCCCTCCCCCGCAATATTTATCTGCGCAACGCAGCTTATTCGTGTCGCAAGGATATGTGCCGTACCCGCAGAGGGGATTCCTCCACCATGACCACTCTCGTCACCGGATGCCGGGGCCGCATCGGCTCCACGCTGGTCTCGCTGCTGCACCGCGACGGCCACGCCGTCCGCGCGGCCTCGCGCACCCCCGAGGGCCTTGCCGCCACGGCCGACGCACTGCCCGCCGGCGTGCCCGTCGTGGCCTGCGACCTCGGTGATCCGGCCACTTTCGGGGCCGCTCTCGACGGCATCGACTCCGTCTTCCTCTACGCCGACCCGTCCGGCATCGACGCCTTCCTCTCCGCGGCCGAGACCGCCGGGGTGAGCCACATCGTGCTGCTCTCCTCCAGTTCCGTCCTGGCCCCGGACGCCCGGGAGAACCTGATCGCCTCCTCCCACCACGCGGTGGAGCAGGCCGCGATCGCCTCGCCCCTCACCACGACGCTGCTGCGCCCGGGAGCCTTCATGAGCAACGCGTTCCAGTGGGTGCAGCCGGTACGGACCCATGGCTCCGTCGACCTTCCCCACCCCAACAGCCACTCCAGCCCCATCCATGCCGGCGACATCGCAGAAGCCGCCCTCGCCGCGCTCACCGAGCCCCGCCTGCAGGGCGCGGCGTACCACCTGACCGGTCCCGAATCGCTCACCGCCGCCGAGCAGGTCGGCATGCTGGCGGCGGCGTCCGGGCGCCCCGTCACCGTCAACACCGTGACCGGGGCCGCCTGGAAGGAGTCCATGGCCGCCTTCATGCCCGGGCCGATCGCCGACGCGCTGCTCGCGTACGCGGCCGGCCTGGACGGCGTCCCGGACGAGGTGACGAGCGACGTCGAGAAGCTGACCGGCCACCCGGCCCGCACCTTCGCCACCTGGGCCGAGGAGAACGCCGCGGCTTTCCGCCCCTGAGCGACGAGACCCCCGAGCGGCGAAACCCCCTGGCTGGCACACCCCGGCCGATGACATCCTGGCGGGGTGAACGGACCGGAGATCCACCTCGAAGTCGCCCCCGAGCTGCGGCTCTTCGTCGCGCATGAACGCCGCCGGGGACGCACGGCCGTGACAACGGACGGCTCGTCCACCCTCGGCCATGTCGTGGAGTCGCTCGGCATCCCGCTCACCGAGGCCGGAGAGATCCTGGTCGACGGCCGGCCCGTGCCGGTCTCACACATCCCGGGGGCCGGCGAACTGGTCGAGGTTCGTGCCGTGGCACGCCCCCAGCAGGTCCCGGGCGCGCCCCTGCGGTTCCTGCTCGACGTCCACCTCGGCACCCTGGCCCGGCGGCTGCGGCTGCTGGGTGTCGACGCGGCGTACGAGAGCGAGGACATCGGCGATCCCGCGCTGGCCGCCCGTTCGGCGCAGGAGCGGCGCGTACTGCTCTCACGGGACCGGGGGCTGCTGCACCGGCGTGAGATCTGGGCCGGGGCGTACGTCTACAGCGACCGCCCGGAGAATCAACTCCGCGATGTGCTGGAGCGGTTCGCCCCGCACCTCGCCCCGTGGACCAGGTGCACCGCCTGCAACGGCCCGCTGAAGGCGGCCGACAAGGACACGGTCAGCGATCAGCTGGAGCACGGCACCCGGAGCTCGTACGACGTCTTCGCGCAGTGCACGGAGTGCGACCGTGTCTACTGGCGGGGCGCCCACCACTCCCATCTGGAGGCGATCGTCACGAGGGCCCTCCAGGAGTTCGCACCCACATCGTCGGACGGCGCATAGCCTCGGCGGACGGCGCGTAACCCCGGCATCCCGGGCCCCGGCGACCCGGCACCTCGGCGCCCCGCCGTCCCTCGGCCATCACGCGCCGTCGGCGGCCTCCCGCAGCGACTCGACCTGTAGCGCGCTCAGCTCGGTCGTTCGCCGCATGTGGGCGATGAGCAGGGCCACTTCATCGTCGTCGTACGCCTCGAACATCGCCGCCCACGCCCCGTTCAGCCGCTCCCAGACCGCACCGATCTCCACCATCCGCTCCGGCACGGTCGTGACGAGCACCCGTCGCCGGTCGACGGTGTCCCGCTCGCGCGTCACGTACCCGCCCCGTTCCAGCCGGTCGACCAGCCGGGTCGCCGAACCCGTGGTCAACCCGGTCAGCTCCGCGATGCGGCCCGTGGTGACCGGCGTCGCCTCCAGACCGAGCAGGTTGAGGCACTGGAGATCGGTCGGGTGGAGCCGCAGATGGTCGGCGACGGCCTGGTTGAAGAGCGCGAAGGCGGCCATGTAGCGGCGTGACTCGACGGTCAGCTCGGCCATCAGCGCACTGCGGCCGGGCTGGGACTTCTGCGACATACAGCGAGTGTACGGAGCAACCAACCGCCTCGGCCCGGCCAGGTCGGACCAGGTCGGACCAGGCCAGGGCCGGTCGGGACCGGTCGGGAACAGCCAGGAGCAACCAGGCCGGGTCGGATCCGATCGAGTCGGTTCTGGTCGAGTCGGACCCGGTCGAGTCGGACCCGGTCGGGTCGGATCCGGCCACAGCGACCCGGCCCCGCCGCGGCGCCCCGGCCCGGCTACGGCGTCTCTGCGGTCAGATAGCGCTGGACGGTGGGCGCGAGCCAGGCGATCACCTCGTCGCGCGACATCTCGACGGCGGGCCCGAACCGCAACACGTAGCGCGCGAGCGCCATTCCGAGTATCTGCGAGGCGACGAGCACCGCACGGCGGGCCGCTTCGGCGGGAACGGGGCAGACCCCGACCGTGACCGCACCGATCTGCCCGGCGAAGATCGCCCGCATCCGCTCGGCGCCCGCTTCATTGGTGACGCTGACCCTGAGCATGCCCGTGAGCACGTCGTCACCCTCCCAGCGGTCCAGGAAATGCCCGACCAGCACCGCACCCACGTGCTTGCCCGGCAGCGCGCCCAGCTCGGGGATCCGCAGGTCGATCGAGGAGGCGGCGACGAACAGCCCCTCCTTGTTGCCGAAGTAGCGCATGACCATCGACGGGTCGATGTTCGCGTCGCGGGCGATGGCCCGGATGGTCGCGCGCTCGTACCCGTCGGCGGCGAACCGCTCGCGTGCGGCATCGAGGATCGCGGCCTTGGTGGCATCCGAGCGTCGAGGCGCGGTGGCGGGCTCTGTCATGCCAACAAATGTAGGCCAACAGGCGTTGACATGCCAGTCCCACCGGAGCTACCGTTGCCAACAAGCGTTGACCAACAGTTGTTGGCATATCGGTGACAGCTGATGAACGGGCCCAGGAGGCAGTCATGACCACCACCCCGAGCACCGCGTCCGAAACCGTCGACGTACTCATCGTGGGCGCCGGCCCCACCGGTCTGCTGCTGGCAGGGGACCTGGCCGCCCAGGGCATCTCCGTCACACTCGTCGAGCGCCGCCCGCACCGGACGAACAACATGACGCGCGCCTTCGCCGTGCATGCCCGCACGCTCGAACTGCTCGACAGCCGCGGCCTGGCCGACGAGCTGATCCGGACGGGCACCCCCCTCACTTCCCTGCGCTTCTTCGGGAAGCTCTCGCTCGACCTCTCCCGGCTGCACACCCGCTTCCCGTTCGTGCTGATCACCCCGCAGTACGAGGTGGAGCACCTGCTGGAGCGCCGCGCCCGCACCGCCGGCGTCCACTTCCGGTACGAGACGGAGCTGATCTCGCTCCACCAGAGCGCCGCAGCGGAGTCCGTCACCGCCGAGCTGCGCGAGGCGGACGGCAGCCGGACCACCCTCACCGCCCGCTATCTCGTCGGCACCGACGGGATGCGCAGCCCCGTGCGCCATGCGCTCGGGCTCCCCTTCCCCGGCGGATCGGTGATCCGGTCGATGGTCCTCGCCGATGTCCGGCTCACCGACGAGCCCTCCGACATCCTGACGGTCAGCGGCGAGGGGGACGCCTTCGCGTTCGTCGCGCCCTTCGGCGACGGCTGGTACCGAGTGATGGGGTGGGACCGCGCACACCAGGCGGCCGACAGCGACCCCGTCGACCTCGACGAGCTGCGCGAGATCTGCCGCACCGCCCTCGGCACCGACTTCGGCATGCACGAAGCCCGCTGGATCTCCCGCTTCCACAGCGACGAACGCCAGGCCCCGTCCTACCGGACCGGCCGGGTCTTCCTCGCCGGGGACGCCGCCCATGTCCACTCCCCCGCGGGCGGCCAGGGCATGAACACCGGCCTCCAGGACGCGGCCAACCTCTCCTGGAAGCTCGCCGCCGTGCTACGGGGACAGACGGCCGACCCGGAAGCGCTCCTCGACAGCTACCACGCCGAACGGCACCCGGTCGGCACGATGGTGCTCCGCACCAGCGGCGCGCTGGTCCGCCTCGCCATGGCCCGCACCCCGCTCCAGCGGACGGTCAGGACCGTCACCTCCAAGACCCTGTCCGCCGTCCGCCCCGCCTCGGACAAGGCCATCGGCATGGTCTCCGGCATCTCGATCGCCTACCGGGCCCCGCGTGGTACGCATCCCCTGACCGCGAAGCGTGCCCCCGACCTGAGCCTCCAGGAGGGCCGCCTGCACCAACTGCTGCGCGACGGCACGTTCGTCCTGGTCACCCCCGACGGCACCGCCGCTCCGGCATCACCGTCCCCGCTGGTGCACGCCCACTGGCGGGGCGACCGCACCACCACCCTGCTCGTCCGTCCCGACGGCTACATCGCCTGGGCGAGCGACCACCCCGACCCGACGGCCCTGCGGGCCGCACTCGACCGATGAACACGGGGCCCACGACGAGCACCGGGCCCGCGTCGCCGACCTCCACGAACACCGGACCCGAACCACCCGCCGCGTCACCCACCACGCGCCCCTCGCGTCGGCCGCCACATCGCCCTTCGCGTCGTCCGCCGGGGGTTCGGGACACGTATCAGAACACGTACTCGTCACCGGTGGCCGGGGCCAGCACCTTGTGGTCGTTGTTCCTGGGGTTCCGGTCGCTCGCGCCACCGTTCCACAAGGTGTCGACGCGCACGACGACCTCGTCCGGCCGCCCGGCGAGCCGCAGTTCGAGGGCGATCCGCCGCTCCTGCGCCCCGTCGGCGTGCAGGCTGCCCGTCCGGCACAGCACGGTCCGCCGGTCGGCCCGCAGGCAGCCCTGCGGAAGTACCTGCGGTCCGGCGAGCCCCACCGAGGTCCGCACGCGCACGGTCACTCCGGTCAGACTCGACGGGCCGTGGTTCTCGGTCCGCACCCGGACCTTGAGTCCCGCGTCCCACAGCAGGACATACCCGTGGTGCGACACATCGGCCTCGGGCGCAATGCCCACGAAGGGCTCAGGAAGAACAAAGGGCGTCACAGCCGCGGACGGCGTCACGACCGCACGGGAAGTCACGGCCGCAGGGGAAGTCACGGCCGCAGGGGAAGTCACGGCCGCAGGGGAGGTGACACCCGGGCGGGAGGTCACAGCCGCAGGGAAAGTCACAGCCGCAGACGGGACGGCCGCCGCGGCCCCCGCCCCCAGCACCACGCTCCCGGCCAACAGCGCCGTCGCGGAGAGGGCTCGCGCAGCTCTATGTGTCACTACCATGCCCCGAAGATACAGATCGCCCCGAATCATCCGTATTTACCGACCGGTTCGGCGCGCCTTTCTCCTCGCATGACACGCTTGCCTCATGTCGATCGCCCGGTCCATCGCCCTCTTCGTCGTCGCCGCGCTCTTCGAGATCGGGGGCGCCTGGCTGGTCTGGCAGGGCGTGCGTGAGCACCGGGGCTGGATCTGGATCGGGGCGGGCGTCATCGCGCTGGGCGCCTACGGCTTCGTCGCCACGCTTCAGCCGGACGGCGAGTTCGGCCGCATCCTCGCCGCGTACGGCGGGGTCTTCGTCGCCGGCTCGATCGCCTGGGGCATGGTCGCCGACGGCTACCGCCCCGACCGCTGGGACGTGATCGGCGCGCTGATCTGCCTGGCCGGCATGGCAGTGATCATGTACGCCCCCCGCAGCCACTGAGCCCGGCACCTGCCTATCCTGACCCCCGTACCGATCAGCTGTCCGAGGAGTCCGCCATGGCCGCCACCCCGATCGCCGTCATCACCGGAGCGAGCAGCGGCATCGGTGCCGCGACCGCCCGGCAGCTCGCCGCCGCCGGCTACCGCGTCGTGGTGACCGCCCGCCGCAAGGACCGCATCGAGGCGCTCGCCGCCGAGATCAACGAGGCGGGCCACCAGGCCACGGCCTACGAGCTGGACGTCACCGACCGCGACGCGGTGAACGAGTTCGCCACGGCGTTCCGTACCCTCGCCGTCCTCGTGAACAACGCGGGAGGGGCGCTCGGGGCCGACCCGGTCGCCAGCGGCGACCCCGCCGACTGGCGCCAGATGTACGAGACCAACGTCATCGGCACACTCAATGTCACCCAGGCCCTGCTCCCCGCCCTCACCGCGAGCGGCGACGGCACGGTGGTCATCCTCTCCTCCACCGCGGGCCTCTCCACGTACGAGGGCGGCGGCGGTTATGTGGCCGCCAAGCACGGCGAGCACGTCCTGGCCGAGACCCTCCGCCTGGAGATCGTCGGCACCCCCGTCCGCGTCATCGAGGTCGCCCCGGGCATGGTCAAGACCGAGGAGTTCGCCACCACCCGCTTCCGGGGCGACACCGAGAAGGCCGCCAAGGTGTACGCGGGCGTCGACGCCCCCCTCACCGCCGACGACGTCGCCGACACCATCTCCTGGGCCGTCACCCGGCCCAGCCACGTCAACATCGACCTCCTGGTCGTCCGCCCCCGCGCCCAGGCCTCCAACTCCAAGGTCCACCGCACCGCCTGACCGGAGCGGGACGGACCGGGCCGGACCGGGCCGGGGACAAAGCAGGACGGGGCAGGACCAGACCGGGGACAAGGCAGGACGGGGCAGGACGGACAGGAAGAGGCCCGGGACACACCACCCGCGTCCCGGGCCCCTCCGTCCATCGCGCGCGAAGAACCGATTCAGCCCTTCACGCACACGATCTGCTTGAGCTTGGCGACGACCTCCACCAGGTCCCGCTGCTGCTCGATGACCTTCTCGATCGGCTTGTACGCGGCCGGAATCTCGTCCACGACGCCGGAGTCCTTCCGGCACTCCACGCCCCGCGTCTGGTCCTCCAGGTCGCGCGTCGAGAAGCGCCGCTTCGCGGCGTTCCGGCTCATCTTCCGGCCGGCGCCGTGCGAGGCCGAGTTGAACGACTTCTCGTTCCCGAGGCCCTTCACGATGTACGAACCGGTGCCCATCGACCCCGGGATGATCCCGAAGTCCCCGGACCCCGCACGGATCGCACCCTTCCGCGTGACCAGCAGGTCCATGCCCTCGTACCGCTCCTCCGCCACGTAGTTGTGGTGGCAGGAGATGACCGGCTCGAAGGTCACCTTGGCCTTCTTGAACTCCTTGCGGACCACGTTCTGGAAGAGCGCCATCATGATGGCCCGGTTGTGCTTCGCGTACTCCTGCGCCCAGAACAGGTCGTTCCGGTACGCCGCCATCTCCGGGGTGTCGGCGATGAACACCGCCAGGTCCCGGTCGATCAGGTCCTGGTTGTGCGGCAGCTTCTGCGCCTGACCGATGTGGAAGTCGGCCAGTTCCTTGCCGATGTTCCGCGATCCGGAGTGCAGCATCAGCCAGACCGAACCCGCCTCGTCGAGGCAGAACTCGATGAAGTGGTTGCCCGATCCGAGCGTCCCCATCTGCTTCGTGGCACGTTCCTGACGGAACTTGACCGCGTCGGCCACCCCGTCGAACCGTCCCCAGAAGTCGTCCCAGCCCGGCGCCCGGAAGCCGTACAACCCGTCCGGCTGCACGGCGTCGTCGTGCATGCCCCGGCCCACCGGGATGGCCTGCTCGATGCTCGACCGCAGCCGGGACAGGTCGCCCGGCAGGTCGTTGGCCGTCAGCGAGGTCTTCACCGCGGACATTCCGCAGCCGATGTCCACACCGACCGCCGCCGGACAGACCGCACCGTGCATCGCGATCACCGAACCGACCGTCGCGCCCTTGCCGAAATGGACGTCCGGCATGACGGCGAGACCCTTGATCCAGGGCAGCGTGGCCACATTGCGCAGTTGCCGCATCGCGACGTCCTCGACCGAGGCCGGATCGGCCCACATGCGGATGGGAACCTTCGCCCCCGGCACCTCTACATAAGACATAGTCCCTCGATTCCCCCGAAAAGTCTGAAAGCGCAAAACCGGTGCCAAGGTCGGCAAATGAGTCGGTCGACCGGCATTCACAGCGGCGCGTGCGATACACATTGTGTCCACCGGCCGCCATCGGGCGGCAACCGTTTTTCGCACGAAGGGAGCCCAGGACCGTGCGACGAATGGCCTTCGTAACCGGCACCGCGCTACTGGCAGCGCTCGTCGTCGGCTGCAGCGCCGACTCCGGAACCGATGGTTCCGCAGCCGACAGCAAGCCCGGCGAGGAGACCGTCGCCGCCGCGGCCCCCGGCAAGTACCGCACCCTTCCCGAGCCTTGCCGTGCCGTCGAGACCTCGACACTGAAGGACCTGCTCCCGGGCACCGCCGAACTCACCGAGGAACAGCAGCAGAAGGTGTACGAGGGCACCGCCTCCGTCACCTACAACACCGACCGCCGGGTCGGCTGCAGCTGGAAGTCCGAGGACCCCTCCTCCTCGCACACCCTGTTCATCGACTTCGAACGCGTCGTGTCCTACGACCCCGCCGTGAGCGACGACGACCGCGCCCGCGAGGTGTACACGAAGAAGGAGACCGCCGCCGGGCTGTCCTCCCCCTCCGCGACCCCCGACGCCGCGAAGAGCACGGAGGGCGCGGCGGCGAAGGAGAAGGAGGCCGAGAAGGGCAAGGACGGGAAGAAGCAGACGTCCGCCGCCTCCGACGACGCCTCCGACGCCACCTCGCACGCCCTGACCGGCCCCTCCCCCGAGGACGACGCCACCGACGACGGGACCACCGACAACGGCACCGGCACCTCGGACGAGAGCCTTCAGCCGCGTGTCCTCGACGACTTCGGCGACAGCGCATTTCTGGACGATCTGCTCACCCGGGCAGGTTCCACCGCACAGCACCGCACGGTGAAGGTGGTATTCCGCACATCGAACGTCATCGTGACCGTCGAGTACGCCGAGCAGCCGTCCGTCTCCACCGTGGTCCCCGACAGCAAGGAACTGCAGGAGAAGGCCCAGGCACTGGCCCGGAAGCTGGTCGAGAAGTTCAGCGAATGACCCGTCCCGGGCACCCCTGACCCACGTCTCTCCCGACCACCGGGCCCCCGGGCCGAGGCGGCATCCGGTCGCAGTCCGTCGTACCGTGGCCCTCCGGAAAACCCTCCGGGACAGCTTCCCGGACACCCTCCGGACCACCGCCCGACCGCCCGACCTCCTGCCCGATCCACCGGCCGACCGCCTGCCCGACCACCCGGCCGACCGCCTGCCCGACCATCCGCCCGACCACCTGGCAGCCCGCCCGCCGCGCCACCCGAGTGAAGGAACCATGCACCGTTCAGCCCCGCGACTCTCCCGCATACTCGCCTGCGCCGCCGTCCCGGTGATGCTCGTCGTCGCCGGCTGCTCGTCGGACTCCGGCGACAAGAAGGAATCGGGCTCGTCCGAGTCGTCCGCATCGCCGAGCGCGAGCAAGAAGGCGGAACCGACCGTCGAGCCCGCGAAGTTCGCCGCGCTGCCCGACCCGTGCAAGTCGATCACCAAGAAGACGGTCACGTCCCTGGTTCCCTCGGCGAAGTCCAAGAACGGCACGGCAGCCAACTCCAGCGACATCACCTCCCGCGCCGGCTGCTCCTGGAACGGCCTCGACGACAACGGTGTGAAGGGCTCCCAGTACCGCTGGCTCGACGTCGGCTTCACCCGCTTCGAATCGGACCAGGCCCTGGGCAGCGGCGCCAAGCGCGCGCAGCAGGACTTCGCGAAGCAGGTCGACAAGGCGAAGGCGGCCGAGGGCGCCAAGAAGGTCGTCGAAGCGCCCGCCACGGGCATCGGGGACCAGGCGAGCACGATCGCCTACGACCTCAGCAAGACCGGCGAGGACTTCAAGTACGCCACGGTCGTGACCCGCACGGAGAACGTCGTCATCACCCTCACCTACAACGGTGCGGGCTACGCGGGCGCGAAGACCCCCTCCGCCGGCGACATCATGAAGGGCGCCGAGAAGGCGGCCAAGGAAGCGGTGGCCGCGGTCGCAGCCGGCACGGCCACGCCGGGCGAGAAGGCCACGGACAAGGCGGACGACCCCAAGTCCTCGGACGGCAAGACCGAGGACGACAAGTCCGACGACAGCAAGAAGTCGACGGACAAGAAGAAGACCTCCGCCCACAAGTCGTCCGTCAAGACGGCCGGCTAGCGGCATCCGGCCCGTCCGACGAGCCGGCCACGCTCCGGCCCGGAGACGGTTTCACGAAGCCCGGCGCTCCCCCGAGCGCCGGGCTTCGCCCCTCCCCGCGCAATGCCCCGCGCCCCCATGTGCCAGGCTGTGCCCGCCAGAAGTCACAGCACGACGCCAGAACCTGACGTCGGATACGGGAAACGGGGAGGGAACGCGGGTGGCCGCGATGCAGCTGACACGCACCCACCGGATACTCATCGGTCTCGTGGTCGCCGGAGCGGTGCTCATCGCCGCGATCGGGTTCGCGGGGTCGTACGCGGCGGTGCGCGAGCTCGCCCTCCAGAAGGGTTTCGGGGACTTCTCGCTGG